>CAYORU010000007.1:0-134285 GCA_964406445.1 uncultured Steroidobacteraceae bacterium
CAGCCTCGCACGGTCGCGCAGCGGCTGCGCGAGCTGAACCAGCTCCTCGAAGACGGCCTGATCACCGCCGACGAACACGCCGAGTTGCGCCGGCGGATCCTCGCGGAACTCTGACGGCGCCGCCATGCGGGACGATCCGGTCGCCATCCTCGCGGCGTTGCGCGGCCTCGGCGAGGAGTACTGCGACTTCAGCGGCGAGATGCGCCGCAGCACCGACGACGCCCGCCGCGGCATCCTGCGGGCGATGGGCGTGGACGTGGACGATCCCGCGGCGCTCGCGGCGGCGATCGCCGGCGCCGGCGCCGGCTTGGCCGGCCACGCGCTGCCGCCGGCCGTCGTCGCCGGAGTCGACGAGTTCGCGCTCGAGCTGACGGTGGAGCAGGGTGGGGACGTCGGCACCGCGCGCCTCGAGTTCGAGGGCGGCGGCGGCGTCGCCTGCGACGTCGTGGCGGTCGGCGGCGGCTGCACGCTGCGGTTCGCCGGCCCGCTGCCGCCTGGCTATCACCGGCTGCTGCTCGAGCGGGAGGGCCGCGCGCGCGAGGAGGCGCTGGCGGTGCTCGCGCCGCAGCGCTGCTTCGAGCCGCCGGACCTCGGCGCCGGCGCGCGGCGCTTCGGCGTGTCCGTGCAGCTGTACACGCTGCGTTCCCCGGACAACTGGGGCATCGGCGATTTCGCCGACCTCGCGCAGCTGGCCCGGCGTGCCGCCGCCGCGGGCGCCGACTTCGTCGGACTCAACCCGCTGCACGCGCTGTTCGCCGCGGATCCCGGGCACAGCAGCCCCTACAGCCCGTCGAGCCGGCACGCGCTCAACGTGCTCTATATCGCCGTCGAGGCGGTGCCGGAACTCGCCGCCTGCGCGGCGGCCCGGGTGCAGCTCGCCGATCCCGCGTTCCAGGCCGAGCTCGCGCGCCTGCGGTCGCTGCCGGCGGTCGACTATGCGGGCGTCGCGCGCGCCAAGCTCGGGGTGCTCCGGCTCCTGCACGGGCAGTTCCGCCGCGACCACCTCGAGCGGGGCGACGCGCGCGGCCTCGCCTTCGAGGCCTGGCGCGCGGCGCGCGGCGAGACACTCGAGCGGCACGCGCTGTTCGAGGCGATCGACGAGGTCATGCGCCAGCGGCGCGAGGCGGTCGGCGGGTGGCTGTCCTGGCCGCCGGCCTACCACGATCCGCAGAGCCCGGTGGTCGCCACGTTCGCGCGCTCCGCCGCGCGTCGGGTGGAGTTCCATGCCTGGCTGCAGTGGCTCGCCGAGGAGCAACTGGCCGCGGCCGCGAGCGCGGCGCGCGAAGCGGGCATGTCGATCGGCCTCTATGGCGACTACGCGGTGGGCGTCAACGCGGGCGGCTCCGAAGCCTGGGCTCAGCAGCAGGTCTACCGGCCCGGCGCCGCGATCGGCGCGCCACCGGACGCGCTGGCGCTCAAGGGACAGGACTGGGGCCTCCCGCCGCAGGACCCCGTCGCACTGCAGCAGGCCCGCTACCGCCCCTTCGTCGAGCTGATGCGCGACAACATGCGTCATTTCGGCGCGCTGCGCCTCGACCACGTGATGGCGCTGTACCGCCTCTGGTGGGTGCCGCGCGGCCTGCCGGCGACCGAGGGCGGCTACGTGCGCTACCCGCTCGACGACCTGCTCGGCATCGTGGCGCTGGAGAGCCACCGCAACGAGTGCCTGGTCATCGGCGAGGACCTCGGCACGGTTCCGCCGGAGATGACCCTCGCCATGAACGCGCGCGGCGTCTACCACTACAAGGTGCTGCTGTTCGAGAAGACGCCCCAGGGCGCCTTCCGGCCGCCGGGCGAGTGGTCCCGGCACGCGCTCGGCGCGGTCTCCACCCACGACCTGCCTACGCTCGCCAGCTGGTGGGAGGGCTCGGACATCGACCTCCGGGCGCGGCTGGGGCTGTACCCCGACGCGGCCGTCGAGGCTGCCGTTCGGGCGGAGCGCGCGGCGGATCGCGAGCGGCTGCTGGAGGCGATGGACGCGGCCGGCCTCCGCCCGCGCTGGCCGGTGGACCGCTACGAGCCCCGGTTCGCGGCCGCGGTGCACGGCTACCTCGCGGCCACCCGCTCCGCGCTGGTCGCGGTCCAGGCCGAGGACCTGCTCGGCATGCTCGAGCCGGTGAACGTGCCCGGCACCAGTTCGGAATACGCGAACTGGTGCCGCAAGCTCGCCGCCGGTCTCGATGCGATGTTCGACGGTTGGGGTGCGCCCGTCCTCGAGGCGCTGCGCCGGCACCGGCCGCGCTGAGGTCCGCGGCCGGTGGCGAGGCTCGAGGCAGCCGAGGGCCAGTCGCTTCCCGCCGGGCTGCCCTGGCACTGCCCGCTGGCCGAGTGGCCGCCGGAGATCATGGTCGACGCGCCGCGCGGCCTGTCCCGGAACGTGGTGGGCTTCGTCGCCCGCGGCGCCGACCTGCTCGCCGTCAAGGAGCTGGCCGAGGCAGTGGCCAAGCGCGAGTATGCGCTGCTCGTCGAGCTCGGGCGGCGCGAGCTCCCGGTCGTGCGCGTCGCCGGCCTCGCGACGGGTCGCGGCGCCGGCCCTGCCGCCGATCGCCGGGCGCTGCTGGTCACGCTCTACCTGCGCCACTCGCTGCCCTTCCGGCTCGTCCTCGCGGGCGACCCTGCGCCGGAACGCGCGCTGCCGCTGCTCGACGCGCTCGCCGAGCTGCTCGTCGACCTGCACCTCGCGGGCTTCTTCTGGGGCGACTGTTCGCTCTCCAACGTCCTGTTCCGCCGCGACGCCGGCCGCTACGCCGCCTACCTCGTGGACGCGGAGACCGGCGAGCTCCACCCGCGGCTGTCGGACGGCGCGCGGCGCCACGACATCGACATCACCTTCGAGAACGTGGCCGGCGAGCTGATGGACCTGCAGGCCGGCGGGCTGCTGGCCGAGGGCCTCGACCCGGTGACGCTCGCCGAGCGGCTGGCGCGCCGCTACGAGGAGCTGTGGGCCGAACTGTCCCGGGTCGAGACCTACGCGACCGACGAGCAGTTCCGCATCGACCAGCGCGTGCGGCGCCTGAACGAGATCGGCTTCGACGTCAAGGCGCTCGAGGTGCAGCCCTCCCGGGCGGGGCCGGCCGTGGTGGTGCGCGCGCAGGTGGTGGAGCCCGGTCATCACCGCCGCCGGCTGCGGCGGCTGGCCGGCATCGACGCCGAGGAGAACCAGGCGCGGCGGCTGCTGAACGACCTCGACCGCCACCGCGCCTGCCGGGCGCACGAGCTCGGCCGCGCGCTCGGCGAGGCAGAAGCGGCGCGGGGCTGGCTCGCGGAGGTCTACCGGCCCGCGCTGGAGCGGGTGCCGCCGGCCGAGCGCGGCAAGCTGCCGGACCCGGAGATCTTCCACCAGCTGCTCGAGCATCGCTGGTACCTCGCCGAGCGGGCGGACCACGACCTGCCGCTCGAGCGTGTGGTGGACGCCTACGTCGCGGACATCCTCGCGCCGATGCCGCCACCCCAGGTGCTGCCGCCCTGAGGCCGCGCCGCGACGAGGCCCTATAATCGGGCTTCGCATCCGCCGGGACCGATCCATGCGACACGTCGCCACCGCCGCGATCCTCGTCCTCGCGTCCATCGCGACGGGGCCCGGCGCCCTGGCGCAGGGCGCCGAGCCGCGGGGTGGTCCGCGCGCCGCGGAGCAGCCGCCTCCCGGGCTCGCGGCGCCCACGGCCGGCGAGTGGCGCCGTTCCTGCGAGGCCTACATGCAGGCCTTGCAGGGCACGGCCCCGGGCCAGGACATGGAGGTCACCTACTGCCTCGGCCTCACGCTCGGCCTGGTGGAGGGCATGCGCCTCGGCA
The DNA here is from genome assembly GCA_964406445.1 of uncultured Steroidobacteraceae bacterium. Lineage (GTDB taxonomy): Bacteria > Pseudomonadota > Gammaproteobacteria > Steroidobacterales > Steroidobacteraceae > SG8-30. The sequence continues at coordinate 3,793 of CAYORU010000007.1, forward strand.
GCCAGCTCGGCGCGCTGAACTTCGGCTCGCAGCTCGCGGTCGGCTACCGGCTGGATCCCGGCGCGGTGTTCGCGCAGTTCCAGCGGCGCAGCCCGGAGTCGCTGCTGCAGATCTGCCCGCCCCAGGGCGTGGGGCTGCGCGCCTACGTCACGGCCGTGCACGCCTGGCTCGGCGGCAAGCCGGACGCGCTGGCGCGGCCGGTGACCGAGGTCTTCTTCGAGGCGCTGCAGGCAGCGTTTCCCTGCGGCGAGGATCAGTAGCGACGGCAGACGGGCCCGCAGCGCGGGCCACAGGAGGATGCATGGCCTCGACAAGATGGCGGACGATCGCGGTCGCGGCCGCGCTGGTGGCCTCGGCACCGGCCGGTGCTGCGCCGGTCGCCGAGGAGCTGCGCGGCCCGGTGGACCTGCGCCGCACGACGCTGATCGTGCGCGACATCGACCGCTCGCTGCCGTTCTGGCGCGACGCGCTCGGGCTCACGGTGGTCTACGACGAGGTCATCGAGCGCCCCGGTCGGCCGGAGGACCCGCCGGGCTCCACGCGCAGCATGCGGCTCGTGCTCATGCGCGCCAACGACACCTTCGTCGGGGCGGTGGGGCTGCTCGAGTACACCTCGCCGCGCCGCCCGGATCCGGGGATGGGCGAGGACCGCGTGGGCATCGGCGACTTCATCATGGTGGTCAACGCCGCCGACCTCGACGCGCGCTGGGAGCGGGTCAAGGCGGTGCCCGGCGTGAAGGTGCTCTCGGAGCCCGAGCGCATCGAGTACCCGGCGCCCGGCGGCGGCGTGATCCCGGTGATGGTCACGATGGTGCGCGACCCGGACGGCTACTTCGTCGAGCTGAACCAGATCCTCGGCAAGCCCGCCGGCGCGGCCGACTGACGCGCCCCCGGCCTCAGCGCCAGCGGCCCAGCACCGGCCGGCCGAGGCCCAGGAACAGCGCGAAGTCGCCGCTGTCGACGTAGCCGAGCGACAGCGACACCGGGCCGAACGGGGTCTTGCCGCCGACGAACAGGCGCGCGCCGAGCCGCAGGCCGTCGGGCGCGCTGTCGTCGATGCTCTCCCAGACGTTGCCCGCCTCGAGCGCGCCGCCGGCGTAGAGCGTCATGCCGAGCAGCGGATCGACGTCGGCGAGGCGCCAGCCCGCGCCCGCCTGCAGGTAGGCGAATTCGGCGCCGCGCAAGGCGCCGTACTCGAGGCCCGAGAGCGCCCCGGGCCCGCCGAGCCGGAACAGCTGGTGGAACGGCGTGCGGGTGCCGAAACTGGTGCCGCCGGCGAGGTCCATGAACAGCAGGGCCCGGTTCAGCACCATCGACTCGTTGAATTCCACCAGCGCCGTGCGCCAGCGCGCCTCGGCCCCGAGCGCCGTCTCGGCGGCCTGGAACTCCAGGCGCTGCCGCGAGCCGCGCGTGGCCCACAGGTCGGAGTCGCGGGTGTCGCGCTCGTACTCGACGAGGTAGCCGCCGTCGTCGTAGCGGCTGAGCCCGGCGACCGGCGGCAGGCCGATGTCGAGCCGCAGGTCCGTGTTGCGCCGAAACAGCCCGAGCTGCACCTCGCCCGAGGTTCCGAGCTCCACGCCGGCGCGCAGCTCGCCGTAGACGGCGCGCTCGTCGAAGGCCGCGACCCGGCTGCCGTCGGCGAACACGTCCTCCCGCTGGTCGTACCAGCCGACCCGCGACAGCAGGAACAGGCGGCGCGACGAGCCGAAGTTCTCCCGCAGGTCGGTCTCGACCCGCGTCTCGCGCCCGAGTTGCAGCAGGCCGCGCCACTCCCGCCCGCCGGCCTCCGGCCAGGTCCGGCGCAGCAGCGCGCTCGCGAGCAGCATCGGATTGCCGCCGAGCGAGGTCTCGAGGCCGTAGTCGAAGGCGAGGAACGTCGGTCCCCAGGATTTCGGCACCGGCGTGAAGACGACGCGGCTCGCGCCGGGCGGGCCGCTGACCGCGTGCCCCACGGCCTCGTAGGCGCCGGTCGCGTAGATCCGCAGCGCGTCCTCGGCGAGCACCGACTCGCTGACGGCGTCGCCGGGGCGGGTGCGGACCCGCGATGCGAGCCAGCCGGCGGTGCGCTCGTCGGTGCCCTCGAACTCGACTGCCGCGACGCGGCGCTCCTCGGCGCGCGCGCCGCCGACGCGGTCCGCGCGCCACGCGGCGTATCGCTCGGGCGGCAGCGACAGCGCGGCGAGGCGGGGCGCGAGTGCGCGCGCCGCCCGCTCGCCCGCCTCGATGGCGCGGCCTGTGTGCTGGAAGTCGGTGGACGTCATGCCGTCGACCTTGACGCGGATGCCGACGTCCTCCGGCCCCAGCGACGCGAGGGACCCGGCCTCGTTGCCCTTGATGAGGATCTCGACCATGCGCGTGAGCGAGCCCGTCGCGGTGCGCATGCTCTCCGAGCTGCGTTCCTCGCCGGTGACCGCGACGGCGATCACCACGTCGGCGCAGGTCTCGCGGGCCACGTCCACCGGCAGGTTGCGCTTGATGCCCCCGTCCACGAGCAGCTGGTCGCCGAGCGCCACCGGCGCGAACACGCCGGGCACCGACATGCTCGCGCGCAGGGCGAGCGGCAGGTCGCCCGCGCCGAACACGACCACGTCGCCGGACCTGAGGTCGGTCGCGACCGCCCGGAAGGGGATGGGCAGCTGGTCGAAGTCCTCGACGCCCGACTGCGACGCGACCATGTTCCTGAGCAGCGACTCGACCTGCTGGGTCTCGACCAGCCCGCGCGGCGCGATCAGGCCGTCGTCGCCGAGGCCGAACTCGAGCTTGTTCGAGACGGTCACGCTCTCTCGCTTGACCGACATGGGCTGGTAGCGCCGCTTCTGTTCCACGCCGAAGACCTGCTGCCAGTCGATGGCGCGCAGGAAGGCATCCACCTCGTCGCCGGTCATGCCGCTGGCGTAGGCGCCGCCCACCAGCGCGCCCATGCTCGTGCCGGCAATGCAGTCGACCGGCACGCGCATCTCGTCGAGGACCCGCAGAACCCCGGCATGCGCCGCGCCCACCGCGCCGCCGCCGCCGAGGACCAGGCCGATGCGCGGCCGTTCGGCGGGCTGTTCCGCCAGCGCCGGCAGGGCCAGGCAGCAGGCGACCAGGGCGGCCCAGGGGCCGGCGGGGCGGATGTCCATCGGCGTTCCTCCGCGCGGCGCCACGCGCCGCGAACGCACAGTCTAGCCGGGGTGGCTGTCCGGCTGGCGGACCGGCCTTGCTATCGCCGTGGCGAGGGTTATGGTGGACGCATCACGGGTGCGCGCCCGCGGCCTGCGGGCGCAAGGAGGGGGGCGATGACCGTTACGGTCCATTCGGCGCGGCACGCGTCCGCGCCCGTCGACATCAACCGGGTCTCAGTGCTCGCGCCGTTCCGCTGGCTGGGCCGCGGCGCGGCCGACCTGTACCACTGCGGCGCGTCGAGCCTCGCGCACGGGCTGCTGATGGTGCTCACGGGCTGGATGCTGCTCTTGATGCTCGGCAACCACCCGTACTTCGTCGTGGCCGCGGTGTCCGGCTTCCTGCTGGGCGCGCCGGTGATGACCACCGGGCTCGTCGAGCTGTCGCGGCGCCGCGCCGAGCGCGAGGAGATCGGCTTCAACGAGTCGCTCGCGCCGCTCGCCAGCCACCGCGGGGCGCTGCTTCGGTTCGGCGCGGTGCTGGCCGCGCTCGCGCTGGGGTGGTTCGCGGTCTCCGAGATCCTGCTGCGCGCCGTCTTCGACCTCGCCGCCCCGAGCGTCGCCGACACCTACTACCTCGGCTTCATCGACGCGGCCCACCGCGACGAGATCGTCGCCTACCTCGCCGCCGGCGCCGCGCTCGCGCTGGTGGTGCTCGCGGTCTCCGTGGTCACGGTGCCCGCCATCGTCGACCGGGACCTGCGCGCCGGCGAGGCGATGCGGGCGAGCCTGCGGACGCTGGCCGCGAACCCGGTGCCGATGCTGGTCTGGAGCGCCCTCATCGTCGCGATCACCGCGGCGGGTTTCGCGACGCTGCTCGCAGGCATGCTCGTGTTCATCCCGTGGCTGGGCCACGCGACCTGGCACGCCTATCGCGACCTCGTGAGGTAGGCGGGACGCGCCGGCGGCGGCGCTGCGAGCGCGGCGCCGACACTGCGGGTCAAAGCAGGTCGCGCATCCGGTACCAGAGCATCCCGAGCACCAGCGCCGGCCGGCGCAGCGCCCTGCCGCCCGGGAAGTCGTGGTGGTGGATGCGGCCGAACAGGTCGAAGCGCTCCGCCTGCCCGGCGATCGCCTCGGCCGCGAGCTTGCCGGCGACGCCGGTCAGCGCCATGCCGTGGCCGGAGAACCCCTGCAGGAAGTAGACGTTGTCGCCGAGCCGCCCGAAGTGCGGCGCGCGGTTCATGGTGATGTCCACATAGCCGCCCCAGGCGTAGTCGACGCGCGCGTCGGCGAGCTGCGGGAACACCTTCAGCATCCGCGCGCGGGTGGCGCGCTCGGTGCCGAGCGGGTCGAGGCCGGAATAGCTCACGCGGCCGCCGAACAGCAGGCGGTGGTCGGCGGACAGGCGGAAGTAGTCGAGCACGAAGTTGACGTCCGCCACCGCGAGGTTGTCGCGGATCAGCGCGCTCGCGCGCTCGCGGCCCAGCGGCTCGGTCGCGACGATGTAGGTGCCGACCGCCATGATCTTGCGGTCGAGCTCGGGCACCAGCCCGCCGAGGTAGGCGTTGCCGGCGAGCACGACGAACTTCGCGCGCAGCCTGCCGCCGGCCGTGGCAAGCGTGACGCTCGGCCCGCGCTCGAGGCCGGTGACCCGGCTGCCCTCGTGGATCGTGGCGCCGGCGGCTTCGGCCGCGCGCGCCAGGCCGCGCACGTACTTGAGCGGGTGGCAGTGGCCGCTGTTGGTGTCGAGCACGCCGGCGATGTAGCGCTTCGTGGCGAGCAGCGTCTCGAGCTCCGTACGCTCCACGAGCCGCACGGAGTCGTAGCCGTAGCGACCGGTCACTTCCGCGAGCTCGGCCACCAGCTCCTCGCGCTGGCGGGGCTTGAGCGCCACGTGCAGCTGGCCCCAGGACAGGTCGCAGTCGATCGCGTGCCGGGCGACGCGCTCGCGCACCAGGCTGAGGCCCTCGGCGGTGATCTGCCAAAGCGCGCGCGCGGCCTCGCGGCCGGCGAGCTGCTCGATCTTCTCCTGGCCGCAGGCGTAGCCGAAGATCAGCTGCGCGCCCGAGCGACCCGAGGCGCCGAAGCCGACCTGCTCGGCCTCGAGCAGCACGACCCGGTAGCCGCGCTCGGCGAGGTGCAGCGCGGCCGAGCAGCCGGCGATGCCTCCGCCGACCACCGCGACGTCGCAGGACACTTCGCCGGCGAGCGGCGCGCGGGCAGGCTCGGCCGGCGCCGAGGCGGCGTAGTAGTTGCGGATGTTCTGCTCGGTGAGGGTCATAGCTGCGACAGGTACCACTGGTGCTCCAGCGGCGAGACTTCGGCGGCGAAATCCTCCCACTCGCCGCGCTTCAGCGTCGCGTAGAGTTCGACGAAGCGATCCCCGAACAGCTCGCGCATCTCCGTGCTCTTCTCGAAGCGCAGGATGGCCTCGCGCCAGTCGTTCGGCAGCGGCTCGGCGTCGATCGGCTGGTGGTAGGCGTTGCCGAGGAGCGGTGGCGGCGGCGCCAGCCGCCGCTCGAGCCCGTGCAGCATGCCGCCGAGCACGGCGCTGGCGAGGAGGTAGGGGTTGACGTCGGCGCCGGCGACGCGGTGCTCGAGGCGCCGGTCGGCCGCGCCCGACACCGGGACCCGGACCGCGACGCCGCGGTTGTTGTAGCCCCAGGTCGGGTGCATCGGCACGTAGGACTCGGGCCGCAGCCGCCGGTAGGAATTGGCGTTCGGGCCGAACAGCGCCATCGCGTCGGCCATCGTGGCGAGCAGCCCGGCCGCGCACTGGCCGAGCGCCTCCGAGGCGGTCGGCTGCTCGCTCTCGAAGACGTTGCGGCCGTCGCGGTCGAGCAGGCTCACGTGGATGTGCGCGCCGCTGCCGGCCATCTCGCGGTAGGGCTTGGCCATGAAGGTCGCCTCGAAGCCCTGTGCGAGCGCCACGCCCTTGACGATTCGCTTCAGGCGGATCGCGTGGTCGCAGGCGAGGCGGGCGTCGGCGACGTGGCGCAGGTTCACCTCCCACTGCGAAGGGCCGTACTCGGAGAGCGCCATCCCGCCGGGCACGTCCTGGGCCTGACAGGCGTCCACGATGGCGCGCAGGACGGCCGAGTGGGCGTCCAGGTCCACCATCGAGTTGATCTGGGTGCGGAACTCCCGCCGGCCGGTGAGCGGCGAGGGGGGTGGTTGCGCGAGGCCGGCGGCGGTCCGCTCGCGGTCGACGAGGTAGAACTCGAGCTCGACGGCCACCACCGGCGTGAGGCCGCGGGCCGCGAAGCGCTCAAGCACCCGGCCGAGCTGGTGGCGCGGGTCGCCGAAGAAGGGCGTCCCGTCGTGGTCGGACATGGTCACCTGCAGCTGGGCGACCTGGGGCCCGAGCCAGGGGCAGGGCTGCAGGCTGCCCGGAATCGGCAGGCAGGGCCGGTCCGCGTCGCCCTCGTCGAAGCCGAAGCCGGTGGCCTGGACGGTGCCGCCGAGCACGTCGAGCGCGAACATCGAGCCGGGCAGCATCAGGCCCCGCTCGAACACCTGGCGCAGGTCCGCCAGCTCCACCCGCTTGCCCCTCAGGACCCCGTTCATGTCGGGCAGGAGCACGTCCACGCACCGGACGTCGGGGTGGCGGGCGAGGAAGGCCTCGGCGCCCGGGTATGCCTCGCGAGTGACCGCCATGGGAGCCTGCCCGTTTAAGATTTGATGATAATCAAGGGGTCGCAGTCCGCTCAGGATAGCGAGGGGCCGAGGCCCGCGGCAAGGCGGGAAGTGCCCCCACGGCTGCCAAGGGGCGGCGGAAAGCCCGATTACGTGCCCGGTTTCGCGCAGGCGGGGCGGGCGGCGACCCCCGCAGGTGTGCGAGAATGCGGCCGCGCCCGCCCGGCCGCCCGCTGCCGGGGCGTTGAAAATAATCGACATGTCAGTCCGCAAGCCCGTCATTGCGATACCCGCCGACCGCCGCCTGCTGGGGCCACACTGGTTCCATTGCGTCGGCGAGAAGTACCTGGCGGCGGTGGCCGAGGCCGCCGACGCGGTGCCGGTCCTCGTGCCGGCGCTCGGCGAGCAGCACATCGGCGACTGGCTGGCGAGCTTCGACGGGATCCTGTTCACGGGCAGCCCGTCGAACGTCGAGCCGCACCGCTACCAGGGGCCGCCGAGCGACGACGGCACCTGGCACGACCCGGCCCGCGACTCGACCACCCTGCCGCTGATCCCGGCGGCGATCGCCTCCGGGCTGCCGGTCTTCGGCATCTGCCGCGGCTTCCAGGAGATGAACGTCGCCTTCGGTGGCACGCTGTGGCAGAAACTGCAGGAGCTGCAGGGCCACCTGGACCATCGCGAGGACAAGGACCAGCCGCTCGAGGTGCAGTACGGGCCGGCGCACGCCGTCGAGCTGACCGAGGGCGGGCTGCTGCACGGGCTCGCCGGCCGGCGCAGCGTCGAGGTGAACTCGCTGCACAGCCAGGGAGTGCAGCGCCTCGGCGACAAGCTCGCCATCGAGGCGGTCGCGCCGGACGGCGTGGTCGAGGCCTTCACGGTGTCGGGCGCGCCGGCCTTCGCGCTGGCCGTGCAGTGGCACCCGGAGTGGCAGGTGATGAAGAACGACTTTTCGCGCGCGATGTTCGCGGCCTTCGGTTCGGCCGCGCGCAGCCGCGCACACGGACGGTGACCCATGAGCGAGATCAAGCAGTTCCTCCGCGATCACTCCGTCTCCGAGGTGGAGGCGATCGTCGCGGACATGGCGGGCGTCGCGCGCGGCAAGATCATGCCGGCGGAGAAGTACGCCGAGGACGAGGGCATGCGCCTGCCCGAGTCCATCTTCCTGCAGACGGTGACGGGCGAGTACCCCGAGGACGACAGCGCGATCAATCCCTCCGAGATCGACATCGACCTCGTCGGCGACCCGAACACGATCCGCGTCGTCCCCTGGGCGCCCGAGCCGACCGCGCAGGTCATCCACGACTGCTTCTACGACGACGGCCGGGTGGTGCCGATGTCGCCGCGCTACGTGCTGCGCAGGGTCATCGAGCTGTATGCGGCCAAGGGCTGGCGGCCGGTGGTGGCGCCGGAGCTCGAGTTCTTCCTGGTCGAGCCGAACGTCGATGCGGACTACCCGCTCAAGCCGCCGGTCGGCCGCTCCGGCCGGCCCGAGATCGGCCGGCAGGCCTACAGCATCGCGGCGGTCAACGAGTTCGACCCGCTGTTCGACGACATCTACGCGTTCTGCGAGGCCCAGAACATCGACATCGACACGCTGATCCACGAGGATGGCGCGGCGCAGATGGAGATCAACCTGATCCACGGCGACGCGCTCGACCTCGCCGATCAGGCCTTCCTGTTCAAGCGCACCGCCCGCGAGGCCGCGCTGCGCCACAAGATGTACGCGACCTTCATGGCCAAGCCCATGGCGAACGAGCCGGGCAGCGCCATGCACATCCACCAGAGCGTGGTCGACATCAAGACCGGCCGGAACGTGTTCAGCACCGCGGAGGGCGGGCCCTCGCCGCTGTTCTTCTCGCACATCGCCGGCCTGCAGAAGTACCTGCCGCCCGCGATGTCGCTGTTCGCGCCGAACGTCAACAGCTACCGCCGCATCACCCGCTACAACATGGCGCCGATCAACGTGCAGTGGGGCTACGACAACCGCACCGCCGGGCTGCGCGTGCCGACCTCGGAGGCGGAGAACCGGCGCGTGGAGAACCGCCTCGCCGGCTCGGACGCGAACCCCTACCTCGCGATCGCCGCCTCGCTCGCCTGCGGCTACCTCGGGATGGTCGAGGGGCTCAAGCCGACCGACCCGATCAGCGGCTCGGCCTACGAGCTGCCCTTCGCGCTGCCCATGACCCTGGCCGAGTCGCTCCGGATGCTGCGCACCTGCAAGCCGCTGGTCGACCTGTTCAGCGAGCGGTTCGTGATGGCCTACGGCGCGGTGAAGGAGAACGAGTACGAGACCTTCCTGCGGGTGATCAGCTCCTGGGAGCGGGAGCACCTGCTGCTAAACGTCTGACCGGGGATCGAACATGAACGACGCCGCGCCGCAGACCGCCCGCGCCACCCGCGAGTGGCAGGAGCTCGACAGCCGCCACTACCTGCACCCCTTCACCGACTTCAAGGCGCTCGCCGCCGAGGGCGCGCGGGTGATCGTCCGCGCCGAGGGGCCCTACCTGTACGACTCGGAGGGGCAGCGGATCCTCGACGGCATGGCCGGGCTGTGGTGCGTCAACGTCGGCTATGGGCGCAAGGAGCTGGCCGAGGCGGCCTACCGCCAGATGCAGGAGCTGCCCTACTACAACAGCTTCTTCAAGAGCGCGAACCCGCCGGCCATCGAGCTGGCGCGGGAGCTGGCCGCGCTGACGCCGCCGCAGTTCAACCGCGCCTTCTTCACCGGCTCGGGCTCGGAGTCGAACGACACCATCGTGCGCATGGTGCGCCGTTACTGGGACCTGCTGGGCGAGGGCGGGCGCAAGGTGATCATCAGCCGCCACAACGCCTACCACGGCAGCACCATGGCCGGCGCGAGCCTCGGCGGCATGGCCGCGATGCACTCGCAGGGCGGCCTGCCGATCCCGGACATCGTCCACATCGAGCAGCCCTACTGGTTCGAGAACGGCACGGACGTTTCGCCGGCCGAGTACGGGCTGCGCGCGGCACGCCGCCTGGCCGAGAAGATCGAGGAGATCGGGCCCGGCCGGGTCGCCGCCTTCATCGGCGAGCCGATCCAGGGCGCCGGCGGCGTGATCATCCCGCCGGAGACCTACTGGCCCGAGATCCAGCGGATCTGCCGCCACTACGGGATCCTGCTGATCGCCGACGAGGTGGTCTGCGGCTTCGGCCGCACCGGCCGCTGGTTCGGCTGCGAGCACTTCGGCTTCGAGCCGGACCTGATGACGCTCGCCAAGGCGATCACCTCGGGCTACCAGCCGCTCGGTGCGGTGATGGTCGCCGACCGGGTCGCCGAGGTCCTGATCGACAAGGGTGGCGAGTTCTTCCACGGCTATACCTACTCCGGGCACCCGGTCGCCTGCTCGGTCGCGCTGGCCAACCTCGCCATCCTGCGCGGAGAGCGGCTGGTGGAGCGGGTCCGCGAGGACATCGGGCCCTACCTGCAGCGGCGCTGGGCCGAGCTCGGCGCGCACCGGCTGGTGGGCGAGGCGCGCGGGCTGGGCATGATCGGGGCGCTGGAGCTCGTGGCCCACAAGGGCACGCGGTCCTTCTTCCGCAACCGCGGCGAGGTGGGGCTCGTCTGCCGGGACCACTGCTTCGCCAACGGGCTGGTGATGCGCGCCGTCCGGGACACGATGATCATCTCCCCGCCGCTGGTGCTGACCCGGGAGCAGGTGGACGAACTCGTCGAGAAGGCCTGGCGCTGCCTGGACCTGACCGCGCGCGACATCGGGGTGTCCTGATCCGCCGCCGCTGACATTCGCGTTCGCGGTGGTATATTCGGGTCCAAGGTGACGGCGCGGTTCCCCCCGCGCCGGTGGGAAGTGGTCCCGGGCCTGGCCCGGCAGCGGAGGAAACTACATGCGAGCGATCGTGAGATCCGGCCTCGTGGCCGTGGCGGCCGTGGCGGCGCTGTCCGCCTGCGGCAAGAAGGACGAGGCGGCCTCGGAGGGCGCCGCGCCGGCGCCCGAGGAGAAGGTCCTCAACGTCTACAACTGGTCGGACTACATCGCCGAGGACACCAACGCCAGCTTCGAGGCCAAGAGCGGCATCAAGGTCAACTACGACGTCTTCGACTCGAACGAAGTCCTCGAGACCAAGCTGCTGGCGGGCCGCACCGGCTACGACGTGGTGGTGCCCTCCGCGTCGTTCCTCGAGCGCCAGATCCAGGCCGGCGTGTTCATGAAGCTCGACAAGTCGAAGCTGCCGAACCTCGCCAACATGGATCCCGAGATCATGGAGCGCGTGGCCAAGCACGACCCCGGCAACGAGCACGCCGTGCCCTACCTGTGGGGCACCACGGGCATCGGCTACAACCCGGAGAAGGTCAAGGCCGCGCTCGGCACCGACACGATCGACAGCTGGGCGGTGATCTTCGACCCCGAGCAGGCCAAGAAGCTGCAGTCCTGCGGGCTGACGATGCTCGACGCCCCGGGCGAGGTCATCGATTCGGCCCTGATCTACCTCGGGCGCGACCCGAACAGCGAGAGCGCGGAGGACCTGGCGGCGGCGGAAGAGCTGCTCATGAAGGTCCGGCCGTACGTCCGCTACCTGCACTCCTCGCAGTACATCAACGACCTCGCCAACGGCGAGATCTGCGTGGCGCTCGGCTGGAGCGGCGACATCCTGCAGGCGCAGGCCCGCGGCGCCGAGGCGGCGACGCCGGTCGAGGTGGCCTATGCCATCCCGAAGGAGGGCGCGATCATGTGGTTCGACATGCTCGCCATCCCGGCCGACGCGCCGCACCCGAACAACGCCCACGAGTACATCAACTACCTGATGGAGCCGGCGGTCATCGCCGCCATCAGCAACTACGTGGCCTACGCGAACGGCAACTCGGCGTCCTTCGAGATGGTGGACGAGGCGGTGCGCACCGATCCCTCCGTCTACCCGACGCCTGAGGTGAAGGCCAAGCTGAGCCCGCACCTCGCCGAGTCGCAGGACTACAGCCGCCTGTCGAACCGCGCCTGGACGCGGTTCCGCACCGGCCAGTAGCCTTCCATCAACCCCCCGCTCTCCCCGGCGGCGACCGCCGCCGGGGTGGGTGCGGGTGAGCAGGGGACCGCGCATGGCCAGTCCGCGACCCGAAGCCCGCCTCGAGCCGTGGAGGGACCCGGCGGCCGAGCCCTACGTCCGCATCGAGGCGGTCAGCAAGAAGTTCGGCGACTTCGTCGCGGTCAAGGAGGTCTCGCTCAAGATCTACCGCGGCGAGATCTTCTGCCTGCTCGGAGGCTCGGGCTGCGGCAAGACCACGCTGCTGCGCATGCTCGCCGGCTTCGAACAGCCGACCGCCGGCAAGATCTGGATCGACGGCGTAGACATGGCCGGCATCCCGCCCTACGAGCGGCCGGTCAACATGATGTTCCAGTCCTACGCGCTGTTCCCGCACATGACGGTCGAGCAGAACGTGGCCTTCGGCCTGAAGCAGGACCGCGTGCCCAAGGCCGAGATCCGCGAGCGCGTGGCGCGCATGCTCGACCTGGTCAAGCTGACGCAGTTCGCGGGCCGCCGTCCCCACCAGCTGTCGGGCGGGCAGCGCCAGCGAGTCGCGCTCGCTCGCTCGCTGGTCAAGCAGCCGAAGCTGCTGCTGCTCGACGAGCCGCTCGGCGCGCTCGACAAGAAGCTCCGCGAGCACACCCAGTTCGAGCTGGTCAACCTGCAGGAGAAGCTCGGCGTCACCTTCATGGTGGTCACCCACGACCAGGAGGAGGCGATGACGCTGGCCTCGCGCATCGGCGTCATGAACCACGGCGAGATCGTCCAGGTGGGCACGCCGAGCGACATCTACGAGTACCCGACGTCGCGCTTCGTCGCCGACTTCATCGGCTCGGTCAACCTGTTCGAGGGCAGCCTGGTCGAGGACGAGCCCGACTACGTGCGCGTCGCCGCACCCGAGCTCGGCGGCACCTTCTACGTCAGCCACGGCGTCAGCGCGCCGCCGGATGCGACCGTGTGGGTCGCGCTGCGGCCGGAGAAGATCCACATCGCGCGTGAGCCGCCCGACGGCGAGGACAACCGGGTGCAGGGCGTCGTCGCCGAGATCGCCTACCTCGGCGACATGTCCATCTACCTGGTGCGGCTGCCGACCGGGCGGCTGGTCCGCGTGACGCGGCCGAACATGCGGCGCCAGGCGGTCGCCTTCGACCGGATCACCTGGGACGAGACCGTGTGGCTGTCCTGGGACTCCTCCAGCCCGGTGGTGGTGACGCAGTAATGACCGTCCAGGGAGGGCCCTCGACGGTCTTCCTCGCGGGCCTCAAGGCCTGGATGCGCGCCTTCGGCCCCTACCGCTGGGCCAGCGACCGGATGCGCGACTGGGGCGTCGGCGGGCGGACGATCGTCATCGGCGTGCCTTACCTGTGGCTGTTCCTGTTCTTCCTCGTCCCGTTCATCATCGTCTTCAAGATTTCGCTGTCCGACGTCCGGCTCGGGATGCCTCCCTACGAGCCCGTCATCCAGTGGGTCGAGTCGCAGGTCATCGGCATCCGGATGAACCTCGCGAACTACGCCTTCCTCTGGGAGGACCCGCTCTACCGCAACGCCTACCTGAACTCGATCAAGGTCGCGGCGGTGTCGACCTTGCTCTGCCTGCTGCTCGGCTACCCGATCGCCTACGGCATCGCGCGCACAAGCCCGTCTTGGAGGAACCTGCTGCTGCTGCTGGTGATGCTGCCTTTCTGGACCTCGTTCCTGCTGCGCGTCTACGCGTGGATCGGGCTGCTGGGGCGCAACAGTCCCTTCAACCAGGTGCTGATGGCGCTCGGCGTGATCGACGAGCCGATCTCATTCCTGCAGACGGACGTCGCCGTCTACATCGGCATCGTCTACTCCTACCTGCCGTTCATGGTGCTGCCGCTGTACGCCAACCTCGAGAAAATGGACCTCACGCTGCTCGAGGCAGCGGCGGACCTCGGCTGCCGGCCGGTGCGCGCCTTCCTGACCATCACGCTGCCGCTGTCCCTCCCGGGGATCATCGCCGGCTCGCTGCTGGTGTTCATCCCGGCGGTGGGCGAGTTCGTCATCCCGGCGCTGCTCGGCGGCCCCGACTCGCTGATGATCGGGCGCGTGCTGTGGGAGGAATTCTTCAACAACCGCGACTGGCCGGTCGCGAGCGCGGTGGCGATCGCCATGCTGCTGCTGCTGGTGGTGCCGATCATGCTGTTCCAGTACGCCCAGGCGCGGCAGGTGGGGGCGAACCGATGATCGGCCGGCGCTCGTTCTTCGTCACGACGGCGATGGCCTTCGGCTTCGCGTTCCTCTACGTGCCGATCCTGTCGATGATCGTGTACTCGTTCAACGAGTCGCGGCTGGTGACCGTCTGGGCCGGCTTCTCGACCAAGTGGTACGCCGAGCTGCTGCAGAACGAGCAGGTGCTGAACGCGGCCAAGCTCTCGCTCAGGATCGCCGCGGTCAACGCCACCGGCGCGGTGATCCTCGGCACGCTCGCCGGCCTCGCGCTGGCGCGCTTCCGCCGCTTCAAGGGCCGCACCCTCATGACCGGCATGACGACCGCTCCGCTCGTGATGCCCGAGGTGATCACCGGCCTGTCGCTGCTCCTGCTGTTCGTGGCGATGGAGCAGGCCTTCGGCTGGCCGGCCGGCCGCGGGGTGACCACCATCACCATCGCCCACATGACCTTCTCGATGGCCTACGTCACCGTCGTCATCCAGTCGCGGCTGTCGACGCTCGACGAGTCGCTCGAGGAGGCAGCGATGGACCTCGGCGCGCGCCCGGCCAAGGTGTTCTTCGTGGTCACCCTGCCGATCATCTTCCCCGCGATCCTGGCCGGCTGGCTGCTCGCGTTCACGCTCTCCTGGGACGACCTGGTGATCGCGAGCTTCGTCTCCGGGCCGGGCTCGAGCACGCTTCCGCTCGTCATCTTCTCCAAGGTGCGCCTCGGCGTGAGTCCCGACATCAACGCGCTGGCGACCATCATGGTCAGCGTCGTCGCGATCGGCATCATCGTCGCTGGCCTGTACATGCAGCGCCAGGAGCGCCAGCGCGAGCGCGACATGCAGGCCGCCACGGCCGCCAACGCGCCCTGAAGGCCCATGATCCGGCTCGGCATCGACACCGGCGGATCGAGCCTGAAGGCGGCGCCCGTCGACTGCGGGCGCGGCCGGCTCGTCAGCGAGGTCTGCAGCTTCCCGACCCCGATGCCCGCCACGCCGCAGGCGGTGGCCGAGGTGGTCAAGCAGATCGCCGCGGCCTTCCCGCAGGTGAAGGGGCCGATCGGCTTCGGCTTTCCCGCGGTCGTCAAGGGCGGCGTCGCCCGCACGGCCGCGAACGTCGACCGCGCATGGATCGGCACCAGCGGCGTCGAGCTCGTGCGCGAGGCGACGGGCCGCGCCGCCGCGTTCCTGAACGACGCCGATGCCGCCGGCCTCGCCGAGATGCGCTTCGGCGCGGGGCGCGGCGAGCAGGGCTCGGTGATGATGCTGACCCTCGGCACCGGCATCGGCAGCGCGCTGTTCTACGAGGGGCGCCTGCTGCCCAACACCGAGCTCGGCCACATGGAGATCCGCGGCGCCGAGGCGGAGCACCGCGCCTCCGCGCGCGTGCGGACCGCGGAGTCGCTCGGCTGGGAGGAATGGGCCGGCCGGCTGAACGAGGTGCTGGCGCGCTTCCACGCGCTGCTGTGGCCGGACCTGTTCATCCTCGGCGGCGGCGTGAGCGAGAACTGGGACCGTTTCGGCCACCTGCTGGAATCGCCGGCCCGCATCGTGCCCGCCAGGCTCGGCAACGAAGCCGGGCTGATCGGCGCCGCGCTGGCCACGTGCGAGCTCTAGGCCGGTTCAAGCTCGCCGGCGCGGGCACGACCATATTCACGACGATCTCGCGGCGCGCGACGGAGCTCGGCGCCGTGAACCTCGGGCAGGGCTTTCCGGACTTCGAGCCGCCGGCGCGCCTGCGCGAGCTCGTCGCGCATCACCTCGGCGCCGGCCACAACCAGTACGCGCCGATGGCGGGCGTGCCGGGCCTACTCTCGGCCATCGCCGCCAAGCTCGCGCGGCTGCAGGGTGTCGCCGTCGATCCCGCGGCCGAGATCACCGTCACCGCCGGCGGCACGGAGGCCGTGTTCTGCGCCATCACCGCGACGATCCAGCCCGGCGACGAGGTGGTGCTGCTCGATCCCGCCTTCGACTGCTATGCGCCGGCCGTCGAGCTGGCGGGTGGCACCTGCGTGCGCGTGCCGTTGCGCCTGCCGGATTTCGCCATCGACTTCGACGCGCTCGCCGGCGCCATCGGCCCGCGCACGCGGCTCGTCGTGGTCAACACGCCGCACAACCCGAGCGGCGCGCTGGTCGGGGGCGAGGACTGGCGGCGGCTGGCGGCGCTGCTCGAGGGCAGCGACGCGCTGCTGCTCTCCGACGAGGTCTACGAGCACCTCGTCTACGACGGCCGCCGGCACCTGTCGGCGCTCTCGGAGCCGCGGTTGCGCGAGCGGGCCTTCGCGGTCTTCTCCTTCGGCAAGGTGTTCAACGCGACCGGCTGGAAGGTCGGCTACTGCGTCGCCGCGCCGGAGCTGACCGCAGCGCTGCGCCGCGTCCACCAGTACGTGACGTTCTCGGTGTCGAGCGCGGTGCAATGGGCGCTCGCGGACTTCCTGCACGAGGATCCCGAATCGGCGGACCGCTTCGCGCCGTTCTACGCCGCCCGGCGCGACCGCCTCCTCGCCCTGCTGGCCGGTTCGCGCTTCAGGTTCACGCCGAGCGCCGGCACCTACTTCCAGCTGCTCGACTACTCGGCGATTTCGGAGGAGGGCGACGTCGAGTTCTGCGGCGGGCTGCTCGAGCGCCATGGCGTCGCCGCGATTCCGGTCTCCCACTTCTGCGCGCGCCCGCCCGCCGCCCGCCTGCTGCGCCTGTGTTTCGCCAAGTCCGACGAGACGCTCGAGCGTGCCGCCGAGCGCCTCTGCCGCGCCTGACCACGACGCGAACCAGTGGGAAACTAGAGGGGACATTCGCCTTGAGTTCTTGTTGAAACTAGAGGGGACATTCGCCTTGAGTTCTTGTTGCAGCTGCAAAGAGAACTCGAAAGGAATGTCCCCTGGAGTTCTGGAGTTCCTCGGGGTTCCTCCCGGCTTTGACAAAATGCGACCCTGAGCAAGGATCGACGGCCCGTTTGACGGCTAAATCCCCGCTAGACCTGCGGGGAGCGGTTCGCATTGAACATAATCGCCAAGTCCTCTGCGCCGAGCGAGGCGCACGCGGTGGTCCGGCGCGAGCTGGCCTCGCTGCTCGACTACGGCCGGCTCGAGCTGCCGATGCTGCCGGAGAACGCGGCCCGCGTGGTCGCACTGGCCGGCAGCGCCGACGCCAATGCGCTCGGGCTCGCGCGGCTGATCGCCTCGGACCAGGCGCTCGCCGCCCGGGTGATGAAGGTCGCCCGCTCGGCCGCCTACCAGCCCAGCTCGCCGATCAATTCGCTGCAGCACGCCATCGCCTGGCTGGGTCTCGGCGAGATCGCCGACATCGCCTTCACCGCCGCGGTGCAGGGCCGGCTGCTCGCCATCCCCGGCCAGCGGCCGCGCGCGATGCACATGTGGCAGGTGGCGGTCGCCTGCGCGATCTGGTCGCGCGAGGTCGCGGCGATGGCCCGCAAGTACTCCGAGGTCATCTATCTCTGCGGCCTGCTCCACGACATCGGCAAGCCCGTGGCGCTGCTCGCGGCGAGCGACCTCGCCGGCAAGCTCGGCGTGCGCCTCGAGGACGAGGCCTTCGAGGCGCTGGTGCACGAGTTCCACGCGCCGCTCGGCCTGCTGCTCGCGCAGCGATGGAAGCTGCCCGAGCCGGTCTCCGCCTGCATCCGCTCCTGGCCCGATCCGTCCGCGGCGACGGAGCATGGCGACGTGGTGCGGGTCGTGCACGTCGCCCACCACGTGGCCGAGCTCGTCTCCGCGCAGGGCGCGGAGCTCGCGCGCCAGGCGCTCGGCACGAACCCGGTGCTCGACGAGATCAACATCGGCCCGGACCGGCTCAAGGCGCTGATCGACCGCACCGACTGGGTGATGGGGCAGGTCCGGGCTTACTGAGCCTCCGGCTGCTCGATCGCCGGCCGTTCGGCCCTGTGCGGGGCCGGGCGTCTTTTCTATCTCGCAAGAGGGTACCATAATGGCGCCAGAACGAAGCCACGAGGGACTTCGGCAATGCCAGTCGATTTCTCGGTCAAGCGGGTGCCCGACGCCATCGCACGCCGCCTGCGCGAGCGCGCCGAGCGCAACCACCGTTCCCTGCAGCGCGAGCTGCTTTGCATCCTGGAAGCGGCGGCTGTGGAGAGCGTGGCGGGCGAGGTAGCCGAGCCGCGCTCGAAGCCGTATCGCGTCGAACGCCGGTCACTGCGCGAGGGCGATGTCCGCAAGGCGAAGGACCGCTTGAGCCTCGACGAACTGTGGGACCGCGCGCGCCGTATCGGCGGGCCCATACCGGGCGAGCCTGCGACGAGCATCGTGCGGAGCGACCGCGATGAACGCAGTCGTCATTGACGCCTCGGCCGTCGCGGCCGTGCTGTTCGACGAACCTGAGGCTGGGCCCGTGCGGGCCAGCGTGCGCGGGCGACTCGTGGCGCCCGGACTCATCCGCTACGAACTCGCGAGCGTGTGCCTGTCGAAGATGCTTCGCCACCCCGAACGTGCCGGCGACATCGAAGCGCGTCATGCGCTCGTGGATTCGCTCGACCTGACGCTCGTCGAGCCCAACTGGCCTGCACTGACCGGGCTTGCCCGGCGATGGGCCCTCTCGGCCTACGACGCCGCTTACTTGCAGCTTGCGCTTACCAGGCGGGCGACGCTGGTAACCCTCGATGCCCGCCTCGCGGCGGCCTATGACGGAGCGACCGCGGCCCGCTAGGCCCGAGCCAGCACCCGCCCGAATTCCGCCGGATCGAAACCCACCAGCAGCTTGCCGCCGGCCTCGACCACGGGCCGGCGGATCGCGCTCGGGTTCGCCGCGAGCAGCGCAAGCGCTCGCCGCTGGTCGAGGTTCGATCTGTCCGCCTCGGGGATCTTCCGCCAGGTGGGCCCGCGTGTGTTCGCGAGCTTCTCCCAGCCGACCGTCTTCGCCCAGGCCGCGAGCCGCGCCGGCGGCGCGCCCTCGCGCTTGTAGTCGTGGAAGTCGTAGGCGACGCCGTGCTCCTCGAGCCAGGCGAAGGACTTCTTCATCGTGTCGCAGTTCCTGATGCCGTAGACCGTGACTTTCATTGAGATCCCTCATGGCGGGGCCCGTCGATACGGACGTCCACCCACACCAGCCGATGGTCCGAGACGGGAAAAGGGTGAGTGCCGACCAGCTCGAACAGCGGGTCGGACGACAGCGGCCAGAACACGCCGCTCGCCGCGATCGGCAGTTCGACGGACGGCAGCACGTAGTCCACCCGCAGGTTGCCTGCGCCTGCCTCGCCGAAGTCCGCCGTGTCCTCGGCCGGATCGCCGCGTTGCCCGAGGTTGACGCCGCCCTGCAGCCGCGCCTGCTCGGCGCCGCCGGGGCTTCGCGGCGCGGGCGCGCGTTGCACGCGCGGGTGCGCGAGCAGCCGGTTGATCGCGCCGCCGGCGGAGGCGCCGTCGTGCGGGTCGGCGTTCAGGTCGCCGGCAATGACGAAGGCCGCGCTGCCGAGCCCGCCGCGGCGACCGGCGTCGTCGACGATCCAGTCCTGGGCGCCGTCGGCGACATAGAGCTCCCAGAACCTGATCTCGTCGTGGTTGCGCCGCCGGTTGCGCTGTTCCGGGCCGTCGAAGGCGGGCGGCGTGGGATGGCTCACCAGGAAATGCACGACCCGCCCGTCGATGACGATCGGCACGTCCGCATGGGTCTTCGACGAGAGCCGCAGCACCTCGAGCGCGGCGTCGCTGTACCAGCCCTCCGGCAGCCAGGCGCCGGGCAGGTTCTTCCAGAGGAACGTCCGAAAGCTGCGAACGCGGTCGAGGTCGATCGGATAGCGCGACAGGACGGCCATGCCGTACTGGCCGGGGTACTCGCCGTAGCCGAAGGCATCGCCGCCGTAGGCACGCGAGCCGGGTGTGGTGGTCACCGTCCCGTCCCGGTCGAGGTCGTGGCCCGAGGGTTCGCCGGTGTTGACCCGGGGCAGGTAGAAGTAGCGGTAGTCGAGCGGTGCGCGGGCCCCTTGGCCCTCGGCGAGGAAGTTCGCGACGAAGCGCCGCAAGCCCTCGCCGCGTTCGTCCCAATCGAGCTCGTTCAGGAGCAGGACGTCGGGACGGATTTCCTGGAGGGTCGCGGCCGCCAGGCGCGCCTTCTGCCACGTGGGGTCGGCAAGGCGCCCGGCGACTTCGCCCGTGCGCGTGCCGTGCAGCGAGACATTGAAGGTCGCGAAGCGCACGGTGGTCGGTTCGGCCGTCTCGGCCGCGTGCGTACAATTCATGGCGAGCAGGCAGGCCAGGAAGCCGTGAAGGCGGCGCATGCCGCGATTGTAGCCCGCCATTGTGTACATCGAGCGCGGACGCTGAAGCCGGCGGTGCCCGCGCGCTAGAATCGCGCCATGAGCCAGGCCTTCGACTACACGCGCATCCCGCCGCTGCCGCCCTCGGTGTACGTGGCGCCGCTCAAGAAGCCCGCCGGGCTCGGCGAAGACTGGCTCGAGCCTGCCCAGAGAAAGTATTCGGCGGACGAACACCGCATCTGGGACGATCTCTTCGAGCGCCAGATCGGCCTCATGCCCGGCCACGCCTGCAAGGAATTCATGCGCGGCCTCGAGAAGCTCGACCTCGGCCGCGGCGGCGTGCCCGACTTCGGCGAGATCAGCGAAGAACTGAGGGGCCTGACGGGCTGGAGCGTGGTGCCGGTGCCCATGCTGATCCCGGACCACGTCTTCTACTACCACCTCGCGAACCGCCGCTTCCCCGCCGGCAACTTCATCCGCAGCCGCGGGCAGTTCGACTACATCCAGGAGCCCGACGTCTTCCACGACGTGTTCGGGCACGTGCCGCTGCTCACCGACCCGGTCTTCGCCGACTACATGGAGGCCTATGGTCGCGCCGGCTGGAAGGCGCTCAAGTACAACCGGCTCAAGGCGCTCTCGGCGCTGTACTGGTACACCGTCGAGTTCGGGCTGATCCTGGAAGAGGGCCGGATGCGCATCTACGGCGCCGGCATCCTTTCCGGCCCGACCGAGACCGTGTTCGCCATCGAGGGCCGCTCGCCGAACCGCGTGCACCTCAACGTCGATCGCGTGATGCGCACCGACTACACGATCTCCGACCTGCAGGCGACGTACTTCGTCATCGAGTCGTTCAGAGAGCTGTTCCACCTCACCGAGCAGCGCGGCTTCGAGCCGATCTACGAGTCGCTGGCGCCGGCTTTCCAGTACGCCAAGACCGCGGCGCTCGACACCGACCACATCTACCAGCGCGGCACCCAGGAGTACGAGCTGCGCGGCGGGCGCGGCTCGGGCGCCACGCCGGTCTAGCGGCCGGCGCCGGGCAGGGACACGCTTCCGACGTGAAGGACCATCGCAGGGAATCCCCGCCGCTCGAACCGCTCCGCGACTACCGCGAGTACCCGCCCGGGGAGATGACCGAGCGGGCGAGGGCCTTTCGCCGCGACATCGCGCGCCGCCGCACGGTGCGCGACTTCGACAGCCGGCCCGTGCCGCGCGAGGTGATCGAGCAGTGCCTGCTCGCCGCGGGCACCGCGCCCTCGGGCGCCAACCAGCAGCCGTGGCACTTCTGCGTCGTGACGGATCCCGCGGTCAAGCGCCGCATCCGCGAAGCCGCCGAGGCCGAGGAGCGCGAGTTCTACGAGCGCCGCGCCCCGGCCGAGTGGCTCGAGGCGCTGGCGCCTTTCGGCACCGACGCCGACAAGCCCTTCCTCGAGGAGGCGCCGGTGCTGATCGCGATCTTCGCGCAGAAGTACGGCGTCAATCCCGACGGCTCGCGCTACAGCCACTACTACTTCAGCGAATCCGTCGGCATCGCCACTGGCTTCCTGCTGGTGGCGCTGCACGACGCCGGCCTCGCGACGCTGACCCACACGCCCGCGCCCATGAAGTTCCTGAACGAGATCTGCGGCCGGCCGGTCAACGAGCGGCCGATGGTGCTGCTCGTGGTCGGGTACCCGAAGGCGGGCTGTCGCGTGCCCGTCGCAGCTGGCGTGAAGAAGCCGCTCGAAGCGATCGCGAGCTGGATCGAGGCCGCAGAGCGGCTGGACCGGTCCGGCTGAGTCGAGACTCCCTCGGCCGTCAGGCGTCGCCGTCGCGGTAGACCACCGTCGGACGTGGCCGGCGGTCATGCACGAGCTGCAGCACCTCCGGGCGCGCGTAGTGTCCGGTCCCGTCCACCCACAGCTTCACGTCGCCGATCTCGGCGAGGTCGATCGTAGTCACCAGCAGTTGCTCCTCCTCGCCGCTCGCGGGGCCAGCCATCACCGCGGCGAAGGGGTGGATGATCGCGCTCCAGCCGCCGCCGGCCTGCACCAGCTGCTGCGGGCCCAGCTCGCGCTCCATGAATTCGAGCATCGCGCGGCTGACCGGGCTGGAGGCGCAGGCGACGAAGCACTGGCCGGTGATCGCGTGGTTCTTCATCATCGCCTCGATCTGCAGGTTGGCCACGGCCTCGAAGCCCGCGAGCGTCGACAGCGAGGGCCACAGCGCGGCGTGCACCTGCGCCTGCTGCTCGATCAGCGCCTGCCGCGCGAGGTTCATGGTGTGCTCCCAGCAGGCCAGCGCGCCGACGCGCACGCCGTCGAGGTCGGGAACGATCAGCGTGGAGCCGTCCCCGTCCCCCCAGATGTAGCGCTCGGCATAGGTGGGCTTGAGCTTGCGGTGCACGCCGGCCAACCGTCCTTTGCTGTCGATGAAGAAGGCGCTGTTGTGGCAGGTCCGTCCGCCCATGCGGCGCTCGCTCGCGCCCATGACGACCGCGACGCCGTGCTCGCGCGCCGCCTCGCGCAGCAACGCGACCTCCGGGCCGTCCGCCTCGACCGACTGGTCCTGGTAGCGGCGATTGAGCCCGGCCTGGACCAGCGGCGGATAGCAGTTGATCCAGTAGGGGAAGCCCGGCAGGAAGACCTCCGGGAACACGATGAGCTGGGCGCCGTCGCGGCCCGCGCGGGCGATCCACGCCGCCGCCTTGGTGGCGGAGGCGCCCGCGTCCATGAACACGGGCGCCACGTGCGCCACGGCCACCGTCAGCTTGTTCGTCATGCTGCCCTCGCATCGCCGCCAAGGCGGCGCTTGACACGTATGTGTTAAATTCGAACTTCATTGTAGCGGCTCGGGCGGGGGCGACACCATGAAGATGCGCGCGGCAGGACGACTGGTCGCCCGTGGCCGGCGACCAGCCGGCCCCGGTGTCGAGGGCGTGAAGTCGGCCGACAGGGCCATGGCGGTGCTCGAATTGTTCCGGGAGTGGCGCCGGCCGGGCACCGCGCGGGAAATCGCGGCGGCGCTCAGCATGCCGCGCTCGAGCACCACGGTGCTGCTCCGGAGCCTCATCCAGGGCGGCTACCTGCGCTTCGACGACTCCTCCTCGAGCTACTTCCCGACGCTTCGCGTCGTCCAGCTCGGCAACTGGCTGGTCGAGGGATACCTGAACGATCCGCGCATCGACGAACTGCTGCGCCAGCTCGTGGAGCAGACCCAGGAAACGGTCTGCGTCTGGGGCGAAATTGGCTCCTTCGCCCGCGTGCTGCGCGTCAG
Organism: uncultured Steroidobacteraceae bacterium; assembly: GCA_964406445.1. Taxonomy (GTDB): domain Bacteria; phylum Pseudomonadota; class Gammaproteobacteria; order Steroidobacterales; family Steroidobacteraceae; genus SG8-30. The sequence continues at coordinate 27,186 of CAYORU010000007.1, forward strand.
GCAGAGTCCGCTCGCGATCTCGCTGACGGTGCGCGAAGGAGAGTCGGCGCCGCTGGCGAACTCTGCGGTCGGCAACGCGCTCCTGGCGCGGCACGACGATGCAGCGATACGGACCATTGTCGAGAAGTACGACCGCACCGTCCCGCCGGACCGGCGCCGGCCGCTCGCGCAGATCCTGGGCGAGGTGGCCACCGTCCGGGCCCGTGGCGTCAGCGTCGGCTACGACAAGTGGCTGCCCGACGCGGGCGCCATCGTGGCCACGCTCGACCCGGCGACATTTCGCGAGGTGATCGCGGTGGGCATCGGCGGCCCGAGGTTCCGCATCGAACGCAACGAGGAGCGGCTGGTGCGGACACTGCTCGCCGCCTTGCGGCGTTTCGCGCCGGGGCAGCGGTCAGTCTGATACATATGTATTAACCTTTGACACCATGATAGGCGTGTGTTTTTCTCGCCGGGCGTCAGTCCTGCACAGCCACTCGCAGCGGGGAAAGCCTCATGGTCAAGAAATCCTCAGAAGGGTCCGTGGCCGGCGCGCGGCGCCTGGCCTGCGCGATCCTCGGCGTGCTGTGCGCGCCGGCCGTGCCCGCCGAGGTCGCGGACCTCGCGGAGATCACCGTGACGGCGCGCCGCGCCAACGAGTCGCTGCAGGACGTGCCGGCGTCGGTATCGGTGCTCACGGCGGTCGACATCGAGCGGGCGGGCATCGCCACGATCGACGACGTGGTCGCGCTGACGCCTGGGGTGACCATCGTCACCAACACCGCCGAGGCGGGTGACACCCAGATCAACATCCGCGGGATCAACGGCGCCAGGGACGCGGAGAGCAGCGTTGCGCTGGTCGTCGACGGCATCCTCAAGACCAACTCGTCCGTGCTCAACCAGCCCCAGGGTTCGCTGACGCAGATCGAGGTGCTGAAGGGCCCGCAGGGCGCCTATTACGGCCGCAACGCGGCCGCCGGGGCCGTCGTCGTCACGACGGCGAGGCCCTCCAGCAGCTTCGAGGGCGAGGCGCGGGTGCGCGCCGGCAACAACGCGAGCGTCGGGGGCGAGCTGCGGCTCGGCGGCCCGCTCGGCGACGGGGTCGCCGGCCAGGTCTCGGCGGATTTCCGCGAGACGGACGGATTCTTCCGCAACACCGGGCCGTTCCCCGAGGCGCGGGGCGCGACCATCGACCAGTTCCGCGGCTGGAACGTCAACGGACGCCTGATCGCGCAGCTCGGCGAGTCGACCGAGCTCGACCTCAAGGCGAAGGCCGGGAAGTACACCGGCGGCTCGATCAACTTCAACGCCGTCTTCAACCTGCCGAACTTCGCCGGCATCGACCCTTCCTTCAACGCCGACGTGAACGACCGCGAATTCGTCTACCTGTCCAACCTGCCCACCGACAGCAACCAGCAGACCCGCGAGGTCTCCGCGAAGCTCGACGTGGACCTCGGCGCGACCCGGGTCGTCGCCTGGGCGCTGCACTCCGACGTGGAGCAGGACCTGCTGGCCGATGCCGCCGCGGCGGCCTTCGGGTTCTGGAACGCCGATCCCATCTGCCGCAACAGCGTCGCGGACCTGAACGCGGCGGGCGTCGTCCTGCCGCCGCCCTTCGTGCTGGGCGAGGTGCCGGACTCCAACCTGTTCGTGCCCAACGGATCCCTGCTCGGCACCTTCTCGCCGACCACCTGCGACGGCACCGAGTACCAGGTGCGCAACCAGAAGGACACCAGCGCGGAGATCCGCTGGATGTCGAACGCCGAAGGACCGCTCAGCTGGTCGGTGGGCGCCTACTACCTGAGGATCGCCCGCGAAGTCGGCGTCAACCTCGCCTGGGATCGTGGCGAGGGCATCCTGCGAAGCCTCTACAACCCGCCCGGTTCGTCGAACCCCACCGAAGAGCTGCTCTGGGACGAGTTCGATACGGACGTGTACGCCGTCTTCGGCTCGGTCGACTACGCGCCGAACGAGCGCTGGTCGCTGTCCGCGGCGCTGCGCTACGACCGCGAGGAGCGCAAGGTGCGAAACCTCGTCGACCCGGACGCCCGCAACCAGTGGGTGCTCGGCGGCAACGCGCCCTTGAACGTCGGGCTGCTGTTCGGACCGCTCGACCCGAAGTCGGCGGACTTCGACCAGCTGCAGCCGCGCCTCAGCGCAGCCTTCAAGCCGACTCGCGACCTCACGTTCTACGGAGCCTGGGGCGTCGGCTTCAAGTCCGGGGGATTCAACAACCAGGGCAGCGAGGCCGCGCTCGACGTCAACTTCAACCAGACCATCGACGCGGGCCTGAACGTCACCGACGACTTCCGCAAGGAGACCTCGAGCGCCTTCGAACTCGGCACCCGCTGGCGGGCCCTCGACGGTCGTCTCAATCTCTCGGCCGCCGCCTACCACACGCGCATCGACGACCTGCAGTTCTTCGAGTTCTACAATGGCTCCTTCGGGATCCTGCGCGTCGTCTCGAACGTGGACCGCGTCGACATCACCGGCGTCGAGATCGGCGCCAGCCTGGCCCTCGGCGAGTACTGGCAGGTATTCGGCTCGGCCGACTACAACGACAGCGAGATCAAGAAGAACTCGGCGCGTCCCGGCACCGAGGGCGGGAAGTCGCCCTATACCTCCGACTACACGGTGAACCTCGGCGCCAGCGTCGACGTGCCGATCGCAGGCGCGTGGCGCTTCCAGGGCCGCGTCGACATGCGCCGCGTCGGGCCGACCTGGTTCTCCACCGCGCAGCGCGGCACGCGGCCGACGATCTTCAACGCGATCCTGCCGCTGGCCGGGCTTCCCGCGTTCCTCGGCAACGCCGACTACACCAACTCGCAGCGCGACGCCTTCGACGTCGTCAACCTGCGCCTCGCGGTGCAGGGCGAACGCCTCGGGGTCGCGGCCTTCGCCAACAACCTCTTCGAGGAGGAGTACCTGGCCGAGGTGATCCCCGCACCGGAGTTCGGCGGGTCGTTCGTGGCCCCGGGCGAACGGCGCGCCTACGGGCTCGAAGTCAGCTACCGCTTCTAGGCCCGCGGGGTTCGCGCATGGCCATCGTCAGCATCGTTTACTTCAGCGGGTTCAGGGGGCATACGCGCCGCCTCGCCGAGTGCGTGGGCGAGGGCGCTTCGCAGGAGCCGGGCACCGTGGTGCACCTGCTGCCCGTCACCGACGTCGACCAGCACTGGGACAAGCTGCACGCCTCGGACGCGATCATCTTCGGCTCGCCGACCTACGTCGGCTCGGTCGCCGCGCGCTTCAAGGAGTTCATCGAGCGCCTGGCGGGCGACGTCTGGCTGCAGCGCGCCTGGCTCGACAAGCTGGCCGGGGGCTTCACCGTCTCTGCCGGGCGCAGCGGCGACAAGATGTCGACGCTCAACCAGCTGGTCGTCGCGGCCGCGCAGATGGGCATGCTCTGGGTGCCCGTGCCCATCACCGGCGGCCACTATTCGACGGCCGGCAGCGAGTCGGACCTCAACCGGATCGCGGGCTATCTCGGCGTGATGGCGCAGGCCAACATTGACGAAGGTCCCGACAAGGCGCCGCCGCCGAGCGACCTCGAGACCGCCCGGATCTACGGCCGCCACATCGCGCGGCTGGCCGCGCGGATGCGCGCCGGGCGCGAGGCGCTGGGGGAGGGGCAGCCGGAGCCCTTCGAAGGCCGGCCGCGCGGACTCAGCGAGATGCTGCCGCCGGCCTGAGCCGGCGGCGCGGGCGTTCGTCCTTGTCCAGGCCTTCGACCCACGGGCAGCTCCTGCTGTCCACCGGACTGCACGCCGCTGCCGCGCGCGCGCCCCGCAAGACGGCGCTCGTCTGCGAGACGGTTGCCGTCGATTACGCAACCCTGGCCGGGCGCGTGCGACGGGTCGCCGTCGGCGCGCGGGCGCTCGGCATCCGGCGCGGCGACCGGGTCGCGATACTCGCGCCGAACTGCCTCGAGTATGTCGAGCTGGTCGTCGGTCTCGCCGATGCCGGCGCGATCGTGGCTACGCTCAATCCCCGCTCGACCGCCGCCGAGGTCGCGGCCGCCTGCAACGACTGTGGCGCGCGCGTCGTCTTCGCGCACCCGGCCAGCGCGGAGGTCGCGCACGGCGCCGCGCTCGACAGCGTCGAGCGCCTGATCGTCCTCGACGACGAGTACCGCCACTGGCGGGACGGCTCACCCGAGGGCGAGCCCTGCGCGGACCTCGTCGAGACGGATCCGTTCACGCTGGTCTACAGCTCGGGCACGACGGGCAGGCCGAAGGGCATCCTCATCTCGCATCGCTCGCGCACGCTGACCTTCCACGGCATGGCGATGGAGTACGGCTGCTACGGGCCGGACGACGTGCAGCTCGGCATCGCCCCGCTGGCGCACGGCGCCGGCTTCGCGTTCACCATGGCCACGCTGTTCTTCGGCGGCACGGTGCAGCTCCTGGCGAAGTTCGACCCGGAACGGGTGCTGCGACGGCTGGCGACGGAGCACATCACGGGCGTCTTCATGGTTCCTGCGCACTTCCAGGCCATCTTCGCGCTCGGCGAGACGACACTCGGGCGATACGCGGGCGGCGCCGCCGCCCTGCGCACGATCATGTCGAATGCCGCGGCCCTGCCGCAGGCGATGAAGGAGAAGATCGTGGGCTACTGGGGGCCGGGGCGCCTGCACGAGCTCTATGGCGCCACGGAGGCCGGGGTCATCACGAGCCTGAGGCCCGCCTGGCAGCTCGCGCGGCCACGCAGCGTAGGCCCGGCGTTCGCGATGAACCACGTGCGTCTGCTCGATGACCGCGGCCGCGACGTCGGGACGGGCGCGGAGGGCGAGGTGTACTGCCGCTCGCCCTACCTCTTCAATGGCTACTGGAACCAGCCGGAGGAAACCGCGGCGGCGCTGCGCGACGGCTGGCTCACCGTGGGCGACATCGGGCGCATGGACGAGCACGGCTTCCTGTCGATCGTCGACCGCAAGAAGGACATGGTGATCACCGGGGGCTTCAACGTGTATCCGCGCGAGATCGAGGAGGTGCTGCACCGCCACCCGCAGGTCGCCGAGGCCGCCGTGGTCGGCATCGCCGATGAGCGCTGGGGCGAGTCGCTCGAGGCGTGGATCGTCGTCCGTGGCGAGGCGACGCCCGCGGCGCAATCGCTCGACGAACACTGTCGCCAGACCCTGTCGGGCTACAAGGTGCCGAAGTCGTTTCGCTTCGTGGCGGAACTGCCGCGCAATGCGGCCGGCAAGGTGCTGAAGACGGTGCTGCGCGGAGGCGGCCGAGCCGCCGGCTGAGGGCGGCCCGGGCGGGCACCCGCGCTCACTCCCGCGCCAGCGGCAGCGCGGTCGACTCCTTGACCACCGTCACCGCGATCGAGGAGTTCACCGACTGCACGTTGGGGATCTTCGACAGGTGGTCGAGGAAGAAGGCCTCGTACTCCTTCATGTCGCGCGTCACGATGCGCAGGCAGAAATCCCACTCGCCGGTCAGCGTGTAGCAGTCCAGCACCTCGGGACGGTCGCGGATCGCGCGGTCGAACTGCGCGATGGCGTCGCGGCCCTGGGTGGACAGGCGCACCTGCACGAACACCATCACGTCGAGGCCGAGCGCGGCGCGGTCGAGGAGCGCGACCCGTCCGCGGATGACGCCGGCCTCCTCGAGCTGCTGGATGCGCCGCCAGCAGGTCGTGGTCGAGAGCCCCACGCGACTCGCGACCTCGGCGGCCGAGAGCGAGGCGTCGCGCTGCAGCACGTCGAGGATCCGCCGGTCGATGGCGTCGAGTGGCTTGCGGACGGAATTTTTCATGCAGCGAGCTTACAGGAAATGCGCATACCGCTGACGGACCCGCCAACGCAGGTTTCCTCCAGCGTCCGCGGTGCGCTCGCCGCGGCTCAGCGGCCGTTCCGCCGCCGGATGGCGATCGCCTCCGCGACCGCGATCGACGCGAGCAGCACGAGCCCCCCGATCAGCGCGACGAGCGTCCAGCGCGGCGGGCGGTAGGTGAGCACGAGCGCGTGCTGGCCGGCCGGAGCCGGCACGCCGACATAGCCCGGCGAGAGCATCACGGTCCGCGTGGGCCGGCCGTCGAGCTCGGCCTGCCAGTGCGGGTGGTAGGTCATCCGGAAGAGCACGTAGCCGGGCGCCTCGAGGCGAAGCCGCGCCTCATGGCGGTTGCCGGCGCCGCTGCTCTCCAGCACCTCGCCACGCGGCGCGGCTGCGGCGGGCTCGCGCTCGAAGTCCGCTGGGACGCCTGCGCCCAGCGGCGTCTCGCCCGGCCTTGCGGCGTCGCGTCCGTCGAGCCCCAGGCGCACGAACCAACCGGCGCCATGCCATCGCCCGGCGATGAAGGCGCGGTTGAAGTCGCGCAGCGCTGCCGTGTCGCGCGCATCGAGCGGCAGGAACGCGGCGCTGCCGACGACGGCGAAGTACCCGCCCGTATCGACGACCCCCGCGGCGAGTCCCTGGCCAGCCGGCAGCGGCGCGGCGAAAGGCGGCAGCCCGTGCCCGGCGGGCGCGAGCCGCCAGCGGACGTTCATCAATTCGTGATGGTCGCGCCGGGCGGGATCGAAGTCGGTCTCGAGCTCCGAGAGCCGACCCATGGTGTGGTACAGGTAGCTGATCGCCGGCAGTCCCTGCGCCGACCAGCGGTGATACACGTTCACGCTGCCGACGCGGAAGTCGTGACCCCAGTCCCAGCGCGTGCCGGCGTAGCCGCGGCCTCGATCTTCGGCGTCGAGCGCGGCGAATTCCGCGAGCGCGCGGTCGACGGCCGCGCCGCCCCCGGCCCAGGCGGCTGCCGCCTCGGCGCGCCAGCGGACGTTCTTCGCGGCGAACGCCGCGGTCGAGGCCACTGCGGGCGCAAGCAGCGCCGCCGCTACGAGGCCGGCGACGGCCGCCAGCCGCCGGTCGCGTCGCGCCCCGACCCACTCCGCGGTGCGTCCGAGCGCGAAGCCGGCCAGCAGCACGCCGCCGAGCTGCACCGCGCAGATGAAGCGGTGGAAGGGCAGGCTGGCCGAGAACGGCAGCAGCTCCAGCAGCCGCCCCCAGGTCGGCCGGCCGAAGAACAGCAGCAGACCGACGACGAAAATCGACAGCGCCAGCATCGCGAAACCGCGATCCGCGCGGCGGCGGTCGCAGGCGGCAACCGCCGCGAGCGCGGCGCCGAGCGCGGCGAGCAGGGTGAGCGTCGGGAAGCGCCCGCCGTCGAGCAGGCCGCCCGTCGCCAGCGCGGCGAGCGCGCGGGCCGCGCCGTAGGAATCCCAGTACTCGGCCGGCTCCCAGACCGAGCGCGACAGCCACTGCGACTCGAGCAGCGTCGGCAGCAGCAGGTAGGACGCCACCGCCGCCGTGGCGAGATACACCCCGCCGAGCCGAACCGCCACGGCGAGCCGCTGGCCGCGCGCCTCGGGATGCAGCAGCACCAGCAGCCCGAGCAGGCAGGCCGTGTAGCCGAGCACGAGGTGCGACAGCCAGGTCGCGGCGAGCCAGGCGATCGCGACGGCGAAGCCTCGTCCGTCGAGCGCCGTTCGCACCGTGCTGCCGAGCGCGAGCGGCAGCAGCACGATGGCCGCCAGCTGCGCGAACAGGCCCGAGCCCGACCACAGGAACGAGGCCGGCTGGAAACCGAGGAAGTGGCGCATCGCCGGATCCGCGCCGAGCAGCACGACGGCGAGCGCTGCGCCGGCGGCGGCGGGCGGCGCGGCGCCGAGCCGGCGCGCCCCCGCGAAAATGGCGAGCGGCAGCAGCGTGAGCAGCGCGAGCCGCAGCGCGTCGTAGATGAACTCGAGCGGCACCGTCCCGCCGAGCAGGCGGTGCAGCAGCACGACCGCGAAGTGGGGCAGGTGCTGGTAGTAGCGCAGCACCGGGAAGCCCTGGCCCCACAGCCCGACCCAGGCGTCGAGCGGGTTGTCGCCCGCCGCCCAGGCTTCGCTCATGGTGCGGATCAGGCCGAGGTGGAAGACGTCGTCGTTGAGCGGCGGCGCCGGCACCAGCAGCTCGGCCGCGTAGGCGGCGAAGTTGCCGAGGCAGGCCGCGGCGACGACCATCATCGGCCACCGCGCGGCGGCGCTGGCGGTGGCGGGGGGCGGCGGGCCGGGGGTCATCCTCGCGCTCGACGTGCACCGGGGCGGGGCGATCATGGCACGCGCCGCGCGCGCGAGGCCAGCGCGCGAGGCCGTGGAAGTCACGTAATGCCCGCCGCTCCGTCGCCGCGCTATGTTCGCGGGGCTGCCGCAACCCGCCGCGAAGCGCCGATGGCCGAAAGCCTGGACCTGTCGATCGTCGTGCCGACCTTCAACGAGTCGGACAACATCCCTGCGCTGCTCGCGCGACTGGAACGCGCGCTCGGCGCGGGCGGCTGGGAGGTCGTGTTCGTCGACGACGACTCCCCCGACGGCACGGCAGCGCGGGTCCGCGCGCTGGCGCGCGAGGACCGGCGGGTCCGCTGCGTCCAGCGGATCGGCCGGCGCGGCCTGTCCTCGGCCTGCATCGAGGGCATGCTGGCGACCGCGGCGCCGTTCATCGCGGTGATGGACGCGGACCTGCAGCACGACGAGTCCGTGCTGCCCGCGATGCTCGCGCGCCTGCGCGCGGGGGAGGCGGACCTGGTCGTCGGCAGCCGCTACGCCGCGGGCGGCAGCACCGGCGACTGGGACGCGGGCCGCGCGCGCCTGTCGCGGCTCGCGACGCGCGCCAGTCGCCTGGTGACGCGCGCCGAGCTGTCCGACCCGATGAGCGGCTTCTTCATGCTGCGCCGCGAGGTGCTCGAGGCATCGGTGCGCCGGCTCTCGGCCATCGGCTTCAAGATCCTGCTCGACCTCCTCGCAAGCGCGCCGCGGGGACTGCGCGTCGTCGAGGTTCCCTACGTGTTCCGCACGCGCTCTGCCGGCGAGAGCAAGCTCGACGGCATGGTCGTGTGGGAGTACGGCATGCTGCTCGCGGACAAGACCGTCGGGCGCTTCGTGCCGGTGCGGTTCATCGCCTTCGCGGCGGTGGGCGGCCTGGGCGTCTTCTTCCACATGGCCGTGCTGGCGCTGCTGCTCAAGGGACTCGGGTTCGAGTTCGCCTGGGCCCAGGCCACGGCGACCGGCCTGTCCATGGTTTTCAACTACACGCTGAACAACCTGCTGACCTACCGCGACATGCGGCTCTCGGGGCTGGCCTGGCTGCGCGGCCTCGCGACCTTCGTGCTGGCCTGCTCGGTGGGCGCGCTCGCCAACGTGGGCATCGCCACCTGGCTGTACGCCGGTCAGACGCGCTGGTTCCTGGCGGCGCTGGCCGGCGTGCTGGTCGGCGCGGTCTGGAACTACGCTGTCACGCAGCTGTACACCTGGGGCCGCAAACCGGGCGCCGGGATCAATTAGTTTTTCTCTCTATTGAACTTCGTGAAACGTTCATCCCGGATTTTTGCATAACAGCATCGATTCTTCTCCCTTTGCGCCGCCGGCTGCGTAGGATGACGGCGCCGCGTGAAGCCGCGACCCGCCGAGGCGCCGATGAACCGTTCCCGCCTGCACACGCCGAAGCCCCACGCCCGCCCGGGCGAGACGCCGGACTTCTCCTACCTCGAGCTGACGCCGGCGGGCGCGGCGCCCCGGCCGGACGTCAACGTCCGCGTCCGCGACATCAACGGGCTCGCCTACCAGCTGATCCGCGTGCTCGACGACGAGCACCGCGCGGTCGGACCCTGGAACCCGCACCTCGACCCGCCCGAGCTGCAGGTCGGGCTGCGCCACATGATGCTGACCCGGGCCTTCGACGACCGCATGCAGCGCATGCAGCGCTCAGGGAAGATCTCCTTCTACATGCGCTCGCTCGGCGAGGAGGCGGTCGCGGTGGCGCAGGGCATGGCGCTTCGGCCCGGCGACATGCTGTTCCCGGCCTACCGCCAGCAAGGCCTCTACGTCGTGCGCGGCCGGCCGCTCGTCGACCTCATGTGCCAGCTGCTCTCGAACACCCGCGACATGTGCAAGGGCCGGCAGCTGCCGGTCATGTACCACTGGCGCGAGGGCCGCATCTTCTCGATCTCGGGCAACCTGACCACGCAGTTCCCGCAGGCGGTCGGCTGGGCCATGGCGGCGGCGATCAAGGGCGAGGACCACATCGCCGCGAGCTGGATCGGCGAGGGCTCGAGCGCCGAGGCCGACTTCCACCACGCGATGCTGTTCGCCTCGGTGTACCGCGCGCCGGCGATCCTGAACGTCGTGAACAACCAGTGGGCGATCTCCACTTTCCAGGGCTTCGCCGGCGGCGAGCACCGCTCCTTCGCGGCGCGCGGCCCGGGTTTCGGCATGGCCGGCCTGCGGGTGGACGGCAACGACTTCCTCGCCGTGTATGCCGCGACGCAGTGGGCGGCGGAGCGCGCGCGGATGGGCGCCGGGGCGACCATCATGGAGCTGGTGACCTACCGCGCGGCGGCGCACTCGACCAGCGACGACCCCTCGCGCTACCGACCCAAGGACGACTACGACCGCTGGCCGCTCGGCGACCCGGTCATGCGCCTGAAGAACCACCTGATCGCGCTCGGCGAGTGGTCCGAGGAACGCCACGCGGCGCTCGCGGCCGAGCTCGACGCGCAGGTGACGCAGGCCTGGAAGGAGGCGGTCAAGCACGGCACCCTGACCGAGCCGCCGCGGCTCGACCCGCACCTGATGTTCGAGGACGTCTTCCGCGAGACGCCGCTGCACCTGAAGAAGCAGGAAGCGGAGCTGCGCGCCGAGCTGGCGGGGGACTGAGCATGGCGCAGATGAACATGATCCAGGCGCTCAACTCCGCCATGGACATCATGCTGGCGAAGGACCCGGGCGTGGTCATCCTCGGCGAGGACGTCGGCTACTTCGGCGGCGTGTTCCGCGTGACCGACGGCCTGCAGCGCAAGTACGGCGAGCACCGCGTGCTCGACACGCCGATCGCGGAGGGCGGCATCGTCGCCGCTGCGATCGGCATGGGCGTGAACGGCCTGCGGCCCGTGGCCGAGGTGCAGTTCGCCGACTACATCTACCCGGCCTACGACCAGATCGTGAGCGAGCTGGCGCGGCTGCGCTACCGCAGCGCCGGCGACTTCTTCGCGCCGGTGACCATCCGCACGCCCTGCGGCGGCGGCATCCGCGGCGGCCAGACCCACTCGCAGAGCCCCGAGGGGATCTTCGCCCACGTCTCGGGCCTCAAGGTCGTGATGCCCTCGAATCCCTACGACGCCAAGGGCCTGCTGATCGCTGCGATCGAGGACGACGACCCGGTGATCTTCTTCGAGCCCAAGCGCATCTACAACGGGCCCTTCGACGGCGACCCGGCCAAGCCCGCGGTGCCGTGGAGCACGCATCCGAAGGGCGAGGTGCCCGAGGGCCACTACACGGTGCCGATCGGCAAGGCCGAAGTGGTCCGCGAGGGCGGCGACGTGAGCATCGTGACCTACGGCACCATGGTCCACGTCTGCGAGGCCGCGGCCGCGAGCCTCGGGCTCGACGCCGAGGTGATCGACGTGCGCAGCATGGTGCCGCTCGACGTCGAGACGCTGGTCGAGTCGGTGAAGAAGACCGGCCGCTGCGTCGTCGTGCACGAGGCGACGCGCTTCGGCGGCTACGGCGGCGAGCTGTCCGCCACCATCCAGGAGGAGTGCTTCTGGCACCTCGAGGCGCCGATCCTGCGCGTCGCGGGCTGGGACACGCCGTACCCGCACGCCTTCGAGTGGGAGTACTTCCCGGGCCAGAAGCGCGTCGCGCGCGCGCTGACGGCCGTGATGGAGGCCCGATGAGCCGCTTCGTCTTCAAGATGCCGGACCTCGGCGAGGGCACGGTCAGCGCCGAGATCGTCGAGTGGAAGGTGAAGGTCGGAGACCACGTCGAGGAAGACCAGGTCATCGCCGAGGTGATGACCGACAAGGCGGCGGTCGAGGTGCCGGCGCCGGTGACCGGGGTCGTGGTTTCGCTCACCGGCCAGCCGGGCGACATGGTCGCGGTCGGCGCGGAGCTGATCGTGTTCGACACCGCGGGCGGTGTGGCCAAGGCGGCCGAGGCCGCTGCATCGGCGCCAGCGCCCGCGCCCGCGGCGCAGGCGACGACGGCCCCCGCCGTCGCCCCGTCGGCTCCGCGCGAGGCCCCCGCAGGCGACGGCACGGGTTCGTCAGGACGGGTGATGGCCTCGCCGGCGACGCGCCGGCGGGCGCGCGAGGCGGGCATCGACCTCTCGCAGGTCGCCGGCTCCGGGCCGGGCGGGCGGATCCAGCCGCAGGACCTCGACCGGCTGCTCACCGGCGCGCCGGCCGGGCGCCCGGCCGGCGCGTCTGCGGCGGCCGAGCCCCGCACGGGCACCGAGGAGATCAAGGTCATCGGCATCCGGCGCCTGATCGCCCAGCGCATGAGCGAGGCGAAGCGCAACATCCCGCACTTCGCCTATGTCGAGGAAGTGGACGTCACGGAGCTCGAGGCGCTGCGCCAGCACCTGAACGCCCGGCTCGCCCGCGGCGAGCCGGGGCTGACCTTCCTGCCGTTCATCGTCGCCGCCCTGGCGCGGGTGCTCGAGTCCTTCCCCCAGTGCAACGCGCACTACGACGAGGCCCGCGGCGTGATCGTCCGCCACCGCGCCGTGCACGCCGGCATCGCTACCCAGACGCCGGACGGCCTCAAGGTCCCGGTGGTCAGGAACGCCGAGGCGCGGACCCTGGCCGGGCTCGCCGCCGAGATCCGGCGGGTGTCGGAAGCCGCGCGCAGCGGCACGGCCCGCAAGGAGGAGCTGACCGGCTCGACCATCACGGTGACGAGCCTCGGCAAGCTCGGCGGCATCGTCTCCACGCCGATCATCAACGCCCCCGAGGTCGCCATCGTGGGCGTCAACAAGGCAGTCGAGCGCCCGGTGGTGCACAATGGCGCGGTCGCGGTGCGCCGGGTGATGAACCTGTCGTCCTCCTTCGACCATCGCTTCGTGGACGGCTTCGACGCCGCCGCGATGATCCAGGCGCTGAAGGACCGCCTCGAGCACCCGGCGACCATCTTCATACAGGACTGACGCAGCCATGAACGCCCAGGCACAGCCACAGCCCACCCCCGCCCGCCCCGCCTTCGGCAGCGTGCTCGCCGACACCATGTCGGTGGCCAGCTACCGCGACGGCCGCTGGAGCCAGCCGGAGCTCAGGAAAGTCGGGCCGATCGAGCTGTCGCCCGCGGCGCACGTGCTGCACTACTCGAGCACCTGCTTCGAGGGCTTCAAGGCCTACAAGTGGGCCGACGGCAGCGTCCGGGTATTCCGCATGGACCGCCACGTCGCGCGCCTGCGCCAGAGCGCGCGGGCCCTGGCGCTGCCCGAGCCGGGCGCGGAACTGCTGTCGCAGATGATCCTCGACGTCATCGACCGCGTGCGCGACCAGGTGCCCGACGCGCCCGGCGCGCTGTACCTGCGGCCGCTCCTGATCGGCACCACGCCGAACATCGGCGCGGCCGCCACGCCGCCGGCCGAGGCGATGCTGCTCGTGATGGCGAGCCCGGTGTGGGACTACTTCGCCGGCGGCATGAAGCCGCTTCGGATCTACGTCGAGGAGCAGGCCACGCGCTGCGCCTCGCACCTCGGCGTGGTCAAGACCGGCGGCAACTACGCCGCGGCGATGGGCCCGACGCTCGCCGCGCGCAAGGCGCACGGCGTCGACCAGGTGCTGTTCTGCCCGGGCGGCGAGGTGCAGGAGACCGGCGCGGCCAACTTCCTGCTGATCCGGCCGGGACAGATCCTCACCCGCAGCCTCGACACGACCTTCCTGCACGGGGTGACCCGCGACTCGCTGCTGACCATGGCGCGCGACCTGGGCTACCGGGTCGAGGAGCGCGTGTTCACCGTGGCCGAGATGCTCGAGTGGGTGAAGACCGGCGAAGCGGCGCTCTCCGGCACCGCCGCAGTGCTGGCCGGCGTCGGCACGCTGGTCGCGCGCGGCGCGGAGCACCGGGTCGGCGACGGCGACGTGGGCCCCGAGACGAAGAAGCTGCGCGCCGCGCTCGTCGCCATCCAGCAGGGCGAGACCGCCGACCGCTACGGCTGGTCCCACAAAGTCTAGGGGACATTCGCTTAGAGTTTGAGAGACGGTGACTGTCGCGATGACCGTGCGTCCATGGGACGGGCGCCATGCCTAAGCTCACCCCGAAAGTCATCCTCGAGGGTACGCGGCTCACGTTCAAGACCGAGCTGGCCTTCGCGCTGAACGAGCACCCGCGCGTCGTCGGCCCGCGCAAGTACCGCTACCACTCGCCGGTCGTGTCGGCCGAGTGGTGCGCCTTCACCGACATTCCCTGGGGTCGCGGGCTCATCAACTTCGAGCCGGCCGAGGAGGCGCAGGCGCTCGAGACCTACCGCACCTGGGTGAGGCTGTTCGAGCTGCAGCGCTACTACTCCTGGATCGTGGACCGCTTCCACCTATCGACGCAGGCCTACCAGCAGCGGGTCCACGGCCGTCACTACGACTTCCGCTGGCTCGAGGAGCGGCTGCTGCCGCTCGGCTTCCGGCTCATCCTCTGCGTGCGCAGCCCGGAATCCTTCGAGGCTGCCCGCCGCCGCCGGCTCGAGGTGTCCGGCAACCCGGCGCAGTACGACGATCTCGCCGCCTTCGTCGCCGAGCAGGAGCAGATGCGCCGGCTGGCCGAGGCCTCGCGGCTGCCGACGCTCACCGTCGACATCTCCGACAGCGACGTTCCCGCCGCGGCGGATCGCATCGCCGACTGGCTGGAGCAGACCGGCGGGCTCAGCTCGCCCTGGAAACTCTAGGGGACATTCGCTTCTAGTTTGTGCCCTTGCAGAAACTCTAGGGGACATTCACCTCCAGTTTGTGCCCCTGCAGCGACGGTCTCGGGGCAAGCATCCCACCGGAAATCTGGCGATTTGCGCGGCTTACTCCGCTCCCCGTCGGAGCGGACATCGCGCACGCTGTAGCCATGCCCAGGACAGCTAGAGCTTCCCGTGGCGGCTGGTGTTACCACGTCGTCAATCGCGGCAACCGGCAGGCAGACGTCTTCCATGCCGCCGCTGACTTTCTCGCGTTCGAAGGCCTGATCGTCGAGGCGCAGGCGCGGGCCAGCGTCTCGCTGCTGGCCGCCTGCCTGATGCCGAACCACATTCATCTGGTCATCCGCCCGGGCGCGGATGACGACATGGCCACGTGGATGCATTGGCTGCTGACGACGCACGTGCGCCGCTTCCACGCCCGGCACGCGTCAAGCGGTCGAGTCTGGCAGGGCCGGTACAAGGCCTTTCCGATCGAGCAGGACGGCCACCTGCTCACGGTCATGCGCTACGTCGAGAGAAATGCGCTGCGAGCAGGTCTCGTGCGACGTGCAGAGTACTGGCCTTGGGGCAGCCTCGCCTGGCGCAGCGGCCGGGTCCCGGGGCCGCCGGTGACAGACCCGCCCTTGCCGCTGCCCTCCGGCTGGGTGGAGTACGTGAACGAGCCGCAGACGCCTGAGGAACTCGAGGCCATCAGGGGCTGCGCCCGGCGGGAGGCGCCCTTCGGTTCGACAGGGTGGGCCACGAGCGTGGCCGCAGACCTCGGACTCGTCGACGCCGAGTCACGCACGCTGCAGGTCGAACTGCCTGTTGACCCTGGGGACGCCGCATGAGCGATGCGCCTGACCGGCCGGGCCGTGTTCGCTCGTCGTGGCGATAAACTCCAAGCGAATGTCCCCTGGAGTTCGGCGATGAACTCCAAGCGAATGTCCCCTGGAGTTTCTGGGGTTTGCTAGCGCAGGCCGGTCTCCGTGCGCGCGATCACCATCCGCTGCACCTCGCTGGTGCCCTCGTAGATCTCGGTGATCTTGGCGTCGCGGAAGTAGCGCTCGATGGGCATCTCCTTGCTGTAGCCCATGCCGCCGTGGATCTGCACCGCAGCGTGCGCGCAGAACATGGCGGTCTCGGAGGCGGTCAGCTTGGCCATCGAGCCGGCGAGGGTGTTGCGCTCGCCGGTCTGCTTGCAGCGCGCCTTGTTCCACGCGGCATGCAGGGTCAGGAGCCGCGCTGCCTCGATGCGGCACTTCATGTCGGCGAGCTTCTGCTGGATCATCTGGAAGGTGCCGATCGCCGAGCCGAAGGCCTTGCGCTCGCGCGCGTAGGCGAGCGAGGCCTCGTAGGCGGCGCGCGCGATGCCCACGGCCTGCGCGGCGATGCCGATGCGCCCCGAGTCGAGCACGGTCATCGCGATCGCGAAGCCCTGGCCCTCGTCGCCGAGGCGGTTCTCGACCGGCACCTTGCAGTCCACGAACTCGATCTCGCAGGTCGCCGAGGCGCGGATGCCGAGCTTGGGCTCGGTCTTGCCGCGCACGAACCCGGGCTGGTGGCAGTCGAGCACGAAGGCGCTGATGCCCCGGGCCTTCTTGGCGGGGTCGGTGACCGCGAACATCACCATGTAGTCGGCCACCGGGCCCGAGGTGATCCAGGACTTCTTGCCGTTGATCACGTAGTGGCTGCCGTCCTTCGAGAGCACCGCCCGCGTGCGCATGTTCGCGGCGTCCGAGCCGGACTGCGGCTCGGTCAGCCCGTAGCAGCCGATTGCCTCGCCGGAGGCGACCGGCGTGACGAAGCGCTTCTTCTGCTCCTCGCTGCCGAACTCGAGGATGCCGTGGCAGTAGAGCGAGTTGTTCACCGAGACGATCGTGGAGTGGGCGGCGTCCGCGGCGGCGATCTCCTCGATCACGATCGCGTAGCTGATCGGGTCGAGGCCGGCGCCGCCGTACTCGGCCGGCACCTCCACGCCCATGAAGCCGAGCTCGCCCGCCTTGCGGATGGTCTCGGACGGGAATTTCCCGGAGGCGTCGAACTCCGCGGCGACCGGGGCCACTTCCTTCTGCGAGAATTCCCGGGCGGCCGCCTGGATCATCTGCTGGTCTTCGGTGAGTTCGAAATGCATCGTCAGGCTCCGGTGGAGAGCGCGCGGCTGGCTGCCGGGCGCCCTTATTTTGGACGCACTTGTCCGGACTTTTCAAACCTTCGCGGACCGCGGCGGGGCGGATTCCGCAACTGCGCCCGGGCGGCTGTGGAAGAATCCCGGCGACCCGGAGGACCCCGCCCATGAAAGACCGCACGCGCACCATCCACCCGCCGGCCGTGGACGTGCCGCCGGACAACCGGCCGCTGGTGGCGCCGGTCTACCAGTCGGTGAAATTCGAGTTCGAGGAGATCGGGGAGTCGCTCCGGGCGCTTCGCGGCGAGCGGCCGGGCTTCTTCTACCAGCGGACCTCCAACCCGACGCTGCGCCAGCTGGAGCTGACGGTCGCCCAGCTGCAGGGTCGCGAGGACTGCATCGTCTCCGGCTCCGGCGTGGCGGCCATGACCACCGCGCTGCTGTCGCTGTGCCGGGCGGGCGACCACGTGCTGTGCTTCGTCGAGTCCTATGGCCCGACACGGACCGCGCTGCGGCGGATCCTGGGCAAGTTCGGCGTCGAGCACACGATGCTCTCGATCGAGGACGACGGGGGCATCGAGAAGCTGCTCGCCAGCCGCCCGACCCGGCTGGTCGTCTTCGAGAGCCCCACCAACCCGGCCACCAAGGTCGCCGACATCCGCCGGATCACGGCCGCGGCGCGCGCCGCGGGCGCGCTGACGCTCCTCGACAATACCTTCGCCGGCTTCCACAACCACGGGCAGTTCGACGTCGACCTGTTCGTGCACAGCCTGACCAAGTACGCCGCCGGCCACGGCGACGTGATGGGCGGGGCGATCGTGGCGCGGCGCGAGCTGACCGAGGCCATCCGCCCGGATGCCTCGACGCTCGGGCCGGTGCTCGATCCGCACGCCGCCTTCCTGATCCAGCGCGGGCTCAAGACCTATCACCTGCGCTATGCGGCGCAGGCCGGGGCAGCGCTCGCGATCGCGCGCTGGCTCGAGGTTCACCCGAAGGTGGCCGCGGTCCGCTATCCGGGCCTTCCCTCGCACCCGCGCCACGCCCTCGCGCGCGAGCAGATGAAGGACTTCGGCACCGTCGTGACCTTCGACCTCAAGGAGGGCTTCGACGAGGCACGCCGGTTCGTGGAGGCGCTCGAGCTGTTCGCCATGACCGCGAGCCTTGGGTCGGTCGAGTCGCTGGTGATGCCGCCGCAGTTCATGCAGCCGCGCGACTTCACGCCCGAGCAGCGGCGGATGAGCCTGATCGGCGAGTCGACGGTGCGCCTGTCGATCGGCGCCGAGGACCCGGAGGACCTGATCGCCGACCTCGCCCAGGCGCTCGGCTAGAAACCTCGGAAACTTTAGAAACTTTAGGGGACATTCGCCTGGAGTTTGCTGCTCAGGTGGCAGGACCCGTGCGGCGGATCGGCAAACTCCAAGCGAATGTCCCCTGGAGTTTGGTGGAAAGTCGAAGCGAATGTCCCCTCGAGTTTCTAGAGGCTGCTGGCGACGCGGACGCGGTGCGAGTGGTAGGGCAGGACCTCGACGACGTCGCCGCGGGTCAGGCGCTCCTGCAGCTGCCGCCACCAGTCGGCCTCGAGGATGTCGCCGTGGGCCTCGAGGAAGACCCGCTTGAGGTGTGGGTCGAAGCCGAGGAACTTGATGAAGGTCTCGGGGAACACGTCGTTGTCGGCCACGAAGAACCACGCCTCGCCGCGCATCTCGTCCTCGAGCGAATCGGCCTCGGGCATGTCGCGGAAGCGGCAGTCGGTGACGCGGCACAGCTCGTCGTAGTCGTAAAAGATCACGCGGCCGTTGCGCGTCACCCCGAAGTTCTTGAGCAGCAGGTCGCCGGCGAAGATGTTGGTGTAGGCCAGCTCGCGGATGGCCTGGCCGTACTCGATCACGGCCAGCTCGCACTGGTCGCGCGTCGCGCTGCGCAGGAACAGGTTGAGCGGCACCATCTTCCGCTCGATGTACATGTGGCCGATCGTGACGTCGTCGCCCTCCAGCTGCACGGTCGAGCCGCACTCGCCGAGCAGCTCGTCGAGCACTTCCTGCGACAGGCGCTCGCGCGGGAATCGGATGCGCTTGAACTCCTGCGCGTCGACCAGCCGCCCGGCGCGGTCGTGCTTGAACACGAGGTCGTACTTGGCCATGACCTCCTCGCGGCGGATGTTCTTGACCTCCGGGAAGCGGTCGCGGATCACCTTGAACACCACGTCGAAGGAGCTCAGCGTGAAGCAGGCCATCACCAGGCCCTTCTCGCCGGGCGCCACCACGAAGCGGTCGTCGGTTTCCTCCAGGTGGCGGAAGATCTCGCGGAAGCGCTCGGTCTTGCCCTGCTTGGCGCGGCCGAGCACGGTGAACAGCTCCGAGACCGGCTTGCGCGGCATGATCGACCTGAGGAAGACCACCGTCTCGGCCACGCGCTCCAGATCGGCGTGGAAGTAGGAGCGGGTGAAGCTGAACAGGATCGAGACGTCCGCCTCGCGCAGCATGACCGCGTCCACGAGGATGCCGCGGCGGCCGTTGCGGACCGCGATCGCGAGCGGCAGCACGTAGCCCTCGCCGACGACCCGTCCGATCATGTAGGCGCGGGTCATCTGGTAGAAGACGGGCCTCAGCAGCTCGATGGTCTGGACCGGGCGCTTCTCGCCGATGCGCTGCAGGTGCAGGTACAGGTCGGTCAGCACGTGCTCGACGCTGCCGTCGAAGTCGCGCCACGGCACCCGGCAGCGGAAGCCCCCGAGCACGTCCTCGACGAGCAGCTCGAGCGAGCCGCGGTTCTGGTAGGTGACGGTGTCGGCCGAGCGGCCGACGCCGCGCAGCGGGTCGAGGTCGAGCGCGAAGAACTCGATCTCCGCGTTGACGCCCATGGTGCCGAACAGGCGCCGGGTGATCGAGCTGAAGAAGGTCTTCAGGAACTCCGGGTCGGGCAGCGACTCGATGCCGGCGGAGAAGTGCGCCTTGATCTCGCGCCACAGCGCCTCGTCCTGCGCACGGCCGCCGAGCAGGCGCGTCAGCGCGTCGATCGTCGCATTGACGCTGCGGGTATAGAGGTCGAGTCGCTCGACCACGTCCGCCTGCGTGCCCGGCCAGTCGCGGGACTCGAAGCGCTCGGGCGCGCGCCGCGTGACGGTTCGGAAGTCGGCGTTGTAGCGCGCGAAGGCATCGATCACTGCCCCGGCGCAGTGGCGCGCCAGGGCGGTGTCCGGGGCCGGCGGGTCCGCGGTCGCCAAGCGCGGGCGGCGGGCGTCAGCCCATGTTCCGGATCAGCGCGTTGCCGAACTCGCTGCAGCTGACCTCGGTCGCGCCGTCCATCAGCCGCGCGAAGTCGTAGGTCACGACCTTCTGGCCGATGGTCTTGTCGACCGCGTTGATGACGAGATCGGCCGCCTCGGTCCAGCCCATGTAGCGCAGCATCATCTCGCCGGAGAGGATGACCGAGCTCGGGTTGACCTTGTCGAGGTTCGCGTACTTCGGCGCCGTGCCGTGCGTGGCCTCGAAGACCGCGTGGCCGGTGACGTAGTTGACGTTGCCGCCCGGGGCGATGCCGATGCCGCCGACCTGGGCTGCCAGCGCGTCGGAGAGGTAGTCGCCGTTCAGGTTCATGGTCGCGATCACGTCGAACTCGTCGGGCCGCGTCAGCACCTGCTGCAGGGTGATGTCGGCGATCGCGTCCTTGATCAGCACACGGCCGGATGCGAGCGCCGCCTTCTGCTCCTCGTTCGCGGCCTTGTCGCCCTTGGCGGCGCGCGTGCGCTCCCACTGGTCCCAGGTGTAGACCTGGTCGCCGAACTCCTTCTCGGCGAGCGCATAGCCCCAGTTCCGGAAGGCGCCTTCCGTGAACTTCATGATGTTGCCCTTGTGCACCAGGGTCACGCTCTTGCGCTTGTTGTCGACCGCGTACCGGACCGCCGCGCGCATCAGCCGCTCGGTGCCCTCGCGGGAGACCGGCTTGAGGCCGATGCCGGAGGTCTCCGGGAAGCGAATCTTGCCGTACAGCTTCGGGAACGCCTCCTTGAACAGCTTCAGGAACTTCTCGTTCTCGGCGCTGCCTGCCTCGAACTCGATGCCCGCGTAGATGTCCTCCGTGTTCTCGCGGAAGATCACCATGTTGACCTTCTCCGGCGCGCGGACGGGCGAGGGGACGCCCTTGAACCACTGCACCGGACGCAGGCAGACGTAGAGGTCGAGCATCTGCCTGAGCGCGACGTTCAGGGAGCGGATGCCGCCGCCGATGGGGGTGGTCAGCGGGCCCTTGATCGAGACGAGGTACTCGCGGCAGGCCGCGACCGTCTCGTCCGGCAGCCAGGTGCCGAGCAGGTTGTTCGACTTCTCGCCGGCGTAGACCTCCATCCAGGCGATCTTGCGCTTGCCGCCGTAGGCCTTCTCGACCGCGGCGTCGAGCACCCGCACCGAGGCGCGCCAGATGTCGGGGCCCGTGCCGTCGCCCTCGATGAAGGGGATGATCGGGTTGTCGGGCACCTGCAGGCGCCCGTCCTTGATGCTGATCTTCGCGCCGTGCGCGGGAGGCGTCATCTTGGCCTGGCTCATCTTGAATCGACTCCTGGGTGCCCGGATGTCGTTGTTCGGGAAAGGGTTCCGGGCGGGATGCGCGAATTTTATCACAGGCCCCGGGCTCCGAGCCGGCCGCAGGGCGGCCGGGCTCGCGCTTTCGGAAGCTGCTGGTTGACCCTCCAGGCGGCCGGGAGTAGCGTCCCTCCCAGCATGCGACACCCGCAACCAGCGCCGCTCGTCTCGCGTCTGCGCCGCGCGCAGCCGGTCGCGCGCGCGCTGCTTTCGCTGTTCGCGCTGGCCTGGCTGGCGCTTGCCATGCAGCCCTGCGTCGCCACGGCGGCGCAGGCGGATGCCGCCGGGCATTCGCAGCATGCCGGTTGCGGTGGCGCGCCCGAGCCGGCGCCGGCGGGCGATTGCCCGCACTGCCCGCCGGGGTCGCACGGCGGCAACTGCGGCACCGCGCTCGATTGTGGCTCGGTCGGGGCGACGCTGACGGCAGGCAAGTCCGCCGATGCGCCGCGCGCCGACCTGATCGCCTGGGTCGACCTGCCCGCCTTCTACGCCGCGATACCGCCCGACGCCGGGCCCGCGCCCGCCCTGGAACGCCGACTCGCCACTTCGGCGCCGCCACGCGCCCTCCTGGAAACCTACTGCACCCACCTGGAATAGCCCTCGCTCCGGTCCGTCGTCCGACGTTCCTGGAGGAGAGGGCATGCGTGCATTCATCGACCGTGGGGCGGGTCCTACAGCCCCGACACTGATCCTGCTGGCCTGGCTTTCGCTGTCGGCCGCCGCCGCGGCCGAGCCGCTGTCGCTCGCCGAGGCGCAGCGGCTCGCGGTCGAGCGCGACGCCGGGCGCGAAGCCCTGCAGAGCGAGTCCGGCGCCATGCGCGACATGGCGGTGGCCGCGGGCCAGCTGCCGGACCCGGAGGCACGCGTCGGCGCGGTCAACCTGCCGGTCGACTCGTGGTCGCTCGACCGCGAGGACATGACCATGCTCGAGGTCGGCCTGATGCAGCGCTTCCCGGCCGGCCGGACGCGCCAGTTCTCGCGCGCCCGGCTCGAGAGCGACGCGCTCGCCACGGATGCGGAGGCGATCGACCGGGGACGGCAGGTGCGCTTCGAGGTCGAGCGGACCTGGCGCGAGCTGGACTTCCTCGACCGCGCGCTCGCGCTCCTCGACGAGGAATCCCGCTGGATCGCCGCGCTCGTCGGCGGCTCGGAGGCCGCGTACGCGGCGGGCGAAGGCGAGTCGCTCGAGTACCTCGACGCCCGGCTGATGGCGATCGAACTCGAGGAGAAGCGCCTCGGCATGCAGCGCGAGCGCGACGCGATGCTGGCCGAGCTGGCGCGCTGGGTCGGCGACGTTGCGGCAAGAGAGCGCATCCCCGGGCCGCCCGCCGAGGCAGGCCGCCTCGCGCCGATCGAGTCGATTCTGGAGCGCCTGCCCGCGAACCCGATGCTGGCCTCCCTCGGGCACATGCGCGACGCGGCCCTGCGGCAGGCGGACGTGGCGCGCGAGATGTACAAGCCGGCCTTCGGGGTCGACGTCGCCTACGGCTTCCGTCGCGGCGCCATGGACGGCGAGTCGCGGCCGGACATGTTCACCGCGATGCTCACCTTCGACATCCCGCTGTTCACCGGCAACCGGCAGGACCGGGAGGTGTCGGCCGCCCGCAGCCGGGCCCGCGCCGCCGGGTCGCGACAGGCCGACATGGCGCGCGAACTCGAGGCGCGGCTGCGCGCGGCGCACGCCCAGGCGCTGCGCCTCGCCGACGTCGTCGCCCTGTACGAGACGCGGCTCTCGCGACTCGCCGGCGTGTCCGCCGAGGCGGCGCTCGCGTCCTACCGCGCCGGCGAGGGCTCGCTCGCCGAGGTCATCGCCATGCAGCGGCGCGTGCTGGAGCTGCGCGAGCGCGAGGCGCGTGCCCGCGCCGACCGCGCCATCGCCCACGCCGAAATCGAATACCTGGCCGGAGAGCCGTCATGAGCCTTCGAATCACCGTCGCCTTGCTGTCGGCCATCGCCCTCGGGTCGCTCGCCGCCTGCGGCGGCGAGCCCGCCTCGGCGCCGGCCGAGACCGCGCTCGAGCACGCCGAGAAGCACCTCGACCCGACCTACCAGTGCCCCATGCATCCCGAGGTCACGTCGAAGGAGCCGGGCGAATGCCCGATCTGCGGCATGGACCTGGTGCCCGTGAAGGCACCCTCGGACCCGGCCGCGCGCCAGCCCCTCTACTACCGCCATCCGCACGACCCGACGGTCACCTCGCCCGTGCCGCGCAAGGACGAGATGGGCATGGACTTCGTGCCGGTCTACGGCGCGGCCGGCGGGGACGACGGCGGCGTCATGCTGTCCGCCGCGATGGTGAACAACCTGGGAGTCCGGACGGCGCCGGTGCGCCGCGGTGTCGCCGGTGGCGCGGTCGAGACGGTCGGCACGACCGCCTTCGACGACCGCGGCCGCATCGAGGTCCGCGTGCGCGCGGAGGGCTACGTGGAGCGGCTCGCGGTACGCGCCGCCGGTGAGCGGGTGCGCCGCGGCGAGCGCCTGTTCGCGGTGTTCTCGCCGCGTCTCGCGGCGACGCAGGGCGAGTACCTCGAGGCGCTCCGCCTCGGCGACGCGCCGCTCGCGAAGGCCGCGGCGGCGCGGCTCTCGGCGCTGGGCATGGAGCGGGGAGCGATCGAGCGGCTCGCGGCCGCGGGCCGGCCGACCGAGCGCGTCGTGTACCACGCGCCGGCCGATGGCGTGGTCGCCGAACTCGGCATCAGCGAGGGCGGCTTCGCCGAGCCCAGCATGGCGGCCGTCGTCCTCGCGCCGCTCGACCCGCTCTGGGTCGTGGCTTCGGTGCCCGAGGCGCAGGCGGCGCGCGTCGGGCCCGATGCCGCGGTGACCGTGACCTTCCCCGCGCTGCCCGGCGAGCGGTTCTCCGCGCGCGTGATCGAAAAGCTGCCGGCCCTGGACGAGATGACTCGCACCGTCCAGGTCCGCCTTGCGGTGGCCAACCCGGCCGGCCGGCTCGCGGCCGGCATGCGCGCCAACGTGCTGTTCAGCGCCGACTCGCCGGCCGAGATGCTGCTCGCGCCCGCCGAGGCCGTCATCCGCACCGGCCGGGCCAATCGCGTGATCGTCGCGTTGGGCGGCGGCCGCTTTGCGGCCCGCGAAGTGGTGCCCGGCGCCGAGTTTGGCGACGAGATCGAGATCCTCGCGGGCCTCGAGGAGGGCGTCGAGGTCGTCACCTCGGGTCAGTTCATGATCGACTCGGAGTCGCAGGTGCGGGAGAGCCTGCGACGCCTGTCGACGCCGCCGGCCGCCACCGGGGCGGCCAGCGCGGCGGAACACGAAGGCCACGAGGATCACTCGGGCCACGATGCGCAGGCCGGCCACGAGGGACACGAGACGGGCGACGCTCCCGAGGGCCACGACAGCCACGCCCACCACCAGCACTGACAGGCCGCCGCCATGATCGAAGCCATCATCCGGGGCTCGCTCGCCAACCGCGCGCTGATCCTGCTGCTCGCGGCGCTCCTCACCCTCGCCGGCTTCTATGCGCTCCTGCGCACGCCGGTCGACGCAATCCCCGACCTGTCCGATGTGCAGGTCATCGTCCGCACGACCTATCCCGGGCAGTCCCCGCGGGTGGTGGAGGACCAGGTCACCTACCCGCTGACCACAGCGATGCTGTCAGTGCCGGGCGCGACCACGGTGCGCGGCTACTCGTTCTTCGGCGACTCGTTCGTCTACGTGCTGTTCGAGGACGGCACCGACCCGTACTGGGCCCGCTCGCGGGTGCTCGAGTACCTGAGCCAGGCGACCGCGCGGCTGCCGTCGAGCGTCCGGCCGGCCCTCGGCCCGGACGCGACCGGCGTCGGCTGGATCTACCAGTACGCGCTGGTCGACCGGACCGGCCGCCACGACCTCGCACAGCTTCGGAGCCTGCAGGACTGGTTCCTGAAGTACGAGCTGCAGGCCGTGCCGGGCGTCGCCGAGGTCGCCACCGTCGGCGGCATGGTCAAGCAGTACCAGGTGGTGGTGGACCCCGTGAAGCTGCAGGGCCAGGGCATGACCGTCGAGGACGTGCGCATGGCCATCGAGCGGGGCAACTCGGAGGGGGGCGGCTCGGTGATCGAGATGGCCGAGGCCGAGTACATGATCCGTGCCTCCGGCTATATCCAGGACCTCGACGACCTGCGTGACCTGCCGCTCGAGGCGGCGGGCGGCGTACCCGTGCTGCTCGGCGACGTCGCGACCGTCCGCATCGGCCCCGAGATGCGCCGCGGCATCGCCGAGCTCGACGGCGAGGGCGAGGTCGTCGGCGGGATAGTCGTGATGCGCAGCGGCGAGAACGCCCGGGCCACGATCGAGCGCGTGCGCACGCGGCTCGAGGAACTTAAGCGCGGCCTGCCCGAGGGCGTCGAGGTCGTCGAGACCTACGACCGGTCCGCGCTCATCCAGCGCGCGGTCGACAACCTGCGCGGCAAGCTCGTCGAGGAGATGATCGTCGTCGCGCTCGTCTGCCTCGCCTTCCTGTTCCACTTCCGCTCGAGCCTGGTGGTGATTATCACGTTGCCGCTCGGCATCCTCGCCTCGTTCCTGATCATGCATTTCCAGGGCATCAACGCGAACATCATGTCGCTCGGCGGCATCGCCATCGCCATCGGCACAATGGTGGACGCTGGCATCGTCATCGTCGAGAACGTGCACAAGAAGCTCGAGCAGGCGGCCGAGGGCGCCCGCGAGCGCACCGCGCTCATCCTCGAGGCCTGCAGCGAGGTGGGCCCCTCGATCTTCTTCTCGCTGGTGATCATCGCGGTCTCCTTCCTGCCGGTGTTCGTGCTCGGCGCCCAGGAGGGCAAGCTCTTCGCGCCGCTCGCCTGGACCAAGACCTGGGCCATGGTGGCGGCGGCGCTGCTGTCGATCACGCTGGTGCCGGTGCTCGTCGACATCCTGATCCGCGGGCCGGTCAAGCCCGAGACCGCGAACCCGCTGAACCGGGCGGCGATCGCCATCTACCGGCCGGCGATCGACCTCGCGCTGCGCCACCCCTGGCCGGTGGCCATCGCGACCGCGACGCTCGCCGTCGCGACGCTCTGGCCCTGGTCGCGGCTCGGCACCGAGTTCATGCCCGAGCTCGACGAGGGCGACCTCATGTACATGCCGACGACGCTGCCCGGCGTGTCGGCGGACACCGTGCGCGCGCTGCTGCAGCAGACCGACCGGCTGATCAAGACCGTTCCCGAAGTCGAGCGGGTCTTCGGCAAGGCCGGCCGCGCGGAGACGGCGACCGACCCGGCGCCCTTCGAGATGCTCGAGACCACGATCATGCTCAAGCCGCGCGAGGCGTGGCGGCCGGGCATGACGCCGGCGAAGCTGCGCGAGGAACTCGATCGCGTGGTGCAGGTGCCGGGACTCGCCAACACCTGGGTGCCGCCGATCAAGACCCGCATCGACATGCTGGCGACCGGCATCAAGACGCCGGTGGGCATCAAGCTGATGGGGCCGGACCTCGCCGAGATCGAACGCCTCGGGCTCGAGATCGAGCGCGTGGTCTCGGGCATCGATGGCGCCACCTCCGTCTACGCCGAGCGGGCCGCGACCGGCCGCTACATCGACGTCGACATCCGCCGCCGCGACGCGGCCCGTTACGGGCTCAACGTCGCCGACGTCCAGGAGATCGTCGAGATGGCGGTCGGCGGCATGACCATCGCCTACACGGTCGAGGGCCTCGAGCGCTATCCGGTGAACCTGCGCTATCCGCAGGACTGGCGGAACTCCGTCGAGCGGCTGCGCTCGCTGCCCATCATCACCCCGGCCGGGGCGCAGCTCACGCTCGCCGACGTGGCCACCGTCAGGGTGACGGATGGCCCGGCCATGATCCGCAGCGAGAACGCGCGGCCGAGCGGCTGGGTGTTCGTGGACATCGGCGGCCGCGACCTCGGCAGCTTCGTCGCCGAGGCCCGCGAGCGCGTCGCCGCCGAGGTCGAGCTTCCGCCCGGCTACAGCCTGCGCTGGTCCGGCCAGTACGAATACTGGGAACGCGCAGCCGAGAAGCTGAGGGTGGTCGTGCCGCTGACGCTCGCGATCATCGTGCTGGTGCTGTTCCTGAACTTCCGCAACTTCACGGATGTCGCGCTGATCCTCGGCAGCCTGCCCTTCGCGCTGGTCGGCGGGGTCTGGCTGCTGTGGGCGCTCGACTACAACCTGAGCATCGCGGCGGCGGTCGGTTTCATCGCGCTCGCCGGCGTCGCGGCTGAGACCGGCGTGGTGATGATCCTCTACCTCAACCTCGCCTGGGCCCGGCGCAAGGCGCTCGCTGCGGCCGAGGCGCGACCGCTCACCGAGGACGACGTCCGCGAGAGCGTGATCGAGGGCGCGCTGCTGAGGCTTCGGCCCAAGCTCATGACCGTGCTCACCATCATCGTGGGCCTGCTGCCGGTGATGTGGGGTACGGGTACGGGCTCGGAGGTGATGCGGCGCATCGCCGCGCCGATGGTCGGCGGGATGGCGAGCGCGCTGGTGCTGACACTCGTGGTGATCCCGTCGGTGTTCCTGCTGATCAGGCGGCATGGGCTCGCCCGGCAATAGTGATAGCATCGCTGCGCCCGCCGCGGGTGCCAGGCCGACTGCCGCGCCATGTACCAGACGAAGAGGCCGCAAGCCGCGAGTCCACTGCCCGTCAGGGCCGGCCGCCTGCTCTCCGGCCTCGTCTTCGTCGCCTATCCCTTCCTGCTGCTGGCCGGCGTCATGTCGCTCGGCGCCTCGGGCAAGGGGCTGTTCGCGACCTGTGTCGGCTCGTGGTTCGGCGCGTTCCTGTGCACGGGCGTGTTCTACCCGCTGCTGTTTCTCGCGGCATTTCTCGCGAGCCGTGCCGCGCTGAGTCGCGGCAGGCTCGGTCTTGCAGCCGCCTTCGCGTGGCTGCCGCTCCTGTCGCTCACCCTGACGGCGCTGTCGGCGGGGGTCGTCTAGACGTTTCGTTGAGCGGTCCGCCGGCTTGCGGTCGCCAGTCGCTGTCGCCATGATCGTCGCGCGCAAGGAAGCCCCGGCATGAGCACTACAGAGTCGGCTGCATCACCCGCTCCGGGGCTCTGGTCGGACCTGCGCGCCGCGCTGCGCGGCACCAATGCCGACTACACGCGGATTCCGCTGAAGCGTGCGGTGTTCCTGCTCGCCGTCCCGATGATGCTGGAGCTGGTGCTCGAATCGACCTTCGCGGTCGTCGACATCTTCTTCGTCGCCAGGCTCGGCGCCTCGGCGGTGGCGACGGTCGGCCTGACCGAGACCTATCTCTTCCTCCTGTACTCGGTGGCGATCGGCCTCGCAATGGCGATCACCGCCGTCGTCGCGCGACGCGTGGGCGAGCAGCGCGGCGAAGAGGCGGCGCTGACGGCTGTGCAGGCCGTCGTGCTCGCGGTGCTGATCTCCCTGCCCGTCGCGGTCGCCGGGATCGTCTGGGCGAAGGACCTGCTCCGGCTCATGGGCGCCGACGCCTGGGCCATCGAGCACGGCTATCGCTACACCCAGTGGATGCTGGGCGGAAACGCGGTGATCATGCTGCTGTTCGTCATCAACGCGGTCTTCCGCGGCGCGGGAGACGCGGCCGCGGCGATGCGCGTGCTGTGGGTCGCCAATGGGCTCAACATCGTGCTCGACCCCATCCTCATCTTCGGCGCGGGGCCGATTTCCGCCATGGGCATCGAGGGTGCGGCGATCGCCACCAACATCGGCCGCGGCGCGGGCGTGCTGATGCAGCTGTGGATCCTGGCGCGCGGCAGCGAGCGCCTGCGCATCGTCCGGTCGAGCCTGCGCCTCGACGGGGCGGCGATGCTGCGGATCCTGCGGACCTCGCTCGGCGGCATCGGCCAGATGATCATCTCGATGACGGCGTGGGTCTTCCTGATGCGCATCCTGGCCAGCGTCTCGACCGAGGCCGTGGCCGGCGCGACGATCGCCATGCGCGTCATGATGTTCACGCTGATGCCGGCCTGGGGCATGTCGAATGCCGCGGCCACCCTGGTCGGGCAGAACCTCGGCGCGGGCGAGCCGGTGCGCGCGGAGTCGGCGGTATGGCGCATCGGCTGGATGAACATGGCGTTCACGCTCTCGGTGTCGGTGGCGTTCTTCGCCTGGCACGAGAGCATCGTGGGCCTGTTCACCGACGACGCGGCCATCGTCGCGATCGGCGGCGAGTGGCTGCGGATCCTCTCTTACTCCTACTTCGTCTATGGCTGGTGGATGGTGGCGACGCAGGCGTTCAACGGCGCGGGCGACACGGTCACCCCGACGTGG
The DNA here is from genome assembly GCA_964406445.1 of uncultured Steroidobacteraceae bacterium. Taxonomy (GTDB): domain Bacteria; phylum Pseudomonadota; class Gammaproteobacteria; order Steroidobacterales; family Steroidobacteraceae; genus SG8-30. The sequence goes on from CAYORU010000007.1 coordinate 56,777, forward strand.
ATCAACTTCGTCTTCTTCTGGCTAATGCAGATCCCGCTGTCCTGGGCCCTCGCGCTGCCGCTGGGCCTCGCGCACTCGGGGGTGTTCTGGGGCGTGTTCGTTTCCGAGACGGCGGCCGGCGTGTTCACGCTGTGGCTGTTCACCCGCGGCCGGTGGAAGGCCGTGAGGCTGTGACCCGCCGCCGCTCGCCGTCGTCGCATCCCGAGGGCGCCGGCCCGACAGGATGGCGCCAGAGCTATTCCGTGTAGCTCACGTAGTGCGGGTCGTACATCTGCCCGCGGATGAAGCCGGGCAGGTCGCCGGGCAGCGCGATTCGGGCGAGCCCCTCCTCGAAGGCGATCCTCGCGACTGCGACCGCGATCGCCGCGGAGACCTCGCGCACGCGCGACAGCGGCGGGTACAAGCTGCCCTGGGCGAGGTCGTCCTCGCCCACCATCGCGGCGAGCGTTCGGGCCGCCTCGAGGAACATGGCGTCCGTCGCCCGCGTGGCGCGAACGGCCACCAGTCCGAGGCCCACGCCGGGAAAGATGTAGGAGTTGTTGCCCTGGCGTGGCACGAAGTGCCGCCCGTCCTGCGTCACGGGATCGAAGGGGCTGCCGGAGGCAAAGAGCGCCCGTCCGCCCGACCAGGCGTAGGCTTGCGCGGCCGTGCACTCCGAACGCGAAGTCGGGTTCGAGAGCGCGAAGACGATCGGCCGCTCGTTCAGCCGCGACATCTCCTCGACGACCTCCCGCGTGAAGGTGCCCGGCGTGGCGCCGACGCCGATGATCGCGGTGGGCCGCAGGGCCCGCACGGCCTCGAGGAAGCTCCCCACCGGGGCGTGGGCGTGCGCGTAGGGCCGCTTGTGCGCGGCGAGGTCGTTTCGCCCGGCCACCACGAGGCCCTTTGAATCCACCATCCAGCAACGGCCGCGTGCCGCGTCGCCGTCGAGGCCCGCCTCGGCCATCGCCGCGACGATCAGGTCGCAGATCCCTGTCGCCGCCTCGCCGGCGCCGAGGCACAGGATCCGCTGCGCGTCGAGCCCGGCGCCCGTGACGCGCAGTGCCGACAGCAGGCCGGCCAGCGTCACGGCCGCGGTGCCCTGGATGTCGTCGTTGAAGCAGCAGATCCGGTCGCGATAGCTGCGCAGCAGGCGGAAGGCGTTGTGGTTCGCGAAATCCTCGAACTGCACCACGATGCCGGGGAAGCGCGCCGTCACCGCGCCGATGAACTCGTCCATCAGCGCGTCGTACTCGGGCCGGGCCAGCCGCCGCTGCTTGAGCCCGATGTAGAGCGGGTCGGCCAGCAGTGCCTCGTTGTTCGTCCCGACGTCGAGCATCACCGGCAGGCAGCGGCGCGGGTGCATGCCGGCGCAGGCGGTGTAGAGCGCCAGCTTGCCGATCGGGATGCCCATGCCGTTGGCGCCGAGGTCGCCGAGGCCCAGGATCCGCTCGCCGTCGGTCACCACGACGATCGCGGCCTCCGCGTCCGGCCAGTTCGCGACGAGCCCGGCAATGCGGCCGCGGTCCGCGGCCGAGACGTACAGGCCTCGCGAGCGGCGGTAGATGTGCCCGAACTCCTGGCAGGCGAGCCCCACGGTGGGCGTGTAGATCACCGGCATCATCTCGTCCGGATGGTCGGTGATCACCCGGAAGAACAGCGCTTCGTTGCGGTCGAGCAGCGCCTCGAGCAGGATGTAGCGGGACAGCGGCGAGTCGAGTCGGCGGAAGTTCTCGAGCACCCGGGCGACCTGCAGCTCCTGTGTCCCGACGTGGGGCGGCAGCAGGCCCCGCAGCCCAAGCGCGTCGCGTTCCCGCTCCGTGAAGGCGGTGCCCTTGTTGAGGGCGGGATCCCTGAGCAGGGCAACGCCCCGCGGCAGGCTCGACGGGCGGCGGGCAGGCTCGGCGGACATGGCTGGTTCCCCCCATGCGCCACGCCGACGTGGGACCGTGGATTCCCGAATGCAGGACCGCGGCGCGTGCCGGATAATACGGGCCTGCGGTGCCGGCGGCATCGTGTCCTTACGTATCCTGGAGAAAGTCGATGATCTATTCGGGCTCTGCCCTGACCGCGAAAGACCTGGGCGACGGGATCGTCGAGATCAAGCTCGACCTCGCCGGTGAATCCGTCAACAAGCTCAACCAGGCGACGCTCGGCGAGTTCGACGCGGCGACCCGGGCCATCGCCGGCGTCAAGGGGCTCGCCGGCGTCCTCGTCACCTCGGGCAAGGCGGTGTTCATCGTCGGCGCCGACATCACCGAGTTCGGCGGCATGTTCGCGGAGGGCGAGGCGGCCGTCGCGAAGGGCGTGCTCGAGGTCAACCGGATGCTGAGTCGCTTCGAGGACCTGCCGGTGCCGTCGGTCGTCGCCATCAACGGCATCTGCCTCGGTGGCGGCACGGAGCTCGCGCTCGCCTGCGACTACCGCGTCATGTCGACCGAGGCCCGGATCGGCCTGCCGGAGGTCAAGCTCGGCATCTTCCCGGGCTTCGGCGGCACGGTGCGCCTGCCGCGCCTGATCGGCGTCGACAACGCGGTCGAGTGGATCGCCACGGGCAGCGAGAAGCGCCCCGACGCGGCGCTCAAGGACGGCGCCGTGGATGCGGTCGTCGAGCCAGCCAAGCTGCGCGACGCGGCGCTCGAGATGCTTCGCCGCTGCGTCGCGGGCCGGCTCGACTGGAAGGGCCGGCGCGCCGAGAAGCTCGCGCCCTTGAAGCTCAACCAGACCGAGCAGGCCATGGCCTTCACGAGCGCCATGGCGGTGGTCGGCGCCCAGGCGGGCCCCCACTATCCGGCGCCGATGCTTGCGCTCAAGAACATGCAGGCGGCGGCCGGCATGGGCCGGGACGAGGCGCTCGAGGTCGAGGCGAAGCACTTCGCCAAGGCGGCCGTCACGCCGCAGGCCGCGGCGCTGGTCGGCCTGTTCCTCGCCGACCAGCAGGTGAAGAAGGTGGCTGGCGGCTACGCGAGGAAGGCGGCGAAGGAGATCCGCCAGGCCGCGGTGCTCGGGGCCGGCATCATGGGCGGCGGCATCGCCTACCAGACCGCCTACAAGGGCACGCCGATCGTCATGAAGGACATCCGCGAGGAGGCGCTCGCGCTCGGCATGAACGAGGCCGGCAAGCTGCTCTCCAAGCAGGTCGAGAAGGGCCGGATGAAGCCGAAGGACATGAGCGCGACGCTGTCCCGCATCCGCCCGACGCTGAACTACGGCGATTTCGGCGACGTCGACATCGTCATCGAGGCGGTGGTCGAGAACCCGAAGGTCAAGAAGGCGGTGTTCGCCGAGATCGAGGGGCTGCTGAAGGAGGACGCCATCATCGCCTCCAATACCTCGACCATCGCGATCGGGCTGCTGGCCGAGGGCCTGAAGCGGCCGCAGAACTTCGTCGGCATGCACTTCTTCAACCCGGTCCACATGATGCCGCTCGTCGAGGTCATCCGCGGGCCGAAGTCCTCCGAGGCCGCGGTCGGCACCACGGTGGCGCTGGCGCAGAAGATGGGCAAGACCGCCATCGTCGTGAACGACTGCCCGGGCTTCTTCGTGAACCGCGTGCTGTTCCCCTATTTCGCGGGCTTCCACCAGCTGCTTCGCGACGGCGCCGACTTCCAGGCGGTGGACAAGGCGATGGAGCGCTTCGGCTGGCCGATGGGCCCCGCCTACCTCATGGACGTGGTCGGCATGGACACCGCCGTGCACGCGGCCGGAGTGATGGCCGAGGGCTTCCCCGACCGCATGCGGCCGCAATTCAGGACCGCGACCGAGACGCTGGTCGCCGCCGGCCGCTTCGGCCAGAAGAACGGGCTGGGCTACTACAGCTACGCGCCCGACAAGAAGGGCAGGCCGAAGAAGAGCGCGGACCCGAAGGCCTACGAGCTGATCGCGCCGGTCGTCGGCGAGCGCCGCGAGTTCACGCCTGAGGAGATCGTCGCGCGCTGCATGGTGCCGATGGTCAACGAGGTGGCGCGCTGCCTGGAGGAGGGCATCGTCGCCTCGCCTGCCGAGGCCGACATGGCGTTGATCTACGGCATCGGCTTCCCGCCGTTCCGCGGCGGCGCCTGCCGCTACCTCGACCAGACCGGCCTCGCGCAGTTCCTGGCGCTGGCCGGCAACTACGCCGCGCTCGGCAAGCTGTACGAGCCGCCGAAGCTGCTGCGGGACATGGCTGCGGCCAACCGCCGCTTCTTCGGCTGATCCGGCAACACGAATCCTGGAGACATGAAGATGACCCTGAACCCCCGTGATGTCGTGATCATCGACGGCGTGCGCAGCGCGATGGGCCGCTCGAAGGGCGGCATGTTCCGCAACGTCCGCGCCGAGACCCTGTCGGCGGAGCTGATCAAGGCGCTGCTGCGCCGCAACCCCGGCGTCGAGGCTTCCGCCATCGACGACGTGATCTGGGGCTGCGTCAACCAGACCCTCGAGCAGGGCATGAACATCGGGCGCAACGTCGCCCTGCTGGCCGGCCTGCCGCACACGGTGCCCGGGCAGACGGTCAACCGCCTTTGCGGATCCTCCATGCAGGCCCTGCACGCGGCCGCCGCGCAGATCATGACGGACCAGGGCGACGTATACGTCATCGGCGGCGTCGAGCACATGGGTCACGTCGGGATGATGCACGGCATCGACCTGAACCCCGCGGCCTCGAAGCACTACGCCAAGGCCTCGAACATGATGGGCCTGACGGCCGAGATGCTCGGGCGCATGCACGGCATCACGCGCGAGATGCAGGACAGGTTCGCCGTCCGCTCGCACCAGCGCGCCTGGGACGCCACGCAGAGCGGGCGCTTCGCGCGCGAGATCGTGGGTATCGAGGGCCACGACGCGGACGGACTCAGCGCGCTCTGCGACGTGGACGAGGTGATCCGCCCCGAAACCACGCTCGAGGCGCTGGCCGCCCTGCCGCCGGCCTTCGACCCGAAGAATGGCACGGTCACCGCCGGCTCTTCCTCGGCGATCTCGGACGGGGCCGCGGCCATGCTCGTGATGAGCGCAGCGCGCGCCAAGTCGCTCGGCCTGTCGCCGCGGGCGCGGGTGCGGGCAATGGCGGTGGCGGGCTGCGACCCGGCGATCATGGGCTACGGCCCGGTGCCGGCCACGAAGAAGGCGCTGAAGCGCGCCGGGCTCAAGATCGACGACATCCAGGTGGCCGAGCTGAACGAGGCCTTCGCCGCGCAGTCGCTGCCGGTCGTCAAGGACCTCGGCCTCATGGACAGCATGGACGAGAAGGTCAACCTGAACGGCGGCGCGATCGCGCTCGGCCACCCGCTCGGGTGCTCCGGCGCGCGGATCATGACCACGCTGCTGAACGCGATGGAGTGGAAGGACGCGAACCTCGGGCTCGCGACCATGTGCATCGGGCTCGGGCAGGGCATAGCGACCGTGTTCGAGCGGCACTGAACCGAAACGCGCCGCGGCCGGCGCCGCGGCTGCCAGGCGGGAGGAACCGAAATGACCGACCAGAAGGCGAAGGACGTGTCGATGGAGCTGGCCGAGGCCGCGCGCCAGCAGGAGTGGGAGTCGGTCAGCTTCACGGCCGAGCTGTTCAAGGGCAGCTTCCGCTGGGACCTCGTGCACCCGTTCCCGGCCCAGTCTCCCGAGGACAAGAAGATCGGCGACGAGTACATCGAGCGCATCCGCCCGGTCCTCGAGCAGCATGTCGACCCCTGGAAGATCGACGAGGAGGGCGAGTACCCGCGCGAGGCGCTCGACGCGCTCGCGGAGGCCGGCTTGTTCGGGATGAAGATCCCGAAGGAGTACGGCGGGCTCGGCCTGTCGGTCACGAACTACGCGCGCGTGCTCGGCCTCATCGGCAGCTACTGCGCGAACACGGTCGCCTACCTGTCGGCGCACCAGAGCATCGGCGTGCCGCAGCCGCTCAAGGAGTTCGGCACCGAGGAGCAGAAGCGCAGGTACCTCCCGCGGCTCGCCAGGGGCGAGATCTCGGCGTTCGCGCTCACCGAGCCCGGGGTGGGCTCCGACCCGGCGCGGATGACCACGACGGCGACGCCCTCGGCGGACGGCACGCACTACGTGCTGAACGGCGACAAGCTCTGGTGCACCAACGTCAGCGACCCGAAGACCAGCCTGATCGCCGTGCTCGCGAAGACGCCCGACAAGGTGCTGCCCGACGGCCGGTCGGTGCCGCAGATCTCCTGCTTCGTGGTCGAGACCGCCTGGCCGGGCGTCGAGCGCGCGCGGCGCTCGCGCTTCATGGGACTGCGCGGCATCGCCAACGGCGTCGTCACCTTCAAGGACGTCAAGGTGCCGGCGGAGAACCTGGTCGGCAAGACGGGCGAGGGCCTCAAGATCGCGCTCGCCACCCTGAACGTCGGCCGGCTCGGCATTCCGGCGGCGGCGGTGGGCGGCGGGATGGCGCTCGTCGACGACGCCCGCTGGTGGACCTCCACGCGCCAGCAGTGGGGCCAGCCGGTCGGCAAGCACCAGGCGGTGGCGAAACTGGTCGGCAGCTACATGGCGCAGCTTTTCGCCATGAAGGCGATGGTCAACGTCGCCTGCGCCTTCGCCGACCGCAAGAGCGCCGACATCCGCCTCGAGGCAGCGGCGGCCAAGTACTGGTGCTCCGAGACGCTGTGGAGCATGTACGACGAGTACCTGCAGGTGCGCGGCGGCCGCGGCTACGAGCGCGCGACCTCGCTGTATGCCCGCGGCGAGCGGCCGACCAACGTCGAGATGGGCATGCGCGACGCGCGCGTCAACCGCATCTTCGAGGGCTCCTCGCAGGTGATGCACCTGATCATGGCGCGCGAGGCGCTCGACACGCACTTCAAGCTGGTCATGCCGATCCTCCAGCCCAAGCCGGGCCAGAAGGCCGGCAAGGCCGAGGCGATGATGAAGGCGGCCGGCTTCTATGGCACCTGGCTGCCGCGGCTGTTCATGCCGGATGTGCACGCGCATCTCGAGGCGAAGCACCTCAACGACCGCAACCGCAAGCACCTCGCCTACGCTGCGCACACCAGCAAGCTGCTGGCGCGGCGCCTGTTCGCCACCATGGCCAAGTACGGGCCGAAGCTCGAGCGCGAGCAGATCGTCCTCGGGAATTTCGTCGACATCGGCGTCGAGCTGTTCGTGATGGCGGCGACGCTGTCCTACGCCGACCACCTCGCCGGCGAGAATCCGGCCGACGCCTCGCCGCAGGAACTCGCCGACCTGTTCTGCCGGGAGTCGAGGCGGCGGATCGAGGCGAACTTCCGCGCGGTGAAGAGCAACTTCAACCGGTCCTATGGCCGGGTGGCCGGGCTCCTGATGAACGGCAAGCTCGGCTGGCTCGCCGAGGGGTCGATGAACCCGATCCCGCCGCAGTACCGCGACTGGGAGCGCAATGCGACCGGCCGCAAGCGTGCCCAGGCCCCGGCCGGGGAGCCCGGCCAGGGTCCGGTCGAGAAGGCGCGATCGGTCGCGTGAGGACGCCGGGCCGGCCGGCCCGGCGGGGCGCCCGGTGCCCGCGTGTGGCGTCGATGTGACGGACGTCGCACTCTCGCGGATGTCACGAAAGGGTCACGAAACGGCCACGCTGCTGGAACATGCGCGGCAGATAGTGCGCGCCATCCAGGGTCACCGCCGGTGACGCGAGATGGATGCAGCCAGGGCCCGTCAGCGATTCGCGCGCTTCGATGCCGCCGAATATCGCCTGTGCCTGCGCCTGAACCGCGGCTGCGATTTCATCGCGGTGCGCGGCATGTTCGCAGTCGCGAGCCGGCTGGGCGACGGCCCGTTCTGGTACGCGCTCGTGCTGATGCTTCCGCTGCTGTATGGCGAGGCGGGCCGCGGCCCCGCGCTGCAGCTCGCCCTCACGGCGCTCGCCGGCGTCGGCGTCTACAAGCTGCTGAAGCACCGGCTGGTGCGCGAGCGCCCGTTCATTTCCTTCGAGCGCATCCGGGCCGCCGTCGCGCCCCTCGACCGTTACAGCTTCCCCTCCGGCCACACGCTGCACGCGGTCTGCCTGACCATCATCGCGACCCACCACTTCCCGGAACTCGGGTGGCTCCTATGGCCGTTCGCGGCGCTGGTCGCCGCCTCGCGGCCGGTGCTCGGACTGCACTACCCGACCGACGTCGCCGCCGGCGCAGCGCTCGGCGCGCTGCTGGCCTCGGCCTCGCTCTCGATCTACTGACGCTCATAGCAAGCGGGCCTCCGAGCGCGCCCACGGACGGGCGCGCCCGGGGTCACCCGTGAGGCTCCTGAAACTCCAGGGGACATTCCCTTGCACTTTTCCGGTGATGCCGGTCGGCCGACTTGGTATCTTGGAAAAGTCGACGGGAATGTCCCCTAGAGTTTCAGATGACGCGAACGCTGAAGAGCACCCCGCGCCGCGACGGCTTCCGCATGCCGGCGGAGTTCGAGCCTCACGCCGGCACCTGGATGATCTGGCCGGAGCGGCCGGACAACTGGCGGCTCGGCGCGAAGCCTGCCCAGGAGGCCTTCGCCGCGGTCGCCGCCGCGATCGCCGCGAGCGAGCCGGTCACCGTGGGCGCCTCGGCGGCGCAGTATGAAAATGCCCGTGCCCGGCTGCCCGCCGGCGTGCGCGTGGTCGAGCTCACGACCAACGATGCCTGGGCGCGCGACACCGGGCCGACCTGCGTGGTCGACGCGCGCGGGCGCGTCCGCGGCGTCGACTGGGTGTTCAACGCCTGGGGCGGCCTCGACGGCGGGCTGTACTTCCCCTGGGACCACGACGACCAGGTGGCCCGCAAGCTGCTCGAGATCGAGGGGCTGGACCGCTACCGGGCGCCGTTCGTGCTGGAGGGCGGCGCCATCCACGTCGACGGCGAGGGCACGGTCATCACCACCGAGGAGTGCCTGCTCAACCCGAACCGAAACCCGGGGCTGTCGCGCGAGGACCTCGAGGAGGGCCTGCGCGACTACCTGGGCGCCAGGCAGGTCATCTGGCTCGGTCGCGGCGTGTTCAACGACGAGACCGACGGTCACGTCGACAACCTCTGCTGCTTCGTCAGGCCCGGCGAGGTCGCGCTCACCTGGTGCGACGACCCGGACGACCCGCAGTACGAGATCAGCCGCGATGCCCAAGCGCGACTTCGCGCCGCACGCGACGCGCGCGGCCGCAGACTCGTGGTGCACAGGATCCCCCAGCCCGGCCCGCTGTTCGTCACGGCCGAGGAGGCCTCGGGCCTCGACCTGCGCGAGGGCACCAAGCCGCGACGGGCCGGCGACCGAATGGCGGGTTCCTACGTGAACTTCTACGTGGCCCACCGGCGCGTCGTGGTGCCGCTGCTCGATCCGGCCACCGACGCGCGCGCGCTCAGGATCCTGCGCCGGCTGTTCCCGGGCCGCGAGGTGGTGGGCGTGCCGGCGCGGGAGATCCTGCTCGGCGGCGGCAACATCCACTGCATCACCCAGCAGCTGCCGCGGGGCGCGGGGCTGCGGGCGGTCGGCAGGACGCGCCGGCGCGCCGCCTGAGGGCGCAGGCTCACTCGCGGGCGAGCAGCACCACGCCGAGCACCACCAGGGCCGCGCCCGCAACGCGCAGCAGCGTGACGGGCCGCTCCGGAAAGCCCAGCCAGCCGTAGTGGTCGAGCATCAGCGAGCCGGCCATCTGGCCGGCGACGATGCAGGCGAGGAACGCCGCCCCGCCGATCAGCGGCCCGAGCACCGCGGAGGAGGCGACGTAGGCGGCACCCGACAGGCCGGCGAGCCACACCCACCAGGGTGCGCCGCCCAGCTGGGCGGCGGTGGGCAGCGGAACGCGCGTCGCCAGCAGCACCGCCGCGAGCGCCGCCGATCCGACCAGGAAGTTCACGAGCGCCGCCGACAGCGCGCTGCCCGCGTGGCTGCGCATGATCGCGTTCAGGCCCACCTGTGCGGCCAGCAGGCTGCCGATCAGGGCGGTGACCAAGTAGGGGCCGGATTGCATTCGGGAGTCCCTCCGCGGCGCTCAGTCGCGGCGCCAGGCGAGCTCGAGGAACGCGGCGCGGCCGCGGCCCGGGAAGTAGCGGAAACTGCCGAAGGCGAAGTCGGCGCGATCCGCGTAGGCGCGGTCGGCGAGGTTGGTGACCCGCAGGGTGAGGCCGAGCGACTCCGTCGGCCGCCACGACAGGCGCAGGTTCAGCAGGTCGTGGCCGGGATAGCGCGCCGTGTTGGAGGCATTGGCCCAGTATTCGTCGACGTAGACCCACTCGAGCTCGCCGCGCAGGCGCTCGCCGCCGTAGCCGAGCCTGACGTTGTGCAGCTGCCGCGGCGCGGTGTCCACGTCGTCGCCGCTCGTCACCTGCTCGCCCTGCTCGATGCGGCCGGTGAACCGGTAGGTGTGGCGCGCGACCGTCCCTGAGGCGGCGAGGCTCAAGCCGCCGCCCGGCCGCCAGTCGAAGGCGTACTCCAGCCCGCGGTGGCGGGTGCGGCCGCCACTGACGTTGAAGCCGAGCGCGTCGCGCAGGATGACCTCGTCCTTGTCCATCCAGAAGCCGGTCAGCTCGAGCGATAGCCGCTCGCCGAGTCGGCGGTAGCCGAGCTCGAGGCCGTCGATGCGCTCCGACTCGAGGTCGGCGACGTCCTGGCCGCGCTGCAGGCGGTACAGCTCGGTCGCCTCCGGCGGACGGAAGCCACGCGACAGCCCGAGCCACGCGGTGCTCGCCGGATCCACGCGCCAGGCGAGGGACAGGCGCGGCCCGGCGTTGGTGAAGGCGTCCTCGCGGTCGGCGGGCCGGGCGTACAGGCAGCCGCCGAAGCCGCAGGCCACGCCGTTCTGGTCGGTGTTGCCGTCGAGCATGCGGTTGTCGTAGTCGTACTCCAGACGCTCGAGCCGGAGCCCCGCGGTGAGCTCGAGCCGCTGGCCGAGCGGGCGCACCCACTGCAGGTAGGACGCGGCGAGCAGCGAGGCGACCTCGTAGTCGTACTGCTTGCCGGCGGGCCGGATCGCGTTGGCGGCCGCAGATCCGCCGGTCGTGGGGCCGTCCTGGGTCTGCTTCAGGAAGCCGGAGGCGTACTCTCCGTCGAGGCCGAGCACCAGCCGGCCGCCGCCGGCGGGCAGGCTGCGCGAGAGCAGCACCGTGACGCTGTCCTGGCCGTTTCGCTCGAGCGGCTTGCCGAGCAGGAAGTGCTGCAGGAAGTCCATGCGCGAGCTGCGGGCCATCACCCGCAGGTCGTAGCGCTCCTCGCCGCGTCGCTCGAAGCCGTAGTGGGCCGAGACGCGGACGCTGTGGGCCTCGCGGTAGGCCTCGGGGTTGGGATTGCTCTTCGCCAGCGCCTCGTCCCGGTAGGCGTCCTCGCCGACGATGAAGCCCGCCGTGTCCTGGGCGAGGTTCGTCGCGTTGAGCCGGAGCGCCAGGGTGCCCTCCGCCGCGGGACGGACCAGGCTGGCCGAGAGCTTCTGCTCGTCGAATCCGGCGTCCTCGCGCCAGCCCCCGTCGTGCGTCGCGTGCAGCGCGACCCCCGCCTCGCCGAGCGGCGTGGGGCCCGACGCTGCGAGCTTCAGCCGCGCATACTCGTCGGCGCCCCCCTCGAGCGCGACGCCGAGGCCGGGCAGCTGCGAAGGCAGGGCGTTGATGACGTTGACGATGCCGTGCACGGCGTTCGAGCCGTACAGCGCGCTGCCGGTGCCGCGGATCACCTCGACGGCCGCCGCCTGCTCGGAATTGACCTCGAACAGCTCGTTGACGTTGCAGAAGCCCACGGGCCTCAGCGGCATGCCGTCCTCGAGGAACAGGAAGGCGCCGCAGGAGCCCGCCCCGGTGAGCACCGGCGAACGCAGCGCGGTGAGCGACTCCTGGCCGCTGCCGCGCTGGATCAGGGCGCCCGGCACGCGATTGACGAGCTCGGAGTGGTGCGTAGCGCCGAGGCTGCCGATATCGCCGGCCTCGATCCGAGTGACGCTGCCGGCATAGTCGAGCAGCCGCATCTCGCTGCGCGTCGCGGTGACGACGATCTCGTCGAGCTCCGCGCCTGCGGCGGGCGCGAGCATCAGGCCGTACAGGACAGCGAGGGCGGCGGGGCGGCGTTTCATCGCCCGGCATGCTACCACCTCGCGCCCTCCGCGCCGCGCGGCGGCACCCTAGCCCGCGGAGGAGTCGACCTTCTCGAAGACCAGCGAGGGTTCGTCGCCGATGCGGAAGAACGGATAGCGCCGGCTCATCTCGGCGAGCGCCTCGTCCCGTTCCGCGGCCGTCGCATACCAGTGCAGCTTGTGCCAGTCGTCGCCGACCAGCTTCGCGAACGGGTCGCCCGGCCGGAGGCTCACGCGCACGCCGAAGGGCCGCACCGCCGGCGGCGGCTCGCGGAGGTTGTGGGGGTGGCAGATGGACGCGGGCATGTCGCGGAATATACCGGATCGTGAGCCGTGAGCCGTGAGCCGGAAGAGAGTGATCGGTGATCGGTGACCGGTGATCGGCCGGAAGGCCCGATCAAGGCACTGCCTGGTTTGGCCGGTCACCGGTCACCGGTCACTGGTCACCGATCACTGTCCTGCCCGATTCCGATCCCCCGCCCCCTCCCGGTCCGCCCAGCCGAGGATCCGCCGCGTGACGAACGTGTACGCCCGCTTGCCCGTCGCGCGCCACAGCCGCGAATGCGGGGCCGGCGTGGCCAGGATGCGGCGCTGGCGGGCGGTCAGCCGCGTCGGGCAGTAGCTGCGCTTGTGCTTGAGCAGGTGGCGCAGGTCCTCGCGGGCGAGGGCGCGGAACAGGCGCCCGCGCCGCGGCGCGACGACCGCCAGCTGGAAGTCGACCAGCGCCGGCTTGCCCTCGGGCGTGACCAGCCAGTTCGGCTCCTTCGCCAGGTCGTTGTGCGCGATCCCGGCGCGGTGCAGGCGGCGCAGCAGACCCAGCGCCTCGCGGAAGTACGCCGGGTCGGCCGGGCGCGCGACCTGCATCGGCTCGCCCGCGACCCAGCAGCGCTCCAGCACCGCGCCGTCGAAGGACAGCAGCCGCGGCATTCCCGGCGAGTCGCCGAGGCGCGCCAGTGCCCGCGCTTCGCGGCCTGCGAGATGACGGGCGAGCGGCCGCAACCACCAGCGCCCGGGGCGCGTGTCCCGCCGCACGGTCGTCGCGCCCTCGTCGAGCAGGACCCGGCCGAACAGGTCGGACTTCAGGATGCGGGCCATGCCCCATTCTAGGGAAACGCTCGGGTTTCGCGCTTGCGCCGGCGGGCGGAACGGCTACCGTGGCAGGATCCGCAACTTCCTGGAGGGGCCCATGCGCTCCGTGCGCTCCATGATCGCCGTCGCCTGGCTTGGCCTGGTCCCGGTCGCCGCGACCGCGGCCGAGCCGCTGTTCCGCGTCGTCCCGCACGCCGGGCTGCGCGCGGGCGGCAGCTTCGAGGAGACCGGCACCGGGGCCGACCGCGACCTCGAGGAGGCCGGAAGCCTCGCGCTCGCGCTCGAGCTCGCGCACGGCCCCGGCAGCTGGTGGCAGCTGTGGTACTCGCGCCAGGCCTCGGAGATCGTCCAGCCGGGCGGCCGCCTGGACGTGGACGTCGAGGTGCTGCACGTGGGCGGCACCGCGCCGATCAGCGAGGGTTCGCGTATCTCGAGCTTCGTGTCCGGGGGCATCGGCGCGACGCGATTCTCTCCCGGCCGTTCGGGCTTCGACGACGAGACGCGCTTCTCCGTCTCGCTCGGCGCGGGTCTCGAGCTGCCGCTCGGCGAGCGCGTGGCGCTGCGGCTCGAGGCGCGCGGCTACCTGACGCTCATGGACTCCGACAGCGCGATCTTCTGCGAGAGCGGCGGGGCCGACGACTTCTGCGCCATCGTGGCTTCCGGCAGCTCGCTGCTGCAGTTCGAGCTGCTCGCCGGGCTCGCCTTCGGGTTCTGATGGCGTAGAGTAGGGCCGGGAGGGACCATGGCCTACCGTCCCGTCTGCCGGCTGGACGCCGACCCGATCGACGTCGTGGGCGACGTCCACGGCCAGCTGCAGGCGCTCGAGCGGCTGCTGGAGTTGCTCGGCTACGACGACGCGGGCCGGCATCCCCAGGGCCGGCGGCTGGTCTTCGTCGGCGATCTCGGCGACCGCGGCCCCGACAGCCCCGGGGTGTTCGCGATCGCGATGCGTGCAGCGGCCAGCCACGGCGCGGTGTGCGTGCTGGGCAACCACGAGGTCCCCTTCGTGGATCCGGAAGAGGGCGACCGCCGCAAGGCCGGCAACGCCTGGTTCTTCGGCGGCGGGGACGCGCTCACGCGCGACGAGGCCGATTTCGGCCCCTTCCGGCGCGCCGACGCGGCGACGGCGGAGCGCATCCGGGCGTTCTGCCTCGAACTGCCGCTCGTGGTCGAGCACCCGGCGCTTCGTGTCGTGCATGCGTGCTGGGATCCGGCCAGCCTCGCGTTCATCGAGTCGATCGGCGCCGCGTCGAACGCCGCAGTCGTGCTCGCCTGCCGCGCGCGGGCCGCCGGGCACCTCGCGGCGGCGGGGCTCACGGCGCGCTACCCGGCGGCGCGGCAGGCGCTGGCGAGCCGGCGTCGCGATCCGGACTGGGCGCCCGATCACGGCGTGACCGTCGAGGAGCAGATCCTGATCGACGACCTCGTGCCGGGCGAGCACATCGAGCAGCGCGAGGACCCGCTCAAGCTGCTGACCGCCGGTCCCGAGCGACCCGCCGACGTGCCGCACTGGCTCGGACGCAAGTGGCGCTTCCTGGCGCGCGTGCCCTGGTGGGCGGAGGCGAGCCTCGAGCTGCCAACGGTCTTTGGCCACTACTGGCGCCACCGCGAGCACAGGGCCTTCCAGCCCTACGACGAGCACGCCGCGCTGTTCGGCTCCGCGTCGGCCGGGGAGTGGCTCGGTCCGCGGCGCCAGGCGATGTGCATCGACTACCGCTGGCCAGGGGAGTGGAGCCGGCCGGCGCTCGCGGCGCTGCGGCCCGATCTCGGCGAACTCGTTTTCTGGGACGGCGAGCGGCGGCCGAGCCGGCCGGGCGACTGAGGACGGGCCGCGACGTGGCGAGCCCTGTGCCTGCCCCGCGCAACGCGCAGGTCGCCGAGCGCCTCAGGCAGCTCGCCGACCTGCTGGCCAGCCAGCACGCCAATCCGTTCAGGGTGGGCGCCTACCGACGGGCCGCGGACACCGTCGCGGCGCTGCCGCGCGATGTCGGCGAGATCCACGCGGAGCGTGGCACCGACGGGCTGGAGGAACTGCCCGGTGTGGGGCGCTCGATCGCCTCGACCATCGCGGAGCTGGTGCGCACCGGCCGCGCGAGCCAGCTCGAGCGGCTGCGCGGCAGCCTCGATCCCGAGGCGCTGTTCACGACCGTGCCGGGCATCGGGCCGGCGCTCGCGCGGCGCATCCACGACGGCCTGCACGTCGACACGCTCGAGGCGCTCGAGGTCGCCGCGCACGACGGCTCGCTCGAGTCGCTGCCGGGGATAGGGCCGCGCCGCGCGGCGATGGTCCGCGCCGCGCTCGCCGCGCTGCTCGCGCGCGCTCGCCCGCCGCGCCCGGCGGGCGGCGACGCGGAGCCCGGCGTGGCGGAGCTGCTCGACGTGGACCGCGAGTACCGCGAGGGCGCTGCGGCGGGCCGGCTGCCCACGATCGCGCCGCGGCGCTTCAATCCCGCCGGCGAGGCCTGGCTTCCGATCCTGCACGCCGAGCGCGGGCCCTGGCAGTTCACCGCGCTGTTCTCGAACACCGCCCGCGCCCACGAACTCGGCCGCACCCGCGACTGGGTCGTGATCTACTTCGCGACGGACGGCGCGCACGAGGGCCAGCGGACCGTGGTGACCGAGACGACCGGCGCGCTTGCGGGCAGGCGCGTCGTGCGCGGCCTCGAGGCCGCCTGCCGGGAGCACTACCGGTCGAGGTAGCGCAGGTGTGCCGGCGAGTAGCGCTCGCCGGCGACGGCGCCCGGCGCGAACAGCTGCCCCAGCCGCGCGAGCGTGTCGGACGGCAATTCGAGCGCCGCCGCCGCGACGTTCTCCTCGAGCCAGCGGCGGCGCTTGGTGCCGGGAATCGGCACGATGTCCTCGCCCTGCTGCAGCAGCCAGGCGAGCGCGACCTGCGCCGGCGTTGCGCCGAGTCCGTCCGCGATCGCGCCGAGCGACTCCACGAGGCGCAGGTTGTGGTCGAAGTTGCCGCCCTGGAAGCGCGGCAAGCCGGCGCGGAAGTCGCTGCGGTCGGAGTAGTCCTCCGCGCGGCGCGCCTTGCCCGCGAGGAAGGCGCGGCCGAGCGGCGAGTAGGGCACGAGCCCGATGCCGAGGCGCCGGCAGGCCGGCAGCACCGAAGACTCCAGGCCGCGCTCGAACAGCGAGTACTCGGACTGCAGGACGCTGATGGGGTGCACCGCCTGCGCCCGCCCGAGCGTGGCCGCGCTCGCCTCGGACAGGCCGAGGAAGCGGACCTTGCCCGCCTGCACCAGCGCCGCCATCGCGCCGACCGTCTCCTCGATCGGCACGTCGGGATCGACGCGGTGCTGGTACAGCAGGTCGATGCGGTCGGTGCCGAGCCGCTCGAGCGAGGCTTCGCAGGCGCGGCGGACGTTCTCCGGGCGGCCGTCCAGGCCCTCGATGCGGCCGTCGACGATCCGGAACCCGAACTTGGTCGCGATGACCACGCGCTCGCGGTCGGCGCCGAGCGCGCGGGCGAGCAGCCGCTCGTTGGCGTAGGGTCCGTACACCTCGGCGGTGTCGAAGAAGGTCACGCCGAGGTCGAGGGCCCGGCGGATCGTCGCGATCGCCTCCCGCTCGTCGCTCGCGCCGTAAGCCCAGCTCATGCCCATGCAGCCGAGCCCGAGCGCGGAAACCTGCAAGCCCTGCCGGCCGAGGGATCTCTGCTGCACCTGTGGGCCTCCTGTCCGGGCGGGCCCCGAGTCTAGCCCCGCGGGCCTACCAGAGCACGCGCCGGCGGGTCAGCACCTGCAGCTCGCTGCGGCGGTAGTCGATGATCAGGGTGTCGAGCAGCCCCAGCACGTCCATGCCGATCATGAGCACCGGCTCGTCGAGGAAGCCCCACTGCCTGAAGATGTGCAGGTCCACGAAGGTGATGCGGCTGTTGCTGACCCTGAGGTCGCCGAGCCCGATCGGCGGCACCGCGATGTTCGGCCCGCGCTGCACGTCGCCCGTGACGCCGATGACGCCCTGCTCCTCCACCGCGAGCTTCGAGCGCCAGGCGACGAGGGCCTCGCGAAGCGCCAGGTTGCCGATGGTCGTCTGCGCGCCGGTGTCGATCACCGCCTTGACCCGAAGCGGTCCGACCCGCGCGTCGGTGGTCAGCACGCGGCCGCGCGACAGCTCGACGGGGATCACGGCGAAGCCCGGCGGCGCGCGCTCCTTGCGCGACTTCGCGATCTCGATGCGGTCCTTGCGGAACTCGATGGTGATGCGCTTGTCCTTGAGGCCCTCCGTGGCCAGCACGCCCTCTGCGCCACCGAAGGCGTCCTCGACGATCAGCAGTTGCGGGCGCTCCAGCAACAGGTCGCCCACCTCGAGCGTCTCGGCGCGGACCATCGCCACGCTGGCCGAGCCGGTGACCCCGTGCATGGTGACGCGGCTCTGCTCGTCGATGGCGATGCCGAGCCGCCTCGCCACCCGCTCGATGATCGCGGAGCGGCTGGCGCCGGTGTCGAGCACCAGCCTGAAGGGGCCCTCGCCGTTGATGTACACGGGCGCCCAGATCCGGCCGATGCGGTCGCGCAGCGTGGGCGCGACGTAGCGCGGCTCGGGCGCCGCCACCACGACCTCGGGCATCGACGGCGCGTCGGGCGGCCGGTGCTCGCCGGCCGGCGCGGCGGGTGGCTCGGCCGCGAGCACCGCGGCCGCGGCCAGCGCGCCGGCCGAGAGCAGCGCGGCCGTGCTCAGCGCTCCACGCACTCGAACAGCTCGCCGCTCGGCCCGCGTACCAGCATCTCGCGGCAGGGGATGCCCGCGTCCACCGCGACGTGCTGGATCACCGACTCGACCTGCCCGCCCGCGCGGCCGAGGCGCGCCGCGAGCGCCTCCAGGTTCGGGCAGCGGCAGGTGAGCAGCGCAAGCCCGTTCTGGCCCGGGCGCATCGGGTGGGAGAGCGGCCCGGTGGTCCGGTCGTAGAAGTGCACGAGCACGACCTTGCCCGAGGCCTGGCGGCGCTCCCGGTAGACGGCCATGTGCACGCGGGTGCCTTCGGGCACGCCGAAGAGCCGGCAGGCGGCGTCACGATGCTCGCCGCGCAGCTCGACGTCGGTCGCCTCGTGGACCCAGCCGAGCGCCTCCTCGTAGAAGCGCCGCGAGGCGTCGAGGTCGCTGGTGACGATCGACACGGTCGCGACCTCGCCGAACTGGCCGGGCCCCGGCGTGGCGCGGCGGATGCCCGGCACGTGGCCATGCCCCACCATCACCAGCAGCCCGAGGCCGTCCGGCCCGCTGACGATCACTTCCTCGGTGTCGTTGCTGCCGATGTGGAAGCGCTCGGCGGCGCCGCGCGCCGCGCAGCCGGCCGCGCCCAGCGCCTCGATGGCCGCGGCGATCGGCGCGCCGGTGTAGAGGTCGAGCGCCTTCGGCCCGGCGTCCGTCGGCCGGTCGGGCGCGTCCGGACCGGCGTCGTCGCGCGTGACGGCGGCCGGCGCGCCGCGCCAGTGGGCCAGGCGCACGCGGCCGAAGGCGTGGCCGTCGCAGGACAAGGTCACGAGCCGCACGTCCTCGTGGACCGGCAGCCGCCACGCGGCCAGCAGGTTGACCGAGGCGCGCACGTCGAGATCGACGCGGTAGCCGAGCGTGTCGCGAAACAGCGCGACGGCCGCCGGCAGGTCGCGGACGCCGACGGTCACCGATTCGATGGCGGTCATCATGGGGCGCGAAGGATACCCCGCGCCGGAAACGCGTGGAATCGGGAACTGGCGCAGCGTCGAAGCGTCTCTTAGTCTAGCCGCAGGAAAAGCAGGAGGGTTCCCATGGCGCGCGCAGGCAGGAAGATGACGATGCCCGTTCCCGAGGAAGTGCTGCCAGGCCGCCTCACCCCGATGCGCGTGCTGGCGCGCCACCACGTCAACGGCGAGCCGATCGAGCCGCCGTTTCCGGCGGGCCTGGAGGAAGCCGTCTTCGCCCTGGGCTGCTTCTGGGGCGCCGAACGTCGCTTCTGGCAGCAGCCGGGCGTGCACGTCACGGCAGTGGGCTACGCGGGCGGCCAGACGCCGAATCCGACCTACGAGGAGGTCTGCAGCGGCCTCACGGGACATGCGGAGGTGGTTCGCGTCGTCTTCGACCCGCAGAAGACGAGCTACGAGAAGCTGCTGAAGGTGTTCTGGGAGTCGCACGACCCGACCCAGGGCATGCGCCAGGGCAACGACGTCGGGACCCAGTACCGGTCGGCCATCTACACGACGTCGGAGGCGCAGCACGAGGCGGCTATGGCGTCCCGCGAGGCCTACCAGGCGGCGCTCGATCGCTCGGGGCATCGTGGTCGGATCACCACCGAGATCGAGCCGGCCGGCGACTTCTTCTACGCCGAGGACGGCCACCAGCAGTACCTGTCGAAGAACCCGGGCGGCTACTGCGGACTCGGCGGCACCGGCGTGAGCTGCCCCGTGGGAATCGCCGCGGCCGGCTGAGGCGCGCCCGTCAGGCCGGCGGGTCGTCCTTGCGCCGGCTGACGTGGTCGATCATCGGCACTCGCACCTCGAGGCGCCGGGCGGCCTCGGAGCACTGCTCCGCACCCTTCAGGAACGGATTCGGCACGCGCGCACCGCCAGAGTTCTCGCGGTTCGCCAGCAGTCCGCCCAGGTACTGGTAGACCGGCGTCGGGAACAGCGCCTGGGTGATGATGCCGGTGAACTCGCGCGGGTCCACTCCGGCGGCGTGCACGAGCGCCGTGGTGTCGCGCAGGCTCTCGACGACGGACGCCATCAGGAAGTTGCCCGCCGACTTCACCACGTTGGCGGCCGGCGCGTCCTCCGACAGCACGTCCACGCGGCCCAGGGTGGCGAGCACCGGCCGTGCCCGCTGCACCGCCGCCTGCGGTCCCGCGACCGGGATCACGAGGCGCCCGCCCTGGGCGGCCTCAGGCGGGCCGAACATCGGCGCCGAGACGTAGGCCTGGCCCACCTTGGCATGCGAATCGGCGAGGCGGCGCGCCAGGCCGTCGCCGATGCTGCTCATGCACACGTGGATGAGGCCCGGGACGCCCGAGGAGACCAGCCGGCCCTGGGCGTCGAAGATCACGGACTCGACCGCCGCGTCGTCGCTCACCGCGGTGATCACGATCTCCGCCTGGCAGGCCTCCGTGGGGCTCCCGACCAGGACCGCGCCCGGCGGCAACGCGTCGGGCCGCGGCCGCGTGCGGTTCCACACGAGCAGCTCGTGCCCGGCGCCCGCCAGGCGGCGCGCCATCGGCCGCCCCATCGTCCCGAGGCCAATCAGTCCGACTTTCATGGCGCCTCCTCGGGCGCGCGTTGGAGGGCGACGGCGTTCAGCGCGGCTCCTCGCCGGGCTTCGGGTCCGCCATCGGGAAGGTCTGCGCGCCGCCTGCCGGCTCGTTCGCGGCGGCCGGCGCAGGCGCGGCGGCGGGCCGCGGCGCAGGAGCCGCGCCCGCGGTGGTGAGTCGCGCGACTTCGGCGATCAGCGCCGGCGCCGGCGCCGGGGCGAGCGGGGCATCGGGCGCGAGCACGTCGGAGCCGAGGATGCCGCGCTTGCCGTAGAAGCGCTCGTTGGCGCGCTTGCGAACGAACAGGTAGCTGCCCTCGAGCGACACCCCGGCGAACAGGCCCGCGCTGCGCGAGTACGAATACACCTCGGCCGCCAGCGTGACGTCGGTCGCGGCGGTCGCCGAGCGCCCGACCGGGCCGGCGACCGCCGCCGCGTCTGCGCCGAGCGTGAGCTTGCCGTCGGCCACGCCTTCCACGCTGCGGCGCGTGGTGAACACGAACACCATGTCGGTCGCCTGGATTCCGAACTGCCAGCCGACGCTGCCGGCGCCGATGCCGATGAACAGGGGGTTGCTCCAGCGCCCGTCCTTCTGGCGCACCAGCATCACGCCGGTGCCGCCGCGTCCGCCGAAGATCACGCCCGCCTTGACCACCTCGGGCAGGATCGCGATCCCCTCGGCGCGTTGCAGCAGCCAGTCGGGGACGCGCAGGTCTGGAATCGCCTGCAGCTCGGTCAGCACCTCGCGCGACCGGTCGATGGTCTGCTGCTCGCGGGTGTCCGCCAGCGCGGGCGCGGCGGCCACCCACGCGGCGAGTAGGAGGGGGGTCGTGAAGCTCAGTCGCATGAGGTTTTCCTCGCTGTTCGAGTCCCGCGTCGGAAGGGGGACCACCCGGCGGGCCGCGAGTTCCGCCCGCGGCAGCTGCGCCAAGTGTAGCCGGTTGCCGACGGCGCGCGAACCCGCAGGAGCTCGGCGCGGCTATCATCGGGCGATGAACCGCCCATTCAGCGCGATCCTGGCCGCCGCCACCCTGCTCGCGCCGCTTTCCGCGGCGGCCGAGTGGCGTGCCCGCGAAGAGGCCATCATGGGCACGCGCGTCGCCGTCGAGGCCTGGCACGAGGATCCCGCGGTCGCGGACTCCGCCGTCGAGGCCGTCCTGGCCGAGATGCGTCGCGTCGATGCCCTGATGTCGCACTACAAGCCCGGCAGCGAGCTGTCGCAGGTCAATGCCGGCGCCGCCTCGGGACCGGTCGCCGTCGCGCCGGAACTCGCGGCGCTGATCGGCCGCGCGCTCGGATTCTCGGCGCTCACGGAAGGGGCCTTCGACATCACCTATGCGAGCGTCGGCTACCTCTACGACTACCGCGCCCGGGCCCGTCCCAGCGAGGCCGAGATCGCGGCGCGCCTGCCCGCGGTCGACTGGCGCAACGTGGAGGTGGATGCGAACGCCTCCACGGTGCGCTTCACCCGCGCCGGGGTGCGCATCGACCTGGGCGGCATCGCCAAGGGGCATGCGGTGGATCGCGGCGTCGAGATCCTGCGCGGCCTCGGCATCGCGCACGGCACGGTCACCGCCGGCGGGGACAGCCGCATCCTCGGCGACCGCCTCGGCCGCCCCTGGATCGTCGGCATCCGCCATCCCGACGACCGTGAGCGCGTCATCGCCCGGATCCCGCTGGTCGACGCCGCGATGTCCACCTCGGGCGACTACGAGCGCTACTTCGACGAGGGCGGCCAGCGCTACCACCACATCATCGACCCGAAGACCGGCCACAGCGCCGCGGGCCTGCGCAGCGTCACCATCATCGGGCCGGACGCCACGACCACCGACGGCCTGTCGACCAGCGTCTTCGTGATGGGCGCGGAGCGCGGGCTCGCGCTCGTCGAGCGGCTGGGCGACGTCGACGCCGTGCTGGTGACCGCCGACGGGCAGGTGCTCTACTCGTCGGGTCTCGCGCCGCCCTGAGGGCGGCGCGCCGGGCTCAGAACCAGCCCGAGAAGAACAGCTGCACGACGTTCGCGTCGAACTCGTACAGCGGCTCGGTGCCGGGCGCGAGGCCCGACACGCGCAGGTCGCGGAAGTCGTCGTACTCGAACAGGATGTGGTCGAAGCGGAAGTTGACCGTCGTCTTCTGCAGGAAATCGACTCCCGGCAGCCTGATCTCGTAGCTCGCGCCGAAGCCCAGCGTGTGGCTGGTCATCGTCGAGAGCTCCTTGTCGCGGGCGAGGAAGTTCTGGAAGTCCTGGCGCGGGAACAGGTCGGCGTAGAAGTCGGCGGCGTCCTGGGTGTAGAAACGGTAGTGCGCGTCGAACATCCAGCGCGGTCCCCAGGGCTGGGTGTACTTGAGTTCGACGGTGTGGCCGAGGACGCCCCAGCTGTCCGAGTACCAGCGGTACTCGAGCTGCGCGGCCGCCCGCCAGGGCAGGAAGTGCCGGCCGCGCACCGCGACCGCGTTGCCCGTGCGGGTCCGCGGGTAGACCTCCGCCTGATAGGCGTAGCCGGAGGCCGCGCCGGAATCGAGGTAGCGGACCGTCCGGTAAGGGTTGTTGAGGAAGCCCTCCTCGGTGACGGTCTCCCACGACAGCCCGAGGATCAGCGACTTGGTCGCGACCTGCGTCAGGTCCACGCCGTAGACGCGCCGGTCGAGGCGTTCGCTGAAGGCCTCGTCGCCGCGCCGCCCGACATTGTCCCAGCCGCGCGCGAAGGACAGCTGCAGCGAAGTCAGGTCGCCGAACATGTCCTGGGAGATCGAGACGCTGGCCGAGTTGGCCTCGTAGTCGTTCTCCTTGCTGTTGGTGAAGCCGACCGAGTAGGTCGACTTGCCGCGCAGGTACTCGCCGCCGAGGCTGTACTCCTTGCGCTCCTCAGTGTACGGGCTCGCGGTCGTGACCACGTCGATGGACGCGCTCGAAACCATGTCCACGTAGTAGTTGGCGCTGACCGCGTACTTCTCCTGGAACTTCTTGCGGACCAGCACCGACGGGCCGTCGATCTTCACGCCGCCGCCGTCGTAGAGGTGGTACATCACGTCGGCCCGGTCGTCGTCCAGCACGCCGGCCTGCGCGGGCGTGCCGAGCCACGCGAGGCCGGCGCACAGGAGGCCGCGGGAGAGCCGGCGTGCCATCGTCAGTTGCAGCCGCAGCCGCCGCCCGCGCCGCCCATCGCGCCGCGCGAGCCCTCGCGGGACTCGTAGACGTGCTTCACGTAGGAGGCGGACACCGGGTCGCGGTCCCAGCTCATGACGGGATCGGCGAGCCGCTCGCGCTCGTAGGGCTTGACCCATGGCTCGATGGGCCCGCAGCCGGCCGCGCCGGCCGTGGCCGCGAGCAGGATGGCGATGCGCAGCTTGTTCATGTTCATTCCCTCAGCAGCCGACGCAGCTGGTTCAGGTACTCGTTCTCGTCGCCCGGCTTGTAGGCGCGATGCAGCCAGCGCACGTTGCCCTTGCGATCGACGAGCAGGGTGGTCGGCATGGCGGACACGCCGTACTGCCCGCTCACCGAGTTCTCGCGGTCGAAGGCGATCGGGAAGGCCACCGGCGTCGAGGCGAGGAAACGCTCGGCATCGCTGGTCTCGCTCTCGACGTTGACGCCGAGCAGCGTGAAGCCCATCGGCTGGTACTTGCGGTACATCTCGTCGAGGATCGGGAACTCCTGCCGGCAGGGACCGCACCAGCTCGCCCAGAAGTTGATCATGACCACCTTGCCGCGCAGCCCGGCGAGGCTGACCGTGCCGCCGCTTCGCAGCGGCAGCTCGAAACCGGGCGCGGGCACGGGGGCCGCGGCGCTCGCGGCGGCGGCGCCGCGCGGCAGGCCGGCGGCGGCGGCCGCGGCCAGCGCGGCGGCGAGGAATTCACGGCGTTGATTCGGCATCTCGGGTCCTCTCCATGGTCAGAAGAACGCCGTCAGCGATACCGCCGCCTCGAAGTTGTGGGTCTCCTTGTTCGTGCCCACCACGTCGACCTCGAGGATGTGGTCCCTGACGTCGAGGTGCAGCGCCAGCCAGTCGAGCACCAGCACCCGCGCGCCCGCGCCGAGCGTGACCGTGAAGCGGTCGTCGCCGGCGAAGGTGGTGCTGCCCGCGCCCGCGGTCAGGTAGACCGCGCTGTTGTAGGCGCGAGAACCGCCCAGGAACACCTCTCCAGGAAGCACATTCCAGCCGAACCCGAGGCTCCAGTACTTGAACTCCCTCTCACTATCGGTCAGCAGCGGAGCAGAGCCGGACAGGCGCTCGTAGCTCGAGATGCCGGCGTCGGCCTGCCCGAAGATGGCCTCGGCGAAGAAATCCTCGCTGATGTGATAGGCGAGGCGGCCGCCGAAGACCTTGTTGACCTCGAAGTCCTCGACCGAGAGCGAGCCGATATACGCGCCCACCTCCCAGTTCTCGGTGTCGATCCTGGCCGGCTTGACCGGGCGGCGCTCGACCTGCGGCGAGATCACCTCGGGCACGGCCTCGTCCTCCGCCTCGGGCTCGGGCGTTTCGGAGCCGCGAAGGCCGGCGCAGCCGGCGAGCGTGAGCGCGGCGCTCAGAAGAAGAATGCGAATCCAAGCTTCCATTCGTCGGCTTCCTCGTTGTCGTCGCGGTCGGTGAACACCACGTACTTGTTGAACTCCGCCCGCAGGATGAACCGTCGCGACAGGTAGGCCTTGACGCCGAGGCCGGCGTAGGCGACCTGGTCGGTGCGGTCCTCGGTCTGCACCAGCGAGGCCTTCGGCTGGATGTCGATCACGCCGGTGCCGAGGCCCGCGAAGGGCTGCACCCGCCAGTCCGGCCGGAACACGTGCGTGAGCCCGAGCGTGGCCATCTGCCCATCGGAGAAGCTGCCCAGGATCTTCGAGACGCGCAGCTCCGCGGACAGCTGGGGGTTGAAGGCCCAGGCGCCGTAGGCGGTGATCACGTTGGCGCCCTCGAAGTCGCCGGCGAGCACGCCGATCTCGCGCCGGTGCAGGCCGAAATCCTCGCGCCCCGGGTCGTCGATGGCGAGCCGCGCGCCGGAATCGGTCAGCGTCGCGGCCATCTGCGAGCGGTGCACCCAGCCGCTGCGGCCGGCCGCGTCCACCACCTTGAACCAGTCGGTGCGGCGCTTCTCGACGGTGACGCGCTCGCCCCGCTTGACGACCTGGGTCACGGGGTAGCCGCGGCCCGGGCCGGTGCGCAGGTCGAGGAAGGGATCCGCGACGGTGACGGCGGTGCCCTCGGCGGCCGGGGCGAGCATCGGCATCAGCAGCAGGGCCGCAACGAGAATCGACCTCATAGTCTCCCGCCATCGGGCCGGCCCCGCGCGGGGACGGTCCCTCGGTCAATTCTCCGGTGCCGCGAAGGGGTCGTTGTAATACTGTCCACCGATGTCGAGCCACTCGGCGATCAGCCGCAGTTCCGCCGGATCGAGGAAGCCCTCGTGGATGCCTCCCGCCTCGAACCTGCTGAAGAACCGGGCCGAGGCCCGCGCGCCCGCGCCGCTCATGGACGGCGCGACGGGCACCGGCACCAGCGTCGGCTGGCCGGTCAAGGGATCCGGCGGGCCGGGCACCAGGATGTCCTGCAGCGCCCCCATGTTAACTTCCTGGGCGTTGTCAGTGAACATAAGCTCGCGATAGGAGACCAGGTGATCGGCCTGGTCGGGCGAGGGCTCGCCGGTCAGGTCGAGCTGCCCGGCCGGCACCTGCGGCGCCCCGGCCATGTCGCGGGGACTGTGGCAGAGCAGGCAGCTGCGGTCATCCAGCACCGTCACGCCGTCGACGTCGAGCACCTGCCGGACGCGGTCCCACAGGGGCTGCAGGTGGTCGGGGTAGTGGATCACGATCCGGCACAGCGACGTCCAGGCCTGCTGGCAGGCGAGGCTGGTCGGCGCGGGCGTGGCGAGCGCCGAGTAGCGATAGGCGAAGGGCGCGTCGGGTGAGCGGCCGGCCGTCGCGGCGTCCGTCCAGACGTCCTCGAAGACCACGTCGACCGAGGGCAGCAGCGTCGCGCAGTCGGTCTGGCAGCTGATGCGGCTGCGGGTCTGGGCCATCGTCTCGCCCTGGTCGGCGAACAGCGCCGGCACGGTGTTGGGGAAGGGCGAGCCCGTGGTCGGCGCGCCCGGGTTCACGCTCGCGGTCAGGCCGCGGCGGCCGTGCGAGACGCGGGGCTGGCCCGCCGGCTGCTGGCCCGCCGGCACGTGGCAGCCGTTGCAGGTGAGCGTCTCGCCGGCCCGCAGCTGCAGCCAGTTCAGGTGCCGGGGCGAGATGCGCCGGCCGTCCTCGTCGAGGATCGTGACGCCGAAGGGCACGCCGGCCGGCACCTTGACCATCACCGAGCCGTCGGGCTCGATCGGCGCGTAGCCGAGGATCTCGCGCATGCCCAGGCCGCCGGCGACGCCGAAGGCGGTGCCGCGGAAGTCGCGCACCTCGTCGTCGGGGATGCCCACCGCCTTCTCGATCCGCAGGAAGCGCGCCGGCCGCTGGCCGGCGGTCGCGACGGCCGGGTCGCGGATCGCGACGATGCCGCCGGGCGCGAGGTCGGCGCCGTCGACGTCGTAGACGCTCCGGATGTGCAGCATGCCGACGTTCTCGGCCGCGAGCTCGGCGTCGAAGTCGACGCCCGCGACCGCGTCCAGGATCACCGGCGGCAGCGCGCGCGGCTGCATCGCGACGACGTCCGTGTACATCGTGCCCTCGACCGGCGGCAGCACCGGCCGCTGCGTACCGTCGCGCGGGTCCCACATGAACACGCCGTACAGCGGCGGCGCCGCGACGGCGGCGGGGTTGCCGACGTTGCCGCTGCTGCAGGGCTGGGTGCGCCCGTCGAGCAACACGCGGCAGAGCGTCCAGCTGGCCAGCACCCGGTCGGTGCCGTCCCACAGCGGGAACATCGCCGCATAGCGCCCGCCGGGCGACAGGCCGGGCAGGGTGCGCACGTCGTTGCCGGTCACCTTCACCTGCGCCGGGCCGGTCATGCCGGCGTTGGCGAGGACCGGCTGGGCGATCTCCACGTAGCCGGACGTGTCGATCAGCACGCCGTCGCCGCCCTTCTCCGTGTCCGCGAAGGGGCGGATGAGCGCCAGCACGCGCCCGTCCGGGCGCGGCCGCGGCTGCATGAACTGGACCGTGGACCCGCCGCTGCCGGTCGCGTGGCTGTTCGCGCCGTAGAGGAGCTCGAGGCCGGCGCCGTCGGGGCGCACGGTGTACAGATGGATCGAGCTGCCGGAGGCGTTCTCCCAGCGCGAGAAGACGATCCGGCCGTCGTTCATCACCGCCGGGTCGAGGTCGTGGCTCTGGTTGACGGAGATCTGGCGGATGCCGGTGCCGTCGGCGCTCATCACGTGCAGCACGAAGGCCCACTCGCGGCGGTCCTCGTCGAGCGCCGGGAACTGCGGCTTGCCCTCGTCGATGAGCACGGCCTTCGACAGGCGCTGCCGCGTGGAGGAGAACACGATGCGCCCGTCGGGCAGGTAGTGCGGCGCGACGTCGTGGCCCTCCTCCGCGACGAGGTCGGAAGCGATCACCCGGCGCAGCGCGTCGGTCGTGCGGTCGTATTCCCAGATGTTCCAGGTCGGCTGCTCGCTCTCCTCGGCGCCCTCGATGAGCGGCGGGCGCATCGCGAATACGAGCCGGTTGCCGTCGAAGGAGACCTCCACGTCGCGCACATCCCACTCGCCGCCGGTGACTGCGCCGGTGACGTTGCGCTCGGTGGCCGAGGGCGAGGCGCGATCGCGGATCCAGAGGTCTGCGCCGGCCTGGAAGGTCCGCAGCTCGCGGAGGTCCGCGTCGGCCTCCGGCAGCGCGCGCTTCACGTAGGCGATCGGGAAGTCGAGCACCACCGGATCCGGCGACTGCCCGCCGCCGATGTCGAGGCTGCCGTTGCTGCTGCTCTCGCAGCCCGCGAGGGCGACGACGAGCACTGCGATCGCAGCTCTTGCCGGATTCGTGACGTGCATCTCGTTCGACTCCCTATGCCTTGCGCCGGGGCGCGTCGCGCGGACCGCGTGTGCGAAGCAGCTCACACTTCTGGCCGCGTTGTCTGCGATGCGCGCCGCCGCGCTCCCTCGATTCGAACGCCAAACTGCGCCCGCAGCGTAGCGTGAACGCGCTTCGCGTGGAATGTCGCCGTTCGGAGACATTAACTCACGCGATTCGCCTGCCTATAGTGGGGCCCGTCAGCAGGAGGCCGCGCGTGAACGGAGCACAGAAAATGGAACGCGAGCGACTTTGGAAGCAGGGAAAGGCCGCCGGCATCGCAGCGCTCGCGCTCGCCGCGGCCGTCGCAACCGCGGCGCAGGCGGGGCCGCGCGAGCAGGCCAAGCGCATGCACGACCGCATCGCCGGCGTGCCGCCCGCAGCGGCGACGCTCGACGCGATGGCCGCCGACATAGGCGCCGGCCGCGCCGAGGATGCCGCGTTGCTCGCGATGGAGCATCCGGCCTTCTACTCGGTCACGCTCAAGAACCTCGCGATGCCGTGGACCAACCGCGACCGCACGGTGTTCGCGCCGCTCAACGACTACGTGGCGACCTTCGTCGGCATGGTGCGCGACGACGTGCCGATGAACGAGCTGCTGTCGGCCGACATCCTCTACGTCGGCGCGGGCGTCGGCGGCGTCCCCGCCGCGAGCGCATCGAGCAATGCCCACTACGAGGAGCTCGAGCGCGCCCAGGCCGACCTCAAGGCGGTCCTGCAGCGGCGCACGCAGTCGGGCACCTACGGCTTCCCGGTCGAGGCGGCGGCGGGCGTGATGACCACCCGCGCGGCCGCCGAGGCCTTCTTCATCGCCGGGACCAACCGCGCGATGTTCCGCTTCACCCTGCTCAACCACCTGTGCCACGACCTCGAGGAGCTGCAGGACGGCTCGCGCCAGGCCGACCGCATCCGCCAGGACGTCAGCCGCAGCCCCGGCGGCGACAGCCGGCTGTTCCTGAACAACTGCGTCACCTGCCACTCGGGCATGGACCCGATGGCGCAGGCCTTCGCCTATCACGACTGGGACCAGGCCCAGGGCCGCATGGTCTATACGCCCGGGCAGGTGCGGCCGAAGTACTCGATCAACGCCGACACCTTCCGGCCCGGCTACGTCACGCGCAGCGACCGCTGGGACAACTACTGGCGCGCGGGCCAGAACGCGCTGCTCGGCTGGAGCCCCGCGCTTCCCGGAGGCGGCGCGGGCGCCGCCTCCCTCGGCGCGGAGCTCGGCAACAGCGAGGCCTTCGCGAGCTGCCAGGTCGAGAAGGTGTTCCGCACCGTGTGCCTGCGTTCGCCGAACGACGCCGCGGATCGCGCTCAGGTCGCCTCGATGGTGTCGTCCTTCAGGTCCGGCGGATACCGGCTGAAGCGCGTCTTCGCCGAGTCCGCGGCCTATTGCATGGGCGAGTGAGGAGAACGGCCATGAAGGGAATCCACCAGCACCCGTTCCGCCGCGCTCGCGCGGCCCTCGCCATCGCGGCGCTCGCCTGGCTCGCCGCCGCCTGCGGCGGCGGCGCCTCGGTCGAGCAGAACCCGGTCACCAGCCCGCCGCCCCCGGCCGGCTACAGCGGCCCGCCGCCGGTGAGCCAGGACGTGCAGGCGTTCAAGCTCAACGTCTGGGACAACCTGCAGTCCACCAGCCGCTGCGGCTCCTGCCACGTCGAGGGACGCCAGGCGCCGGCCTTCGTCCGCCGCGACGACGTGAACATGGCCTACGAGGCCGCCAACGGGATCGTGAACCTGAGCGATCCCGCGGCCTCGCGGATGGTCACCAAGGTGGCCGGCGGCCACAACTGCTGGCTGGCCTCCGACGCCGCCTGCGCCGACCAGCTGACGGTCTGGATCCGCAACTGGGCGGGCGCGACGATCGGCGGCAGCCGCGACATCGTGCTTCAGCCGCCGCCGCTGCGCGACGTCGGCGCCAGCAAGTCATTCCCCGCGAGCTCCGGCTCCTTCGGCTCGTCGGTTCACCCGGTGCTCGTGCAGTACTGCGCGCGCTGCCACGTGTCCTCGGCCCAGACGCCGCAGTCGCCGTTCTTCGCCGAGTCGGACGTCGACCTGGCCTACGCAGCCGCGAGGCCGCGCATCAACCTCGACGCCCCGGAGCAGTCGCGGTTCGTGGTCCGCCTGCGCGACGAGTTCCACAACTGCTGGAGCGACTGCCGGCAGAACGCCACGGAGATGGAGGCGGCGATCCGCGCCTTCGCCGACGGCGTGCCGGTGACCCAGGTCGACCCGACGCTGCTCGCCTCGAAGGCCCTGTCGCTCTACGAGGGCACCGTCGCGAGCGGCGGCAACCGCTTCGACAGCAACGCCATCGCGCTCTTCGAGTTCAAGACGGGCACCGGCACGGTCGCCTACGACACCAGCGGCGTGGAGCCGGCCGCCAACCTCAATTTCTCCGGCGACGTCGAGTGGGTCGGCGGCTGGGGCGTCAACGTCAGGGGCGGCAAGCTGCAGGCCTCGACCACCGGCAGCCGCAAGCTGCACGACCTCATCAAGGCCACCGGCGAGTACTCGATCGAGGCCTGGGTCGCGCCCGCCAACGTCGTGCAGGAGGACGCCTACATCGTCAGCTACTCCGGCGGCACGAGCGCGCGCAACTTCACGCTCGGCCAGACGATGTACGACTACGACTTCCTGAACCGCAGCAGCGTGACCGGCGCCAACGGCACGCCGCAGCTGTCCACGCCCTCGGCGGACGAAGTCCTGCAGGCGACCCTGCAGCACGTCGTGGCGACCTTCGACCCGGTCAACGGGCGTCGCATCTACGTCAACGGCGCGCGGGTCACCGGCGCGGATCCGCGCGGCGGCGGCTCGCTCGCCGACTGGAACGACACCTTCGCCCTGGTGCTCGGCAACGAGGTCTCCTCGGACCGCGACTGGCAGGGCGTGATCCGCCTGGTGGCGATCCACAATCGCGCGCTCTCGCAGCCCCAGATCCAGCAGAACTTCGAGGCCGGCGTGGGCGAGCGCTTCTACATGCTGTTCAGCGTGGCGCACCTCGTCGACATCCCCGACAGCTACGTGCTGCTCGAGGCCAGCCAGTTCGACAGCTACGGCTACCTGTTCGAGAAGCCCTCGGTCGTCAGGCTCACCCCGGGGGCCGCGCCCGAGACCCTCGACGGGCTGCAGGTGAAGGGCGTGCGGCTCGGCATCAACGGCGCCGAGGCCAAGGTGGGCCAGGCCTACGTCTCGGTGGATGCGACGGTGAACGCCGCCGGCTACGAACCGCCGACGGGCTTCCCGCTGGCCGGCATCGGCACCGTCATCGGCCTCGACAAGGGGCCGGCGCTCGACCAGTTCTTCCTGACCTTCGAGCAGATCGGGCCGCGCTCGCGCGCCTACTCGGAGCCGGCGCCGATCGCACCGCCGCCGCCGCCGAACGGGCCGGCGCAGCCCCAGATCGGCCTGAGGACCTTCGAGCGCATCGCGGCGTCGATGGCCGAGATGACCGGCGTGCCGCGGAGCGACCCGGCGGTCGCCGAGACCTACGAGCGCGTCAAGCAGCAGCTGCCGACCGCCGACAGCATCGAGGGCTTCCTGTCCTCGCACCAGATCGGCGTGGCGCAGATGGCGATCGAGGTCTGCAACTCGCTGGTGGACGACGGCGCCCGCCGGGCCGCGTTCTTCCCCGGCTTCAACTTCGCGGCCCCCGCGGCGCAGGCCTTCGACACGCCGGCCGAGCGGGCGCTCGTGATCGATCCCCTGGTGGCGCGCGCCGTCGGCAGCGGGCTCGCCACGCAGCCCTCCTCGGCCGAGGTGCGCGCCGAGCTCGAGGCGCTGATGGGGCGGCTGACGTCATGCGGCGCGGGCTGCGCGGCCGACCGCACGGCGACGATCGTGAAGGCGAGCTGCGCGGCCGTGCTCGGCAGCGCCTCCACGCTGCTGCAGTGACCCGGGACAACGACGGACATCCAGAAGAGAGGCACAGGGACATGTTCAGGAATCGCAGGCGCGGACCCCTCCATCCGGACGAGCCGATCCGCCAGCCCGACCACCCGCGGCCGGTCACGCGCCGGCAGTTCATCGCCCAGGGCCTCATGGCGGGCACCGGCACGGTCATCGCGCCGACGGTGTTCGGCCTGTTCGTCAACCCGCGCGCCGCCGAGGCCGCGCTGTCGCCGGACCTGGAACTCCTCAAGCAGCGCTGCGGCATCGCGGTGCAGGGCGCGGGACGCATCCCGTTCATCTGCATCGACCTCGCCGGCGGGGCCAACATGGTCGGCTCCAACGTGCTGGTCGGCGGCCGCGGCGGGCAGCTCGACCTGCTGAACGCCGCCGGCTACGCGCGCCTCGGCCTGCCGGGCGACATGGTGCCGGGAGCGCCGAACCCGGGCAGCCCGACCAACAGCTGGATCGACGACCAGCTGGGCCTGCGCTTCCACTCCGACAGCGCGTTCCTGCGCGGCATCCTCGACCGGGTCGCGCCGACCACCATCGCCGCCACCAACGGCGCGGTGATTCCCGCGCGTTCGGAGAACGACACCGGCAACAACCCGCACAACCCGATGTACGGCATCTACAAGGCCGGCGCGGACGGCGAGCTGCTGACGCTGATCGGCTCGCGCGCCTCAGAGTCGGGCGGCAACTCGATGGCGCCGGCGGCGATGATCGATCCTTCCGTGACGCCGACCAAGGTGGATCGCACCAGCGACGTCACCGGCCTCGTGGACACCGGCAAGCTGGTCGGCCTGCTCGACCAAGACGACGCGGTCGCGGTGATGGAGTCCATCCAGCGGCTCTCCGACCAGAAGCTCGGGCGCGTCAGCACCGGCATCAGCCGCGACGACGTGATCAAGGAGATGGTGCGCTGCAACTACGTCAAGTCCGCGGACCTCGCGGACCGCTACGGCGACCCGTCGGCGCTGAACCCCGAGCTCGACGCCGACATCGTCGGCCCCGGCGGCATCTTCAGCCGCGCCGAGTTCGACGGCGACGCGGAGTTCCGCAAGACCGCGGCGGTGATGAAGCTGGTCGTCAACGGCTACGCCGGCGCCGGCACCATCACCATGGGCGGCTACGACTACCACGGCCAGGGCCGTGCGACCGGCGAGATCCGCGACTTCCGCGCCGGGCGCTGCATGGGCGCCTGCCTCGAGTACGCGGCGCGCCGCGGCGTTCCGCTCATGCTCTACGTCTTCAGCGACGGCTCGCTGTCGGCGAGCGGCCAGGTGGACAACACCGTGGACGGGCGCGGCAAGTTCATGTGGACGAGCGACAACCAGCAGACCGCGGCGTCGTTCTTCCTCGTCTACAGCCCGACCGGGCGGCCGCAGCTGTACACCGGCGACGGCCGGCCGGCCGAGCAGCACCAGCAGATCGGCTGGTTCCGCCCGGACGGCTCGGTCGAGACGTCCTCGACCCCGGCGGCCAACAACGTCAACCTGCTGGTCGAGACCGTGGTGCTCAACTATCTCGCCCTGCACGGCGAGCAGGGCAGCTTCGGCGGCCTGTTCCGCAACAACGGCCTCGGCTCGCCCTCCCTGCAGGACAGCCTGATCGCGTTCAACCCGATCGTGAATGGGCGCATCACGTGACCCGGTCGCGTCGCGGAAATGCGACGCGGCTCAAGGTCACGGTGCTGGCAGGCGTGGCAACGTTATGTCACCTTCGCAGGGTATGCTGCGAAGAGCGGCGCGCGCGCTTGCGCGCGCCTGCCGGGCACCGGAGGGCAGGGTGGCAGGACGGATCGGGATGGGCGGGATTCGGGCAGCGGCCGCGGCGTTCGCGGTGGCGCTCCTCGCCTGCCATGCAGGTCCTGCCGGCGCCGCCGAGCCCGCGGCCGCGCCTGACTTCGCGCTGAAGGCCCTCGACGGGCGCAACCACCGTCTCTCCGAGCACCGCGGCGAGGTCGTCGCGCTGCTGTTCTGGGGCAGCTGGTGCGGCGGCTGCCGGCGCGAACTCGAGCGCCTCGAGCGCCTGCGCGCCACCTACGAGGGCGCCGGCCTGGTCGCCTACGGCGTGGTGCTCGATGCCGACCCGGGCGAGGCGCGCTCGATCGCCGGGGCGCTCGCCACCACCTACCCGCAGCTGCACGACGGCCGCCGCTCGGTGGCGAAGGCCTACCGGCCCGAGCGGCTGCCGACGCTGCTGCTGGTGGACCGCGCCGGCGCGGTCCGGTTTGCGTACGGGGAACTCGATGCGCGCGGGGAACGGGCGATGCTCGCCGACCTGCGCGCGCTGCTGGACGAATGAGGTAACGCATGGCCATCGACAGTCCTGGCATCGCCAACGACTTCCTGAGCGACCGGGGACGCCGGCGGGGCGCCGCCGGGCCGGCCCGGGGCGCCGCGCTGCCCTGGCTCGCCGCGCTCGTCTTCGTGCTGCTCGCGGCCTTCGCGGCGGTCGCGCTCGCGGCCGAGGAGCCCGACGACTTCCGGTCGCTCGACGGCGAGGTCGGAGCGCTCAAGCAGGAGGTCGTCGACCTCAACCGCGACCTGTTCCTGCTGGAGGAGGAGCTGCTCTTCCCGGCCAACACCCAGGTCGCGGTGTTCGTGTCGATGGACGTCGGCACCTTCTTCGAGCTCGATTCCGTGCAGGTCGTGCTCGACGGCAAGGAGGTGACCAACTACCTCTACACGGAGCGCGAGGCGGAGGCGCTGCTGCGCGGCGGCGTGCACCGGGTCTGGCTCGGCAACCTCAAGGCGGGCAAGCACGAGCTGACTGCGTTCTTCACCGGCGTGGGCCCGCACGGGCGCGACTACCGCCGCGGGACCACCTTCGAGGTCGAGAAGGGCGTCGGCGCCAAGTACGTCGAGCTGAGGATCAGCGACCGCGTGCAGAAGCTGCAGCCGGAGTTCGTCGTCCGGGAGTGGGACTGA
Source organism: uncultured Steroidobacteraceae bacterium (assembly GCA_964406445.1). Classification (GTDB taxonomy): domain Bacteria; phylum Pseudomonadota; class Gammaproteobacteria; order Steroidobacterales; family Steroidobacteraceae; genus SG8-30. The sequence continues at coordinate 91,806 of CAYORU010000007.1, forward strand.
CCGTGAGCGCGGGCCGGGTGCGGGCGTGGCTTCTCGCCGCGGCGCTCGGCGTCGCGGCGGCGCCGGCGGCGCAGGAGACGGCCGATCCGGCCGCCCTGCCGCCCGTGGCGCTCGCCGACCTGCACTACGGTGACGTCCTGTTCCATTTCTACCAGGACGAGTATTTCGGCGCGATCGTCCGCGCCGAGGCCTACACCGCGCAGGGGCACATGGTCCCGCACGCGGAAGACGCCGAGCTGCTGCTCGGCGGGATGTACCTCTCCTTCGGGCAGCACGCCCGGGCCGGCGAGATCTTCGAGCGCCTCCTCGGCCGGCCGGACACGCCGCCCGCCGTGCGCGACCGCGCGTGGTTCCACCTCGGCCGGGTGCTGTACGCGCGCAGCTACTTCGAGGAGTCGGAGCGGGCGCTGCGCCGGGCCGGCGCGGCCCTGCCGCCCGCCCTCGACGCCGAGCGGCGGCTGTTGATCGCGCAGGGCCTGATGTACCGCGGCCGCTACGACGAGGCGGTCGCGGAGCTGTCCGGCTGGAGCGGGCCCGCGAGCTGGACCGCCTATGGCCGCTTCAACCTGGGCGTCGCGCTGGTGCGCGCCGGGCGGCTCGAGGACGGCCTCGCGCTGCTCGGGTCGGTCGGCGCGATGGACGCTGCGGGCGAGGAGATGAAGGCGCTGCGGGACAAGGCCAACGTCGCGGCCGCCTACGCGATGCTGCAGGCCGGCCGGCCGGCCGCGGCGCGCGACGTGCTCGGCCGGGTGCGCCTCTCGGGGCCGCAGTCCAGCAAGGCCCTGCTCGGCGCCGGCTGGGCCGACGTCGCGCTCGAGCGCTACTCGGAGGCGCTCGCGCCCTGGCTCGAGCTGCAGGGCCGCAGCCTGCTCGACGCGGCCGTGCAGGAGTCCTACCTCGCCGTGCCCTACGCCTACGCCAAGCTCGACGCCGAGGGCCAGGCCGCGGAGCTCTACGACCGCGCGATCCTCGCCTACGAGGCGGAGCGGGCACGCCTCGACGAGTCCATCGCGGCCATCCGCGACGGGCGGATGCTCGAGGCCGTGCTCGCGGCGGACCGCGAGGAAGGGCAGGGCTGGTTCTGGCAGCTCGCCACGCTGCCCGACGCCGCCGAGTCGCGCTACCTGTACCACCTGCTGGCCGGCCACGAGTTCCAGGAGGCGCTCAAGAACTACCGCGCGCTCGACTTCCTCGGGCGCAACCTCGCCGGCTGGCGGGACAGCCTCGACGTGTTCGCGCACATGGTGGATGCGAGGCGGCGTGCCTTCGACGCCAAGGCGCCCCGTGCTGGCGAGACGCTCGGGGGCGTCGACGTGGAGGCGCTCGACGCGCGCCGCGACGCGCTCAAGGCCCGCCTCGACGCGGCCCTGCGCGAGCGGGACGCGGCCGCGCTCGCCTCGGCGGACGAGCTCCGCCAGCTCGCCATGCTCGCCGGCGTCGAAGGCGAGCTCGCCGCGCGCGCCGACGATCCGGCGCTCGCCGAGGCGCGCGAGAAGGCGCGCCTCGCGCGCGGCGTGCTGCAATGGAACCTCGAGCGCGAGTTCGGATTGCGGGCCTGGCAGGCGCGGCGCTCGCTGCGCGAGCTCGACGCCGAGCTCTTCCAGGCGCGCACGCGCTCGCGCGCGGCCGGCGATTCGCTGGCGGGCATCCCGGCGCGCAACGACGCCTTCGAGACGCGCATCGCGGCGATGGCGCCGCGGCTCGAGACCCTGGAGCAGCGGGTCGTCGCGCTGCGCGGACGGCAGGCGGGCTACCTGGCCTCGCTGGCGGTGACCGAGCTCGAGGCGCAGAAGGCGCGGCTCGCGGAGTATTCGCTGCAGGCCCGCTACGCGCTTGCGACCATGTACGACCGGGCGACCGCCGGCGCCGCCACCGGAGCCCCGCCGTGAGGCGCGTGTTCCTGCCGCTGGCGCTGCTCGCCGCCGCGGCCGCAGCCGCGTCGGAGGCGCCGGAGCGCACCCTCGAGGACCTGCCCAAGGCCGCCCCGCCGCTGCGCAAGGGGGAAACGGTCGCGCCGGACCCGGCGCGGGCCAAGCAGCTCTACCGCGGCTTCCTCGACCTCCCGGGCGGCGATGCCGCGCAGCGGACCGAGGCCCTGCGCCGCCTCGGCGACCTCGAGCTCGAGACCGGCGACGCAGAGCGCGCCGAGGCGCCCGTGCCCGGCGCCGGCGCACCCGAGACCCGCGTCGCGATCGATATCTACACGCGGCTCCTGGCCGATCAGCCCGACTACCCCAAGGCGGACGCGGTGCTGTACCAGCTCTCTCGCGCCTATGAGGCCGAGGGCGACCTCGAACGCGCGCTCGCCCGCCTCGACGAGCTGGTGGCGCGCTTCCCCGCCAGCCGGTACGTGCCCGAGGCGCAGTTCCGGCGCGGCGAGATCCACTTCAGCGCGCAGCGCTGGCGCGCCGCCGAGGAGGCCTACACGGCCGTGATCCGCGCCGGCGAGCGGTCAGGGTTCCTCGAGCAGGCGCTGTACAAGCACGGCTGGGCGCTGTTCCGCCAGTCCGACGCCGAGCGCAGCGCGGCCTCGTTCCTCACGCTGCTCGACCGCATGCTCGTGGATCCCGCCGCGGACCAGGGCGCGCGGCTGCCGGAGGCGCTGCCGCGGGCCGACCGCGAGCTGGTGGAGGACAGCTTCCGGGCGCTGTCCATCCAGTTCGCGGACCTGGAGTCCGCCGACACGCTGGCGCAGTCGCTGTCGCGCCACGGCGGCGCGCCGTACGCCTGGATGCTCTATGCGGCGCTCGGCGACCTGCTGGTGCAGAAGGAGCGGTTCACCGACGCGGCGGACGTGTACCGCCGCTTCGCGCGCGAGGAGCCTCGGCACCGCCGGGCGCCGAGCCTGCAGGCCCGCGCGATCGACGCCTATCTCGCCGGCGGCTTCGCCGACCTGGCGCTCGAGGGCAAGCGCGAGTTCGTCGCGGCCTACGCGATCGGCGGGCCGTTCTGGCAGGGCCGCACGGCCGCCGATGCGCCGGAGGTCGTCGCCCAGCTCAAGTCGCACCTCACCGACCTCGCCAAGTACCACCACGCCCGCGCCCAGGCCGGCGGGGGCGCCGGCGAGTACGCGCAGGCGGCGCGCTACTATCGCGACTACCTGCAGTCCTTCCCGGACGATCCCTCCGCGGCGGACACCCGCTACCTGCTGGCGGACGCGCTGTTCGAGAGCGGCGACTTCCGCGAGGCGGCGCTCGAGTACGAGCGCACCGCCTACGGCTATCCGGCCGGGCCGCGCTCCGCTTCGGCCGGCTACGCGGCCCTCGTCGCCTACGACCGCCACGAGCAGGCCCTGCCCGAGGACGGTCGCGCCGCCTGGCGGCGGGCCGGCATCGACAGCCAGCTGCGCTTCGCGGCCACCTTCGGCGACCACCCCGAGGCGCCGGCGGTCGAGCTGCGCGCGGCGCAGCAGCTGTTCAACCTCGGCGAGCACGCGCCCGCCGCGGAGGCGGCGGCACGCTCGCTGGTGCACGTCACGCCGCTCGACCTGGCTGCCGAGCGCACCGCCTGGAACGTCGTCGGCGACTCGCGCTTCGAGCTCGGCGAGTTCGCCGCCGCCGAGGCGGCCTATGCGCAGGTGCTCTCGCGCCTGCCGGCCGGCGACGCGGCGCGCGGCTCGATCGAGGAGCGGCTCGCGGCCTCGATCTACCAGCAGGCGGAAGCCGAGCAGCGCGCCGGCGACACCGAGGCGGCCGTGGCGGGCTTCCTGCGCGTGGCGCAGGCGGCGCCCGGTTCCTCGATCCGCGTGAACGCCACCTACGACGCCGCGGCGCTGCTGCTCGCCGGCGAGCAGTGGGAGCGGGCGATCCCGGTGCTGCAGGAGTTCCGGCGCGAGTTCCCGGAGCACCCGCTCGCCGCCAACGTGCCGCGCGACCTCGCGACCGCCTTCCTCGGCGCGGGCCGCGGCCGCGAGGCGGCGGACGAGCTGACGCTCGTCGCAGACGACGCGCGCGAGGACGCCGCGGTGCGCCGCGCGGCGCTGATCGAGTCGGCGGAGCTCTACGAGAAGGCGGGCGACCTGGCCGCCGCGAGCCGCGCCTGGGAACGCTTCGTCGAGCGCTATCCCGAACCCTTCGAGGACGCCTGGGCGGCGCGCGGCAAGCTCGCCGGGCTCTACGTCGAGGCCGGCGACCTGGCCGCGGCCGGCCGCGTCTGGGAGCGCTTCGTCGCAGCCAACCCGCAGCGCTTCGCGGAGGGCATCGAGGCCCGCCAGACCCTCGCCGACTACGCCCGGGAGGCCGGCGATGCCGGCGCGCGCAAGCGCTGGCTGGAGGCGCTGATCGCGGCGGACGCCGCGGGCGGCGCGGCCCGCAGCGACCGCAGCCGGACGCTCGCCGCGCGCGCGGCGCTCGAGATCGCCGAGCCGCGGCGCGTCGCCTTCGAGGCGATCCGCCTCACGGCGCCGCTGCCGGCCTCGCTCAAGGCGAAGCGCGACGCGCTCGAGAGGGCGCTCGAGGCCTTCCAGGCGGCGAACGCCTACGGCGTGGCAGAGGTCAGCACCGCGGCCACCTTCGCGACGGCGGAGCTGTACCGGCGCCTCGCGGCCGACCTGATGGAGTCCGAGCGCCCCGCCGGCCTCGACGACGAGGCCCGCGAGCAGTACGACCTGCTGCTCGAGGAGCAGGCCTACCCGTTCGAGGAGAAGGCGATCGAGCTGCACGAGGCGAACGCGGCCCGGGCCGCCCAGGGCGTCTACGACGCGCCGGTGCAGGCGAGCTTCGCCGCCCTCGCCGCGCTCAAGCCGGCCCGCTACGGCAAGACCGAGGTCGAGCCCGCCGACGACCCGGCGCTCGTGCCCGCCGCCGGCGCGGTGCTCGAGGGGATCGCCCACCGGCGCGCCGGCCGCTTCGCCGAGGCGCGCGCGGCCTACGGTGCGGCGCTTTCGCTCGACCCGCTGTTCGCGCCGGCGCATCTCGACCTCGCGGTCCTGCTCGACCTGTACCTGGGCGAGCCCGTCGAGGCGCTCGCGCACTACCAGCGCTATCTCGAACTCGCCGCCGAGCCCGACGAACGGGCGGCGCTGTGGGCCCGCGAGGCCTCGAACCGCACCGGCATCGCCCTCGGCAGCACCCTCGAGAGCACGGAGGTGACCCCATGACACGGCTGCTCGCCACGCTCGCCCTCGTCGCCGCCACGGCGGCGGCGCAGGCCGCCGACCCGCCCGCCCCGGCCGGCGCGGAGGCGTCGGCTTCCGCCGACAGGCCCGCCGCGCCCGCCGCGCGCGAGCGCGGCACCATGGACCGGCTCGAGCTCGACACGACCGCCATCACCGGCAATCGCGAGCTGCCGAAGGTGATGTACGTCGTCCCCTGGAAGCGCGCCGACCTCGGCGACCTGTCGGGCAAGCCCGCCAACAGCCTGCTCGACGAGGCGCTCGCGCCCGTGGACAGGACCGTCTTCAGGCGCGAAGTGAAGTATTTTGGCGCCGTGTACGCGGCGCCCGCAGTTCAGGCCGAGACGCCGGTCACGGCGCCCGACGGCCAGCCGTAGCAACGTTCGACAGGCAGGTAGACACCCTCCGGGGAGCACGCATGGACACCATCATCAAGTTTTTCCAGGACGGCGGCGCATTCATGTACCCGATCGCCATCGTGGCCGCGCTCGGCGCGGCCGTGGCGCTCGAGCGCTGGCTGTACCTCACGCGCACGGCCAGCGGCAACCGCCGGCTGTGGGGCGAGATCGCGCCCTTCCTCCAGCAGGGGGACTACCGGCGCGCGCTCGCCGCGACCGCCGACTCGAAGTCCGCGGTCGGCCAGATCCTCGGCTACGGGCTCGCGCGCATCCAGACGGCGCGCCGCCGCGACGACATTGAGAAGGCGATGGAGGAGAGCCTCATGGAGGTGATGCCGCGCCTCGAGAAGCGCACGCACTACCTCGCGAGCTTCGCCAACATCGCGACGCTGCTCGGCCTGCTCGGCACCATCATCGGCCTGATCCAGGCCTTCCAGGCCGTTGCCAACGCCAATCCCGCCGAGAAGGCCGACCTGCTGTCGGCGTCCATCTCGGTGGCGATGAACACCACGGCGTTCGGCCTGATCGTCGCGATCCCGCTGCTGCTGATGCACTCGGTGATCCAGTCCAAGACCACCGAGATCACCGACAGCCTCGAGATGGTCTCGGTCAAGTTCCTCAACACCGTCGTCGAGAAGCGAGCGGAGCCGGCGTGAGCCTCGCGAGCCGCCTCGGCCGCCGCCACCGCCGCCAGGGCGAGGCGGACTTGAACATCACGGCCTTCATGAACCTGATGGTCGTGCTGGTGCCGTTCCTGCTGATCACGGCGGTCTTCTCGCGGCTCACCATCCTTGAACTGAACCTGCCCAGCTCCAGCGAGGCGACGCCCGAGACGCCGCAGGTGCTGAACCTCGAGATCATCGTGCGCAAGGACGCCATCGACGTCGCGGACCGGGGCTCCGGCTCGCTGCGCCTCATCCCGAACACCGCGGAGGGGCCGGACCTCGCCGCGCTCGGCGCCTTCCTCTCGGAGCGGATCAAGCCCGCCTTCCCCGACGCGACCAGCGCGACCCTGCTGCTCGAGCCGGACATCCCCTACGACACGCTGGTGCAGGTGATGGACGCGGTCCGCGTGACCACCGCGGTCGAGGAGGGCCGGCAGCTGCAGGCGGAGCTCTTCCCGGACATCTCGATCGGCGACGCGCCGCGCGTCGCACAGGCCGCCCGATGAGCACCTCGGCACGCGCCAAGCGGATGAAGCGCCACCACGCGCGCAAGCGCCCGGCGTCGCTCTCGCTCGTCTCGCTGATGGACATCTTCACGATCCTCGTGTTCTTCCTGCTGGTGAACTCCGCCGAGGTCCAGACGCTCGAGCCGCCCAAGGCGGTGACCCTGCCGGAGTCGCTCGCCGTCGAGAAGCCGCGCGAGACCGTGGTCGTGATGGTGACGCCCGAGCAGGTGCTGGTGCAGGGCGCCCCAGTGGCCACCATCGCCGAGGTCGAGGCGGTGGAGGGCAACCTCATCGAGCCGCTCGCCGCGGCGCTCAAGGCGCAGACCGACCGGACGCTGATCCGCGCTGCGGCGACCGACCTGTCGGCGCGCGAGATCACGATCCTCGGCGACCGCGAGGTCCCGTACCGGGTGCTGAAGAAGGTGATGGCCACCTGCACCGAGGCCGACTACGGCAAGCTCTCGCTCGCCGTCGTCCAGAAGGAGGAGGCGATGTCCGCAGTCGCCGCCGGGGCGTGAGGAGCGAGTCTTGACCGCCGCCGCCATCCATTACCGCAGCTTCGAGCTGCCCTGGTCGCCGCAGCCGGAGGAGCAGCGGCGCTTCCGCCGGCTGTGGGTCGGCTGCCTCGTGGCGACCCTGCTGGCCGGCCTGATCGTGCCCTGGCTGCCGGTCAGCGAACCCGCGCTCGACGTGCCGCCGGCGGTGCCGCCGCGCCTCGCCAAGCTGGTGCTCGAGCGCACGGTGCCGCCGCCCCCGCCGCCGCCCGTCGTCGAGCAGGCGCCGCCCGAGGAACCGCCGCCGGTGCCGCGCGAGCGGCCGGACCAGCGCGAGGTGCCCACGCCGGCCCCGGACATCGACCGCACCCAGCAGGCGCGCAAGAAGGCCGCGCAGGCCGGGCTGCTGCCCTTCGTCGACCAGCTGGCCGACCTGCGCGACAAGTTCGAGGTCACGCCCGACAAGCTGACGCCGACGGCCACGCCGAATGCCGCGACGCCGACCGGCGCGCCGCGCGCCGAGCGCTCGCTCGTGACCTCCAAGGCGGGCACGAACTCCGGGGGCATCAACACGGCGGCCGTCAGCGCCGGCTTCGGCTACGGCGAGGGCAGCCTCGAGGGCCACGGCACGACCCAGATGCAGGTGCCCTTCGGCGGCTCCGGCGGCGGCGCGGCGCTGCGCACCGCCGGCGTGGCCGACGGCGTTTCCCGCAGCGGCGCCGGCAAGCGGCCGTCGCGCACCCAGGAGGAGATCGAGCTGGTCTTCGACCGCAACAAGGCCGCGATCTACGCCCTCTACAACCGGGCGCTGCGCGACAGCCCGGACCTCCGCGGCAAGGTCGTCATGCAGCTGACCATCGCGCCTTCCGGCGAGGTGACCGATTGCCGGATCGTGACCAGCGAGCTCGGCGACGCGGAGCTCGAGCGCAAGCTCGTGGCCCGCGTGAAGATGTTCCGCTTCGAGGACAAGGACGTCGAGGCGATCACGACGACCAAGCCGATCGAGTTCTTCCCGGCCTGACCCGGCCGGCCGCGACGCCCGCTCCCTGTAACGCATTTGTCATACGGACGTAGCACGTCCGAAACAGGGCCTTCCTAGACTCTCGCCACGCCTGAAGACAGCCCGGCCCGGCCGGGCATCGACGTCGCGCGCTCCGGCGGGGCCGCGATCACACCAACGGACGTGGAGAGGGATGCAATGAAGACCTACCATTGGCTGCTCGCCGGCGTGGCGACCATCGGCCTCGCGGCCTGTGACGGCGGCGGCATCGACCTGAACGTGTCGACCGTCGACAACTCCGTCGACAACAGCGTGACCAACCCGGGCTCGGGTTCGGGCACCAATCCCTGCGCGTCCTACACCCCGCCGAACTCCACGGAGGTCCGCCGCGGCACCTTCGACGGCACCAACTGCTCCTACGGGCCGCAGTTCGTCAGCGCCACCAACCCGCTGCTCGTCGACCTCACGATCCCGTTCATTTCGGGCGTGCACATCTTCCAGGACAGCCTGTTCGTCGGCCAGAACGTCAGCTCCGGCGCGGCGCCCGCCGGCGGCACCGGCCCGAAGCTCACCATCGCGGCGGGCAACAAGCTGGCCTTCACGGACTCCGCCGACTACGTCCTGGTCAACCGCGGCTCGCAGATCTTCGCCGAGGGCTCGCCCGCGGCGCCGATCGTGCTGACCGCCTTCGCCGACGCGGTGCTCGGCACCGCCGGCGCCAACGACGTGTCGCTGTGGGGCGGCGTGGTCATCAACGGCAACGGCATCACCAACAACTGCACCGACACCGAGCGCGCCAACAACCAGTGCCACGTCACGGCCGAGGGCCAGCCCTCGAACTACGGCGGCAACGACAACGCAGAGAGCTCCGGCGTGCTCCGCTACGTGATCGTCAAGCACACCGGCTTCGAGGTCGCGCCCGGCGACGAGCTGAACGGCATCACCTTCAACGCGGTCGGCTCCGGCACGGTGGTCGAGAACATCCAGGTCTACAGCACCTTCGACGACGGCCTCGAGTTCTTCGGCGGCGCGGTGGACGTCTCGAACGTCGTGGTCCTCTATGCCCGCGACGACTCGCTCGACTTCTCGGACGGCTACAGCGGCACGATCCAGAACGCGCTGATCATCCACTGGCAGTCGGACGGCAACCGCTGCATCGAGCTCGACAACATCGGCGAGGCCCGCAGCACCGCCGGCCAGCCGCTCAACCGGGCGCCGATCACCGCCGCGCGCGTCGTGAACATGACCTGCATCACCTCGAACACCGACGTCAACACGCACGGCGACTCGGAAGGCGTGCTGGTCCGCCAGGGCGGACGCCTGCTGCTCGAGGACAGCATCGTCTACTCGGGCTACGGCACCAACCGCAACGGCCTGACCTCGAACGAGTGCTACGAGATCGACGACAGCGCGCCGCTCGACCTGTCGCGCGTGCACGCGGTCAACGGCGCCACCGAGCCGATGCGCGTGATCGACACGATCATCGCCTGCGAGCTGCCGGCGCAGGACAACCTGCCGAACGGCGACACGATCCTGTCGTGGATCCAGGGTACGGGCAGCTCGACCGGCACGGCCTACGCCTTCAACGAGGGCAACCAGGTCATCAACACGCCGGTCGCGGCGGGCGTGTCGATCCTGACGCCGGGCACCTTCTATACCGCGTCGTCCTTCGCCGGCCCGGGCGGCCCGTTCACCATGACCCCGGCCAGCGGCCAGGTCGGCGCGGTGCGTGCCAGCAACGACTGGACGGTGCCGTGGGCCTTCGGCCTGAGGGCCAACAACGCCGACGTGCCGCTCTGGTTCGCGCCCTGAGCAAGGAGGGGTCGGCCGCCGGCCGGCCCGCTTCCGGACCGAAACAACCGGGGCGGCGGGAGCATGGGCTCCTGCCGCCCCTCGACCGATGGAGAAGGGGATGAACCACTATCGCTTGCGCCGCGCCGTCGGCGCCGTGCTCGGGGCCGCCATGGCCATGGGAACCGCCTCCGCCAGCCCGGCGCCCGAGGGCGAGGCCGAGGCCGGCGCGGTCCTCGAGGAGATCATCGTCACCGGGCGGCAGCGCTCGGCGGCGGAGCAGGTGCTGCAGGAGCGCATCGACGCGCCCGTGGTGGCCGACCTCGTGAGCATCGAGCAGATCAGCCGCGTCGGCGACAGCACCGTGTCGCTGGCGCTGCGCCGCCTGCCGGGGGTGACGGTCGTCGGCGACCAGTTCATCTACATTCGCGGGCTCGGCGAGCGCTACTCCAGCACCACGGTCAACGGCGCCTACGTGCCTTCCCCCGACCTGACCCGCAACGTGGTGCCGCTCGACCTGTTTCCCGCCGAGATCGTGCAGTCGCTCGCGATCCAGAAGGGCTATTCAGTCAACAAGCCGGCCGCTTTCGGCGGCGGCAACGTGGACATCCGCACCCGCACGGTCCCCGATGACCTGCAGTTCGGCCTGCAGATCGGCACCGGCTGGAACACGGAGAGCGGGGACGACGGGCTGTCCTATCCGGGCGGCAGCGACGACGACTTCGGCACCGACGACGGCACCCGCGCGCTGCCCGGCGCGATCGCCCAGGCGATCCAGGACTACCAGGGCGACATCAGCGCCAACGGCATCTTCCGCGCGCTGCAGCGGCAGGGCGGGAACCCGAGCTTCGCCGACGCGCAGGCGATCAACCGCCAGCTGGCGACGAGCCTGAACCGCACGCTCGATCCGACGGGCAAGTCGCTCGACCCGGACTTCTCGCTCGAGCTGTCCGCCGGCAACAGCTGGTTCCTCGGCGAGGCCGCGCAGTGGAAGGTGGGCGTGCTCGCGCTCGGCGACTACAAGAACCAGTGGCGCAACCGCGAGCGGATCAACCGCTCGGTGTCGCTGCCCGACGAGGACGTGGACTTCACGCTGCGCACGACCCACCAGGTCGCGATGACCGGCTCGCTCGGCGTCGGCCTCGAGTTCGCCGACGAGCAGAAGATCGAGGCGACCGGCATCTTCCTCAGGAACACCGAGGACGACGCCTCGATCACCACCGGCAACAACTTCAACTTCCGCCAGAGCGATGGCCGCCAGCTGCGCAACCACCGCGTCCGCTACGAGGAGCGCGAGCTGGAGCTGGTGCAGCTGCGCGGCACGCACCGGCTCGGGCCGGAGACCATCGGCCTGCTCGACGGACTGGTGAGCCTGGCCGGGCTCGAGGACCTGGCGTTCGAGTGGTACTGGTCGGACGCGAAGGCGCGCACGGACCTGCCGAGCGAGCTGCAGTTCTCCTTCCAGGACAGCGTGGATCCGGCGACCGGCGGGATCCTCGCCACCCAGATGCGCCTGTCGGCGACCGCGGCCGAGTACCGCTTCACCGACCTCGAGGACACGGCCACCAGCTACGGCAGCAAGTTCACGCTGCCGGTGGAGTTCGGCGCGGCCCAGGTCGAGTTCACCGGAGGCTACGACTACTACGAGAAGGGCCGCAGCTACCTGCAGACCCAGCTCAACGTCGGCAGCACCACCGCGCCGGTCAGCGTGATCACCGGCACGCCGGGCAGCGTATTCACGGACGCCAACCTTCTCGATCCCGCCAACGGCTTCGGCCTGTCGATCGGCGGCATCGGCACCGAGAGCTACCTTGCCGGCGAGACGGTGACGGCCGTCTTCGGCAACGTGGACATCAACTGGAACGACGTGCTGAAGCTCTCCGCCGGCCTGCGCTGGGAGGACTTCGAGCGGGTATCGGTGCCGATCGATCCGCTGCAGTTCGACCCGACCGTCGGCAAGATCCTGGTGCCGCCCGACCAGCTCGACAGCCTGGCGAGCGCCTCGGACGACTACTATCCGGCCGCGGCGATCACCTGGTCGCGGCCCGGTTTCTGGGCGGACGACTTCCAGCTGCGCTTCGGCTACAGCAAGACGGTCGCCCGTCCGGACCTGCGCGAGGTGTCGGGGGCGACCTACATCGACCCGCTCACCGAGGCGCGCGTGCGCGGCAACCCGGCGCTGCTCAACTCAGACCTCGACAACTTCGACCTGCGCGGCGAGTGGTTCTTCACGGGCGGCGACAACCTGACCGTGTCGCTCTTCTACAAGGACATCACCAACCCGATCGAGACGGTCGAGGGGGCCGGCACCGACGACAACGTGTCGCTGACCTTCATCAACGGCGCGTCGGCGGAGGTCTACGGCCTCGAGATCGAGGGCCTGAAGAGCCTCGGCTTCCTGACGAACGGCGGCTGGACGGACGCGTTCTTCGTCTCGGGCAACGTCACGGTCAGCGACTCCGAGATCATCATCGGCTCCGCGGCGCCGGGACTCACCAACAACACGCGCCGGCTGACCCAGCACTCGCCCTTCGTGGTGAACCTGCAGGTCGGCTACGACTCGCCCGGTGGCGCCCACAGCGCCTCGCTCGTCTACAGCATGTACGACGAGCGGGTGTTCTTCGCCGGTCGCAACGGCGCGCCGGACGCCCTCGAGCAGCCCTTCAACTCGCTCGACGTCGTCTACACCTGGTACCCGATCGACCGCCTGAGCGTGAAGCTCCGTGCGCAGAACATCCTCGACGAGAGCACGGAGATCGAGCAGGGCGGGGTGGTGGTGCTGGAGCAGACCGTCGGCACCAGCATGAAGCTGGACTTCACCTACAAATTCTGAAAATCGTGCGTTCGAGGGGACTGCGGCAGACGCCGCAGCCCCTCAACGCACTTGCGCTCGTTGATCTGGCCTTGAGCGGACGCCGCAGCCCCTCAACGCACTTGCGCGTGTTGACTGACGCTTGAGCCGGAGCGGTAGCCGGGCAGGTCCTTCACGCGTGCGTTGCGTCCCTGATCCGTAGCGATCAGAAGCGGCCCTCGAAGCCGGCCACCATGTTCCATGAGTACAGCTCGTTCTCGGCGAGACGCGCGTTGCCGTTCAGGTAGCGCAACGGCTCGTCGGTGAGATTCAGGAACTCTGCGTAGACCCGCCACTTCGGCGAGAACGCGTAGCTCAGCTTCAGGTCGAGCTGCGATCGCCCGTCGATGTAGACGTCCTGCTCGGGTCCGTCGGCGGAGACCTCGTCGAGGTACTCGGAGCGGTAGGTCCAGGCGACCCTGGCCTCGAATCCACGCTTCTCGTAGAAGAGCGCGGCGTTCCCGGTGTGCTCGGGCTGCAGGAAGAACGGCACCTTGCCGTCGCGATCGAACAGCGTCGCCTCGCCGTCGGTGTAGGTGTAGTTGAGGGCGATGCCCAGGCCGTCGAACGGCGCTGGCAAGGCGACGAACTGCTGCTGGTAGTTGAGCTCGAGGCCCATCAGCTCGCCGCTCGGCGCGTTCTGCGGCTGGACGATCGCGAGTTCGCTGAAGGGGCGGCCCTCGAAGATCGCGTTCTCGAGCGTCGTCACCTGCGTGAAGATGGGGTTGTCGACGTCCTTGCTGAACAGCCCCACCGACAGCAATCCGGCGGGCTCGAGGTACCACTCGACGCTCACGTCGAGGTTCATCGACTCGAGGGCCTCGAGGTCGGGATTGCCCTGCTCGAGCGAGCCCTCGAACACCGCGCCGTCCGGGTCGATCTCGAATTTGCGGAACGGCACCAGGCTCTCGTACGCGGGTCGGCCGATGGTGTTGGTCCACGCGGCCCGCAGCAGCAGGTCGTCGCGCAGCGCATAGCGCAGGTGCAGCCCGGGCAGGGTGTGGTCGTAGTCCTTGCCGCCGCGGATGTAGGGTGCAGCCGGATCCAGGTCGCCGTCCTCGAAAAGCAGCTGGTAGGCGGCGTAATCGGCCCTCGTGTCCTCGTAGCGGATGCCGCCGACGAGTTCGAGGCGGCCGAAGCTCGCGCCGGCCATCAGGTAGAACGCAGTGACGTCCTCGCTGACCTCGAAGTCGGCGGCCAGGGACTCCTCCAGGCTGTCGCCGTCGGAGCGCTCGAACAGGGCCCGGTCGGCGCCGAAGAGGCCTTCCACCGCGCCGTAGTCGATGCGCGGCCCGAACGGATAGCGCCCTGAGGCGGCGAAAAAGCCGCCCGGGGCGGATCGGCTCGCCTGGTCGAGCATCAGGTCGCCGCCGTAGCCGTCGAAAACGTCGCCCTCGGCGTCGCTGGTCTTGTCTCGGCCGGTGAACCGGGCGCCGGCCTTGACGTAGCCGGGCGCCGGGCCGAAGGAAACCTCGCGCCGCAGATTGGCCTGCAGCATCGTCAGCTCCTCTTCTACGATCTGGCGGCCGCGGAAGACCTCGTTGAACTCGTAGCCGGCCGCGTCCACGAAGGGCGCGCCGCCATCGACCGTCCAGAAGAAGCGCGAAGTGTCATAGGTCGCGGGGAACACGTCGGAGCTGGCGAATTCCCACTCGTTGTCGAAGGGCGTGTCCTGCTCCGCCTCGCCGTAGCCGGCGCTCGCGGTGAGCGTGTAGGCGCCGAAACCGAGCTCGGTGCCGAGCGTCGTGTTGAAGATCGACTGCTTCTCGCGCCGGTACTTCACGAACCGGGCCCCCTCGGCCTCGGTGAACGTGCCGGAGGTCGGCGTCTGGCCGACGAGGTCGCCGTTGCGGTAGTCCATCTCGGCGGCCTGGCGCTCCTCGGTGTCCTGGAACTCGTTCCAGAGGCTGTTCCAGTAGAAGCGGCGGTTGTCCGCGGGCCGCCAGTCGAGGTTGGCGATGAAGCCGGTGCGGTTGCGCTCGAGCTCGTAGTCGCGGAGCACGTACTCGTCCGGCACGAGGAAGTCGCCTTCGTCGGTCCATTCGGCGCCGCCCTGGAAGTTCTCCGAGCGATAGGTGCGCGTCGAGTAGCTTGCGGACAGGAGCAGGCCGAACTGCTGGTCGGCGCCGAGACGCTGGCTGTAGGCGAGCGAGGCGCCGTACGGCGACTCCCCGTTCAGGTCGTAGTACCCGAGGTCTGCGGACACCGTCAGCAGCCGCGGCTCGGCGACGTCGAAGGCGGTGGGCGTGACCAGGTTGACCGATCCGCCGACGGCGTTGGCGTCCATGTCGGGCGTCACGGCCTTGACGACCTCGAGCTTGGCGAGCAGCTCGGTCGGGATGGTGTCGAGCGCGATGCGCCGGTCCGCCTCGGGCGCGCCGATGGTCTGGCCGTCGATGGTGACGTTGTTGAGCGCGGGATCGACGCCGCGGATGGAAACGTAGCGCCCTTCGCCCTGGTCGATGGCGACGGACACCCCGGCGACCCGCTGCAGCGCCTCGGCCGCGTTCTGGTCGGGGAGCTTGCCCGCGTCGTCGGCGCTCACCGAGTCCTTGATGTTGAGGGCAGCCTTCTTGTCCTGCAGCGACCTCAGCTGGGCCACGCGGAAGCCGGTCACCACGACGTCGGCCATGACCGGCACGCCCTCGAGCGCTACACGCGCCTCGGTCATGCCGGCGACGGGCACGTCGATCCGGATGATCGCGTCCGCGTAGCCAAGCGCGCGCACCGTGAGCTCGCGCGTGCCGGCGGCGACTTCGGGGATACGGAATTCGCCGGCGCGGTCGGCGGACACCGTGCGCGCACCCCCGTCGAGGCTGACGATCGCACGGCCGACCGGGCGGCCCGCGGAGTCGACGATGCGCCCGACGACATCGCCGGCGACGGCGGGCTGGGCGAGGACGAGCGCGATGGCCGCGCTGAGACGGGGTGTGAGGCGCTTGTTCACGGCGGGCGTCCCTGCGTTCGACAAAACCGAGTTTCGCCGCCGCATGTGCAGGATTGATTGCCCGCGAATGACAGTCACATGACACTTGCGCGGACCCTGCATCTGCGTTTTCATGCCGCGGCGCGTGGCGTCTTCCATGGAGGGACGAGCTTGAGCCGAGGGATCCCGATTTTTTTTGCCACGGTGCTGCTTGCCCTGGCGGGCTGTGCCGATCTCTCGCCCGGATTCAGGGCGCTACCGGTCGTCGAGGAACGCTACGTCACCGCGCTGACGCCGCGCGACAACATCGACTCGTTGTCGGTCTGGATCGCCCCGGACGGCGTCGCGTGGCTGCTGGCCACCGCGAAGGAGACGGACCGGATCGTGGTCTACGATGCGGCCGACGGACGCGAGCTCGCGCGACACGGCGCGAGCGGCGGCGGGCCCGGCGAGTTGCGCCGTCCGAACGGCATCGCCGTCAGCGGTGACCTGGCCTTCGTGGTCGAGCGCGACAACCTGCGGGTGCAGGTCTTTGGCCTGCCCGGCTTCGAGCCCCTGCACGTGTTCGGCGAGGCGGAGCTCATCTACCCGTACGGCCTGTGGATCCGCGAGCTCGGCGGCGGGCGGCGCGAGGTCTACGTCAGCGACGAGTACGCGCAGCCCGACGGCAGCGTGCCGCCGCTCGCCGACCTCGGCGAGCGCATCAAGGTCTACCGGGTCGAGGGCGACGGCGCTCCGCTCGCGTCTCGCCACCTGCGCTCCTTCGGTGACACCACGCCGCGCGGGGCGCTGCGGATCGTCGAGTCGCTGTGGGGAGATCCCGCGGCCGGCCGGCTGCTGATCGCGGAGGAGGACGAGTCCTACGGCAGCGAGCTGAAGGTCTACGATCTCGCCGGCCGCTTCACAGGCACCCTCGTCGGGCGCGAGCAGTTCGTGCACCAGGCCGAGGGCATCGCGCTCTGGGCCTGCCCGGACGGCAGCGGCTGGTGGATCGCGACCGACCAGCACTCGAGGGCGAATCGCTGGCATCTGTTCGACCGGCTCACCCTCGAGCACGTTTCGAGCTTCCGGGGCGCGGTGACCAACACGACCGACGGCATCTGGCTGCACCAGGGGCCATTGCCGGGGTTCCCGGGCGGCGCCCTGTTCGCCTCGCACGCGGACGCGGCGGTCAGCGCCTTCGACTGGCGCGACGTGGCGAAGGCCGCAGGGATCCCCGACGGCTGTCCCTGAGCAGGACCGCGTCAGGCCTAGCCCGGCCTTCCGTCGACCCTTGCGGCGACAAGCATCGGCGCGTGGCGGCCGATCCACGGCAGCCAGCCGGCCAGCCAGGCGGCGGCGGCCAGGAGCGCGAGCACGGTGAACAGCGCGGGGCGCGAGGCAAGCACGAGCTCACTCGCCAACCGCGCGAGGGTCGCGGCCTGCAGCAGCAGGAACAGCGCGACGGTGAATCGGTCCATCGCGAGCGCCCGCCCGGAGTGGCCGAGCGTGACCCGCGTGACCATGGCGAGCACGAGGCTGCCGAGGAAGCCCATGCCGAGGGCGTGCAGCGGCGCGCGGCCGACCAGCCATTCGCCGCTCAACGCGTAGCTGGCGCTGGCGAGCGCCTGCAGCGCGAGCCCGAGCGGCAGCCACAGGAATGCCACGTACAGCGTCCACAGCAGCGGGATGCCGCGGGCCACCCACGGCCGCCAGCGCAGCCAGATGAAGCCGGTCAGCAGCGCGAGTGCCGCGTCCGGCAGCCACAGCCCCTCGAAGCGCCCCGCGAGCGCGAGCGCCTGGTGGCCGATGAACAGGGCCGTGCCTGCGACCAGCCACCACAGCGGGCGATGCGGCCGGTAGCCCGCCACGGCCGAGGCGGTGAAGAAAGGCAGCATGCGGTGGCTGACCGCGAAGGCGGCCGGCAGCAGGCCGCACCACAGCGCGATCCGCGGCGCCGCGTGCAGCAGGGCCGGATCGGGCGCGAGCAGCGCCCAGGCGAAGAGGAACTGCGAGATCGTCGCGAGGCCGAGCGCGAGGGCGGTCACCACGGCGTGCGGGACGACCTGCTCGCTGTCGAGCAGCACCCTGAGCAGCGCGATCCACCCCACCAGCCAGCCGAGGCAGCCGGCCAGCACGCCGAGCGTGAACACCGCCGTGCCGGCCCAGATACCGGCGAGACCGAGCGCCAGTGAGGTCATGAAGAGGGCGAAGGTCGGGACGTAGACTCCCCGCGGCACCGCCGGGCCGTCCATCCAGCGCGGATAGGTCGTGAACAGGAAGCCGAAGATGAACGGCCCGAACAACGCGTAGAGCATCAGCCAGGCGTGGGCCCAGATCGGCGCTAGCGCTGGCTGCGGCCAGGGCAGCGGCCAGCTGCGCCCGGCGAGCTCCACCGCCCACCACGCCCCGGAGGCTGCCGCGGCGGCCATGCCGGCCGAGAACAGCATCCGGTGCGGGGCGGCGGTGAAGGCGCTCACCGGGGCTTCAGCCGCCGGTCCTGCCGGGCGCGGTCGCAGGCAGCGCCGCGCCGCGCGAGCGGGGCCGGAAGTACAGCCGCAGGACGAAGAGCGCCACGATCAGCGCGCCGGCGGAGAACACGATGTCGCCGGGCACGCGCATCCAGACCAGGGTCTGGATCACGTCGGAGTACAGGAACTCCGGCGAGCGCGCGAACCAGAAGCCGTTCTCCACCGCGGCCTTCACCTGCAGGATGCCGACCGGGGCGAGCGAGAGGAGCGCCATCGCCGCGAGCCCGCCGTTCAGCGTCCAGAACGCGCCGGCCAGCAGCTTCTCGTCCCACACCGCGCGCACCGGCACGAGCCGCAGGCAGAACAGCATCAGCCCGATGCCGAGCATGCCGTAGACGCCGAACAGCGCCGTGTGGCCGTGCAGCGGCGTCGTGTTGAGGCCCTGCATGTAGTAGAGCGCGAGCGGCGGATTGATCAGGAAGCCGAACAGGCCCGCGCCGACCAGGTTCCAGAACGCCACCGCGACGAAGAACAGGATCGGCCAGCGGTAGGTGGCGACCCAGGGCCGGGTCTTGAGGTGCGAGTAGTTGCCGAAGGCCTCGAAGCCGATCAGCGCGAGCGGCACCACCTCGAGCGCGGAGAACACCGAGCCGAAGGCCAGCACCGCGGTCGGCGTGCCGGTCCAGTAGAGGTGGTGCAGGGTGCCGAGCACGCCGCCGGACAGGAAGATCACCGTGGCGAACAGCACGCCGTTGACGGCGGTCGTGTTGCGCACCAGGCCGAGGCGCACGAACAGGAAGGCGATGACCGCGGTCGCGAACACCTCGAAGAAGCCCTCGACCCACAGGTGCACGACCCACCAGCGCCAGTACTCGACCATGGCGAGGTGCGTGGCGTGGCCCCACATCAGGCCGGCGCCGTAGAAGAGCCCGATCGCGACCACCGACAGGAACAGGATGCCGGTGATGGTCTTGTGCTCGCCGCCGGCGCGCATCGCCGGCCACAGCGCGCGGCCCACGAGCCCCAGCCAGATCATCAGGCCGACGAACAGGAAGGCCTGCCAGAAGCGGCCGAGGTCGACGTACTCCCAGCCCTGGTGGCCGAACCAGAAGTTCGCCTCGAGGCTCATGCTCTGCTGCATCACCGACAGCCACTGGCCGGTGAACGCGCCGACCACGATCACGAGCAGCGCGACGAACAGGAAGTCGACGCCCGCCCGCTGCAGCGGCGGCTCGCGCCCGGCGATCGCCGGCGCGATGAAGAGCCCCGTGCCGAGCCAGGCGGTGGCGATCCACAGCACCGAGAGCTGCGTGTGCCAGGTCCGGGCGAGCGTATAGGGCAGGTAGTCGGCGAGCGGGAAGTCGTAGAAGGACTGGCCCTCGACCGCGTAGTGCGCGGTGATGCCGCCGAGCGCGACCTGCACCAGGAACAGCGCGATCGCCAGCACGAAGAACTTGATGCTCGCGCGCATGGACGGCGTGATGGTGAGACCCGCGAGCGGGTCCTGCGCCGGCACCTCGGCCGGCGGCTCGCGGCCGGCGGTCGCGGCGTGGTGCCAGGCCAGCGCGCCGATGCCGCCGAGCAGCAGGAAGATGCTGACGAAGGTCCACAGGTAGGTGGGCGAGGTCGGAGTGTTGCCCACGAGCGGCTCGTGCGGCCAGTTGCTGGTGTAGCTGACGTCGTCGCCGGGGCGGTTCGTGACCGCCGCCCAGGCCGACCAGAACACGAACGCCGCGAGCGCCTCGCGCCGGGCCGGGTCCGGCACGGCGTCGTTCTTCATCGCGTACTGCTCGCGCAGCCGCGCCGTCTCCGGCGCGTTCGAGAACAGCGACAGGTAGTGCTCGCGCACCTCGCCGATGGCGGCGGCGCGCTCGGGCGAGACCCTGAGGACGCCGCTGTCCGCGTCGTAGGTGTTCTGCCGCAGCCCGACCTCGAGCTCGGCCTGCAGCGCGGCCTGGTCGGCCTCCCCGAGGTCGGCGTAGCGCGAGCCGTAGCGCGCCAGCGCGCGGGCGTCGAGCAGGGCGACGGCCTCGCGGTGCAGCCAGTCGGCGGTCCAGTCGGGGGCGACGTAGCTGCCGTGGCCCCAGATCGAGCCGAGCTGGTGGCCGCCGATGGATTGCCAGACCTGCTGGCCTTGCATGATGCTGCCGGGGCCGAACACCACCCGGCCGTCGGTGCTGCGCACCTCGGTGGGGATGGGTGGAGCCTGCTGGTAGATCTCCCGGCCGAGCAGGCCGAGGATGCCGAAGGAGACGAGCATGACCGTGCCTAGCACGGTCCACAGACGCCGGGTCGATGTCATGGCGGGTCCTTCTTGACGTCGTCGCGGGCTGACGCCCGGATGGGGCCAGTGTCGGCAGGAGCCGGGACGGGTGCCTTGACCGGGATCAAGGCGGGTCTAGGGGTTTTCCGAGGGTCGTGCGGCGGCCGATGCGCTTGTCCGCGCCCAGGGCCGCTCCTATCCTCCGCGCATGCTCATGGAAGCCGCCGTCCTCGAGGCGCTGCGCGCCCACCCGCTGTTCGTGGCCTTCGACGACGAGGCCTTCGAGCGGCTGACGGCCGCCGCGCAACTCGTCGAGCTCGACGCCGGCCAGCTGCTGTTCCAGCGCGGCGACCCGGCGCGGGCGTTCTACATCGTCATGCGCGGCCAGGCGAAGCTCTACATGCAGTCGCGTGCCGGCGACGAGAAGATCCTCGCGCTGCTGCAGCCGGGCCAGAGCTTCGCTGAGGCGATCATGTTCATGCAGGGCCCGGTCTACCCGGTCAGCGCCGCCGCGACCGAGCCGACCGCGCTCGTCTCGATGCCGGTGCGCGAGTACCTGCAGGCGCTGCGCGCCGACGTCAACACCTGCCTGCGGCTCCTCGGCGTGCTGAGCCAGCGGCTGCACGCCCACGTGCAGGAGATCGAGGAGCTGACGCTCGAGAGCGCGGGGCATCGCCTCGCGCGCCACCTGCTGCGCCGCGCCACACCCGATGCGCAGGGTCGCGCGCGCGTGCACTTCGACGAGACCCGCCAGATGCTCGCTTCGCAGCTCGCCATGAAGCCGGAGACGCTCTCGCGCCTGACGCGCTCGCTCACCGAGGCCGGCCTCATCGAGCTCGACGGGCGCGACATCCTCATCCCCGACGTCTCCCGCCTCGAGGCCTGGAGCGAGCGCTAGCGCGGGTCGCGTGCGCGGCGCGCTTGACCCAGGTCAATGCCCGGCGAGCGCTCCCGGGCTAGCTTCACCTCATGCGGGGCGCCACGCCCCGCCCACGGACGTGGAGCAAGACATGATCCCGAGGATGCAGTGGCTCGTCGCCGGCGCGGCAGGCGCCGCGCTCGTCGCCGCGGCGGCCTTCGCCGCCGCCCAGTCCCCGCGCCGGGACGGCCTCGCCGTGCACGCGGCGGAGGCGGCCTCGGCCGCGGTCTCGGCCGACCAGGTCGCCGCCGGCGAGAAGGTCTACCAGGCGGCTTGCCTCGCCTGCCATCAGGCGGACGGCAAGGGCCTGCCCAACGCATTCCCACCGCTTGCGGGTTCCGATTACCTGGCGGCCGACCTCGAGCGCGCGATCGGCGTCGTGCTGCACGGCCTGCAGGGCGCGGTGACGGTCAACGGCGTGACCTACAACTCGGTCATGCCGCCGATGGCGCAGCTCTCCGACCGCGAGATCGCCGACGCGCTGACCTTCGCCATGAACAGCTGGGGCAACCGGCTCGGCAGCGTTTCCGCGGCGCAGGTCGCCGCCATCCGCGCGCAGGGCGGCCGTGAGCAGACCGCCGGGTCGCCGACCGAGCACCCGGCCACGACGGTCGCCGAGATGAAGTACCAGGGCGCGCCGACCGCGATGGGCGCGGAAGGGGTCGCGATGGTGACTTCGCCCGGCGCGCCGCCGATGACCGAGGAAGGCTTCGCGCGCGCCGGGCAGATCTACTTCGAGCGCTGCGCGGGCTGCCACGGCGTGCTGAGAAAGGGCGCGACCGGCAAGCCGCTGACGCCGGACATCACGCAGGCGCGCGGCACCGAGTACCTGAAGGTGTTCATCAACTACGGCTCACCGGCCGGCATGCCGAACTGGGGCAGCTCGGGCGACCTGACGGCCGAGGAAGTCGAGCTGATGGCGCGCTTCGTCCAGCACACGCCGCCGACGCCGCCGGAGTTCGGGCTCGAGGACATGAAGAAGACCTGGACGGTGCGCGTGGCGCCGGATGAGCGCCCGACGCGCAAGCTGAACGACCTCGACATCGGCAACGTGTTCGCGGTGACGCTGCGCGACTCGGGCGAGGTGGCGCTGATCGACGGCGACAGCAAGCGGATCGTCAACATCGTCAAGACCGGCTACGCCGTGCACATCTCGCGTTCCTCGCACAGCAGCCGCTATGTCTACACCATCGGCCGCGACGGCAAGATCGACCTGATCGACCTGTGGATGGAGAAGCCGGACGTCGTCGCCGAGGTCAAGATCGGCCTCGAGGCGCGCTCGGTCGAGACCTCGAAGTACAAGGGCTACGAGGACCGCTACGCGATCGCCGGCGCCTACTGGCCGCCGCAGTACGTGATCATGGACGGCGAGACGCTCGAGCCGCGCCGGATCATGTCCACCCGCGGCATGACGGTCGACACGCAGGAATACCACCCCGAGCCGCGCGTCGCGGCGATCGTCGCCTCGCACGAGCACCCCGAGTGGATCGTCAACGTCAAGGAAACCGGCCAGATCCTGCTGGTCGACTACGCCGACGTGGACAATCTGAAGGTCACCCAGATCGGCGCCGCGCGCTTCCTGCACGACGGCGGCTGGGACGCCAGCAAGCGCTACTTCCTGACTGCGGCCAACCAGTCCGACAAGATCGCCGTGGTCGACGCGCGCGAGCAGAAGCTCGCGGCGCTGGTTGACGTCGATCGCATCCCGCACCCGGGCCGCGGCGCGAACCTCGTTGACCCCGAGCACGGCCCGGTGTGGGTGACGAGCGCGCTCGGCAACGACAAGGTCACCTTCATCGGCACCGACCCCGAAGGGCATCCAGCGCAGGCCTGGAAGCCGGTGCGGGTGCTGAAGGGCCAGGGCGGCGGGTCGCTGTTCGTGAAGACCCACCCGACCTCGAGGCACCTGTACGTAGACACGCCGCTCAACCCGGACGAGAAGATCAGCCAGAGTGTCGCGGTGTTCGACGTGACGAATCTCGGCGCAGGCTACAAGGTCCTGCCGATTGCCGAGTGGGCCGACGTCGGCGAAGGCCCCAAGCGGGTCGTGCAGCCGGAGTTCAACAAGGCCGGCGACGAGGTCTGGTTCTCGGTGTGGAACGGGAAGGAGCAGCGCTCGGCGATCGTGGTGGTCGACGACCGCACGCTCGCGCTCAAGGCCGTGATCAAGGACCCCCGGCTCGTCACGCCGACCGGCAAGTTCAACGTCCACAACACGGTGAACGACGTCTATTGAGGGCGGAAGCCACCGGGAAACTCCAGGGGACATTCCCTTGGAGTTTTCCGCGATCTCGGCCGCTGACCGGTCACCCTGCTGAGAAAACTCCAAGGGAATGTCCTCTGGAGTTTCCTGGAGTTTCTGGAGTTTGTGGCAGCGGACAAACTCCAGGCGAATGTCCCCTGGGGTTTTGGGGCCGGCTTTTTGCTGTAACATTGAGGCTCGTGCTCATCCGCGGGGACCGTTCATGAAGATCGCCGAAGACACCGTCGTGTCCATCCACTACACCCTGAAGAACGGGGAGGGCACGGTCCTCGACGCCTCGGGCGGCGGCGCGCCGCTCGCCTACCTGCACGGCGCGGGCAACATCATCCCGGGCCTCGAGAGCGCGCTCGAGGGCAAGCAGACCGGCGACAAGCTCTCGGTCACCGTCGAGCCGGAGAAGGGCTACGGCGAGCGCGACGAGCGGCTCGTGCAGGCGGTGCCGCGCAGCGCCTTCAAGGACGTCAAGGAGCTGGCGCCGGGCATGCAGTTCCAGGCGCAGGGCCCGCAGGGCACGCGGCTCGTGGTCGTGACCCAGGTCGCCACCGACGTGGTGACGGTCGACGCGAACCATCCGCTGGCCGGCCAGACGCTGCACTTCGAGGTCGAGGTCGCCGAGGTCCGCGAGGCCACCCGCGAAGAGCTCGAGCACGGCCACGTGCACGGGCCGGGCGGCCACCACCACTGAGGCGTGTCGTTGCCTAGAAGCCGAGCGTGAGGCTGAGCGTGACGCTCCGGCCCGGGCGCCGGTACTGCTCGAGCAGCGGGTCGCCCGCGGCGCGGCCGCGCACGTCCGTCCACTCGAAGTAGCTGCGGTCGGCGAGGTTGAGCACCGCGCCGCGCAGCGTCAGCTGCGGGCCGATCCGCCAGTAGCCGGCGAGATCCAGCACGGCGAAGCCGCCGGGCTCGGCGAGCGGCACCGGGCCGCCCGGGACGCGGTCCTGGCCCGCGGCGGCCGTGAGCGACAGGTCCGCCCCGGCCCGGCCCCCCGGCGCGTCGTAGCGAAGCGACAGCACGCCGCGCAGCGGCTCGATCGAGTCGAGCGGCTGGTCGCGCTCGAGGTCGTCGCCGCGGGCGTAGGCGGCGGCGAGCCGTGCCGACCAGCCGGGCGGCAGGCCCAGCACGCCGGCGAGGCTCGCCTCGAGCGTTGCCTCGGCGCCGAGGACCTCGGCGCGCGCCACGTTGCGCGACTGGAAGAGGATCCTGCCGGTGGCCGGGTCGGTGCCGATCCGCACCCGCGACTCGATGAAGTCCTCGTAGCGGCTGTAGAACACGCTGGCGCTGCCGGCCAGGGCCGCGCCCGTGAACCGCAGGCCGAGCTCGAGACTGTCGCTCGTCTCCGGCCGCAGGTCCGGGTTCGGCAGCGCGCGGATGTTGAACTGCGGGATGTCGAGGCCGATGTTGACGTCCTCGAACGGCGGCGCGCGAAAGCCCTGTGCGTACTGCAGCCAGGCCGTCAGCCCCTCGCGCGCCTGCCAGGACAGGCCGAGCTTCGGCGAGAGCGAGACCTGCTCCACCGACGCGGGCACCTGGCCCGGGTTGTCCTCGGCGTACAGCGGATCGTGGCGCGGCCGCAGCCGGTAGGCATCCAGGCGCAACCCCGGCGTGACGGCAAAGGCGCCGCCGCCGGGGCGGAACTCGTCCTGCAGGTAGAGGCCGAGCTTCGCGACCTCGCTCTCCGGGAAGTCGCGCACCGGCATGGCCTCGCCGAGCAGCACGCGGCTCTCGGCGCCGGTCAGCAGATTGGTCTGAAGTCCGTCGCGGCGCTCGGCGATGCGCGAGTGGTTGAGCTCGACGCCGCCGACGAGGCGGTGGCTGCCGCTGCCCGCCTCGAGCGTGTGCGCGAGCGTCAGCTCGCCGCCCGCCATCCGCTCGACGTACTCGAAGCCGCGCTCGATGCGAAGCGGCGGGGTGCGCGGCGGCGCCGCGCGACGCTCCTCGGCGGTCAGCTGGCGCACCGTCGTGTCCTGCCACCACAGCCGCCACTCGGCGTGCTCGAGCGGGCCCCAGGCCGCGGCCGGCTGGTCGAGCACGAGGCGCCGCGTCGCGTAGCGGTCGTCGGCGTCCATGGCCAGCGTGTTGGCGAAGGCGCCCGGCGAGAGCTGCAGGGACTCGACGTCGGTCAGGACCCGCGTGCGGTCCCATGCGAAGGTGAGGCGCAGCGGCCGCTCGAGGCCGTCGTGCACGGCGCGCAGAAGCGCGAAGTCGGCCCCGGCGTCGCGCGGGTTCGGCCGCGCGGAGGCGGAGGCCAGGTTGACGGCGCCGGCCTCGCGCCGCCCGAGCGCGAGCAGGGTCGCGAGATCGCCCTGTCGCGCGGCGAGCGTCAGCGCCGCGTGGCGGCCGTCGTCGACGCCCGCATGGCCCACGCGCAGGCGCCCGGCGAGCCGGTCGGCGCTGCCGCCGAGCAGCCCGCGCGGATCGAGGGTCGTCGTGGCGATCACGCCGCCGAGCGCGTCGCTGCCATAGAGCGAGGAGGCCGCGCCATGCAGGATCTCGATCCGCTCGATGAGCTCGGCCTCGGCGAAGCGCCGGCCGGTGTTCGAGACGCTGCCGACCTTGTAGAACGACGGCGCCGGCACGCCATCCGTCTCGAGCAGCACCCGGTTGCCGCCGAGGCCGCGCAGGCTCGGCCCGCCGTTGCCGAAGCGGTGCGGGTCGGCGCCGACCGTGACCGCCGGCATGTGCCGCAGCAGGCCGCGCAAGTCGGCGGCATTCGCCGCCTCGATCGCCTCGCGGTCGAGCACGGTGACGGTCGCCGCCGCGCGCGCGAGCGGCTCGGCGCGCTTGCCGACCACGGTGATGGCCTCGAGCGTCGGCGGAGAGACGGCCTCCGCCGTCGCGGCGGCGGCCGCGGCGGCGCCGAGCAGGGCGACGATGCAGCGGGCGAGCTTCATGGCCGGAGTCCTCGAGGGGCCGATCCGGCCCCATCGTCGCTCCGGTGCCGGCGATCCGCCTTGACGCGGATCAAGCGGCCCTAACGGCGGCGCAGCGGCCCGATCAGCGCCTCGTTGTGCTCGCCGGCGGCCGGCAGGTCGAAGCGCGCCGCGCCCGGCTCGTCCGCGAACCGGATCGGCAGGCCGACGTGCTCGATGCCCGCCTCGTCGACGAGCAGCATGCCGCGCTCGCGCACCTGTTCCTCGTCGAAGGCCTCGCGCAGGTTGCGCACCGGCGCGAAGCCGATGTCGCGGCCGGCGAACCAGGCCTCCCACTCGGCCTGGGTGCGGGTCTCGAACTGGCCCTGCAGGAAGTCCATCAGCGGCTGCTGGTGCGGCCCCGGGCCGCGCTCGGCGAGCGGAACGAGATCGAGCCGGCCCCATTCGCCCAGCAGGTTCCTGACGAACTTGAGCTCCTGCGCGCCGAGCACCACGTGGCGGCCGTCCTTGGTCCGGTACGGCCGGTAGAAGGCCGAGCCGCCGAAGCTGCGCTCGTGCTTCGGCACCGGCGCGCGCTTCTCGACGAACACCGGCCCGAGCACGTTCGGCAGGCAGGCGAGCAGCGAGTCGAGCATGGCGACGTCGAGGTAGTCGCCGCGGCCGGTCTTCTCGCGCCGGTACAGCGCCATGGTGATGCCGCCGAGCGCCATCAGCGAGGAGGCAATGTCGGCCGCCGGGATGAAGGGCATCACCGGCTCGCCGTCGTTGCCGAGGTTGACGCTGACCGTGCCCGCGTAAGCCTCGACCGCGAGGTCGTGCGCGGGCAGGTCGCGGCGCGGGCCGGTCTGGCCGAAGGCGCAGATCGAGGCGTAGACGATGCGCGGATTGCGCGCCGAGACGGCCGCGTAGTCGACGCCGAGGCGCTTCACCACGCCCGGCCGGAAGGCCTCGACGAACACGTCCGCGGTCTCGGCGAGCGCAAGCAGCGCCTCGCGCTCGGCGGGGTCCTTCAGGTTCAGCACCACGCTCTTCTTGCCGCGGTTCATGTTGCGGAAGAAAGTCGTGTGGCCGCCGTGGCCGAGTCCGATGTGCCGACCCGGGTCGCCCTCGCCGGGCGCCTCGACCTTGATCACCTCGGCGCCGTGGTCCGCCATGATCATGGTCATGAGCGGCCCGGGCAGGAACTGCGAGAGGTCGAGGACCCGGATCCCCTCGAGCTTCACAGCGCGCCCGCCTCGCGCAGGCCGGCGATGGCGGTGGCGTCGTAGCCGAGGCCGGCGAGCACCTCCTCGGTGTGCGCGCCGAGCGCCGGGGCCGGCGCGAGCGGCAGCCGGCGGCCGTCGAGCTTGATCGGGTTGGCCAGCGCGCGGAATCCTGGCATCCGCGGGTGCGGCAGCGGCTGCACCATGCCGATGGCGTGCACGTAGGGGTTGTCGAGCGCCTGCGGCAGGTCGTTGACCGGCGCGGCCGGCAGCTGGTGGCGCAGGCGCGCGAGCCAATGGTCCGTCGTGTCCTCGCGGAACACCGCATCCAGCAGCTCGGTCAGCTCCGGCCGGTGCTGGCGGCGCGCCTCCATGGTCGCGAAGCGCGGATCCTCGGCGAGTTCCGGCCGGCGGATCTCCGTAAGCAGCGCGCGCCAGAACTTCTCGGTCATGCACATCACGAAGATCCAGCCGTCCCTCGTCGGGAACAGCTGCACGGGGGTCGCCGAGGGGTGCGAGCTGCGCGCGAGCCGCTCGGTCTTCTGGCCGGCGTTCAGGTACCAGGCGCCGGGGTAGGTGAGCTGGTGCAGCGCCACGTCGAACAGGCACACGTCCACGTCGCGGCCCTTTCCGTCGCGCGCGACGCCCAGCAGCGCCGCGAGGATCGCGACCGTGGTCGTGATGCCGGTCATGTAGTCGACGATCGACAGGCCCATGCGCGCCGGCGGCGAGCCGGGCTCGCCGGTGACGTGCAGGAAGCCAGCCTCGGCCTGCATCAGGTAGTCGTAGCCCGGCCAGCCCTTGCGCTCGTTGTCGCGTCCGTAGGCGGAGAGGTGCGCGCAGACGAGCCGCGGGTTGGCGTCCGCGAGCGCCGCGTAAGTAAGCCCGAGCTTCTCCGGCTGGTCGCCGCGCAGGTTGTTCATGACGACCTGCGCGCTCGCCGCGAGCCGGCGGAAGGCCGCGCGGCCGGCGTCGGTCTTGAGGTTCAGGCAGACGCTCTTCTTGTTGTAGTTGAAGGCCTGGAAGAAGTGGCTGTCGTGCTCGCCGAGGAAGGGGCCCATGCCGCGCGTGGCGTCGCCGCCCTGCTCGCGGTTCTCGACCTTGATCACCTCGGCGCCGAGGTCGGCGAGGAACAGCGAGCCGTAGGGACCGGCGCCGAAGTTCTCGAAGGTGAGGACCCGGTAGCCGGCGAGCGGCAGGCTCATGCGCGGCTCCTCTCGATGAGCTGCCGCGCGATGATGATGCGCTGCATCTCGTTGGTGCCCTCGCCGATGCACATCAGCGGCGCGTCGCGGAAGAAGCGCTCGATCTCGTAGTCCACCGAGTAGCTGTAGCCGCCGAAGATGCGCATCGCCTCGAGGCTGTTCTCGACCGCCGCCTCGGAGGCGAAGAGCTTCGCCATGCCCGCCTCGAGGTCGCAGCGCACGCCGGTGTCGTACTTGCGGGCCGCCTGCTCGACGAGCAGGCGCGCAGCCTCGACGCGGGTGGCCATGTCGGCGAGCTTGAGCTGGATCGCCTGGTGCTGGCAGATCGGCTTGCCGAAGGTGCTGCGCTCCTGTGCATAGGCGAGGGCATGGTTGAGCGCGCCGGTGGCGAGCCCCACGCCGCGGGCGGCGACGTTGATGCGCCCCAGCTCCAGCCCGCCGACCGCGTGCTGGAAGCCGCGGCCCTCGACGCCGCCGATCAGGTTCGCCGCCGGCACGCGGTAGCCGTCGAAGACGAGCTCGGCGCTGTCGATCGCGCGGTAGCCGAGCTTCTTCAGCTTGCGCCCGACCGTGAAGCCCTCGCCCTTCTCGCAGAGGAACAGGCTCATGCCCTTGTGGCGCGGCTGCGCCTCGGGGTCGGTCTTGACGATCACCGCGAAGCAGCTGCCGTAGATGCCGTTGGTGATCCAGGTCTTGGTGCCGTTGATGACGTAGTGGTCGCCGTCGCGGGTCGCCGTGCTGCGGATGCCCTGCAGGTCGGTGCCCGCGTCGGGCTCGGTGAGGCCGATGCCGCCGCGCAGCTCGCCGGTGGCGAAGCGCGGCAGGTAGGCCTGCTTCTGGGCGGGCGTGCCGTGGCGCTCGACCGCCTGCGCCATGATCAGGTGCGAGTTGAAGATGCCGGTCGGCGCCATCCACACCGCCGAGATGCGCGCGACCAGGCTCGCGTAGCAGCTGGCGGAGAGGCCGAGGCCGCCAAAGTCCTGCGAGATGGTCGCGCCGAACAGCCCGAGTTCCTTCATCTGCTCGACGAGGTCCTCGGGATACTGGTCCTCGAGGTCGAATTTCTTGGCGATCGGCCGGACGTCCTTGTCGATCCAGCGGTCGATGGCGTCGAGGACCTGGGCTTCCTCGTCCGGCGAGGCGCCGGTGCGGATTTCGGCGGCAGCAGTGTTCATGGCAGGCTCCTCAGTAGCCGATCTTGTCTTCCACGGAGTGGCCGCGCTTGGCGACGAGGATGGTCCGGTCGAAGGTGCAGACCACGTCGCCCTTCTGGTTCTTGCCGATGGTGCGCACGGTCACGATGCCGGCGCCGGGGCGCTTCTGCGACTCGCGCTTCTCGAGCACCTCGGACTCGCCGTAGAGCGTGTCGCCGGCGAAGACCGGGTGGGTCAGCTTGATCTCGCGCCAACCGAGGTTGGCGATCGCCTTCTGGCTCACGTCGGTGACGCTCATGCCCACGAGCAGCGCCACGGTGAACGGGCTGCAGACGATGGTGCGGCCGAACTCGCTCGCCTTGGCATACTCTTCGTCGAAGTGCATCGGGTGCGTGTTCATGGTCAGCAGGGTGAACCAGGTGTTGTCGGTTTCGGTGATGGTCCGCCCGGGGCGGTGCTCGTACACGTCGCCGACCTCGAAGTCCTCGTAGTAACGGCCGAAGCGCTCGCGGTAGCGGTTCGGTCCGACGGTCACGTGGGAGTGGCTCATGGGGTTCGGCTCCGGCCCGGGTGGATGCGCTAGGATGGTGCTTCGGGCATAGTTGTCCGGACAAATGCTAGGGGTCGCCGGCCGCAGGTGTCAACCGCGCCGGCCCAGGGAGGAGCCTTGAAGCCGGCCAGGAAACCGTCCGCACCGCGCAAGCGCTACCAGGAAGTGGCCGAGTCGCTGCTCACCGAGATCACCGGCGGGCGGCTCGCCGTGGGCTCGACGCTGCCGGGCGAGCTCGAGCTCGTGGACCAGTTCGGCGTCAGCCGCCACACCGTGCGCGAGGCGCTGCGCCGGCTCGAGCAGCTCGGTCTCATCGGTCGCCGCCAGGGTCGCGGTACCGTCGTGCTCTCGCGCCAGAGCGAGCCGAGCTATGTGCAGTCGGTGCGCTCGCCGGCGGAGCTGCTGCAATACCCCGAGGACGCGCGCCTGTCGCTGGTCGCGACGGCCTCGGTGCGCACCGGGCGGCGCCTCGCCAAGCTGCTCGGCTGCCCGGTCGGCACGGAGTGGCTGAGGATGTCGTGCCTGCGGCGCTTTCGCGAGACCCAGCTCGAGATGTGCTGGGTGGACGTGTACGTGCTGCCCGAGTTCGCCGCGATCGCCGAGCTCGTCGGCCGCCGCCACCAGCCGGTCTACGAGATGATCGAGGAACGCTTCGGCGAGCGCATCGAGAACGTCGACGTGGACATCATGGCCAGGCTTGTCCCGGAGTCGATCGCCGGGCCGCTGGGGGTCGAGGCGGGCACCCCGAGCCTGACGGTCATCCGCCGCTACTACGGCGCCGGCAAGCGGCTGCTGGAGGCCTCGGTGGCCGAACACCCGGGCGAGCGCTACACGTATTCGCTACAGTTGCGCCGCGGCTGGCAATCCGGAGGCGGCTGGAGCACCTGATGGCGGCAGATCGGACCCTCGACACGCGGCGGGAGGCCCCGCTGCGAAGCCTCCTGTTCGCGCCCGGCAACCACGCCCGGCGCCGCGAAAAAGCCCTCGAATGCGGCGCGGACGCGGTGATCCTCGACCTCGAGGACGCCGTGCCCCCGGCCGAGAAAGCCGCCGCCCGCGAGGCGCTCGCGGCGCTGCTCGCTGCAGCGCGGCCCTGCCAGGCCTGGGTGCGCGTCAACGCCGCCGACTCGCCGTGGTGCTGGGGCGACCTGCAGGCGCTGGTGCGCGAAGGCCTCGACGGCATCGTCGTGCCGAAGGCCGAGGACGCTGCAAGTCTTTCCACCCTCGACTGGGTGATCAGCCAGCTCGAGCGCGAGCGTGGCCTCACGCCCGGCGGCATTCCGATCATTCCGCTGGTCGAGAGCGCGCGCGGCGTGGCCGCCGCCACCGCCATCGCCGCGGCCAGCCCGCGCATCGCGCGCCTGTCCTATGGCGTCGCCGACTATTCGCTCGACCTCGGCCTCGCCCCGGGCGACGACGAGGCCGAGCTCGCCTGGGTGCGCGCGCAGCTGGTGCAGGCCTCGCGGACGGCCGGCCTCGCGCCGCCGGTGGACTCGGTGTTCGTGCAGGTGCGCGACTCGGCGGGCTTTCGCGCCTCGGCCGAGCGGGCGCGGCGCATGGGCCTGCGCGGCAAGCTCTGCCTGCACCCCGACCAGGTGCCGGCCGCGAACGAGGTGTTCTCGCCCAAGCCCGCCGAGATCGCGCGGGCCGAGAAGATCGTCGCCGCCTTCGCGGCCGCCGAGGCCGAGGGCTCGGCGGCGATCAGCGTGGACGGCGAGTTCGTCGACTATCCGGTGGTGGCGCGCGCCCGCGCGCTGCTCGAGCTGGCCGCGCGGCTGACACCCACGCCATGACCCGCCTCACGCACCTCGAGCGGCTCGAGGCCGAGAGCATCCACGTCATGCGCGAGGTCGTCGCCGAGGCCGAGCGCCCGGTGATGCTCTACTCCATCGGCAAGGACAGCTCGGTGATGCTGCACCTGGCGATGAAGGCCTTCCACCCGGCCAGGCCGCCGTTCCCGCTGCTGCACATCGCGAGCGGCTGGGATTTCCGCGACATGCTCGAGTTCCGCGACCGGCGCGTCGCGGAGCTGGGCCTCAGGCTCATCGTGCACACCAACGAGGAGGGCGCCGCGGCCGGGGTGCGCCCCTGGACCCACGGCGCCGCCTACGCCGACATCATGCTGACCCAGGCGCTGCGCCAGGCGCTCGACGCGCAGGGCTTCGACTTCGCCTTCGGCGGCGGCCGCCGCGACGAGGAGAAGTCGCGCGCCAAGGAGCGGGTCTTCTCGCTGCGCTCGGCCCAGCACCGCTGGGATCCGAAGCGCCAGCGCCCCGAGCTCTGGCGCAACTACAACACCCGCAAGCGCAAGGGCGAGAGCCTGCGCGTCTTCCCGCTCTCGAACTGGACCGAGCTCGACGTATGGCAGTACATCCACGTCGAGAAGATCCCGATCGTGCCGCTCTACTATTCGGCGCCGCGGCCGGTGATCGAGCGCGACGGGCGGCTGATCATGGTGGACGACGAGCGCATGCCGCTCGCGCCCGGCGAAGTGCCGCGCGAGCGCGTGGTGCGCTTCCGCACCCTCGGCTGCTGGCCGCTGACCGGCGCCACCGAGTCCTCGGCCGCGACCCTGCCGGCCATCATCCAGGAGATGCTCCTCGCGACCACCTCCGAGCGGCAGGGGCGGGCGGTCGACCAGGACGGCGCCGCCGCCATGGAGCGAAAGAAGCAGGAAGGATATTTCTGATGAGCCACCAGTCGGCGCTCATCGCGAGCGACATCGAGCGCTACCTCGAGGAGCAGCAGCACAAGGGCCTGCTGCGCTTCATCACCTGCGGCAGCGTGGACGACGGCAAGAGCACGCTGATCGGCCGGCTGCTCTACGAGTCGCGGCTCATCTTCGAGGACCAGCTCGCCGCGCTCGAGGCCGACTCGAAGAAGGTCGGCACCCAGGGCGACGACCTCGACCTGGCGCTGCTGGTCGACGGGCTCGCCGCCGAGCGCGAGCAGGGCATCACCATTGACGTCGCCTACCGCTTCTTCTCGACCGAGAAGCGCAAGTTCATCGTCGCCGACACGCCCGGCCACGAGCAGTACACCCGCAACATGGCGACCGGCGCCTCGACCGCCGACCTCGCCGTGATCCTCGTCGATGCCCGCAAGGGCGTGCTGCCGCAGACCCGCCGGCACAGCTACATCGTCTCGCTGCTCGGCGTGCGCCAGGTCGTGCTCGCCGTCAACAAGATGGACGCCATCGGCTACGGGCGCGAGACCTTCGAGGCGATCGTCGCCGAGTACCGCGACTTCGCCCGCCGCCTCGGCTTCGAGGACGTCACGGCGATCCCGCTGTCGGCGCTCAAGGGCGACAACGTCACCGCGGCCTCTGAGCGCATGCCCTGGTACACCGGGCCGGCGCTGATGCAGCACCTCGAGACCGTCGAGGTCGAGGAGGACCTGCTGGCGAAGCCGTTTCGCATGCCGGTGCAGTGGGTCAACCGGCCGCACCAGGACTTCCGCGGCTTCGCGGGCCTGGTGGTCGCCGGGCGCATCCGCGCGGGCGAGGCGGTGCGGGTCGCGCCCTCGGGGCGGCAGAGCCGGGTCGCGCGCATCGTCACCGCGGGCGGCGATCTCGAGGAGGCCGTCGCCGGGCAGTCCGTGACGCTCGTGCTCGCGGACGAGGTCGATGTCAGCCGCGGCGACGTGCTGGCGGCGGCCGACTCGCCGCCGGCGGTCGCCGACCAGTTCCAGGCGACGCTCGTGTGGATGCACGACGAGCCGATGCTGCCGGGCCGCCCCTACTTCCTGAAGCTCGGCACGCGCAGCGTCCCGGCGAGCGTCACCGACCTGAGGCACAAGGTCAACGTCAACACGCTCGAGCACGTCGCGGCGAAGCAGCTCGAGCTGAACGAGATCGGCCTGTGCAACGTCAGCACCGACGCACCGGTCGCCTTCGACCCCTACGGCGAGTGCCGCGACACCGGCGGCTTCGTGCTGATCGATAAGCTCACGAACGATACGGTCGGCGCCGGCATGCTGCACTTCGCGCTGCGCCGGGCCGAGAACGTCCACTGGCAGGCGCTCGACGTCAACCGGGGCGCGCGCGCCGGCCTGAAGCGCCAGCAGCCCTGCGTGCTGTGGTTCACCGGCCTTTCCGGCGCGGGCAAGTCGACCATCGCGAACCTGGTCGAGAAGCAGCTCTTTGCCCGCGGCCGGCACACCTACCTGCTCGACGGCGACAACGTCCGCCACGGGCTCAACCGCGACCTCGGCTTCACCGAGGCGGATCGCGTCGAGAACATCCGCCGCGTGGCGGAGGTCGCCCGGCTCATGGCGGATGCCGGCCTGATCGTGCTGGTGTCCTTCATCTCCCCCTTTCGGGCCGAGCGGCGCATGGCGCGCGAGCGGATGGGCGAGGGCGAGTTCATCGAGGTGTTCGTCGACACGCCGCTGGCCGAGGCCGAGAAGCGAGACCCGAAGGGGCTCTACCGCAAGGCGCGCCAGGGGCTGATCCGCAACTTCACGGGCATCGACTCGCCCTACGAGCCGCCTGAGAACCCGGAGCTGACGATCGACACCACGCGCCTCGACGCCGAGGCCGCCGCCGCCGAGGTCATCGCCGAGCTCGAACGGCGCGGCAAGCTCGGCGGCTGAGGCCGCTCACTCGATCCGGCAGGCTTCCTCGAAGTCGAGCCGCGGGCTGCGCGGGTGCAGCTTCTCGCGCTGGCCATGGCCGAGCGAGCAGATGAAGTTCGCGCGGATCGTGGTGCCCGAAAAGAAGGCCTCATTCACCTTGTCCGCGTCGAAGCCCGACATCGGGCCACAGTCGAGTCCGAGCGCGCGCGCCGCGAGGATCAGGTAGGCACCCTGCAGCGAGGAGTTGCGAAACGCGGTCTCGTGGCGGACCTTCGGGTCCTTGAACCAGTTCTTCGCGTCCGGGTTGTGCGGATAGAGCTTGCCGAGATGCTCGTCGAAGCGCTCGTCCATGCCGATCATCACGGTCACCGGCGCCGCGAGCACCTTGGCCTGGTTGCCCTTCGACACGCAGGCGGCGAGCTTCTCCCGCGCGGCCCGGCTCGTGGCGAACACGAAGCGCGCCGGGCAGCAGTTCGCCGAGGTCGGGCCCATGCGCAGCAGCTCGTAGAGCCGGCCGAGCGTCGCCTCCGGCACCGGGTCCTCGCGCCAGTGGCCGTGGGTGCGGGCTTCGAGGAACAGCTGGTCCAGGGCCGGGCGCTCGAGCGGTGCAGGCATCGGGGATTCCGGCTATCGCCGGCGGGCGCCGGCCGCGCCAGTATACTGGCCTGAGCCAAGGGGGTCGGCATGGCGACGGTCAGCGGGTTCGACGCGCGCGCGGGCATCGAGGGCCGCGTGGCGCTGGTGACGGGCGCTTCGCGCGGCCTCGGCGCGCATTTCGCGCGGGTGCTGGCCGCGCACGGCGCGCGGGTCGCGGTCTCGGCGCGGGAGATCGGCGGCGTCGAGCCGCTCGCGCGGGAGATTTCATCCGACGGTGGCGAGGCCTTCCCGGTGGCGCTCGACGTGCGCCTGCTGTCCTCCGTGCAGCAGGCCGTCGACGCGGTCGAGTGCGAGTTCGGGCCGATCTCGATCCTCGTCAACAACGCCGGCACCACGCTGACCCGTCCCGCGCTCGAGGTCTCCGAGGCGCAGTGGGACAGCGTCGTGGATACCAACCTCAAGGGGCCGTTCCTGATGGCCGGCGAGGTGGCGCGGCGCATGCGCGTGCGCAAGCAGGGCGGCGTGATCGTCAACGTCGCCTCGATCCTCGGCCTGCGCCAGGCCGGCGCGGTGCTGCCGTACTCGGCCTCGAAGGCCGCGCTGGTGCAGCTCACGAAGACCCTCGCGCTCGAGCTCGCCCGCGACGGCATCCGGGTGAACGCGCTCGCGCCCGGCTACTTCGAGACGGACATCAACCGCGAATTCCTCGCCTCCGCGCGCGGCGAGGCGCTCTTGAAGCGCATCCCGCAGCGCCGCTTCGGCCGCTTCGAGGACCTCGACGCGCCGCTGCTGCTGCTCGCCGGGGACGGCTCGGCCTTCATGACCGGCAGCGTGCTGACGGTGGATGGCGGGCACATGGTGAGTTCGCTCTGACTGGGCGGTTCGGTCCTCAAGCCACTTTCCGCAAGTCGACCGTCTGAACCTTGATGTCGATTCCGAGGCGCATTCGCAGGGCGCCGAAGATGGCAGTGTTGTCCATGCCTGGATTGCCTTTGGATGACAGCATCCGATGAAGGCTCCTGCTGGGCATGTCCGTGAGATTCGCAAGTTGCTCGAAGCCCAAGGTCGCAATTACGAGGTCCCGCAGAATGATCCGCGCTGTTTCCGGCTCGTCACTCAGGAACAGCGTCGCCGCTTCATCCAGCAGCGCCTTGGCGAACGCAGGATCGCGCTCGACTCGAGCAACGATGGTCGTCGTGAAATCGCGAGTGAGCGCCAGGGGCCTTACCTCTGTCGCTTCCTGGTCGCGGTGTCGGCGGGTCGAGACGTCACGTGTCAGGCCGGACCGACCCAGCAATGGCGCCACAGCCTATGAGAGGTTCGTCGGGAGCGGCTCATCCATGGTACGCAGCGCGGATTCTCGACCAGCGTGCCCGCACGGCCTCGATCTCGGCCTGTTCCGCCGGATCCGGAGGGAACATCGCACGCGACTCAAACAGTGCGCACAGCTGCCGGAACTTGACCCCCATCGACGTCGTGCGCAGTTCGACGGTTTCCTGCTCGGCGACACGTGTCCACCGGGCGAGGTAATCCGCAGCCTGACTGGGATCAATTGCGGCCATGGACGCATCATAGCGCACCGGCGTTCGGCGGCCAGGCGGAGCGCGAGTGTCCGCGAGCGCCACGCCGTCCTCGAGCTGCTGCGCGATGACTTCGCTGGGGGAAACAGGATCCCGGCGCTTGCCCCAGGGATCAAAGCTGTAGCGCTCGACCACCCCGCCGGTCTCATGGGTCAGCGCCACCACCGAGCCCAGGTGATCGCGGTGCAGGTAGCGGGTCGAGGTCACAGGCGCCGCGCTCGAGCGCTTGAACACCGCCACCGTCTCGCCGGCCCCGCGAATGTAGTGGACGTGCTCGGTGACGCTCGTGCCGCCCTGCACCCGGGTCAGGCGCTCGTAGCCCCCGCCCACGTACACCGTGGTCTCGCTCGTGCCGGCATCCTTCTGCGCCACCTGCCGGATCCGCTCCCGGTTCGGGCCGTAACGCCGGGTGCAGCCCGGTTGCCGGGCTGCGCACCATCAGGGGTTCCCGGAAACCTGTCGGGAGGCGCCCTGCACGATGGGTAGCCCTCATTAACGCTCGTTGTACAATAGCCGCTGTGCGCAAACGGTCAGCGACACAGCCTTGCCCACGGAAGATCCGACCCTGCACCGCCCGGCACCGCCCACTTAGATTGGATCGGTGCCCCTGGCCAGGCGGATCGCAGGCGAAGCCCACGGCCGGCTTCGTTGAGCGCGCCGCGCCGCGCACCTGAAGGAGACCGTCATGACCAACATCACCGTCTCGCTGCCCGACGAGCTTGCCCGCCAGGCCCAGTCCGCAGGGCTGCTGCGCGATGAGGCCATCGCCGCCCTGCTGCGCGAAGCTATGCGCAAGCGCCAGGTCGACGAACTTTTCGACACGATGGCACAGCTCGCCGCCCTCGAACCCGCCCTGACCGAGGCCGAGATCGACGCCGAGATCGCCGCCGCCCGCGCCGACCGTGCGCGTCGTCGCTGACACCAACACTGTCGTCTCGGCGTTCCTCTGGGGTGGATTGCCCGCCGCGGTGCTTACCGCAGCACGTGAGGGTCGCATCAGCCTGCACACCAGTCCCTCGCTGCTGGCCGAACTTGAGGAGGTGCTCGCGCGCGAGAAGTTCGCCGCCCGCATCACCCAGGCTGGCAGCACCGTGGCGCAAATGGTCACCGGCTACCGTGCACTCGCCACACCGGTGCGGCCCGCCATGATCGAACCCACCACGCGCGACCCCGACGACGATCACGTGCTCGCCTGCGCCCTCGGCGCTCAGGCCGCACTCATCGTCACCCGCGATGGCGATCTGCTCGAACTTGGCACGTTCCGCGACATCCGCATCCTCGCCGCTCGCGAGGCGCTCGATTTCATCGCCACCGCGGCACGTTGAGCCGATATCGAAGGTCCGGCTATGGCAGCGCTGCCACGTACTGCGACGCGCGACGACCACGACAACAAGTCCGAAGCCCTACCGGCAAATCGACTCGCAACCGTGTGGCGGGGGAGACGTATGGTCGCCGAGAAATGATCCTTGCTCGATTCGTACGCATCTTGCTAGGACTTGGCATTTGAGTGGTGACTACGTGTCGCTCTTTCCATGTCGGAATGACGGAAAGGCCTTGGCTACCTTAGAATCGTCAACCAAGCCCAAGCAATCGTCTAGACTCTCGACCGGGCATTCCGCCGGAACATTGACCGAGTAGTAGTGGAACTCACTGAACGACACGAAGGTGCATTGCAGGGATTGCAAGCACTGGAGTAGCGGCTCTATGGTTGCAGGCTCAAGTTCCATCAACCACAAGGTACTGTTGCCGGATCTCGCCACATGCGCCCAACCTTCTACGTACCCTTCTTCATCAAGTTCCACCGATATGACATCGCCGACGGACAGATCTTTTACGAACAGGGGCGGTGCCAGTAGTTCGTAGCAATCGTCGGCCCGCTGTCGGAACCCAAAGCCTTCTCTTGCCACTGGCGGCCAGCCGTCGTTTACATCTAGCGTGAATGTCAAGTGCATCAGGGGCTCGAGTGTCTTCTTCGATGACATGGTGGACACAGAACGACGGCTTGGCTGGTGTTACGGGTCCCGCCGCTCGAAATAGATGGGTCATGATGAACCTGTGCCTGATCGTCCGGCGTCGGAATCCCTTTCTCGTTTCTCACATTGCGTACCGGTTTGCTGCAGTCCACACACTGCATTTCGCCGCCGTGCTCGTCTGCATTTCTTTGCTTGGCGCGCGCCCGCTGCGTGCGAGTGAAATCCTCCACTCGCTTGCCTGATGCAGTCTTCGCGACACGCTGTATCCCGCTCTGCACGATATGCGTGCGGGCGAGGACTTTGGCGATCTTACCGCCTGGCAGGATGGAAATGACAGCGTAGACGCGATCGCCGGTGGTCGAGTCGGCGTCGGTGAGGACGCCGTAGGCGTCGTAGACGCCGATGAGGGTGCCGACGCCGGGGATAGTGCCCACGGCCACGTCGATGGCCACGGCGAGCCAGGTGACGTTGTCGAAGCTGTCGGTGTCGACGGCCTTGCCGCCGGAGGACTTGCCCTCGCTGTTGGTCCGGGCGCTGGCATCGTCGTATCGCATTGTGCGGACGGCGCGGGCGAGCAGGCCCGCCAGCTGCTCCCCGACGCCTTGCTGCGCCTCGCGTTCGGCTGCCGCCCGGGCGGGTCCGAGCGCCGTGCTGGTGGGGTTGATCCCAGGGGTGCCGAGGCCACCGGGGGGTCCGCGGGGCAGGCCACCCCAGGGGCCGATCTGGCCGGCGCCGGCGGTCGAAGTTCCGATCGGCAGGCTCGCCGCGGCATGCAGATACAGACTCCCGACGACGAATCTCCAAAGCCACTTCTGCCAGACGCTCGAAAACTCGGGCGCAATCGCGAACATCACGATCCCGAGCGCGAACGCGAACAGCCGCTTGAAGAACGAGAACCCGCTCGGATCGACGAAGCTCAGGGGGTTATTGCCGACGTAGGCGTAGCGGTTGTAGCCCTGGGTGCTCTCGGGAAACTGCACGAACGGGTCGGCGGAGAGGAACTTGCCAAGCTCCGGGTCGTAGACCCGGCCGTTCATGTTCACGAGACCGAGGTGGTCTATGTGCTCGTGGCCGGTGTAGCCGCGGTCGCCGAATACCGGATCGAAACTGAACGTCCCCGGCGCCGGGGTCAGCCAGGAC
Source organism: uncultured Steroidobacteraceae bacterium (assembly GCA_964406445.1). Taxonomy (GTDB): domain Bacteria; phylum Pseudomonadota; class Gammaproteobacteria; order Steroidobacterales; family Steroidobacteraceae; genus SG8-30. The sequence continues at coordinate 132,291 of CAYORU010000007.1, forward strand.
CCCGGATCCCGGCGCTTGCCCCAGGGATCAAAGCTGTAGCGCTCTGAACCGCCCCGGGTTTCCCGGAGGCTCCACAACCTGAGAGGATGGAGCATATGGGAACGCAGAAGAAGTTTTCACCGGAAGTCCGGGAGCGTGCGGTTCGACTGCTGTACGAGCAGGAGCGGGAGTACGGATCGCGGTGGGAGGCGGTGGTCGCGCTGGCGCCGAAATTCGGCTGTTCGGCGGAGACGCTGCGATCCTGGGTCCGCAAGGCCGATCGGGACGCTGGCGAGCGGCGTGGGCCGACGAGCGCGGAGCGGGAACGGCTGCGGGTTCTGGAACGCGAGAACCGGGAACTGAGGCGGGCCAACGAGATCCTGCGCAAGGCATCGGCTTTTTTCGCCCAGGCGGAGCTCGACCGCCGAGCGAAGTGATGGTGGCGTTCATCGACGCGCACCGGGCGGAGTACGGGGTCGAGCCGATCTGTGCCGAGCTGCCGATCGCCCCGTCCACGTACTACGAGCTCAAGGCTCGGCAGGCGGATCCTGATCGCCAGCCTGCCCGAGCTCGCCGTGATGCCGAGCTCGCTCCCGAGATCGAACGGGTCTGGCAGGAGAACTTCCGGGTGTACGGCGCCCGCAAGGTCTGGCGGCAGCTCAACCGGGAAGGCATCCCGGTGGCCCGCTGCACGGTGGAACGGCTGATGAGCCGTCAGGGACTGTCTGGGGTGGTCCGTGGCCGCAGGCGCCGGACGACGATCCCGGCGGAATCGGCGGATCGGCCTGCAGATCGGGTCCAGCGCCGGTTCACGGCCGAGCGGCCCGATCAGCTGTGGGTCGCGGACCTGACCTATGTCGCGACCTGGGCCGGCTTCGTATACGTCGCGTTCGTCATCGACGTGTACGCCCGCAGCATCGTCGGCTGGCGGGTCAGCAGTTCGTTGCACACCGACCTGGTCCTGGATGCGCTCGAGCAGGCCCTGCATGCCCGTCGGGCCGGTCAGGGTCTGATTCACCATAGCGACCGCGGCTGCCAGTACCTGTCCATCCGCTACACCGAGCGGCTGGCCGAGGCGGGCATCGAGTCCTCCGTCGGCAGCGTCGGCGACTCCTACGACAACGCGCTCGCCGAGACGATCATCGGGTTGTACAAGACCGAGCTCATTCATCAGCAGGGGCCGTGGCGAGGCCTCGATGCGGTCGAGTACGCGACCCTCGAGTGGATCGACTGGTTCAATAATCGCCGCCTGCTCGAGCCGATCGGCCACGTGCCGCCCGTCGAGCGCGAGCAGGAGTACTATCGACTCAACACGAGTCAGGCCCATGCGGCTTGACTCAGATACGGAAGTCTCCGGAGAACCCGGGACGGTTCAGGGCTGATCGACGCGACTGCGCAGTGGGACCTGAACTACAACCTGAGCCAGCGCCAGGACTTGAAGCAGTGCGCGACGGAGACGTTCGTCTACGATGGTCTCAACCGGCTCGACTACTCGACGCTGACCACTCCCGGGACGGGCACGATCACGAACCAGGACCTCAGCTACAACGCGATCGGCAACATCCTGTGGAAGCAGGACGTGGGCAACTACAGCTACCATGCCAGCAAGAAGCGGGCGGTGATCCAGGCCGGCACCACCAGCTACGGGTATGACGCGAACGGCAACATGACGAGCCGGGGCGGCAGCACGATTGGGTACACGAGCTACAACCTGCCGGGGGTGATCTATGCCGGCTCGAACTCGAGCACGCTGTCCTACGGGGCGTATCGCAACCGCTACAAGCAGGTGGCGGTGACGGCGGGGGTGTCGGAGACGACGATCTACGTGGGCGGGATACTCGAGAAGGTGACCAAGTCCGGCACGACCACCTGGCGGCACCGGATCGAGGGCCCGGGCGGGCTGCTGGCGATCGTCAACTGCAGCGGCTCGAGCTGCGATCCGACCACGACCACGAACTACCTCCACCGCGACACGCTCGGCAGTCCGGATCTGATCACGAATTCCGCCGGGACCGA
>CAYORU010000008.1:0-111018 GCA_964406445.1 uncultured Steroidobacteraceae bacterium
CGGGATGACCGGGAGAGTCTAGCTGCTACTGTCTACCGGGCGGGGGAGCTTACGGCAGGCTGCGGCGCGTTTAGGGCCGGCGGCTCAGTCCCGGCGGTCCTCCGCTTGCTCCGGGACCGGAGTCGCCGCGGAGGACCGCCGGGACGCGCCGCCGGTGAGCGCGGCGCTGGCGTTGCGCCCGGCACGCGTAGATCAGCTACCGCGAGGCGAGTAATCGGGCACGACTCGGCGCTGCAGTCCGCGCAGGGTCTCCCCCGCGACTCCGGTCCCGGAGCAGGGGGAGACCCTGCGCGGGCGGAGGCGCCGGGACGAAGTTCCAGACGCCGCCGCCCGGTCCAGGCAACTACCGGACCGGACCAAGGACGCCAGGCGTCCGCGTCAGGTCCGCGGCAGCGTGACGCCGAGCTGGCCCTGGTACTTGCCGCCGCGGTCCGCGTAGGAGGTCTCGCAGACCTGGTCCGACTCGAAGAACAGCATCTGCGCCACGCCCTCGTTGGCGTAGATCTTGGCCGGCAGCGGCGTGGTGTTCGAGAACTCCAGCGTCACGTGGCCCTCCCATTCCGGCTCGAGCGGCGTGACGTTGACGATGATGCCGCAGCGCGCGTAGGTGCTCTTGCCCAGGCACACGACCATGACGCTGCGCGGGATGCGGAAGTACTCGACCGTGCGCGCCAACGCGAAGGAGTTCGGCGGGATGATGCAGACGTCGGCCGTGAGGTCGACGAAGTTGTTCACGTCGAACTGCTTCGGGTCGACGATGGTCGAGTTGATGTTGGTGAAGATCTTGAACTCGCTCGCGCAGCGCACGTCGTAGCCGTAGCTCGACGTCCCGTAGGAAACGATGCGCCGGCCCTCGATGGCGCGCACCTGCGACGGCTCGAAGGGCTCGATCATGCCGTGGCGCCCGGCCTGCTCGCGGATCCAGCGGTCCGACTTGATGCTCATGCCTCGTCCTCGATGGTGATCTTCGGGAAGGTCGCGCCGCCGGCCGCCGCCGCGCGCGCCAGCGCCGCTGCGGCGCGCCGCGCGACCGACTGGTAGGCGAGCCCGGCCGGCGAGTCCGGCGCGGCCGCGACGGTCGGACAGCCGCCGTCGGCCTGCTCGCGGATCGCGAGCTCGAGGGGCAGCTCGCCGAGCAGCTCCACGCCGTAGCGCGAAGCCATCTCCCGTCCGCCGCCGGCGCCGAAGATGTGCGACTCGTGGCCGCAGGCCGGGCAGCGGTGCACGCTCATGTTCTCGACGATGCCGAGCACCGGCACGTCGACCTTGCGGAACATCATCAGGCCCTTGCGGGCGTCGAGCAGCGCGATGTCCTGCGGCGTGGTGACGATCACCGCGCCCGACAGGGGCACGCGCTGCGCCAGCGTGAGCTGCGTATCGCCGGTTCCGGGCGGCATGTCCACGACGAGGTAGTCCAGCTCGCCCCAGCGCGTGCCGGCCAGCAGCTGCGTCAACGCCTGCGAGACCATCGGCCCGCGCCAGACCATCGGCTGTTCCTCGTCCACCAGGAAGCCGATCGACATCACCTTCACACCGTGGCTCTCCGGCGGCTCCATCGTCCGCCCGTCGGGGGCCGCGGGACGCCGACCGGCGAGGCCCATCATCCGCGGCTGGCTCGGGCCGTAGACGTCCGCGTCGAGCAGGCCGACCCGGGCGCCCTGCCGGGCCAGCGCGATCGCCAGGTTCGCCGCCACCGTGGACTTGCCCACGCCACCCTTGCCGGAGGCGACCGCCACGACGTTGGCGATCCCCGGCAGGGCCGCCGCGCCGCGGCCGCCCACGAACGAGGGGATCCGAGCCGACAGCTCGACCTGCAGGGGCACGGCGTGGCCGCCCGCGGCGAGCGCCGCCTCGAGTCCTGCGCGCAGGGTTCCCGCATAGCCCGCTACCGGGAAACCGAACTCGACCACGACGCGAAGGCCGTCCCTGGAAAGCGTGCACTCGCGCAGCGCCCCGGAGGCGCCGAGTGGCGCCGCGAGCAGAGGCTCGAAGTAGCTCTCGACCGCCGCGCGCAGCGCGGCGCTGTCCTCGGCCATCGGTTCGGTCTCCTGGGGATCCGGCCGCCCCGACGCCCCGGCGGGTCGCTGGCGGAAGGGCGGGGCCGGATTGTAGCGGAACCGCACTTTCCGGACGGCGGCCGCGGCGGGCCGTGGCATACTTCGGGCGTGGGCCAAAGTCCGGGCGCGGCGTTGCCCGCAACGCTCGCGACCAGGGGCGAACTTCCATGGATGGGCGGCGTGACGCAACCTGCCGCCCGAGGACCTGAATGGGATTTCTGTCCACTTTCCGTGCAGATCGGCTGATCGCGGAGATTCGCGAGAGCGGTGACCCGGAGAGCGCCGCGGCGCGCAAGGCGCTGGAGCGCCTGAAGGGCCTGGGCCCGTCGGCGATCGACCCCGTCCTCGCCGCACTCGCCACCGCCGACAAGAGCGAGACCGTCGCCTTCGTCGACGTGCTCGTGTCGCTTATCGACAACAAGAGCTTCCCGAGGCTGGCGCAGGCGCTTCAGGAAGAGCACGGCCGCACGGTCGCCGGGGTGGCCTGGGCCCTCGCGACGGCCCGCAATTACGCACCCACCCTGCTGCTCGACCTGCTGTCCAACCCCGCGGTGTCGCGGCCGGCGCTGCTCAGCGTGATCGGCGCCCAGCGCGACCGCTTCTCGCTGCGCGACCTGCTGAACGCGGCCTACACCCAGGAGCCGTCCGAGAAGGCGGCGCTGTTTCGGATCATCGGCGAGATGGCCGACGCGTCGTCGCTCGACGAGCTGCTGGCGCGGGTCGGCGGCAAGGACCCGCTGGCGCGGGTGCACATCATCGCGATCCTGGCGCGCTTCAAGGACCCGCGCGTGGCAACCACGCTGCAGACCTGCGTGCGCGACCCGAACAAGCTGGTGCGATCGGCGGCGCTGCAGGCGCTCGCCAGCATGAAGGCCCAGGTCGACCCGGCGATCGTGGCCCCCGCCCTGCGAGACAGCGAACTCGACGTGCAGAACCTCGCGGTGGAAGTCCTGTGCCGGGCCAAGCACCCGGACACGGTGCGCCACCTCGTCGAGGTGCTGAAGGACGAGTCCGAGTACGCCCGCCGGGCCGCGGTCGAGGTGCTCAACGAGGTCGGCGACCACTCCTCCGTCAAGTACCTGCTGCAGGCCATCAAGGACGACGACTGGTGGGTGCGCAGCCGGGCCGCGGATGCGCTCGGCAAGATCGGCGGGCCGCGGGTGATCGACGCGGCGCTGGCGCTGGTCACCGACAAGGACGAGCACATTCGCCGCACCGCCATCGAGATCCTGAACCAGACCCGCGACGAGCGCGCCGTCAACCACCTGATCGAGGCAACCCGGGACCCGGACTGGTGGGTCAGCGAGCGCGCGGTGGATGCGCTCGGCGCCATCGGCAGCCGCAAGGCCGTCCCGCGCCTGCTCGAGATGCTGACGCAGGGCGGCAAGGCGAGCCTCGCGGTGGTTCGGGCGCTCGGGCTCACCAAGGACCCGCGGGCGACCGACCCCGTCCTCGGCATGCTGACGGTCAAGGACGTGGGCGTCGTCGGCGAGGCGCTCGCGGCGCTGGTGAGGCTGACCACCGAGGAGAACTACGACGCGGTCCGGTCACGCGCGCTGCCGCTCGTCGGATCACCCGAGCCGACCGTGGCGCAGGCGGCGCGCCGGACCATCGGCGAGATCGACGCCCTGTTCCGCCCGTCGATCAGCCAGACCGGTCCGCGGCTCTCGGCCGGCGGCTCCACCATGACGCGCGCCGGCGCCGACTCGACTTCGGGCAGCGGACCCGCGGGGGTGCCGCTGGACGCCGCCCACACCATGCTGGTGGACTCCGCGGACATCGGCGCCCTGGTCAAGGCCGCCGAGAGCCAGGCCAAGCTCGACATCTCGACCCTGAAGAGCGGCGACATGCTCGACGGCCGCTACCGCTTCATCGAGAAGATCGGCAAGGGCGCCTTCGGCACCGTGCTGCTGTTCGAGGACACGATGGTCGACGAGCGCATCGTGCTGAAGTTCCTGAATCCCAGCGTCTCGCAGGACGAGGAGATGATGCAGCGCTTCGTCCACGAGCTGCGCTACAGCCGCAAGATCACCCACCCGAACGTGATCCGCATCTACGACTTCCTGCGGATCCGCGGCAACTTCGCCATCTCCATGGAGTACTTCCCCTCGCACACGCTCGGCGGCGAGGTCGGCGAGGGCAGGCCGATGGACATCAAGCGCGCCGTGCGCTTCGGCATGGACATCGCGACCGGCATGCAGGTGGCGCACGCCCAGGGGATCGTGCACCGCGACCTGAAGCCGGCCAACGTCCTGATCAACGAGGCCAGCGTGCTCAAGATCGTGGACTTCGGCGTGGCGGCGGCTGGCCGCGAGGGCGACACCCAGCTCACCAAGACCGGCTACGTCATCGGCTCGCCCAAGTACATGGCTCCCGAGCAGATCCTCGGCAAGAAGGTCGACGCGCGGGCGGACGTCTACTCGCTCGGCGTGATCCTCTACGAGATGTTCACGGGCATGCCGCCCTACCATCGCGGCGACCACATGTCCGTCATGTACCAGCACGTCCAGGGCCGCGCCAAGCCGCCGATCGAGGCCAACCCGGCGCTGCCGCAGGCGCTCTCCGACCTGGTCATGAAGGCGATGGCGGTCGACAAGGCGAAGCGCTACCAGACCATGGACGAGCTCAGGCTGGCGCTAGAACCCTTCTTGTGATTCACTCCGGCGCCAATGCCCCGCATTGACGCCTTCCTCAAGCTCGGCACCTCCCAGGGATGCTCCGACGTGCACCTCGCCGTCGGCGTGCCGCCGATGCTGCGCCTGAACGGCGACCTGGTGCCGATCCGCTTCCGGGACCTCGCTCAGGCCGAGCTCGAGGGCTACATCACCGAGATCCTCACGCGCCACCACCAGGACCGGTTCCGGACCGGCGAGGACGTCGACTTCTCCTACGTGGCGGAGGACGGCGGGCGCTTCCGCGTGAACGTGTTCCGGAAGGACTCGGGCGTCGGCGCGGTCTTCCGCTCGATCCCGAACGAGGTCCCGACGCTCGACAGTCTGGCGCTGCCGCCGGTGGTGAAGAAGCTCTGCGACTACCACCAGGGGATGGTGCTCGTGACCGGGTCGACCGGCACCGGCAAGTCCACGACGCTCGCGGCGATGATCGACCTGCTGAACACGACCCGGCCGCTCAACATCATCAGCCTCGAGGACCCGATCGAGTTCGTGCACCGCAGCAAGCAGAGCCAGGTGATCCAGCGCGAGCTCGGCACGCACCTGCCCTCCTTCGCCGAGGGCGTCCGTGCGGCCATGCGCGAGGATCCGGACGTCATCCTGGTCGGCGAGATGCGCGACCCCGAGACCATCTCGATGGCGATGACCGCCGCCGAGACGGGCCACCTCGTGCTCGGCACGCTGCATACGACCAGCGCGGTCAAGACCATCGACCGCATCATCGACGCGCTGCCGACCGAGGAGCGCGAGCAGACCAAGAGCTTCCTCGCGCAGAGCCTGATCGCCGTCGTCACGCAGGTGCTGGTCAAGCGTCCGGAGGGCCGCGGCCGGCGCGCCATCTGCGAGGTGATGATGATGAACCGCGCCATCGCCAAGCTGATCCAGACCGAGCAGACGCACCAGATCCCGGCACAGCTCCAGACCGGCAAGGACTCCGGGATGCAGTCCATGGACCAGGCGCTGCTCGCGGCGGTGCAGGCCAAGGAGGTCGATCCCGACGACGCCTACCTGTACGCGAGCGACCGCCGGCTGCTGGCCAAGTTCGTCGTCGACCGCAGCATCCTGCCGCAGATCGACATCGCGCCCGGCTGAGGCAAGCACGTGGCCCGCATAGATCCGCTGCTCGAGGAGGTGCTGCGCCGCAACGGCTCCGACCTCCACTTCATGGCCGGCCAGCCGCCCCGCGTGCGCCAGTACGGCCGCCTGGCGCTGCTGCGCGAGGAGCCCCTGTCGCCGGAGTTCGTGCGCGAGGCTCTCCACGAGATCATGCCCTACCAGGCCCAGCAGCGCTTCGAGCAGCGCGACGGCGCGGACTTCGCCTACTCGATCGCCGGCCTGTCGCGCTTCCGCGTCAACGTCATGCGCCACCTGACCGGCATGGGCGGCGTCTTCCGGGCGATTCCGTCGAAGGCAATGACGCTCGACCAGCTGCAGATGCCCGACGCGGTGCGCAACCTCTGCAAGCTGTCGAGCGGGCTCATCCTGGTCACGGGCAAGACCGGCTCCGGCAAGTCCACGACCCTCGCGGCGATGATCGACGAGCTCAACCAGTCGCTCAAGGGCCACATCCTCACCATCGAGGATCCGATCGAGTTCGTCCACCCGCGCAAGGGCTGCCTGGTGAGCCAGCGCGAGATCGGCGCCCACGCGCCGTCCTTCTCCGCGGCCCTGCACTCGGCGCTGCGCGAAGACCCCGACGTGATCCTGGTCGGCGAGCTTCGCGACCTGGAGACCATGAGCACCGCCATCACCGCGGCGGAGATGGGCATCCTGGTCATGGCCACGCTGCACACCAACGGCGCGGCGGCCGCGGTGGACCGCCTGGTCAACGCCTTCCCGGCCGACAAGCAGTCGCACGTCCGCACCATGCTGTCGACGTCGCTGCGCGGCGTGATCTCGCAGCAGCTGATCCTGCAGCGGGGCGGCAAGGGCCGCGCCTGCGCGCTCGAGATCCTCGTCAACACCTCGGCGGTGTCGAACCTGATCCGCCAGGGCAAGATCGACCAGCTGGAGAACTCCATGCAGTCCGGCGCGTCCACCGGCATGCGGACGATGGACGGCGCGATCCAGCAGCTGCTCGAGGCCGGCGCCATCTCGGGCCGTTCGGCCTACGAGAAGGCGATCAGCAAGCAGCGCTTCGAGGCCGTCAAGGACCAGGACTAGGGGCGGTCCCGCGGGCCGCCGCAGGGCGACGCTCCGCTTGATGGCATAATTCCCGGTTCCCGGCCGGAACCCGCCCATGACCCGCAAGATCCTCGTCACGAGTGCCCTGCCCTACGCCAACGGGCCGACCCACCTCGGGCACGTCACCGAGACCGTGCAGACCGACATCTGGGTGCGTTTCCAGCGCCTGCAGGGTCACGATTGCCTGTACGTCTGCGCCGACGACACGCACGGCACGCCGATCATGCTGCGTGCCCAGGCCGAAGGCGTCAGCCCCGAGCAGCTGATCGAGCAGGTCGGGGCCGAGCGGCGGCGCAGCTTCGAGCGCTTCCTGATCGGCTTCGACAACTACTACACGACCCACTCGGCCGAGAACCGCCGCTACACCGAGCTCGTCTTCAAGGCGCTCGACGACGCGGGGCACATCGCGCGCCGCTCGGTGCGCCAGGCCTACGACGAGCAGGCCGGGATGTTCCTGCCGGACCGCTACGTCAAGGGCACCTGCCCCCGCTGCGGCACGGCGGACCAGTATGGCGACAGCTGCGAGTCCTGCAGCGCCACCTATGCCCCGCTCGACCTGAAGGATCCGGTGTCGGTCGTGAGCGGCACGCGCCCCGTCGAGCGAGAGTCCGAGCACCTGTTCTTCCGGCTCGGCGACTTCGGCGACTTCCTGCGCCGCTGGACCCGCTCCGGGGCCCTGCAGGAGGCGGTCGCCAACAAGCTCGACGAGTGGTTCGAGGCGGGCCTCAAGGACTGGGACATCTCGCGCGACGCGCCCTACTTCGGCTTCGAGATCCCCGGTCACCCGGGCAAGTACTTCTACGTCTGGCTCGACGCGCCGATCGGCTACATGGCGAGCTTCGCCCACCTCTGCGCGCGAACCGGCCGCGACTTCGACGCCTACTGGCGCCCCGGCAGCGAGGCCTCGCTCTACCACTTCATCGGCAAGGACATCCTGTACTTCCACTCGCTGTTCTGGCCGGCGACGCTCGAGGGCGCCGGGTTCCGGCTGCCGGACGGCGTGTTCGTGCACGGCTTCCTGACCATCAACGGCCAGAAGATGTCGAAGTCGCGCGGCACCTTCATCACGGCCGAGCGCTACCTCGAGCACCTTCCGGGCGAGTACTTCCGCTACTTCCTCGCCGCCAAGCTCACCTCGGGCGTCGAGGACATCGACATGAACCTCGAGGAGTTCGCGGCGCGCATCAACTCCGAAGTGGTCGGCAAGCTGGTCAACATCGCGAGCCGTTGCGCGGGCTTCATCACCCGCGGCCACGGCGGCCGCCTCGCCCCGGCGCTGCCGGATCCCGCGCTGCACCGCGACTTCGTCGAGGCCGGCAAGGCGGTCGCCGCCGCCTACCAGGCCCGCGAGTACTCGACCGCCATCCGCGAGATCATGGCGCTCGCCGATCGCGCGAACCTGTACATCGACCAGGCCAAGCCCTGGCTCGCCGCGAAGGATCCCGCCCGCGCCGGCGAGGTCCAGGCGGTGTGCACGCAGGGCCTCAACCTGTTCCGCGTGCTGATCGCCTACCTGAAGCCCGTGCTGCCGCGGATGGCGGAGCGCGCAGAGTCCTTCCTGCAGGCGCCGCTCGAACGCTGGGACGAGATCGCGGCGCCGCTGCTCGGCACCGAGATCCGCCCCTACGAGCCTCTGGCGACGCGCGTCGAGCCGGCGCAGCTTGCCGCGCTGGTCGACGCGCCCGCGGCGGCGCCTGCGGCTGCAGCGCCCTTCGCCGGGCCGGCGCCGGTCGCGCAGGCAGCGGAGATCGCGATCGAGGACTTCCAGCGCGTCGACCTGCGCGTCGCGCGGATCGAGGCGGCCGAGGCGGTCGAGGGCGCGGACAAGCTGCTGCGGCTCTCCCTGGACCTCGGCGGCGAGCACAGGACGGTGTTCGCCGGCATCCGCGCCGCCTACGACCCGGCCGCGCTGGTGGGCCGCCACGTCGTGGTGGTCGCCAACCTCAAGCCGCGCAAGATGCGCTTCGGCACCTCGGAGGGCATGGTGCTCGCGGCCGGATCCGGCGACGGCGGAATCTTCCTGGTCGGCCCCGACGAGGGCGCCCGGCCGGGCATGCAGGTGAAGTGAGGACGATGGCGCCGGCGCAGGGCGACGCGGAGCGGGCGGCGCGCGTCGACGCCCTGCTGCCCCAGACCCAGTGCACGCGCTGCGGGTTCGAGGGCTGCCGGCCCTACGCGGAGGCGCTCGCGCGCGGCGAGAGCGAGATCAATCGCTGCCCGCCGGGCGGCGAGCCCGTGATGCGGGCGCTCGCGGCCCTGCTGGGGCGGCCGGAGAAGCCCATCGACCCCGCCTGCGGCGAGGTCGGCCCGCCGCGGGTCGCGGAGATAGACGAGCCGGACTGCATCGGCTGCGCGAAGTGCATCGACGTTTGCCCGACCGACGCCATCGTCGGCGCGCGCAAGTGGCTGCACGCGGTGCTGCCCGGGGATTGCTCGGGCTGCGAGCTGTGCATCCCGGCCTGCCCGGTGGACTGCATTCGCCTCGAGGCCGCGCCCGGGCTGCCGGCGGCGCCGCTGCCGCAGGCCGCCATCGCCGCGCGCGCACGCCGGTTCCGGGCGCTTTACGACGCGCGCGCAGCCCGGCTCGCCCGCAACGCGGCCCGCCGCGCGGCCGCCATCGCCGCGCGGTTGCCCGGGGCCCGCGAACCGTGAACGCAGCGCGCCGCCGCGAGATCTTCGCGCGCCTCGCCGCCGCGAACCCGTCGCCGACCACCGAGCTCGCGTGGTCGAACCCCTTCGAGCTGCTGGTGGCCGTGATCCTCTCGGCGCAGGCGACCGACCGCGGGGTCAACGCGGCGACGCCGGCGCTGTTCGCGGCCGCGCCCACGCCGGCGGCGCTGGCCGCGCTCGGCGCCGAGGGCATCGCGCCGTTCATCCGCACCATCGGGCTGTGGTCGGCCAAGGCGAAGAATCTCGCCGCCACCGCGCGACTCCTGGTCGAGCGCCACGGCGGCGACGTGCCTCGCCGCCGCGAGGATCTCGAGGCCCTGCCCGGGGTCGGCCGCAAGACGGCGAACGTCGTCCTGAACACCGCCTTCGGCGAGCCGACCATCGCGGTGGACACGCACATCTTCCGGGTCGCGAACCGCACCGGCCTCGCGCCGGGCCGCAACGTCCGCCAGGTCGAGGAGCGTCTGCTCAGGTTCGTGCCCCCCGACTTCCGCAAGGACGCGCACCACTGGCTGATCCTGCACGGCCGCTACGTCTGCAAGGCGCGCAAGCCCGACTGCCCGCGCTGCCCGATCCTCGACCTCTGCGAATACCGCCGCAAGACGCTGCCCGAGGCGAAGTCGCTGCCCCTGTGCAGGGCCTCGCGGCGGCGACGCTCGGCGGCGACGGGAAGCGCCTGAGGTGGCGCTGTTCGCCGGGGCCGGCCGCGAGGAGTTGCGCCGCGCGTGGGTCGAGGCCTGGCGCAAGCACCGCGAGGGCCGTCCGCTCGAGCCGCTGGAGGCGCAGCTCGCCGACCTGGTGGCGGCGCACCCGGAGTACCATGCCGTGCTGGAGGCCGGCGCCGCGAGCGAGAGCCGCGAGTGGACGCCCGAGGGCGGCCAGAGCAACCCGTTCCTGCACCTCGGGCTGCACATGGCGGTGCGGGAGGGCGTGGCCACCGACCGGCCGCCGGGCCTGCGCGCGGCCTTTTCGACGATCGCGGAGGCGTCCGGCTCTGCCCACGAGGCGGAGCACCGCCTGCTCGACTGCCTGGCCGAGACGCTGTGGGAGGCGCAGCGCGAACGGCGTGCGCCGGACGAGTCGGCGTTCCTGGCGCGGGTCCGCCGGCTGGCGACCCGCCGGTGATGGATCGGTCCGCCGGCCGGTCTACCGGAGAGGAGGTTCGAGCATGAATCCAGCCCGCGCGGCAGCCCAGCCGGTCGTCCGGTCGCCCCGTTTCCCGGTGGAGGGGGCCGGCCTCGGCTTCCGCCGCGCGCTGCTCGCGGAACTCGAGCGCGACGGCGCGGCCGGCATCGACTTCTTCGAGCTTGCGCCGGAGAACTGGATCGGTGTCGGCGGCGCGCTGGCGCGGCGCCTGCGCCGCTTCACGGAGCGCCACCCCTTCGTCGCCCACGGCCTCTCGCTGTCGCTCGGCGGACCGGGACCGCTCGACGTCGCCCTGCTCGCCGATATCCGTGCCTTCCTCGACCAGCACGGCATCCGCGCCTACACCGAGCACCTGAGCTACTGCACGGACGAGGGGCATCTCTACGACCTGATGCCGATCCCCTTCACCGGCGAGGCCGTGCGCCACGTCGCGGCGCGCATCCGGCAGGCACAGGAGGTCCTGGAGCGGCCCATCGCGATCGAGAACGTCTCCTACTACGCCGCGCCGGGCGCCGAGCTGTCCGAGCTCGAGTTCGTGAACGCGGTGCTCGCGGAGGCCGACTGCGGCCTGCTGCTCGACGTCAACAACGTCTTCGTCAACGCGATCAACCATCGCTACGATCCGGCCGGCTTCCTGCGCGCCCTGCCCGCGGAGCGCGTCTGGTACCTGCACGTCGCCGGACACTACGTGGAGGCGCCCGACCTGCGCGTCGACACCCACGGCGCGGAGGTCTGCACCGACGTCTGGGCGCTGCTGGCAAGGGCCTACGCCCACTGCGGACCGGCGCCCACCCTGCTCGAACGCGACTTCAACTTCCCGCCGCTGCCCACGCTCGTAGGCGAGGTCGCCGAGGTGCGGGCGCTGCAGTCGCGCGCCGCGGCGGGCTGAACGATGGACCTCGCCGAGCTGCAGCGCCGCTTCGCCGCGCACCTGCGCGACCCGGACAACGTGCCGCCGCCGGAGGGGATCGAGGCGCGCCGGCTCGACGTCTACCGGGAGCTGTTCTTCAACAACGTCGCGAGCCTGCTGTCGGGCACCTTCCCCGTGTGCCGCGATATCCTCGGCGAGGCCGCCTGGCGCGGCCTCGTGCGCCGGTTCTACGCCACGCACAAGGCACACACGCCGTACTTCCTCGAGCTGCCGTCCGAGTTCCTGCAGTGGCTGCAGGCGGGCGGCGCGGCGGATCCGGCGCTGCCGCCCTTCCTCGGCGAGCTCGCGCACTACGAGTGGGTCGAGCTGGCGCTCTCCGTGAGCGAGGCCGAGCCCGACCTCGCGGACGTGGACCCGGCGGGCGACCTGCTGGCCGGCCGCCCGGTCGTCTCGCCGCTCGCCTGGCCGCTCGCCTACCGCTGGCCGGTCCACCGGCTGTCGCCGTCCTTCCGTCCCGCGTCGGCCGGCGAGTTGCCGACCTTCCTCGTGGTCTATCGCGACGCCGACGGCGCCGTGCGCTTCCTCGAGGTGGATGCGGCGGCGGCGAGGCTGCTCGAACTGCTGGACGCCAGCCCCGACCAGACGGGTGCCGGCGCGCTCGCGCGCGTGGCCGCCGAGCTGGGCGAAGCCGGCCGGGCCGCCGCCTCGCGCGGAGCCGACCTGCTCGCGGGGCTGCAGAAGCGCGGGATCCTGCTCGGCACGCGTCGCTGAGGCTTCATGCCCGGGCCGCGTCAGCGGCGGGGGATGAACAGGTCGGTCAGCGTTCCCTCGAAGGCTTCGGCCGCGAAGCCGATGGTCTCGGACAGCGTCGGGTGCGGATGGATGGTCAGGCCGACGTCGGCGGCGTCGGCGCCCATCTCGATCGCGAGGCCCACCTCGGCGATCAGGTCGCCGGCGTTGGTGCCGACGATGCCGCCGCCCAGCACGCGGTGCGTGTCCGGGTCGAAGATCAGCTTCGTGAACCCCTCGTCGCGGTTGAGCGCGAGCGAGCGCCCGCTCGCCATCCACGGGAACAGGCCCTTGCCCACCTTGCGGCCCGCGGCCTGCGCCTCGGTCTCCGTCAGGCCGATCCAGGCCACCTCCGGGTCGGTGTAGGCGACGGAAGGAATCACGCGCGCGTCGAAGGCGCGCTTGTGGCCTGCCGCGACTTCGGCCGCGACCTTGCCCTCGTGGGTCGCCTTGTGCGCGAGCATCGGCCCGCCGGCGATGTCGCCGATCGCGAAGATGTGCGGGACGTTGGTCCGCTGCTGCCGGTCGGCCGCGATGAAGCCGCGCTCGTCGACCCTGAGGCCCGCCTGCTCCGCGCCGATCAGCTTGCCGTTCGGCACCCGGCCGACGGCCACCAGGACGCGGTCGTAGTCCTGCGGCGAGGGCGCGCCCTGCCCCTCGAAACTGACCCGAAGGCACTCGTCCCGGGCCTCGACGCCGGCCACGCGGACACCGGTGTGCACGCCCGCGTAGCGGGCGCGGATGCGCTTCTCGAGCGGCCGCACCAGGTCGCGGTCGCAGCCCGGCATCAGGCCCGGGGTCAGCTCCGCGACGCTCACCTTCGAGCCGAGCGCGTCGTACACGCAGGCCATCTCGAGGCCGATGATGCCGCCACCCACCACGAGCAGGCGGTCGGGCAACTCCTTGAGGTCGAGCGCCCCGGTCGAGTCGATGATGCGCGGGTCGGACGGCAGGCCGGGCAGGCGCACCGGCTCGGAGCCGGCCGCGACGATGCAGTGCTCGAAGGCCACCACCCGGGTCGCGCCGTCCGGCTCGCGCACCTCGAGCCGCTTCGCCGAGGCGAAGCGGCCGTAGCCGCGCAGCACCTGCACCTTGCGCTGCTTGGCCAGGATCGTGAGGCCCGCGGTGAGCTTGCCGACGATGCGGTTCTTCCACTGGCGCAGGCGCTCGATGTCGATCGAGGGATTGCCGAACATCAGGCCGTGCTCGGCCATCGACTCGACGTCCTCGATGACGCGCGCCGCGTGCAGCAGTGCCTTGGACGGGATACAGCCCACGTTGAGGCACACGCCGCCGAGCTGCGGCCAGCGGTCCACGAGGACCACCGACAGCCCGAGGTCGGCCGCGCGGAAGGCCGCGGTGTAGCCGCCCGGGCCCGCGCCGAGCACCACGAGCTGCGCGCTGAGGTCGGCCCCGGGCTCGCCGGCCGAGACGGACGCGGCGCGCTCTTCGGCCGGCTTCCTGTCTTCTTTCTCCGCGGGTTCCCCCGCAGCCTGTCCGTCTCCGGCCGAATCCGCGGCGGGATCCGCGACGGCCTTGATGCGCACCGTGTCCCCGCCGCTGTCCCCGGACAGCCGCAGGAGCAGGGTGCCGGCGTTGACGCGGTCGCCCTTCTTCACCGCCACCTCGAGCACTTTGCCCGCGGCGGTGGCCGGCACGTCCATGGTGGCCTTGTCGGTTTCGAGCGTGACGAGCGGCGTCTCCGGCTCGACGGCATCGCCGGGCCCGACGAGCACGTCGATGACCTCGACGTCCTTGAAGTCGCCGAGGTCCGGGACGCGCTGCTCGACGCTCACGGCACGGCCTCGGCCAGGCGGCGCGGCTCGGCGAGCGCCGCGGCGAGCGCCGAGGTGAAGCGCACGGCTTCGGCGCCGTCGATCACGCGGTGGTCGTAGGACAGCGACAGGGGCAGCATCAGCCTCGGCGCGAACTCGCCGTCGCGCCACACGGGGCGCATCTCGGCCTTCGACACGCCGAGGATCGCGACCTCGGGCGCGTTGATGATCGGGGTGAACGCGGTGCCGCCGATTCCGCCGAGGCTGGACACCGTGAAGCAGCCGCCCTGCATCTCCGACGCCGAGAGCTTGCCGGCACGGGCCTTCTCCGACAGCGCGCCGAGCTCGCGCGCGAGCTCGTAGACGTCCTTGCGGTCCGCGTCGCGGATCACCGGGACCACGAGTCCGTTCGGCGTGTCGGCCGCGAAGCCGAGGTGCAGGTACTTCTTCATGACCAGCTGGTCGCCGGCCAGCGAGGCGGCGAAGCGCGGGAAGTCGGCGATGACCCTCGCGCAGGCCCGCAGGATGAAGGCGAGCGGCGTGAGCTTGATGCCGGACGACGACGCGCGCTCCTTCAGATCGCCGCGCAGCGCCTCGAGCTCGGTGATGTCCGCCTGGTCGTGCTGCGTGACGTGCGGGATGTTGACCCAGCTGGCGTGCAGGCGGGGACCGGAGATCCGCTGCACGCGCGTCAGCGCCACGGTCTCGACCGGCCCGAAGGCGGCGAAATCCACCTCCGGAACGCGCGGCAGCGCCGCGCCGCCGGCGCCTGGCGCGCCCCCGGCCAGCATCGCCTTGACCCAGGCCTTCACGTCCTCCTCGGTGACGCGCCCCTTGGCGCCGCTGCCCTTGACGCGGCCGAGGTCGACGCCCAGCTCGCGCGCGAATCTGCGCACCGACGGGCTGGCGTGGGCGCGCGAGAAGCCGGCTTCCTCGATCGGCGGCAGCGTGCCGGCCGGCGCCTCGACGCGCGCCGCGGCCGGCGGCTTCGATTCGGCGCGCCCCGGCGAGGCCGCCTTCTTGCCGGATTCGCTCTCGTCCTTGCCAGAGGCCGAATCGTCATCGCCGTGCTTCGACGCGTCCTTGCCCGACGCCGACTTGTCCTTGCCGGAAGCCGGCTTGCTTTCGCCCTGCTTCGAGCGGGTAGCTTTCTTCTCCCCGTCCCCGTCGTCCTCCTTCTCCGCAGCCTCCTTCCTGGAGCCTTCGCCGGAATCGGCCGGCTCCACGACCGCGAGCGGATCGCCCTTGGAGACGCGATCGCCCTTCTTGACCTTGAGCTCGACGATCCGGCCCGCGGAGTCCGCCGGCACGTCCATGGTCGCCTTGTCGGTCTCGAGCGTGACGAGCGGCGCCTCCCGCTCGACCTCGTCGCCCTCCGCGACCAGCACGTCGATCACCTCGACGTCGTTGAAGTCGCCGAGGTCGGGCACGCTCAGGGTGATGCGCTTCGACACGGTGGCAGCCTCAGGCTTGCAGCGGGTTGGGCTTGGCGGGATCGAGGCCGAACTTCTTCATCGCCACCTTGACCGAGGCGACGTCGACCTTGCCCTCCTCGGCGAGCGCCGCGAGCGCGGCCACGCAGATCCAGTGGCGGTCGACCTCGAAGTGCGCGCGCAGCTCGGCGCGCGCATCGCTGCGCCCGTAGCCGTCGGTGCCGAGCACGACGTACCGGCCCGGGACCCACTGGCGGATCTGGTCGGCCACGGTCTTCATGTAGTCGGACACGCCGACCACGGGGCCCGGGCGGTCGCCGAGGCACTGGCGCACGTAGGGCAGGCGCGGCACGGCCATCGGATCGATCATCCGCGCACGCTCGCAGTCGAGCGCGTCGCGCCGAAGCTCGCTGAAGCTCGTCACGCTGTACACGTCGGCCGGCACCCCGAACTCCTTCTCCAGGAGCTCCGCCGCGGCCAGCGCCTCGCGCAGGATCGTGCCCGAGCCCAGCAGCGTCGCGCGCACCTTGCCGCGGCCGCCGATGTGCAGCAGGTACATCCCCTTGAGGATGCCTTCCTCCACGCCGGTCGGCATCGCCGGGTGGGCGTAATTCTCGTTCATGCAGGTGACGTAGTAGAAGACGTTCTCCTGCTCGACGTACATGCGCCTCAGGCCGTCCTGGATGATCGCCGCCAGCTCGTAGGCGAAGCAGGGATCGTAGGCGACGCAGTTGGGAATGGTGGACGCGAGCAGGTGGCTGTGGCCGTCCTGGTGCTGCAGGCCCTCGCCGGCGAGAGTGGTGCGGCCGGCCGTGGCGCCCATCAGGAAGCCGCGCGTCTGCAGGTCGCCCGCGGCCCAGGCGAAGTCGCCGACCCGCTGGAAGCCGAACATCGAGTAGTAGACGTAGAAGGGGATCATGTTGATCCCGTGGTTGGCGTAGGCCGAGCCCGCGGCCATCCAGGAGCAGAACGCGCCGGCCTCGTTGATGCCCTCCTCGAGGATCTGGCCCTTCTTGTCCTCCCGGTAGTACATGAGCTGGTCGGCGTCCTGCGGCGTGTACAGCTGGCCGACCGAGGAGTAGATCCCGACCTGCCGGAACAGGCCCTCCATGCCGAAGGTGCGCGCCTCGTCCGGGACGATGGGCACGACGTGCCGGCCGACGTGCTTGTCCTTGAGCAGCGCCGTCAGGATGCGCACGAAGGCCATGGTCGTCGAGATCTCGCGGCCGTCGGTGCCGTCGAGCATCGCCTTGAAGGCGTCCGCGCCGGGCGCGGCCAGCGGCGTCGCCGCGCGTCGCCGCTGCGGCAGGTGCCCGCCGAGCGTCCGGCGGCGCTCGTGCATGTACTTCATCTCGGGAGCGTCGGGCGCCGGCCGGTAGAACGGCAGGCGCGCGATCTCCTCGTCGGTGACCGGGATGTTGAAGCGGTCGCGGAACTCGCGCAGCGCGGCGTCGTCGAGCTTCTTCTGCTGGTGGGTGATGTTCTGCGCCTCGCCGGCCCGGCCCATGCCGTAGCCCTTGACGGTCTTGGCGAGGATCACGGTCGGCCGGCCGCGGTGCGCGACCGCCGCCGCGTAGGCGTTCCAGACCTTGCGCGAGTCGTGGCCGCCGCGGTTCAGGAGCCACACCTCCTCGTCGGACATGTTGGCGACCAGCTCGCGCGTTTCGGGGTACTTGCCGAAGAAGTGCTCGCGCGTGTACGCGCCGCCCTTCTGCTTGAAGTTCTGGTATTCACCGTCGACGCACTCCTCCATGCGCTGGCGCAGCAGGCCCGAGGTGTCGCGCGCAAGGAGCGGGTCCCAGCGGTAGCCCCAGATCACCTTGAGGACGTTCCAGCCGGCGCCCAAGAAGGCGGCCTCGAGCTCCTGGATGATCTTGCCGTTGCCCCGCACCGGGCCGTCCAGGCGCTGCAGGTTGCAGTTGACTACGAAGATCAGGTTGTCGAGCCGCTCGCGCACCGGCAGCGTGAGCGCCCCCATCGACTCCGGCTCGTCCATCTCGCCGTCACCGAGGAAGCACCAGACCTTGCGGTCGCTCTCGGGCGAGAGACCCCGGTGCTCCAGGTAGCGCATGAAGCGAGCCTGCATGATCGCCTGCATCGGCCCGAGGCCCATGGAAACGGTCGGGAACTGCCAGAAGTCCGGCATCAGCCACGGGTGCGGGTAGGAAGAGAGGCCCTCGCCGCCCGTCTCGCGGCGGAAGCGCCGCAACTGGTCCTCGCTCAGCCGGCCCTCCAGGTAGGCGCGCGCGTAGATGCCCGGGCTCGAGTGGCCCTGCACGAACACCAGGTCGCCGGCGCTGTCGGCGGTCGGCGCCCGCCAGAAGTGGTTGAAGCCCACCTCGTAGAGCGTGGCCGAGGACGCGTAGGTCGCGATGTGCCCGCCGTACTCGGAACTGATCCGGTTGGCGTGGACGACCATCGCCATCGCGTTCCAGCGGATGTAGGCCTCGATCCGCCGCTCGAGGGCCCGGTCCCCCGGATAAGGCCGCTCCTGGGACACGGGGATGGTGTTGAGGTATGCGGTATTCGCGCGAAACGGCAGGTACGCGCCGCCGCGCCGCGCGTGGTCGATCATGCGGTCCAGGAGGAAGTGCGCGCGCTCGGCGCCGTGGACCTTGAGCACGGAGTCGATCGACTCGAGCCACTCCTGGGTTTCGACGGGATCGAGGTCCTCGGGCCGGGAGATGCCTGCCATCGTATTCCTCCGTCGCGCTCCGCGCGGCCGAAGCGCCGTGCTGCGAAGCGCGAAGCCGCGGTATGATCGGCCCCTCATCCCGGCCGGTCAAGGTTCGACGGTGCCCTCACTGCTCCCGCACACGCGCGCCGTGCGCCTCGCGGCCTCGCGCGACGCCGACCTCGCAGCCGCGTTCGAGGGCCACGACGTCGTGCTGCTGTTCCTGCCCGCGGAGGACGCCGCGGGGCGGCTTGCGCGCCTGCCGCACGGGCGGCTGCTTCGCGCGCGGCTCGGCCGCGCGGAGCGCGCCGCTGGCAGCCACTTCGTCACGCCGATCCCGAACGCGCGGAGCACCCTCGTCGTGACCGGACTCGTCCCGCAGGACGCGTCGACCTTCGCGCTGCTCACGCTCGCCGGCGGGATGATGCGGAGCGCGCGCGCGGCGGAGCCGGCGACGGCGGGCGTCGGCGCGCTCGGACTCCCTTCGGCGCTTCGCCACGCCGCGCTCGAGGCCGGCGCGTCGGCGGCGCTCGCCGCCGCCTTCCAGGCACCGCGCTTCGGCGCGCCGAAGCCCCCGGCACCCGTGCTCCGCAGCGTCGTGGTGCTGGGCGGCGAGGGGCTCGATCTCGCGAGGCTCGGCGCCACGGCCGATGGCACGGACCTCGTGCGCTGGCTGACGCTGCTGCCGCCGGACCGGTTGACGCCGGGCGCCTACCGCCAGCTCGCCTCGCGCCTCGCCCGCGAGGCGGGCCTGACGACCCGCTTCTACGGCGAGCGGGCGCTCGCGCGCCTCGGCGCCGGCGCCTTTCTCGCGGTGTCGCGGGGCAGCCCGAGGCGCGACGCCGGCATCCTCAGGATCAGTTACCGCCCGAAGGGCCGCGCCACGCGCCGCGCGCCGATCGCGCTCGTCGGCAAGGGCATCTGCTTCGACACGGGTGGCACCAACCTGAAGCCGCACAAGCACATGCTCGACATGCACACCGACATGGCGGGCAGCGCGGTCGTGCTCGCGACCGTCCTCGCACTGGCGCGCCAGCGCTTCGACGCGCCGGTGGATGCCTGGCTCGCGCTCGCCGAGAACCGCATCGGGCCGGCAGCCTACCAGCCGCAGGACGTGGTCACGGCGCTCGACGGAACGACCATCCAGGTGATCCACACCGACGCCGAGGGCCGCATGGTCCTCGCGGACGCGCTCGCCTTGGCCTCTCGCAGCAAGCCGGCGGCCATCGTCGATTGCGCCACGCTGACCGGATCCTGCCTGGAAGCCCTGACCGACCGCTACAGCGGGACCTTCAGCAACCGGCCCGGCTGGCGCGCCGCCATCGAGCGCGCGGGCGCCGCCAGCGGCGAACGCGTCTGGTGCTTCCCGCTCGACGAGGACTTCGACCGGGAACTCGAGAGCAAGGTCGCCGACGTGCTGCAGTGCACGGTCGACTCGAAGGGAGATCACATCTACGCCGCGCGCTTCCTTTCGCGCTTCGTCGGCAAGGGCATCCCGTGGCTGCACCTCGACCTGTCGGCCGCGACCCGCAACGGCGGCCTTGCCCACGTGGCGACGGACGTCACGGGCTTCGGGGTGCGCTTCCTCACGACGCTGCTTCGCGACGAGAAGCTCCCGGAGCTGGAGTCGCGGTGACCACGCTGACGCTGACCCGTCCCGACGACTGGCACCTGCACCTGCGCGACGGCGAGGCGCTCGGCGCGGTCGTGGGCTTCACCGCGGCGCGCTTCGGGCGCGCGGTGGTGATGCCGAACCTCAAGCCGCCGGTGACCACGACCGCGCTGGCCGCGGCCTACCGGGACAGGATCGTCGCGGCCTTGCCGGCGGGCTGCGGCTTCGAGCCGCTGATGACGCTCTACCTCACCGACAACACGCCGCCCGCGGAGATCGACCGCGCGAGGGCCAGCGGCTTCGTCTGCGGCGCGAAGTACTACCCGGCCGGCGCGACCACCAACTCCGACTCCGGCGTCACCGACCTCGAGCGGGTTTACCCCGTGCTCGCTCGCATGGAGGAGGTCGGCATGGTGCTGCAGCTGCACGGCGAGGTGACGGACGCGGCGGTCGACATCTTCGACCGCGAGCAGGTCTTCATCGACCGCCACCTGGCGCGGATCGTCGAGCGATTCCCCCGTCTCCGGATCGTGCTCGAGCACGTCACGACGCGGGCCGGCGTGGAGTTCGTGCGCGCGGCGGGGCCGCAGGTTGCCGCGACGCTGACGCCGCAGCACCTGCTGCTCGACCGCAACGCCATGCTGGCGGGCGGCATCCGGCCCCACCTGTACTGCCTGCCGATCCTCAAGCGCGCGCGCGACCGCGAGTCGCTGCTGGAGGCCGCGACCAGCGGCAGTCCGAAGTTCTTCCTCGGCACCGACAGCGCGCCGCACGCCCGCCACACGAAGGAGACGTCCTGCGGCTGCGCGGGCGTGTTCTCGGCCCACGCGGGCATCGAGCTCTACGCCGAGGCGTTCGAGCAAGCCGGCGCGCTGGCGCGCCTCGAGGGCTTCGCGAGTTTCTTTGGCGCGGACTTCTACGGCCTGCCGCGCAATCGCGGC
The DNA here is from genome assembly GCA_964406445.1 of uncultured Steroidobacteraceae bacterium. Lineage (GTDB taxonomy): Bacteria > Pseudomonadota > Gammaproteobacteria > Steroidobacterales > Steroidobacteraceae > SG8-30. The sequence goes on from CAYORU010000008.1 coordinate 20,825, forward strand.
AGCGTCACCCTGCGACGCGAGGCCTGGCAGCCGCCGGCGAGCTACCCGTTCGGCGAGGGCGAGCTCGTGCCCTTCCGTGCCGGCGAGCGCGTGGCCTGGCGCCTCGTGCCGGGGACCGGGGCATGAGCGACGCGGCGCGCACCTCCCCCATCGGACAGCGCTTCCGCGGCTTCCTGCCGGTCGTGGTCGACGTCGAGACCGGCGGGTTCAATTCCGCGACCGACGCGCTCCTCGAACTGGCCGCCGTCGGCCTGGTGCTCGGCGAGGACGGCCTGCTGCGACGCGGCGAGACCTGGCGCTACCACGTCAGGCCCTTCGACGGCGCACGGCTCGATCCCGCCTCGCTCGCCGTGAACGGCATCGACCCCTGGCACCCCTTGCGCCCGGCGATCCCCGAGAAGGATGCCCTCGGCCACGTGTTCCGCGAGGTGCGGCGCATGGTGCGCGAGGCGTCCTGCACCCGCGCGATCCTCGTCGGCCACAACGCCTCCTTCGACCTCGGCTTCCTGAACGCGGCCGTGGCGCGCGCAGGCATCAAGCGCAACCCGTTCCACCCGTTCTCGAGCTTCGACACGGCGACCCTTGCGGGAGTCGCCTACGGGCAGACGGTGTTGTCGCGCGCCGCGGTCGCGGCGGGCTTCGACTGGGACGCGGAGGCCGCGCACTCGGCCGCCTACGACGCCGAGCGGACGGCGGACCTGTTCTGCGCCGTGTGCAACCAGTTCCGGCCGCTGTTCGTCGCCGGGCAGGCGCGGTTGTCGGCGAGCACCGCCGCGGCGGCGGATGCCAACCCGATGCTCGAGCCGGCGGCCGAGCCCGCCGGCGAGGACTGAGGGCCTCAGCCGGTGGCGCCGGCTTCCTCGAGCAGCTGCTTCAACTCGCCCGAGCGGTACATCTCGACGGTGATGTCGCAGCCGCCGATCAGCTCGCCCTTCACGTACAGCTGCGGGAACGTCGGCCAGTTCGAGTAGGCCTTGATCGCCTCGCGCAGCTCGGGGTCCTCGAAGATGTTGACGTGCGTGAACTTCGCGTTGCAGGCCTTCAGCGCGGCCGAGGTCTGCGCCGAGAAGCCGCACTGCGGGAAGTCCGGCGTGCCTTTCATGAACAGCACCACCGGCGCCGAGGCGAGGTGGTCCTTGATGCGCTGGCTGACGTCGCTCATCGGGCGCTCCTGGGGTGTCGGATTCTCACGCGCTGCGCCGCTCCCCGCGCCGCAACCGGCGCTGCTCCGCGGCGCGCACCACCGCCCACTGCTGCTCCGCGGACATGCGGATCCAGCCGGCGATCTCGTCGCGGCTGCGGGCGCAGCCGAGGCAGATGTCCTGGTCGTCCAGCGAGCAGACGTTGATGCAAGGCGAATTGGGCGGGTAGGTGCTCATGTCGGATCGGGCGCGTGCTGGGGTTTCCTGCCAAATTGAATTATGGGGGGCGGTCGCATATTCTTCAATTTCGCTTCGTGCTTCGACCCGCCGCCCGCGTGCACTGGACGGGCCGGGACACCCCAGAATTCGCAGAACATCCGAGAGGCACCATGAATCCGTTCACTTCCGTCAAGGGATCGATCACGGTCGGCTTCGTGCTGGCGGCGATCATCAGCATCTGGCTGACGCTCATCGCCGGCGGCGAGATCAGCGTCCAGGCGCCGCAGGTCGGGCGCTGGCTGCACATCCTATCCGGGGTGATGTGGATCGGCCTGCTGTACTACTTCAACGTGGTGCAGGTGCCGGGCCTCGCCGCCGCCGCCGCCGACAAGGGCGGGCCGGGCGGCGCCGGCATCAGCAAGTACATCGCGCCGCGCGCGCTGCTGTGGTTCCGCTGGGCAGCGGTCGCGACCTGGGTCACGGGCGCCTACTACCTGCTGGTCGGCTACGGCAGCCCCAAGGCGCTGCACAGCGCGTTCATGCTCGAGGAGGGCTTCCGCACCATCGGGGTCGGCGCCTGGCTCGGCACCATCATGCTGTTCAACGTCTGGGTGCTGATCTGGCCGAACCAGAAGAAGATCCTCGGCATGGTGCCTGCGACCGACGAGGAAAAGGCCAAGGCCCGCACCACGGCGCTGTACGCCTCGCGCACCAATTTCATCCTCTCCGTGCCGATGCTGCTTTGCATGGGCGGCCAGTCGCACGGGCTGCCCTTCTGACGATCGCGCCGCCGGACGATCTCGCGGCGGTCGTCACCCGCGCGCTGGCCGAGGACGTCGGCGCCGGGGACCTGACCGCCGGGCTCGTGCCGGCGGCCGCGATGGCCCGGGCGCGAATCGTCGCCCGCGAGGCGGCGGTGCTCGCGGGGCGCCCCTACGCAGAGGCGGTGTTCCGCGAGGTGGATGCGCGCGTCGCCTGCCGCTTCAGCGCCGCGGACGGCGAGCGCGTCGCGGCCGGCGCGGTGGTCTGCGAGCTCGAGGGCCCGGCCCGCGGCCTGCTGACCGGCGAGCGCTCCGCGCTCAATTTCCTGCAGACCCTCTCGGCAACCGCGACCGCCACGGCGCGCTACGTGGCCGCGGTCGCCGGCACCGGCTGCACCGTGCTCGACACGCGCAAGACGCTGCCGGGCCTGCGGCTCGCGCAGAAGTACGCCGTGCGCTGCGGCGGCGGCCGCAATCACCGCCTCGGGCTCTACGACGGCATCCTGATCAAGGAGAACCACATCGCCGCCGCGGGCTCGATCGCCGCCGCCGTGGCCGCCGCGCGCGCGGCAGCGAGCGCTGTGGTGGTCGAGGTCGAGGTGGAGTCGCTCGCCGAGCTCGCCGAAGCGCTCGCGGCGGGCCCGGACGTGGTCATGCTCGACGACTTCACGCTCGAGGACATGGCCGCGGCGGTCGGGATCAACCGCGCCCACCCGCGTCCGGTGAAGCTCGAGGCCTCGGGCGGCGTGGACCTCGAGGGGGTTCGGCGCATCGCCGAGACCGGCGTGGACTACGTCTCCGTCGGCGCGCTGACCAAGCACGTCCGCGCGATCGACCTGTCGATGCGGATCCAGGGGACTGTCCCCATTCCGTCGGCGTAACCGGCTGAGTCGGTCGTGCCTGCGCCGCGGCCGGGATCTGGCGTTTTGGCGGAGTAAGGCTGTGCCTTGCGCGCGGGCGGGATCCGGCCTGGGCCACCACTTCGCTCGCGCAGTCGGAACTTACGCGCTCGCTCCGGGTGGCCCTGGCCACCTCGCCCGCGCGCAGACAGGTGACGCCCGAGTCGGCTCCGACTGATTCGGCACTACCCGAATCGGCTGTAGCGTTTCGCGCCGCGGCCGAGGTGGCGGGGGGGCCCGCAGCCGAGCGAATCAGCGGAGGGAAGTAGGGGACATTCCCTTCTTCCCTTTCCGTCGGCGGGCAGGTCGGTGCCGACTGGCCTGAAAGGGAAGAAGGGAATGTCCCCTACTTCCGGAGCAGCGAGGCGAGGAGTGCCCCCCAGCCGGATCCCGGCCGCGGCGCAGGCACGACCGACTCAGCCAATTACGCCGGATCCCGCCCGCGCGCAAAGCTCAGCCCAAGCACCCGCAACCGCCAGATTCCGGCCGCGCGCAGGGCTCAGCCACCACAGGCGCCCCGCCGAATTCTGGCCGTGCGTTCCGCGGCCGGGTCAGATGATCGAGCTGTGCTTCAGGCGCTGCGGCTGGGAGATGCCGTAGCCCTGCGCGTAGTCGACGCCGAGGCTGCGCAGGATCTCGATGATCTCGGCGTTCTCGGCCCACTCCGCGATGGTCTTCTTGCCGGTCAGGTGGCCGATCTCGTTGATCGAGCGGACCATCTCGCGGTCGATCGGGTCGTGCAGCAGGCCCTTCACGAAGCTGCCGTCGATCTTCAGGAAGTCGACCGGGAAGTGCTTCAGGTAGCCGAAGGACGACAGGCCCGTGCCGAAGTCGTCGAGCGCGAAGCGGCAGCCCAGTTCCTTGAGCGCCTGGATGAAACGGTTGGCCTGCGAGAAGTTGGCGATCGCCGCCGTCTCGGTGATCTCGAAGCAGATCTTCGAGCCGTCGAGCCCGCTCCTGTGGAACTGGTCGATGACGAAGGGCAGGAACTTGTCGTCGCCGAGGCTCTGGCCCGACAGGTTGATCGAGCACATCGCCAGGCGGGCGCGCTCGTCAGCCTCCGAGACCAGCCAGCGGAAGGCCGTCTCGACGACCCAGCGGTCGATCTGCGGGGTGAGTCCGTAGCGCTCCGCGGCGGCGATGAACTGGTCGGGCGCCACGATCTTGCCGCCCTCCTCCCGCATGCGCAGCAGCAGCTCGTAGTGCTCGCCCTCCTCGTCCTCCTGCAGCGGCTGGATCGCCATGCGGAAGAGCTCGAAGCGCGCCTCCTCGAGGGCATTGCCGATGCGCGCCGCCCACTGCATCTCGCGGCGGCGGCGCATCAGGTCGATGTCGTTCTCCTCGAAGCAGTGCACGCGGTTGCGGCCCGCCTCCTTGGCCGCCATGCAGGCGCTGTCCGCCGACGACAGGACGGTCGCGACATCCTCGTTCTCCGCCGTGATCGGCACGACGCCGACCGACACGCCGAGCCGGAAGATGCGGTCCTCGAAGGTGAAGCGGAAGTTGCGCACGGCCTCGCGCAGCGTCTCGGCGGTCCTGAGCGCCTCCTCCAGCGGGCAGCTCTCGAGCAGCACGCCGAACTCGTCTCCGCCGAGCCGGCCGAGCGTGTCGCGCCAGCGGACCTTGGACTTCAGCAGCGCACCGACCTGGCCGAGCAGCGCGTCGCCCGCGGCGTGGCCGCAGGTGTCGTTGACGATCTTGAACTGGTCGAGGTCGAGGTAGCACAGCGCGTAGGAGGTCTCCCGGGCGCGCGCGCTCTTCAACGCGCGCTCGAGGCGCTGCTCGAACTCGCGGCGGTTGACGAGGCCCGTCAGCACGTCGTGGCTGGTGTGGTAGCTGAGCCGGCGATTCAGCTCGCGGGACTCGGACACGTCGTGGAACACCAGCACGCCGCCGGTGACCTTGCCGGTGCCGTCGCGGATCGGCGAGGCCGTGCTCTCCACGTACAACTCGTTGCCGTCCTTGCGGATCAGCAGCATCGGCCGCAGGGACTTCACCGGCCGCACCCGGCGCACCGCGACCGTCATCGGATTCTCGAGCGGCTCGCAGGTCTCCTCGTGGAAGGCCCGGAAGACCTCGTCGATGCTGCGCCCGAGCACGTCCTGCAGGCGCCAGCCGGTGAGATCCTCGGCCACCGGGTTGACGTACTCGACGCGGCCATGCGCATCCGTGCTGATGACCCCGTCGCCGATCGACTGCAGGGTGATCTGCGCCCGTTCCTTTTCGCGGAACAGCGCCTCCTCGTACAGCCGCCGCTCGGTGATGTCGAGTTCCACGCCCACGAGGCGCCGCAGCCGGCCGTCCTCGTCGACGCGCGCGCGGGCCCGGCCGATCACCCAGCGCCATTCGCCGTCGGCGTGGCGCATGCGGTGGACGCTGTCGAACATCGGCGTCTTGCCGGCGAGGTGCTCGCGCATCATGTTGGACACGCGCGGCAGGTCGTCCGGGTGGACCAGGCGCGTCCAGTCGGGCGAGGCGATCTGGTCGTCGGGCGCGTAGCCCATCATCTCCTTCCAGCGCGGCGAGAACCAGGTCCGGTTGCCGGTGGCGTCGTAGTCCCAGAGCCCGTCGTTGGCGCAGGGCAGCGACAGTTCCTGGCGCTCCTGCACCAGCGCTAGGCGCTCGGCCAGCGCGATGCGCTCGAGCCCGCTGGCGAGGCTCGTGCCGACCAGCTTCAGCAGCAGGTGCAGGTTGACGTCCCAGCCGTCGCGCGGCTCGGCCGAGGCGAGCGCCAGCGCGCCGCGGACGACGCCCTGCACGCCGAAGGCGATCAAGAGCAGCGAGCGGATGTCGAGGCCCGCCAGCCGCTCGGCGTCGGCGGCCTGGTCCGGACGGACCGCGTGAGTGTCGCGGAACTCGAGGATGCGGACGTGTTCGAGCCGCGAGCGGATCCAGGGCAGCGACTCGAGCGGCTCGCCCTTCAAGACCTCCGGCCGGCAGCGCGAGAAGACGCCGCGCGCGACGACCAGCGAGTCGACGGTGGCCCCCGGGCCGTCGAAGAGCGCGAGGAAGACCACGTCCGCGCCGGTCGCCTCGCGCAGGATCTCGAGGTTCTGGCGGATGACGCTGTCGGCGGTCGCCGCCGTCAGGTTCTGGAAGTCGACCGCGACCTTGGTGCAGCTGATGTCGATGCCGAGCGGCGGCCGCTTCGACTGCGGCTGCCAGAGCTTCGGCGACAGGATGTCCGAAGCCGTGAAATCGGGTAGCTGATCTCCCTGCACCGTCGGCACCCGGACTGGCTCCCCTACCGTCGGCAGTGTGTCATCGGCGGCGGACGCCCCTGCAGGAACCGCTTAACACTTCCCGCCTCCCGCGTCCGGTCATTTACGCGGCATTGTGTCAGAAAGTTCTAGGAATGCAAGCTAACCCTATGTATTTAAAACGGCTCGTAGAAAAGCGCTGCCTCGGGCCTGCCCGTCGCCGCGCACACGGCGTCCGCAGGCGCCCGGACGAGATACCAGTCCTCGCGGTTGGCGTGCACGAGGAGGCTCGACGGGCTGTCGGTGAAGCAGGGCGCCAGCCGCCGTTTCGACACGACGAGGACGCGGCCGGCGGCAGCGTTGAGCCAGCGCGCGGCGTCGCTGTCCTCCTGTCCAGGGTCGAAGCCGCGTCGGTGCCCGAAGTTGGTCACCGGGCGGTTCAGCTGCAGCAGGTATTGCTCCTTGTAGGCGACGAGACCGACCTCGCCCGGGGGCGGCACGGCGCGCCCGAGCGCCTCGACGAAGGTCCGGCCGGACCGGGACCCGTTCATCATCGGGTTGATCCAGTAGCCCTGGACGATCACGACGATCGCGAGCAGGCCGGCCCAGGCCGCGAAACCACGGCGCGGGCCGAGCAGCGCGAGCAGCGCCGCGCCCGCCGCAGCGATGGCCGCGAGCGGCGCCGCGGAGCTGACGTCGTAGCGCTCGGCGAGTTCGGCGAGACGGTCGGGCCTGAGCACCTGCAGGTACAGCGCCGCGCCGGCGCCGAGCAGCACCAGGGCGCCGGTCAGGGCGAACACCCACGCCTGCAAGCCGCGCCGCGCCGCCATGCCGGCGAGCAGCGGGCCGCAGGCCAGCGCGAAGGCGGGCAGCGCCGGCAGCACGTAGACGCCGCGCTTGCCCGCGCTCGCGCTGAAGAAGGCCACCACCAGCAACACCCAGCCGAGGAACAGCCACGGCCTGCCGTCGCGGGACCGCCACGCCTCCCGCCAACCGGGCACCAGCCAGGGCAGCAGCGCAGTCCCCGGCAGCCAGAGTCCTGGGATCACGCTGACGATGAAGTAGTGCCAGGGCTCGTGGTGGTGCCAGGCCGAGGCGTAGCGCGTCACGGTCTGCTTGAAGAGCAGCTCGTCACGATAGGCCTCGAGCGCGGGATCGCCCGACAGCGCCACGGTCGCCACCATCGGCACGAACCAGCAGGCGATCGCGAGGAGCGCTGCCGCCGGAGCGAGCCACCAGCGCGCGCCGCCCTGGCCTCGCCAAAGGCCGCCGAACCCCAGCCGCCGCAGCGCGAAGAAGGGCAGCAGCAGCAGCAGCGCCAGGAAGCCGGTGCCCTTGGTGATCACCCCGAGCCCGGCCGCGAACCCGCCCGCCGCGTAGGCGCGCCAGTCCGGACCCGCCAGCAGGTGGCACGCGATCCCGTACAGCGCCGCCGAGGAGAACAGGGTGAGCAGCATGTCGATCTGCGCGGCCCGGGCCTGGATCACGAACTGCAGCGAGACGGCGAGCAGCAGCGCCGAGGCGAGCCCGGCCTCGCGCGACCACAGTCGCCGGCCGAGGTCGTAGACGAGCAGCAGCGTGCCGAGCGCCGCGAGCAGCGAAGGCAGCAGGAAGGCGAGGCGGAGCTCGCCGGTCAGCGCGTGGAGGCCGGCGATCGCCCAGAAGAAGACCGGCGGCTTGTCCTGGTACAGGTCGCCGCCCACGCGCGGGAACAGCCAGTCGCCGCTCGCCGCCATGTCGCGGGCGATGAGCGCGAAGCGCGGCTCGTCGGCGGGCCACGGGTCGCGCATGCCCAGCCCCGCGCCGAAGAGCACGGCGCCGAGCACCAGCAGCAGGACCAGGTCGCGGCGCAGGCCCGTCGCGCCGGGCCTGTCGGCGCTGCTCACGGCGTCGCCAGCTCCTGCGCCTGCTGCCGGCGGACGAAGTGCACGTTGCGCAGGTAGACGAACAGGCCGGTCGCCTGGCCGAGGATGAACACGGGGTCGCGGCGGTGGATGGCGTACACGAGAAGCGTCAGCCCGCCGGCGATGCTGAGGTACCAGAAGGCGGCCGGGATGACGCTCTTGCGCTGCCGCTCGCTGGCGATCCACTGCACGATGAAGCGCATGGAGAACAACGCCTGGCCCGCGAGTCCGAACGCGAGCCAGACGGCCGGGATGTCGAAGAAATGCAGGTCCACGTTCGCTCCTGATCGGCGGCGGCCGCCGCGGTCATTCCTCGGTCGCCACCGTTTCGGGGCGCGCCCGCGAGCGGAGCCACATCACCCCGGCCAGGTCGACGATCCCCACCCACAGGCGGTTGTGCAGGCCGTACTTGGACGCGCCCCGGGTCCTCGGACGGTGGTTCACGGGCACGGAGATCACCCGGGCGCCCTGCTGCTGGTAGAGCGCCGGCAGGAAGCGATGCTGGTGATCGAAGAAGGGCAGGTCCAGGAAGGCCGCGCGGTCCATCAGCTTGATGCCGCAGCCGGTGTCCGGCGTGCCGTCGCCGAGCAGCCGGCTGCGAACGCCGTTGGCGACGCGCGACGACACCCGCTTGAGCCAGCTGTCGCGGCGCGTCCTGCGGTGGCCGATCGCCAGCCGGACGCGCGGATCCCGTCGCCGGGCCTCGTCGAGGGCGGCCAGGAGCGCCGGGAGGTCGGCGGGATCGTTCTGGCCGTCGCCGTCGAGCGTCGCGACCCAGTCGGCGCGCGCAGCGCGGATGCCGGTCCTGACGGCGGCGCTCTGGCCCGAGCGGCGCGCGTGCCGGATGAGGCGCACCTGCGCGACCTCGCGCCGCGCATCGCGCACGGCGCCGGCCGTGCCGTCGCTGCTGCCGTCGTCCACGAACAGCAGCTCGAAGGCGCGGCCGGCGAGCGCCGCCGCGACCTCCCGGGCGAGCGGAATCACGTTCCCGGCCTCGTTGCACATGGGAACGACCACGGACAGTTCGGGCGCGGCGAGCCGGGGATGGGCGTCGCCTGTGGCTGCCGGATGCGGCACCAGGACCGCGAGGGACTGCTGCATGTGTGGAGAACCCTGCCTCCCGTCGGGAACAGCCTGAAAGCTGCGCGAAAGCGCGTCCATGCTGGAAACTCCGGAATCCTGGCGCGGGGCGAACCTCGCCGCCGGACGACCGCCCGGACATGCGGCTGCCCGGTCACGAAGACTGCCGGCAACGCCTTAGCGGCGCCTTAAGGCGCCCCCCCTCCCGCACGGGGGAGGGTCTGCCCGGGCGGCCCGAGGCGCCTCGCGCCCCTGGGCAGCGCCTTATTCGCGGCGGGCACCCGACTCGAGCGTCGCTCGCGCTTCCTCGAACAGCGCCTCGAGCGTCTCCGTCAGCCTGTCCTGCCAGCGCTGCAGGGCGGCGGCATCGAGGCCCCGGGGCACCATCAGGGGCTCGCCGACGGCGATCACGGCGCGCGAGAACGGCAGCGGCAGGACGTGCCGGTCCCAGGTCGGGAACTTCCAGATCCGGCTCGCCGCATAGGACATCGGCACGATCGGCTTGCCGGACAGCTGCGCGAGCAGGACCGGGCCGGCCTTGCACTGGCGGCGGGGGCCGCGGGGCCCGTCAGGCGTGAGCGCCGGCGAGACGCCCTCGCGGACGATCGCCTCGTAGTAGTCGCGTAAGGCCCGCGCGCCGGTGTTGTTGGAGGAGCCGCGGATCGCCACGCCGCCGACCCGCTGCACCAGGAGCGCGGGCAGCTCGCCATCGACCGAGGGACTGATCAGGAAGCCGAGCTTGAGCCCGTAGCGGCGGCCGTCGAGCAGCTGCCGCAGCGGCAGCAGCTGCTGGGCGTGCCAGTACACGGGGATCACGGCGCCGTGCGCGGCCACCGCCTGCTCGAGACGATCGGCGCCGCTCACCGCGACCACGCGCACCAGCCGCCACCACAGCCGGACGACGGCGATCGCCAACGGCGCCGCGAGCCGGTAGAGCGTGCGCCGGAGCGGCGTCAGGCGCCGCTGCGAGCGCGTGCGACGATCGTAGATGCTCCCGGTCGGCGGCGGCTCGCTCATCTCGGCCACGATTCTGGGCGATGCCGCCGCAGGCGGCAACGCGACGCTTCACGGTCCCTGCGCGAGCAGCGCCGCCGCGTCTTCCGCGAACGGATCGAGCAGCGCCGGCGCATCGCTCGCCACGGCGCAGAGGAGATCCGCCGCGAGTCGCGGGCGCTGCAGGTGCCAGCGCGCCGCCTCGAACGTCGCCTCCCCGCCCGCGACCCTCACCGACGCGAGGTCGGCGACGGTGGCGCCCGCCGCCTTGACCACCGCCTCCTTGGCCACCCACAGCGCCGTCGCGTCGCCGTGGCCGGCGGCCGGGAGATCAGCGTCCTGTCCGAGCGCGTGACGCAGGTCCTGCCAGCTCGCGGCACCGGCGGGCTCGAGGTCGAGCCCCACCCTCAGCACCGGCGTCGCGAGCGCGCAGCCGACGTGGCCGCCACCGTGCGCGATGCTGAAGTCGGGCCCGTCCTTCCAGCACGGCTTGCCGCGCTCGGGCCAGTCGAGCCGCGACGGCACCGGCGGCGGGAGGCCGGCCCTGCGCGCGGCGGCCAGCAGCAAAGCGAGCCCGGCGAGCGACGCGGCCCGGTCGGCGGGCTCGCGCAGGCGCTCGAGGCGGGCGCGGCGAGCCGGCGGCAGCGCGCCGAGCCAGCGCGATTCGACCGCCGGCGGCAGCCGCGCGGGCACCGGCGCGTGATGTAGTAAAATTCGCGCTCGCAACGGTGGAGATCGCATGATCCAGGCCCAGACGCTCGCCGGGCTCCTCGAGCAGAACGCCCGCCTCGGGCAGTACGTCGGCTACCTCGAGGGGGAAGAGCACGAGCGCCGGGTATCGTACGCGGATCTGCACCAGCGCGCGCTCGGCATCCTGCGCCACCTGCAGGACCTCGGCGCCGCGCGCGGCGACCGCCTCATCGTCTTCCTCAACAACAACGAAGCCTTCATGGACGGCTTCTGGGCGGCGATGGCCGGCGGAATCGTGCCCGTGCCGGTCGCCGTCGGAATCAGCGACGAGCACCGCCACAAGCTGCTGCGGATCGCGCGCCGGCTCGGCGACCCGTGGCTCTACACGGACCGCCGCACGCTCGACCGGCTGGTCGCCTTCGCCGAGGGCGCCGGCGAGAGCGCGCTCGGCCAGCGGCTGCGCTCGCGCGCGTTCCTGATCGACGAGCTGGAGGACGTGACGAGGCCTGGCCGGCCGGCGAGCCCGGGACCCGACGATCCCGCGTTCATCCAGTTCTCGTCCGGCTCGACCAGCGAGCCGAAGGGCGTCGTGCTCACCCACGCCAACATCCTCGCGAACGCGCGCGGCGCCTCGCTCGCCGCCGGCTTCAGCCCGACCGACGTGCCGCTGTCCTGGATGCCGCTGACCCACGACATGGGACTGATCGGCTTCTTCATCATGATGTTCGCGAACGGCATGCAGCTGAACCTCATGCCGACGGACCTCTTCATCCGCCGCCCGCTGCTGTGGACCGCGCTCGCCGCGCGCAAGCGCGCGACGCTGCTGTCCTCGCCTAACTTCGGCTTCCGCCACTACCTGAAGGTGCTCGGCGACCGCCCGGCGCCGGCCGACGACCTGTCCGCCGTGCGCTACGTCTTCAACGGCGCCGAGCCGATCAACGTGGTGCTCTGCGAGGAGTTCCTCGACCGGATGCGGCCCACGGGCTTGAGGCGCAGCGCGATGTTCCCCGTCTACGGCCTCGCCGAGGCCTCCCTCGCCGTCGCGTTTCCGTCGCCAGGCAGCGAGTACCGCTCGGTGGTGCTCGAACGGGCCAGCCTGGCGGTCGGGGCGGTCGCGCAGCACGCGGCGCGCGGCGCGCCGGGCGCGGTGGAGTTCGTCTGCGAAGGCCGCGCGATCCCGCACTGCGAACTGCGGATCGCCGACGAGGCGGACGGGGAGCTGTCCGAGGGCCGGGTCGGCCACGTGCAGATCCGCGGCGACAACGTCACCCGCGGCTACTTCGAGGCGCCGGAGGCGAACGCGGCCGCCTTCACCGCGGACGGATGGCTGCGCACCGGCGACCTGGGCCTCCTCGACCGCGGGGAGCTCGTCATCACCGGTCGCGCCAAGGAGATCATCTTCGTCAACGGCCAGAACTACTACCCGCACGACATCGAGCAGATCGCCCAGCAGGCCGCGGGCCTCGAGCTCGGCAAGGTGGCTGCGGCGGGCTGCCGCCCGGCAGGGGCGGAGACCGACCAGCTGACCGTCTTCGTCCTGCATCGCGGCCCGCTCGCGGACTTCGTGCCGGTGGCGGCCGAGGTCACCCGACTCGTCAACGAGCACGCGGGACTCGAGGTCAGCCACGTGGTGCCGGTCAGGCGCATCCCGAAGACCACGAGCGGCAAGCTCCAGCGCGTCGCGCTCGAGCAGTCCTTCCTGGCGGGCGAGTTCGACGCCGAGCTGGCCGAGCTCGCCACGCTGCGCGAGGCCGCCCACGCGCACTTGCACGATCCCGCGGGCGAGGTCGAGCGCCGCCTCATGGCGATCGTGGACGACGCGCTGCCGGGCAAGCGCGTGGAAGTGGACGACAACCTGTTCGAGATCGGCGCGAGCTCGCTGACGCTGATCCAGATCCACGAGCAGATCGACCGGGAATTCCCTGGCGTCGTGGACCTCACCGAGCTGTTCGACTTCCCTACGGTGTCGCAGCTGGCCCGGCACCTGCAGTCGAAGCTCGCCGCCGGTAGTACCTGACCAGCACCGCTCCGCTCAGCACGGTCCAGCCGAGCACCAGCCAGCCGATCAGCCCGTCGAAGTCCGACAGCAGGAACGCCAGCGGCGCGTCCGCATCGGCGCGGGACAGCTTGCGGGTGACGGCGATCACCGCGACCCAGCCGGCATGCAGGCCGACGCAGGCGGCGATGCTGCCGGTCAGGTGGCGCACGATCCCGAGCAGCACGCCGACCGCGAACAGGCACAGGAAGGCGTCCAGGATCGCGAGCGGCTGGCCGAAATAGACGAGCGAGCCCGCCAGCAGCTCGAGTCCGCTGCCCAGGTCCACCTCGGCCGCGGGGATCTTGTAACGCCCCAGGAAGTGGACCGCCGAGTAGATGACCGCCGTGCTGGCGATGGCGAGCGTGGCGCCCCCGTCGCGGGCGACGCCGGTGTGCATCGCGCCGCGGAAGAACGTCTCCTCGATGAAGCCGACGGCGAGCCCCGAGAGGATGCCCGACAGCACGATGGGCAGGATCATCGCGGGATCGGGCCTGACCCAGGGCTTGACGTCGCGCAGGTCGAGCGCCGCCATCAGCGCGACCGCGCCGGCCATCAGCACGACGCCGAGTGCGAAGCCGACCGCCAGCTCGCGGAGGAAGCGGCGGCGCGGCAGGCCGTAGCCGAGGCTCGCGTGGTCGGCGAGCCGCAGGCGCCGCGCGACCAGCACGAAGCCGACCAGCAGCGTGAGCATCGCGAGGCGGCTGCCGACGCGGTGGAACTCGAGGTCGAAGTACGGATGCAGCGCGAGCCAGGCCGGATAGGTCGCGAAGCCCATCGCCGCGAGGCCGAGCGCGATCAGGCCCAGGAACCACAGCAGGCTGCGCACCGCGGCTTCAGTCCTCGCCGAAGGTCGCGCCGCGCCGCGCCATGCCGTACATGTTGCGCGTCACCTTCCAGCGCCGGTAGGCCCAGAGCCATTCCGCGGGCCGCTCGCGGACCAGCGCCTCCAGCCGGCGCGCATAGCGCTCGGTCACGCCGCCCTCGGGGAGCTTCTCGTCGTGCCCGACCAGCGGCTCGAGCTGGATGACGTAGTGGCCGCGGCTCGTCCGCCGCGCCGAGACGTACAGCACCGGGCACTTCAGCGCGCGCGAGATCGCCTCCGGTCCCATGTAGAACGCGGTCTCGTGGCCGAAGAAGCTGACGAAGTGGCGCACCGCGGCCGACACCGGGTCCTGGTCGGCCACCATCGCGATGCCGCGCGGCTGGCCGCGGCGCCGCAGCAGCCTGAGCAGCAGCTGCTTGGCCGGCACCATCTGCGCGCCGAAGCGCGAGCGGATCGCGAGGAACAGCCGGTCCGCCCAGGCGTCGTGCAGCGGCTTGTAGGCGGCGTCGAGCGGATAGCCGAGCTCGAGCGACAGGCCGAACAGCGTCCAGTCCCAGTTGCAGTGGTGGCCGGTCGCGATCACGACGCTGCGGCCCGCCGACAGGTGCTCCCTCGCGACCTCGATGCCCCGCACCTCGACGCGGCGGCGCAATTCCTCGGCGCTGATGCTGCAGGACTTGATCGACTCGACCAGCACGTCGGCGGAGCTGCGGTAGAAGTCGACGCGGATCCTCTTCAGCGCGGCTTCGTCCAGCTCCGGAAAGCAGCGCTTCAGCTGGGCGTCGATGACCTTGCGGCGGTAGTGCACCACGTGCTCGGCGAGCCAGACGAGCAGGTCCGCGAACGCGTACCAGAAGCCGAAGGGCAGGCGCGCGAGCGCCCGCAGCCAGAGCGGAAACCCGGGCAGCGGCGCTCGATCCTCGGGGGACTCCGCGGGACGGGCGGTCGCGTCGCTCATGCGCGCGGAAGCTTAACCGATGCCCCCGGGAGCCGCACGAAAAACGGGCGCCGGCTCGCCAGCGCCCGCATTCACCGCAGGAACCGCGCTACTGGATGCGGACCTGCACCGGCGGCGTCCGTTCCGCCTTCGGGACGCGAGGCAGGCGCAGCTTGAGCATGCCGTCCTTGAACTCGGCCTTGATCTTGTCGACCTGCACGTCCTCGGGCAGCGCGAAGCTGCGCTCGAACGTGCCGTAGAAGCGCTCCATGCGCTGCATCTTCTCGCCCTCGTCCTTCTTCTCGTACTTGCGCTCGCCGCGCAGGGTCAGGACGCCGTCGGCGACGTCCACCTTGACGTCGTCCTTCGCCACCTCGGGCAACTCGGCCTTGATCAGGTATTCCTTCTCCGTCTCGATGATGTCCGCGGTGGGCTTCCACTCGACGCTCACGCCGAGCTCGCGCGGCCAGGCGGTCGGCATGAGCCGATCCTCGCCGAAGAGCCTCTCCATGCGATCGAAGTAGTCCTCGAAGCGTTTGATGGGGAGGAAATCACGCGTCAAGAGCATTGGATCCTCCTTTGCGCGCCCCGTCGGGACATCGCCCCCGGCGCGCAACGTCAGTCTAGCCCGCATCGGCGCCGCGCATCATTGCCACGGGCGCTATGTCGCTGCGGTTTTCCACCCGGTACGGACCGCGGCCGCGAATCCGCGCAGCGTCCGGCCAGCGAACAGCAGGCCATGGACAAGTTGCCGTCAAGCGACCGCCGGGCCGACGCAGGCGTCACCGTCTACTACGACGGCGCCTGTCCGCTCTGCGCGCGCGAGATCTCCGCCTACCGCGGCATGCGCGGCGCCGACGCCGTCTGCTGGGTGGATGCCAGCGACGTCGAGGCCGGCGCCCTCGGGCCCGGGCTGTCGAGGGAGGCGGCACTGACCCGCTTCCACGTCCGCACCGCAGACGGCGCGCTGGAATCCGGCGGCGCGGCCTTCCTGCGCGTGTGGGCGGCGCTGCCGGGGCTGCGCTGGCTGGCCGCGCTGGCGGGCCGTCCGCCGATCCGCTGGCTGCTGGAGCCCGCCTACCGGCTGTCGCTGCGGCTACGCCCGTGGCTCGCGCGGCGTGCCCGCGCGCCTCGTCGCTAGCCCGGCGGGACCACGAGCACGTCGTTCGTCGCCTCGGCCAGGACGTGCTTGGTGACCCGGCCGAGCAGCAGCTCCTCGACGAGGGTCGCGCCGCGCTTGCCTACCACCAGGAGGTCGCAACCCTCCTCCTGCGCGCGTTCGAGCAGCACGCGGGACGGGTCGCCGCGCCCGACCAGGAGCTGCACGCCGGCCCCCGGCAGCCCGCTCGCCGCCGCGAGTTCACCGAGCCGCGCCCGCGCCTCGCTCTCGGCACGCCGGCAATAGGCCGCGATATTGGACTCCGCGACGCCGGCGAGGCGCAGCCGACCCTCGAAGGGCACCTCGTAGGCGTTGACCAGCAGCAGTGCCGCCCCCGGGGCGACCGCCCGCGCGCGCCCAAGCGCGGCTGCCGAGGCCGACGAGAAGTCCACGCCGACCATCGCCCGCCCGTAGGCCTCGTGCGGCATCTGCCGGACCACCAGGACCGGGCGGGCGAGGCGGCGCAGGAGCCGCTCGGCCGTGGTGCCGATGAGCAGCTGACGCAGGAAGTCCTCGCCTCGTGCACCGACGACGACCAGCCGGGCGTCGAGCGCCTCGGCTTGCGCCGCCAGCGTCTCGATGACCGGCCCGATCTCGACGCGCAACTCGACGCCGGCCCC
The DNA here is from genome assembly GCA_964406445.1 of uncultured Steroidobacteraceae bacterium. Classification (GTDB taxonomy): domain Bacteria; phylum Pseudomonadota; class Gammaproteobacteria; order Steroidobacterales; family Steroidobacteraceae; genus SG8-30. Next base: position 37,290 of record CAYORU010000008.1, read on the forward strand.
CGCCGAGGCACGATGGCCGACGAACTCCGCGAGGCGGTCGGCGGCGCCCGCCAGGATCCGCTCGCGGGTGGCCGCGCCGGAATCGCCGGCGAGCTTCGCCAGCTCGTGCAGCGCGGCATCGCTGACGACGTGTACGACCACGCAGTCGCTCCCCTGCTCCGCCGCGAGGCGGCGCGCGCGCTCGACCGCGAAGCGGGAGAACCCCGAGAAGTCGCAACCGACGAGCACAGGTCGTGGCTGGCTCATGCACCCGCTCTCCTTGCCGTCATGGTGCCGAGTCGCCATCGCCGGACCAGCCATTTCTCGGCCTCCACCGCCAGCAGGACGACCGCGCCGAAGCCTGCGATCTCGCCCCACTGCGCCGCAGAGAGCGGCGCCGTGTGGAAGACCTGCTGCATCGGCGGCGCGTAGACCAGCGCCGCCTGCAGCACGGCAATGGCGGCGACCGCGGCGAGCGCCTTGGGATTGCCGAGGAAGCCGGCGCGGTCGAGGATGCCCGCGGTCAGCTTCCGCACGTTGAACAGGTAAACCGCCTCGCCCATCACCAGCGCGTTGATCGCGACCGTGCGCGCCGCTTCGAGGGACGCACCCAGATCCAGCGCGCGCATGAACAGCGCCATGCTCCCGATGACCAGCAGCGTGCCGACGAACAGCACGCGCCAGATGAGGAAGCGCGTCAGCAGCGGCTCGCGCGGGTCGCGCGGCGGACGGTCCATGACGTCCGCCTCCGCCCGCTCGAAGGCGACGGCCAGTGCGAGCGTGACGGCCGTGACGGTGTTGACCCACAGGATCTGCACGGGCGTCATGGGCAGCGTGATGCCGAGCCCGATGGCGACCACGATCAGCCCCGCCTCGCCCATGTTGGTCGGCAGGATGAAGGCGATGGACTTGCGGATGTTGTCGTAGACGGTGCGGCCCTCCTCCACGGCCGCGGCGATCGTCGCGAAGTTGTCGTCTGCGAGGACCATCTCGGCCGCCTCCTTGGCGGCCTCGGTGCCGGACACGCCCATCGCGACGCCGACGTCCGCGCGCTTGAGCGCAGGCGCGTCGTTGACGCCGTCGCCGGTCATCGACACCACCTGTCCCGACGCCTGCAGCGCGGTCACCAGCCGCAGCTTGTGCTCAGGACTGGCCCTCGCGAAGATGCTCACGCGGCCCGCGGCCTCGCGCAGCTCGTCGTCGGACAGGCGTTCGATCTCGTGGCCGGTGAGGACGCCGGGCCGGTCGGCCAGGCCGAGCTGCTCGCCGATGGCGCGGGCCGTCGCGGCGTGGTCGCCGGTGATCATCGCGACGCGGATGCCGGCGCTGCGGCAGCGGGCCACCGCTTCGATCGCCTCAGGGCGGGGCGGATCGGCAATGCCGACGAGGGCGAGCAGCGTGAAGCCGCCGCGTTCGACGTCGGCAAACGACAGTCCGGTCGCGGACGACGGCTCCTGCCGGCTCGCGAGCGCGAGCAGGCGCATGCCGGCCGCCGCGGTCGTCTCGGCCCGGCGCTGCCAGGCCTCGGCCTCGAGCGGCGCGCAGTGGCCGTCGCGGCGCTCGTCGGCGCACAGTTCGAGGACCCGCTCGGGCGCGCCCTTGAGCAGGCTGACCACGTGGCCGCGGTGGTCGCGGTTCAGGGTCGCCATGAAGCGATTCTCGGACTCGAAGGGAATGGCGTCGAGACGCGGCCAGGCCTCGCGCTCGAAGTCCTCGTCGAGCCCGGCCTTGAGCGCGAGGGTCACGAGCGCGCCCTCGGTCGGGTCCCCGTTCAACGTCCAGCCGCCCTCGTCGCCGCGGCGCAGCGTGGCGTCGTTGCACAGCAGCGCCGCGCGCGCCACCTCATCCAGCGCCAGCCGGGCGCCTGCCGCGAGCTCCGCCCCGCCCTCGGTGAAGGCGCCGGCCGGCTCGTAGCCCACGCCGGCCACGTCGATCTCGTGGCACGGGGTCGCGACGCGCTGCACCGTCATCTCGTTGCGCGTCAGCGTCCCGGTCTTGTCGGAGCAGATCACCGTCACCGACCCGAGCGTCTCGACTGCCGGCAGGCGCCGGACGATCGCCCGGCGCCGCGCCATCTGCTGCACGCCGATGGCCAGGGTGATGGTCATGATGGCCGGCAGGCCCTCCGGGATCGCAGCAACGGCGAGGCCGACGGCCGCCATGAACATCTCGGCCGCCGTGTAGTCGCGCACCAGGGTTCCGAAGGCGAAGGAACCGCTGGCGAGCGCGAGGATGGCCGCCGTCAGCCAGCGGCCGAAGACCGCCATGCGCCGCGTCAGCGGCGTCTGCAGCACGCCGACGCCGGCCAGCAGGGCGCTGATTCGGCCGATCTCGGTGGCGAGCCCGGTGGCGGTCACGACTCCCACGCCATGACCGTAGGTCACGAGCGTCCCGGCGAAGGCCATGCAGGCCCGGTCGCCGACGAGCGCGTCGGGCGCGACCGCGTTCAGCGCCTTCTCGACCGGCACGGACTCGCCGGTCAGCGCTGCCTCCTCCACGCGGAGACTGCGCAACTCCACCAGCCGCAGGTCCGCGGGCACGCGGTCGCCGGCCGCCAGGAAGACGATGTCGCCGGGCACCAGTTCCTCGGCCGGCAGCGAGCGCCGCCGCCCGTCGCGCAGCACCTGTGCACAGGGCGAGAGCATGCAGCGGATGGCGTCGAGCGCCGCCTCGGCCTTGCCTTCCTGCACGTAGCCGATCAGCGCGTTGATCACGACCACGCCGAAGATGACGGCGCTGTCCACCCACTGCCCGAGCAGCAGCGTGACGATCGCGGCAGCGATCAGGACGTAGATGAGGACGTTGTGGAACTGCGCCAGCAGGCGCGCCAGCGGGCCGCGGCGCTCGGGACCCGGCAGCCGGTTCGGGCCGAAGCGAGTGCGCCTCTCCTCGGCCTGTGCCTGCGACAGGCCACGGGTCCGGGACGCTTCCAGCCGCTCGACGGCCTCGCTGGCCTCCACTGCGTGCCATCGAGGCAAGGACTCGCCGGGGCTGCCGGTGACGGGACGGTCCATCGCTTGCAACCCTCCCTGGAGTTCGCCTGGCATGGTGTTGGCCGCAGCCAGGGACAGGGTGTCATTAGAGCGCCACCCCCGCGTCCGGAACAACCGATGCGCGCGCGAGGTTGTGACACAATCCCGGCATGCCCGATTCGCCCGTCGCGCCCCGGCCGCACACCTGCGTCATCGGCGCGGGCCCGAGCGGCCTGCCCGTGATCAAGGCCTTGCGTGACCGCGGCCTGCCGGTCACCTGCTTCGAGCGCACCCCGAACGTCGGCGGGCTCTGGTGCATCGACAACAAGCGCTTCGGCGCGAGCGCCGCCTACGACTCGCTGCACATCAACACCGACACGAAGCTGATGGAGTACCAGGACTTCCCGATGCCGGAGGACCTGCCCGCCTACCCGGGCCATCGGCAGATCCACGCGTACTTCCGGGCCTACGTCGACCGCTTCGGCCTCGCCGGGAACATCCGCTTCGGCACCGAGGTCCAGCGCTGCCGCCGGCTCGCGGACGGGCGCTGGGAGGTGGCGCTCGCCGGTGGCGAGACCGCGGTCTTCGACGCGCTGGTCGTCGCCACGGGCCACCATTGGGACCCGCAGGGCCCCGATCCCGCGCCGCCCGGGCGCTTCGCGGGAACGCAGATCCACTCGCACGTCTACCGCAACCCGTCCGAGCCCGTCGAGATGCGCGGCAAGCGCGTGGTCGTCGTCGGCCTCGGCAACAGCGCGGTGGACATCGCCACCGAGCTCGGCAGCCGGGCCGTGGCGGAACGCGTGTTCCTGTCGGTGCGCCGCGGCGCCTGGATCCTGCCCAAATGGGTCGGCGGCACGCCGATCACGCGCCTGCCGGAGCCGCAGCGGCTGTTTCCCTGGATGCCCTGGCAGGTCACGTCGCTGGTGATGGGACTCGTGATGCGTCTGCAGGTCGGCAAGCCGAGCGACTACGGCCTGCCCATGCCGGACCACCGGCCGCTGCAGTCGCACCCGACCGTCAGCCAGGACCTGCTGTCGCGCATCGGGCACGGCGACATCGCGGTCAGGCCGCCCATCCGCGCCCTCGACGGCGACGGCGTCGTGTTCGAGGACGGCATTCGCGAACCCGCGGACGTCATCGTCTGGTGCACCGGCTACCGCGTCGCGTTCCCGTTCCTCGGTCCGGAAGTGCTGGAGGTTCGGGACAACGTGGTGCCGCTGTGGAGCCGGACGGTGCTGCCCACGGTCGACAACCTCTTCTTCGTCGGTCTCTACCAGCCGCTCGGCTCGATCATGCAGCCGGCCGAGTTGCAGGCACGGGTGATCGGCGAGTACCTCGCCGGGCGCATCGCCTTCCCCGACGAGGCGCGGATGCACCGCGACATCGCCGAGGAACGGCGAGCGCTGGAGCGGCGCTACCTCCGCTCCCGGCGCCACACGATGCAGGTCGACTTCGGCCCCTTCATGCACCGGCTGCGCCGGCTGCTGGTCGAGGGCCGTCGCCACGCGCGCGAGCCGGGCGCCATGCGCTTCAGGCCGCGCGGCCCCGCCGCGCGCCATCCGGAGGAGAACGCGACTTGAGACGCACGATCTTCGAGGCCGAGCACGACATGTTCCGCGAGGGCGCCCGGCGCTGGTTCATCCAGGAGGTCGAGCCGCAGACGGCCCGCTGGCGCGAGCAGGGGTTCGTCGACCCGGAATGGTTCCGCCGCGCCGGCGAGCAGGGCTACCTGCTGATGTGGGCGGACGAGGCCTACGGCGGCGCCGGCATCCCCGACTTCCGCTACGAGCAGATCCTGATCGAGGAATGCACGCGCCACGGCGACATCGGCTTCTTCCTCTCGCTGCACTCGCGGCTGGTGGCCCCCTACATCGGTCACCTCGGCACCGAGGAGCAGAAGCGGAACTTCCTGCCGAAGTGCGCCTCGGGCGAGCACGTCCTCGGCATCGCCATGACCGAGCCCGGCGCCGGCAGCGACCTCGGCGGCATCCGCGCGCGCGCCGAGCAGCGGGGCGACCACTGGCTGCTGAGCGGCTCCAAGACCTACATCTCGAACGGCCAGATCGGCACGCTGTTCGTGGTTGCCGCGCGCACCGTTCCCGACTCTCGCTATGGGCTCGGCCTGTTCCTGGTCGAGGACGGCATGCAGGGCTTCCGCCGCGGTCGCAACCTCGAGAAGATGGGCCTCAAGGCGCAGGACACCTCGGAACTCTTCTTCGACGACGTGCCGGTGCCGAAGAGCCACGTCCTCGGCGACCCGACCAAGGGGTTCCGCTACCTGACGACGTTCCTGGCCGAGGAGCGGCTGATCAACGCCTGCTGGAACATCGCCCACGCGCAGACCGCCTTCGACCTGACCCTCGATTTCGTCAAGGAGCGCAAGGCCTTCGGCCGGCCGATCGGCACCTTCCAGAACTCGCGCTTCCGGATGGCGGAGATGCGCGCCCAGCTCGACGCGGTGCAGTGCTTCGTCGACCAGTGCGTGCTGGAGCACAACGCGGGGCGGCTGACGGCCGAGGTCGCGGCGGAGGCCAAGCTGCTGACCAGCGAGCTCGAGAACCGCGTCATGGACGAGTGCGTCCAGCTGCACGGCGGCGCGGGCTACATGCAGGAGTACCGCATCTGCCGCATGTTCACCGACGCGCGGATCTCGCGCATCTACGCCGGCACGTCGGAGATCATGAAGGAGATCATCGGCCGCTCGCTCGGCCTCGACGACCGCAAGCTGTAGCCGGGTAACTGCCGCAGGGGGACGACCATGCACGGCCTGATGATGGACTCGCCGCTCACGATCACCGCGATCATGCGCCACGCCGAGCGCTGCCACCCCGACACCGAGGTCGTCTCGGTCACGGTGGACCAGCCGCTGCACCGGACCCGCTTCGGCGAGGTGTTCCGCCGCGCCCGCCAGCTCGCCAACGCGCTCGCGCGCGCCGGCATCCGCAAGGGCGACCGCATCGGCACGCTGGCCTGGAACGACTACCGGCACCTCGAGCTCTACTACGGCGTCTCCTGCATGGGCGCCGTGCTGCACACGGTCAACCCGCGGCTCTTTCCCGAGCAGGTCGGCTACATCGTCAACCACGCCAGCGACCGGATCATGTTCGTCGATCCTCTCGTGCTGCCGCTGGTCGAGAAGCTCGCGGCCCAGCTGCCGCGGCTCGAGCGGGTCGTGGTGCTGACCGACGACGCGCACCTGCCGAAGAGCGGCCTGACGGGGCTCGTGTCCTACGAGAGCTTCATCGGCGGCGAGTCGGACCGCTTCGACTGGCCGGATCTCGGCGAGCGCGACGCCGCCTCGCTCTGCTACACCTCGGGAACGACCGGGAACCCGAAGGGCGTGCTGTTCAACCATCGCTCGACCGTGCTGCACACCTACGCCTGCGGACTCAAGGACAGCATGGACCTCGGCCGGCAGGACACGGTGCTGGCGGTCGTGCCGATGTTCCACGCCAACGCCTGGGGCCTGCCCTACACCTGCCCGATGATCGGCACGCGCATGGTCCTGCCGGGACCGAAGATGGGCGACGGCGCGACGCTCACCGCGCTGATCGAGGGCGAGCGGATCACCCATGCCGCCGGGGTTCCGACCGTCTGGCAGGGGCTGCTCAACCACGCGCGCGAGACCGGCACGGTGTTCGGATCGCTGACGCACGTGATCGTCGGCGGTTCGGCCTGCCCGCTGTCGATCATGGACGAGTTCCGCGAGCGCCACGGCGCGCGCGTGCTGCACGCCTGGGGCATGACGGAGATGAGCCCGCTCGGGACCATCAACACCTTCCCGCCGGGCTTCGACGCCTGGCCGCCCGAGCGCCAGGCCGCGCACCGCGTCAAGCAGGGCCGGCCCGTGTTCGGCGTCGAGATGAAGATCGTCGACGACGCGGGCCGCGAACTTCCCTGGGACGGCAAGGCCTCGGGCATCCTCAAGGTGCGGGGGCCCTGGGTCTGCAGCGACTACTTCGAGCTCGGCGAGGCCAGCAGCGCCCACGCCGAACCGGGCTGGTTCGCGACGGGCGACGTCGCCAACGTCGCGTCCGACGGCACCATGCAGATCACCGACCGCGCCAAGGACGTGATCAAGTCCGGCGGCGAGTGGATCAGCTCGATCGACCTCGAGAACGCCGCCACCGGCCATCCCAAGGTGCTGCAGGCGGCGGTGATCGGCATCAGGCACCCGAAGTGGGACGAGCGCCCGCTGCTCATCATCGTGCCGCGACCTGGCGAGCCGCCGACGCGCGAGGAGTTGCTCGAGTTCCTGGCGGGCAAGGTCGCGAAGTGGTGGCTGCCCGACGACGTCGTGCTGGTCGAGAAGATCCCGCTGACGGCGACCGGCAAGATCTCGAAGCTCGAGTTGCGCAAGCAGTTCGAGGGCTACCGCCTGCCGACGGGCTGAACGGCGCGATTGCGCCTGCCGCCCCCGCGGCGTATGGTCAGGCAGCCGGTGCGCACTACGCCCCGGCTCCATCGAAGAAACGACCCGAGGGGGACACAAGATGAAGAACCTGCTCTCCGGCCTTGCGGCCGGCACCCTGCTTTTGCTCGCGACTCCCGCTCTCGCGCAGGACGCCCTGCCCTACACCGAGGGCCCGGTCGTCGCGGTGACCGCCGTCCGCACCGAGCCCGGCCAGTTCAACGCCTACATGCGCTACCTCGCCGGCGACTACAAGAAGATCATGGAGGAGGCGAAGAAGCAGGGACTGATCATCGACTACGCGCACTACGCCGCGCAGCCGCGCTCGCCCGCGGATCCGGACCTCTACACGACGATCACCTACAAGGACTTCGCCGCGTTCGACGGGCTCCAGCAGAAGATGAGCGCCATCTCGGCGAAGGTCTTCGGCTCCATGTCGGGCTCGGAGCAGGCGCAGGTCAACCGCGAGGCGCTGCGCAAGGTGCTCGGGACCCAGCTCATCCGGCAGCTGCAGACCCAGTGACCGGCACGGGGGCACCGCCGGCGGCGAACGCCGGCGGCGCTCACCTCGCGCGCCGGAACTCGTAGCGGAAGCCCTGCGGCACGCGGAAGGCCGCGCGACCGTCTTCGAGCAGGCCGGCCTCGTCGTACTCGAGGCGGTCGCCCTCGAGGGAGATTCGGGCGCGGATCTCCATGCGCCGGCCGGACTGGCGCGCGACGATGCTGCAGGCGCCCGCCGGAATCTCGCCCGTCAAGAGGCCGCCATCCCTCGCCGGCGCGAACAGCACTTCACAGCCCTCCGGATAGGCCAGCAGTGCCTGAGTGGACAACGCGGCTAGCGCGGCAGGATCGGCCGCGGCGGCGGCCCAGTCCTCCCCGCGCGCCAGGGTGTAGAAGCGCATGGGAGTCACTTCCCCGCGCCGCGGCAGGAAGGCCCAGACGCGCTGCCGGCTGACGGGACCCTCCGGCCCGCCCGCGCGCCACTCGAGGTAGTACACCTGCTCGCCGAGGGCCGGCGCGGCGAACGGAATGAACCGGGCGAACTGGTGATCCACCCAGGGCTGGCCGGGCGTCGGTTCGCGCGCCACGCCGTGGGGAAGCGCCCTCACCTGCGCGAGATTGTCGAAATCCCCGGCGAGCGAGGCAGGTTCCCCGGCGCCCGCCATCGAGGCCGCCGCCGCGAGGACGGCGGTGAGGAGCGTCATCGCACGCATCAGGCTTGCGGCCGGGCTCGCTCGGCCGCCGGCCGGTCGGGCGCGAGCCCGGGCAGCCCGGCGGGCTCCTCGTCCGGCAGCTGCTGATCGCCGCCGCCGCAGGCCATCACGCGGGCCTGCTCCTCGCCGCGCAACCGCGGGTCGTGACGCGGGCGCCAGTCGATCTTCGCCATGTCCGGCCGGCGCCGGCTGGCGTCGAACTCGAACTTCACGCCGCGCTTCGACTGCGGGCCCCAGTAGTTGTTGCGGCCGAGGTCGTAGAACTGGCGCTGGACGCCCGCCTTGAGGAAGGCCTTGAGGCAGCCCAGCAGGTAGCGCCGCCGGGCCCCCGTGCCCTGCCAGGGATAGGCGAACAGGGCCTTCTTCATGTAGAAGCGCCGGTAGTTGTTCATGACCCGGTCGAGCAGCTCGGCCCGATCCATCGCCTGCGGCTTGATGATCGGCGTGACGAAGTTGTAGCGCTCGAAGTCGAACACCTCGACCTTGTCGCCGAGTTCCCTGAACAGGTCCGAGAAGGGCCAGGGGGTGTACATCGCCCAGTTGGCGAGGTCCGGGTCCCAGTCGCGGGCCATCCGGTAGGTCTCCTCGAGCGTCTCGGCGGTCTCGTTCTCGAGGCCGACGATGAACTGCGCCTCGACCACGATGCCGGCGTCGCGCAGGAGCTTCACGGCCTTCTTGTTCTGCGCGACCGTCGTCTCCTTGTTGAACAGGTCGAGCTTCAGCTGCGCCGCGGCCTCGGTGCCGAGCGAGACGTGGATCAGGCCGGCCTTGCGGTACAGCGGCAGCAGCGCCTCGTCGCGCAGGATGTCGGTGACGCGGGTGTTGATGCCCCACTGGATGCCGAGGTCGCGCGCGATCAGCTCCTCGCAGAAGGCCACGAACTTGCGCCGGTTGATGGTCGGCTCCTCGTCCGCGAGGATGAAGAAGCCGACGTCGTGCTCGCGCACCAGCCGCTCGATCTCGTCGACGACCTTCTTCGGATCACGGACCCGGTAGTCGCGCCAGAACTTCCATTGCGAGCAGAACGAGCAGGTGAACGGGCAGCCGCGCGCCATGTTGGGGATCGCGACCCGCTTGCCCATCGGGATGTAGATGTACTTGTCCCACTCCAGCACGCTCCAGTCCGGATCGATGCCGTCCAGGTTGCGCACGGTCGGCGCGGCCGGCGTGGCGGTCACGGTCGCGCCGTCGGCGTAGGCGATGCCGCGGATCGCGTCGCGGCCCGCGGGCCAGCGCCCGCCGGCCACTGCATCCACCAGCTGAGTGAAGATCTCCTCGCCCTCGCCGCGCACCACCGCGTCGATCCAGGGCGCCTCCGACAGCACCTGCTGGTACATGAAGGTGCCGTGGATGCCGCCGAGGACGGTGACGGCCCGGGGATGCAGTTCCTTGGCCATCTTCAGGATGTTCTCGGCCTTGTAGATGGCCGGCGTGATCGCGGTGCAGCCGACGATGTCCGGCCGCTCCTCGGCGATGATCTGACGCAGCTCCTCGTCCGTGAGCTTGTTCGTCATCGCGTCGACGAAACGCAGGTCGGCGTATCCCGCCGCCTTCAGCGAGCCGGCGAGGTAGGCCACCCAGGCCGGCGGCCAGTTGCCGGCGATCTCCGCGCCGCCCGAATGATAGTTCGGATGAATCAACAGGATGCGCATGCCGGCCGTCCCCTCGAAGCGGTGCTCACCGCGACTCCAGCATGCGTCAATCCAGCTGGACATCCGTATCGTCCACCCCACTGGACAGATTCCGGCCGGCGAGTCAGTGCGGCGGGCGGGTCACGCCGCCGCCTCGCGGGGCGCCGCGAAAGCCGCGCCGGGAAAGGCCGCGGGCAGCGTCGCCGCGTGCAGGCGCAGGCGGCCCTCGCCGGCCTCGACGCGCGGCTGCGCGCCGGTCAGCGCGTCGGCAAAGTCCTCCGGCGCCGCGCCGGCCGGCCATTCGACCCAGGTGTCGCGCCAGAACTCCGGGACGCTCGCAACGCCGAGACGCCGTCCCGGGAAACGCGGCACGATCACCACCAGCACCGCCGGTCCCTGCCGGCGCGCGAAGGCCAGCAGGCTGTCCTGCGCCGGTCCCTCCACGGCGAGCGGCTCGTAGCTCCCGGTCGAGAACAGTTCCGGCTCGCGCCGGCGCAGCGCGAGCAGGCGTCGCGTCAGGTCGAGCTTCGCGGACGGCCTGTCGGAGGACAACGAGCGAGGATCGAGCGGCGCGCGGTTGTCGGGATCCACCAGCGCGAAGTACTCCCGCTCGCAGCCCTGGTAGATGTCGGGCACGCCGGGACAGGTCAGCTTGAGCAACGTCTGCGACAGGCTGTTCTGGGCGCCGAGCGCCGCCGCGTCGCGCGCCAGCGGCTCGAAGTCGTCGAGGAAGCGGCCGCCGCCGCGGCCCATCAGCCGCTCGATCCAGCCGCCGAGCGCCGCCTCGTAGGCTTCGTGGGGGTGCTCCCAGCTGGTCTCGCACTTGGCCTCGCGGGCCGCCTTCTGCATGTAGGCCACCAGCCGGTCGCGCCGCTCGGCCAGGGCCGCCGGCTCGCGCGGGCCCTCCGGCCACAGTCCGAGCAGCGCCTGGTAGAAGAGATACTCGTCGTTGCGGCTCGGGGCCCTGCGCCCGCCCACGATGCGCTTGCGCGGCCGGTTGAGCCGGTTCCAGCGCACCAACCCCCTGCGCCAGCGATCGGGCAGCTCGGCCAGCGCGGCGAGGCGCGCCCGCAGGTCCTCGCTGCGCTTCGAGTCGTGTGTGGACGTCGCCAGCATCGCGAACGGCAGGCGCTCACGCCGCTCGCGGTTCGACTGGTGAAGCGCGCCGTTGCTCAGGCCGAAGCGGCGCGGGTCGCCGCCGACCTCGTTGAGCGCGGCGAAGCGGTTGTAGAGGTAGAAGGCGGTGTCCTCGACGCCCTTGGCCATCGCCGGCGCGCACAGCTGCTGGAAGCGCATCGCGAACTCGAGCACCTCCGCGCGCCGCGCCTCGGGCCCCTCCGCGAAGTGACGCAGGGTCAGCACGGCCTCGAGGAAGTCGTAGACGCTGGTGTCCTCCGCGTGCGACCGGCTCCTCGCGCGCGCCAGCGCCCAGCGCAGGTGCTCGAGGTCGCCTTCCGCAATGCCGCGACTCGAGGCGTAGGTCCGATAGACCGGGAAGAAGGCGATCACCTCGACGATCGCGCGCTTCAACCGCTCGCGGGTGAAGTCGGCGGTGTGCCGGTCGCGGCGGGCGATGCGGTCGAGACGCGCGGCGAGCAGGTTCGCCTCGCTGACCATCGGGCCTGCGAGCACGCGTCGCTTGGCCTCCACGGCGAGCGTGTCGAAGTCCTCGTCCGAGCCGATGAACGCGGCGTAGATGCGGCTCATCGGCTCCGCCGCCTCCGGCGGCAGCAGCCAGGCGCCGACCAGCCGGCCGAAGTCGTAGCCGGTCGTCCCGTCGGCCGCCCAGTCCTCCGGCAGGCGCTCGTGCGGCCCGAGGATTTTCTCGACGAACACGTGCCTCACGCCTGGCAGCGCGTCGCGCAGCCGCGCCAGGTAGGCGACCGGGTCGTACAGGCCGTCGGCATGGTCGATGCGCACGCCGTCGACCAGGCCGCGCGCGGCCAGCTCCGCGACGAAGGCGTGCACCGACGTGAAGACATCGTCGCGCTCGACGCACAGCGCCGCCAGGTCGTTGATGTCGAAGAAGCGCCGGTAGTTGATCTCGTCGCTCGCCACGCGCCAGTGCGACAGCCGGTAGGCCTGGCGGGCGAGCAACGACTCGAGCGCATCGAAGCTCCCGGGATCGCCGGGCGCTCCGTTCAGCGCGCCAACCGCCTGCTCGACCGCCGCGCGCAGCTGCGGCTCGGCGCACAGCGCCGCGAGCCGCGTCTTGAGCGCCGCGGCAGCCGTGCGCCGCTCGGCGCGCGCGGCCGGGTCCTCCTCGTCGCGCGAAGGCAGCGCCGCGAAGCGCGCCCCGAGTGCGGCGAGACCGGCATCGCCGGTGGCGCCGAGCACCGTGCCGTAGTCGGCCGGGTCGAGCGGGAACAGGTGCTCGTGGTACTCGAATCTCAAGCCGCCCGCGTCCGCGGCGAGCGCGAGCCGCAGGTCCCCGGACTCGAGGATGTCGCCGAAAGGCCCGCCCAGCACCGGGACCAGCACGCGTCCGTGCAGCGACTGCCGCAGCGGGGTCCAGTCGACGTCGAAGTAGTCGGCATGGGCCGAGGCGCGGCCGTGCTCCATCAGGTCGAGCCACCAGCGGTTCTCCGATCCCATCACGCCCATGTGGTTCGGCACGAGGTCGAGGATCAGGCCCATGCCGTGCGTGCGCAGGCACGCGACCAGCGCCTCGAATTGCCCGAAGCTGCCGAGCGCCGGCGAGAAGCGCCCGTAGTCCACCACGTCGTAGCCGTGCGTCGAGCCGTGGCGCGCGGCGAAGCAGGGCGAGAGATAAAGGTGGCTGATGCCGAGTTCCGCGAGCGCGGGTACGGCGCCGGCGGCCGCCTCGAAGCCGAAGCCCGGCTGCAGCTGCAGCCGGTAGGTGGCCCGCAGCGGCGCGGCGCTCATGGCCGGCCCGCCGCGCGCCCCTCCAGCGCGACGACGACCTGCCAGGGCCCGAGCGCCGCCGCTTCCCGCTCGGGATGCGAGTCGTAGAGGATCTCCCCGGAAGCGTCGGTGGCCAGCTCCCCGCGCTGCGCGTCCAGCTGCGCGGCAAGCGTCAGCGCGCGGCCGTCGTCGAGCGGCCAGCGCACCCGCAGGCCACGCCCGCGCGTCTCCCGCGACGACCCCCCGGCCAGGATGCGGGGGATCAGCGGCACGATACGCTCGTGCCGAAGCGCGAGCAGCTCGCGGTGCAGCCGCGAGGCGCGGCGGTGCGCGCCTCTTCGCCCCTCGGAGTGGCGCAGCCGGCTCGCCGCGAAGGTGGCCGCCGCGTTCGGGTCGGGAATCGCCTCGCGGCTGGCCGGATCGGCGAAGCGCGCGAAGCGGCCGAACTCGCGGCGCCGGCCGTCGCGCACGGCAGCAGCGAGCCCCTCGCCGAAGTCGCAGAAGTACAGGAACGGCGTGCCCGCCGCGAACTCCTCGCCCATGAACAGCATCGGCACCTGCGGCGAGAGCAGGAGGATCGCGGCGGCCGCCCGCAGCGCAGGCTCGGGGGCGAGCGCGACGAGGCGCTCGCCGAAGGCCCGGTTGCCCACCTGGTCGTGGTTCTGCAGGAACGACACGAAGGCGGTCGGCGGCAGCCCGGTGCTCGGCTCGCCGCGCGGCTGCCCGCCCCCGAACGGCGAAGCCTCGCCCTGGAAGGCGAATCCCTCGGCGAGGCAGCGCCCGAGCCGGCCGACCGGGTCGTCGGCGAAATCGGCGTAGTAGCCGTCGGTCTCGCCCGTCACGATGACGTGCAGGGCGTGGTGGAAGTCGTCGTTCCACTGCGCCGAGGCCTGCGCGCCGCGCACTGACGCACCCGACAGGTAGCGGCTCTCGTTGTCGTGGTTCTCGAGCACCAGGTGCACCTCGCGCCCGCGGCCCGGTCCGGCCGCGATCCGCGCCGCGAGTTCCTCGACGAAGTCCGGGCGCGAGTCGTCGTGCAGCGCGTGCACGGCGTCGACCCGCAGCCCGTCCAGGTGGAACTCCTCGAGCCAGTACAGCGCGTTGTGGATGAAGAACTCGCGCACCGCGGCGCTCTGCGGGCCGTCCAGGTTGATCGCCTCGCCCCAAGGCGTGCGGTGGCGGTCCGTGAAGAACTCGCGGGCATAGGCGTGCAGGTAGTTGCCGTCGGGACCGAAGTGGTTGTAGACCACGTCGAGCAGCACCATCAGGCCGCGCGCGTGGGCGGCGTCCACCAGCCGCTTGAGGTCCCCGGGCCTGCCGTAGCGCGCCTTCGGCGCGAAGGGCAGCACGCCGTCGTAGCCCCAGCCGCGGCGCCCGGGAAAGTCGTTCACGGGCATCAGCTCGAGCGCGGTGACGCCGAGCCCGGCGAGCGCATCGAGCCGGGCCTCGACCGCGGCGAAGGTGCCCGGGCGGCTGAATGCCCCGACGTGCAGCTCGTAGACCACCGCCTCGTGCCAAGGCCGCCCTTTCCAGCCGCGGTCGCGCCACTCGTAGGCGCGCGGATCGACGACCTCGCTCGCGCCGTGGACGCCCTTGGGCTGTCGGCGCGAGGCAGGGTCCGGGACGGTGAGCGAGCCGTCGATTCGGAAGCGGTAACGGGTGCCTGCCAGTGCCGGCGCCTCGAGCACCCAGCGCCCGTCGTCGTCGCGCCGCATCGGCCGCGTCCCGGCGCCGGCACCCTCCTCCAGCAGCAGGTCGACCCGCACCGCCGAAGGCGCCCAGAGCGCGAAGCGGCAGCGCCCGTCCTCGAGCAGGCTCGCGCCGAAGGGCATGTCGTGGGCGGATCTCACGCCGACTCGACCAGGAGTGCGAGCGAACGTCCCTCGAGGCGCTGCGCCGCGCCCGCGCTCGCCGCCGGGCGGCCGGCGCCGCCGTCCGCGAGACCGGTGTCGAGCTCGACCTGCCAGCGGCGCTCCGGCAGGAACGACGGCAGCTGGAAGTCGACGGCCTCGTGGTGCGCGTTGATGAGCAGCAGCGCGCTGCGCCCCGCCTGCGCCAGGCCCCGCCGGTCGCGCCCGTCGTTCGCGCTGCCGGCGATGTACATGCCGAGGCAGCGCGCCGCCGCGTGCTGCCACTGGTCGTCGTTCATCTCCTTGCCGGCGGGCGTGAGCCACATGATGTCCTTCACGCCGGCGCCCCGGATCGGCCGGCCCTGGAAGAACCGGCGGCGCCGGAACACCGGGTGCGTCGCGCGCAGCTGGATGGCGCGGCGCGCGAACTCGAGGAACTCCCGGTCGATGTGCGCGGGATCCCAGTCGACCCAGGAGACCTCGTTGTCCTGGCAGTACGCGTTGTTGTTGCCGAGCTGGGTCCGCCCGAGCTCGTCGCCGGCCAGCAGCATCGGCACCCCCTGCGAGAGCAGCAGCGTGGCGAGCAGGTTGCGCTTCTGGCGCGCGCGCAGCGCAAGCACCGCGGGGTCGTCGGTCGGGCCCTCGGCGCCGCAGTTCCACGACAGGTTGTGGTCGTGGCCGTCGCGGTTGTCCTCGCCGTTGGCCTCGTTGTGCTTGTCGTTGTACGAGACCAGGTCCTCGAGCGTGAACCCGTCGTGCGCGGTGACGAAATTGATGGAGGCCGACGGGCGCCGGCCGCTGTGGTCGTAGAGGTCCGAGGAGCCGGACAGCCGGTAGGCGAACTCGCCGATCAGCCCGCCGTCGCCCTTCCAGTAGGCGCGGACCGCGTCGCGGTAGCGGCCGTTCCACTCGGTCCAGCCGGTCGGGAAGCCACCCACGTGGTAGCCGTCCTCGCCGAGGTCCCAGGGCTCCGCGATCAGCTTGACCCGCGACAGCACCGGGTCCTGGCAGATGATGTCGAAGAACGCGCCGAGCTTGTCGACCTCGTGCAGCTCGCGTGCGAGCGCCGCCGCGAGGTCGAAGCGGAAGCCGTCCACGTGCATCTCGAGCACCCAGTAGCGCAGGCTGTCCATGATCAGCTGCAGCGCGCGCGGGTGGCGCATGTTGAGCGTGTTGCCGCAGCCGGTGAAGTCCATGTAGTACCGCTCCTGGCCCGGGACCAGGCGGTAGTAGGCCGCGTTGTCGATGCCGCGGAAGCACAGGGTCGGGCCGAGGTGGTTGCCCTCGGCGGTGTGGTTGTAGACCACGTCGAGGATGACCTCGATGCCCGCCGAGTGCAGGGTCTTCACCATCGTCTTGAACTCGCGCTCCGCCTGGGCGCCGGCGGCGTACTCCTGCTCGGGCGCGAAGAAGCCGATGCTGTTGTAGCCCCAGTAGTTGCGCAGGCCCCGCTCGACGAGGCCGCGGTCGTGCACGAAGGCGTGCACCGGCATGAGCTCGACGGCGGTCACGCCGAGGCGGCGCAGGTGCTCGATCACCGGCGCGGTGCACAGCCCGCCGTAGGTGCCGCGCAGCTCGGGCGGCACGTCCGGGTGGCGCATCGTGAAGCCGCGAACGTGCGTCTCGTAGATCACCGTATCCTGCCAGGGCGTGCGCGGCGGCCGGTCGTCGCCCCAGGTGAAGGCCGAGTCGATGACCTGGCACTTGGGCATGCCCGAGGCGTTGTCGCGGCGGTCGAAGGACAGGTCCGCGCGCGGGCTGCCGATGCGGTAGCCGAAGTGCGCGTCGCTCCACTGCAGCCGGCCGACCATCGCCTTGGCGTAGGGATCGAGCAGCAGCTTGTGGGCGTTGAAGCGGTGCCCCGCCTCCGGCTTGTGGGGCCCGTGCACGCGGTACCCGTAGAGCAGGCCCGGGCGCGCCTGCGGCAGGTAGGCGTGCCAGACCTGGTCGGTCTGCTCCGGCATCGTGATGCGCTGCAGCTCGCGGCGGCCACGCGCATCGAAGATGCACAGCTCGACCCGCTCCGCGTGGCTCGAGAACAGCGAGAAGTTCACGCCCTCGCCGTCCCAGGTCGCGCCTTGCGGGTACGGATCGCCGGGCCAGACGGACTGGATCGGGCCGCTCAATCGCGCGGCCCGCCGAGCGCGGGCGCCGGCCGCAGCAGGCCGGCCAGCGGGATGCCCACCCAGTCCGGGCGGTTGTCGAGCTCGTAGCGCACCTCGTAGAGGGCCTTCTCGACCACGAACAGGTCGAGCAGACGCTGCGCCGCGCGCAGGCTCTTCGGCCAGGAGCTCGCACCGGCGACGCCCTCCAGGTAGCCGTCGAGGAAGGCCTCGCTCACCTCCGCACACCACGCTTCGAGCGCCTCTTCGAGGGCCTCGGCCCGGCCGCCCGGGCCCGCCTGCGCGCGCTGCCGGGCCGCGCCCGCCGCGTACGCGAAGGAACGCAGCATGCCGGCGACGTCGCGCAGCGGCGAGTGCTTGCGGCGGCGTTCGGCCACCGATCGCGCCGGCTCGCCCTCGAAGTCGATGACCATGAAGTCGTCGCGCACCAGCAGCACCTGCCCGAGGTGCAGGTCGCCGTGATGGCGCGTGCGGGTGGCGGCGAGCGCCGCGGCCGCAGGCGGCGCGAGTCGGGCATCGAGCGACTTGCGCGCGCCGAGCACCGCGTCCGCCAGCGCACGGTCGCCCGCCGACAGCGAGCCGCGCAGCTTCTTCAGGCGCGCGAGCGTGGACTGCAGCTCGGATTGCGCCGAGCGCGACCACTTCTCCAGGTCCAGGTCGCGGATCGGCTCGGGCGCGAACGCCGGATCGTCGGTCGGCGACGCGAGCGCCTTGTGCAGCTCGCCGATCCTGCGCCCGAGCTGGCCCATGCGCGCGCGGTGCAGCCCGAGCTGCTCCACGGACTCCCCGGTCTCGCCGTCGCCGAGGCGCTCGCGCCAGCGGTCCAGCGCCTCGAGCGTGTAGCCCCAGGCGTCGCCCTGGTTGCGGACGAATCCCTGCACCGCGCCGAGCGGCACCGGCTTCCCGTCCGACTCGTGCAGCGCGAAGCTGCCGACGAACGGCGCCACGTGCGGGTAGCCGGCCGTCTCGCTCAGGTAGCGGCTCATCTCCGTCTCTACGCTGATGCCCTCGCGCATCAGCCGGTAGCCCTTGATGAACAGCTGGTCGCCGAGCAGCACGCCGGTGTTGCTGTGGCCTTCCGTGGTGGTGCGGGGCAGCCCGTCGAGCGGCGGGTCGAGGCGCTCGCGGCCGGCCGCGGTGCAGGAGAACTCGAGGCGCTGGCCGTCGCCCTCGAGCCGCGCCTCGGCGCGCACCGCCTCCGCCAGCGAACGGCAGAAGGCCGCGTCTTCGAAGGCATCCACCAGCACGCCGGCCTGGGCGCGCTGCCGGACCTTGGCCACGATGCCGGCGTTGCCCGATTCGGCCTCGGCCTCGCTGCCCTCCCAGATCAGCGACAGCGGCAGGAAGTAGCGCTGCACCGTGCCGTCGTCCAGTTCGGCCGCGACGGTGGCCAGCAGCCAGCGCCCGCGTGTCGTCCGCCAGTCGATGGAGCCGGTCAGCCTGGCGCGAGCGAGGCGCGCCGACTTGCCGGCAAACCAGCGGCGGGTGGAGAGGAACGCGGGCAGCGCCTCGCGTTCCAGCAGGGCGAGCGCGCGGCGGTCGATCTCGCCGGCGTCGTCGCCCGAGAAGGCCGCCCGCAGCGTGTCCATGCCCCGCGTCAGCACCAGCACCGGCAGCTCGTGCTCGAGCGAGAACTCCTGGTGCCAGGCCGGCGGCTCGGCCGTCGTCGACAGCTCGAACCAGTAATGCGCGTAGCCGGGCAGCGTGAGCATGTAGGGCAGCGCGCCGATCGGCGGGAACGACTGCTGGCTCGGCAGCTCGAGCGGCACGCGGCCCGCGAAGGCCGAGAGATCCAGCTCCACCGCCTGGGCGGATCGCGACAGGTTCGCGACGCAGAGGATGTCCTCGCCCTCGTGGCGGCGCAGGTAGGCGAGGACCTTGCGGTTGCCAGGGCGCACGAATTCGAGGCTGCCGCGGCCGAAGGCCGCGTGCCGGCGCCGCACGGCGAGCATGCGCCGCATCCAGTGCAGGAGGGAGGAGCGGTCGCGCAGCTGCGACTCGACGTTCACGGCCTGGTAGCCGTACACCGGATCCATGATCGGGGGCAGGTAGAGCCGCTGCGGGTCGGCCGCGGAGAAGCCGCCGTTGCGGTCCGGCGTCCACTGCATCGGCGTGCGCACGCCGTTGCGGTCGCCGAGGAAGATGTTGTCGCCCATGCCGATCTCGTCGCCGTAGTAGACGATCGGCGTGCCCGGCATGGACAGCAGCAGGCTGTTCATCAGCCGCACCTTGTCGAGGTCGTTGTCGAGCAGCGGCGCGAGCCGGCGCCGGATGCCGACGTTGACCCGCATGCGCGGCTCGGCCGCGTACATGCGGTACATGTAGTCGCGCTCGCGGTCGGTGACCATCTCGAGCGTCAGCTCGTCGTGGTTTCGCAGGAAGATCGCCCACTGGCAGCCGTCCGGGATGGCGGGCGTCTGCTCCATGATCTCGACGATCGGATAGCGGTCCTCCAGCGCGAGCGCCATGTACATCCGCGGCATCAGCGGGAAGTGGTAGGCCATGTGGCACTCGTCGCCGTCGCCGAAGTACTCGCGCACGTCCTCCGGCCACTGGTTGGCCTCGGCGAGCAGCATCCGGCCGTCGTAGTGGTCATCGACGACCTTGCGAAGCTCGCGGATCACCGCGTGCGTCTCCGGGAGGTTCTCGTTGCTGGTGCCCTCGCGCACGCACAGGTACGGGATCGCGTCGAGCCGGAAGCCGTCGACGCCCATGTCGAGCCAGTAGCGCATGATCCGCGCCACTTCCTTCACGACCCGCGGGTTGTTGTGGTTGAGGTCGGGCTGGTGCGAGAAGAAGCGGTGCCAGTAATAGGCGTTGGCCACCGGGTCCCAGGCCCAGTTCGAGGATTCCGTGTCGGAGAAGATGATCCGGGTCCCGGCGAGGGCCTTGTCGGTGTCGCTCCAGACGTACATGTCGCGGGCCGCCGAGCCGGGCGGCGCGCGGCGGGCCTTCTGGAACCACGGGTGCTGGTCCGAGGTGTGGTTGATCACGAGCTCGGTGACCACGCGCAGCCCGCGCCGGTGCGCCTCGCGCACGAACTGCCGGAAGTCGCGCATCGAGCCGTAGGCCGGGTTGATGCTGCGGTAGTCGGCGATGTCGTAGCCGTCGTCGCGCTGCGGCGAGGGGTAGAACGGCAGCAGCCACAGCGTGTTCACGCCGAGGTCCTGCACGTAGTCGAGCTGCTGGCGCAGCCCGGCGAAGTCGCCGACGCCGTCGCCGTTGCCGTCCTTGAACGCCTTGACGTGCAGCTGGTAGATCACCGCGTCGCGGTACCACTGCGCCTGTCCGGAGGGGATCGTCTGTGTCACTAGCCTCAGCTCACATGTAGTAGTCGAAGTCGCGCTCGCTCTTCAGCCTGCGCCGGATGCGGAACACGTGGGCCATCGCTCCCTCGGGCGACAGCTCCACGTAGTTTCGCGGCCCGGTCCAGTGGTACGAGGCGCGCGTCAGCAGGTCCTCCGCGAGGAAGGGCCGGGTCGGGTCGATGCCGAGTTCCTCGAGCGGCAGGTCGAGCCAGCCGGACTGCCGGTGGTGCGGGTCGAGGTTGACGACCATCACCAGCAGGTTGGCGCCATCGGCGCTCGACTTGCTGTAGGCGATCAGCGCCTCGTTGTCGACCGCGTGGAAGCGCAGGCTGCGGTTGTCGTGCAGCGCCGGGTTCTCGCGGCGGATCGCGTTGAGGTGCCCCATCAGCGGGGCGAGGCTGTCGGCGCGGTCGAGATCCCAGCGGCGCAGCTGGTACTTCTCGGAGTCGAGGTATTCCTCGCTGCCGGGCTCCCGCGGGGCCGCCTCGCAGAGCTCGAACGCGGGGCCGTAGACGCCGTAGGTAGAGGACAGCGTCGCGGCGAGGACGAGGCGTGCGGTGAACGCGGGCCGGCCGCCGTGCTGCAGGTACTCGGTGAGGATGTCGGGCGTGTTCGGCCAGACGTTCGGGCGGAAGTACTCGGACAGCGGCGGCCGGGTCAGCTCCCTGAAATAGCTCTCGAGCTCCCACTTGGTGTTGCGCCAGGCGAAGTAGGTGTAGGACTGCGAGTACCCGAGCTTCGCCAGCCGCTGCATGACCCGCGGGCGCGTGAAGGCCTCCGCCAGGAACACGACCTCCGGCTGCCTGGCGCGGATTTCGCGGATCAGGTGCTCCCACAGCGGGAATGGCTTGGTGTGCGGGTTGTCGACCCGGAACACGGTCACGCCCTGGTCGACCCAGAACTGCACGATGCTGGTCAGCTCGTCGCGAAGCGCGCGCCAGGCCTCGGTCTCGAAGTCGAAGGGATAGATGTCCTGGTACTTCTTCGGCGGGTTCTCGGCGTACTGGATGCTGCCGTCCGGGCGATGGCGGAACCACTCCGGGTGTTCCTTCGCGTAGGGATGGTCCGGGGCGCACTGGAAGGCGATGTCGAGCGCGATCTCGACGCCCTTCGTCCTCGCGTAGGCCACGAGGTCGCGCAGGTCCCCGACGGTGCCGAGCCCGGGATGCACCGCCTTGTGCCCGCCGGTCGCCGCGCCGATCGCCCAGGGGCTGCCGGGATCGTCCGGGCCGGCGACGAGCGCGTTGTTCGGGCCCTTGCGCTTGGTGTCGCCGATCGGGTGGATCGGCGGCAGGTACAGCACGTCGAAGCCGAGGCCCGCCGCGTAGTCGACCATGCGCCGGCAGTCCGCGAGCGTGCCGTGGCGGCCATCGCGGCCGAAGGAGCGCGGGAAGCATTCGTACCAGGCGCTGAAGCCGGCGCGGCGCGCATCGACTTGCAGGCGGTAGTCGACCGGCGAGCGGGTGGCGTGGCTTCGGTCGCTCGCGCGTGCGGCGGCCGAGCGCAGCTCGGCCGAGAGCGCGATTTCCACCGTTGCGGGATCATCGGGCCGCTCGCGGAACCGCGCCGCCGCCTTCCGCAGCGCCCCGGCCTCGCCGGCGTCGCGCGAGCCGGCGGCGAGCCGCTCGAGCAGCGCCTCGCCCACCGCGAGCGCGACCCGCAGGTCCGCCGGGTCGCGCCGCCGCGCGAGCTCGCCCTGCCAGCTGAGGAACGGGTCCACCCAGGCCAGCACCGCATAGCGCCAGTCGCCGGCGCTGTCCACGCGGAAGGCGGCGCGCCAGCGGTCGTTGCCGAGCGGCCGCATCTCGACCTCGGACCACGCCGGATCGGACTCGCGGCGGTACTGCAGCACGCAGCGCAGCGCGTCGTGCCCGTCCGTGAAGCAGTCCGCCTCGACGACGAGTTCCTCGCCCACCACGCGCTTGACCGCGAACTGCCCGCCGTCGACGCAGGGCTCGACGCCCTCGACGATCGCGCGGCGGCGGGTGTCGCCGGGATCGACGGCCGGCGCGCCAACGCGCGCGCTCACCGCCCGCCTCCCACCCCCGGCGCCGCCGCATCGCAGGTGAAGACCACGCAGCCGAGCGGCGGCAGGGTCAGGTTCAGCGAGTGGAAGCGGCCGTGCGCGGGCACCGGCGCCGAGTCCACGCCGCCGAGGTTGCCCTGGCCGCTGCCGCCGTAGATCGTCGCGTCGCTGTTGAGGCGCTCGCTCCAGCGGCCCGGCAGCGGCACTCCGCAGAGGTAGTTGTGGCGCGGCACCGGCGTGAGGTTGCAGACAACCAGCACCGGGCGCGACCTCGCGGCGTCCCAGCGCAGGTAGGCGAACACGCTCATCTCGTGGTTGCCGTTGTCGACCCACTCGAAGCCGCGCGTCTCGAAGTCGCACTCGAACAGCGCGGGCTCCTCGCGGTACGCGCGGTTGAGGTCGCCGATCCAGCGGCGCAGGCCGGCGTGCGGCGGGTAGTCGAGCAGGTGCCAGTCGAGCTCGCGATCGTGGTTCCACTCGCCCCACTGGCCGATTTCTCCGCCCATGAACAGGAGCTTCTTGCCGGGGTGGGACCACATGTAGCCGAACAGCGCCCGGAGGTTCGCGAAGCGCTGCCAGTCATCGCCCGGCATCTTGCGGATCAGCGATCCCTTGCCGTGCACGACCTCGTCGTGCGAGAGCGGCAGCATGAAGTTCTCGGTGAAGGCGTACCACAAACTGAAGGTCAGCTGGTCGTGGTGGTACTTGCGGTGCACCGGGTCGTGCTTGAAGTATTCGAGCGTGTCGTGCATCCAGCCCATGTTCCACTTCATGCCGAAGCCGAGCCCGCCGAGGTAGGTCGGCCGCGACACCATCGGCCAGGCGGTGGACTCCTCCGCGATCAGCTGCGTGTCCGGGTGGTCGCGATAGACGGCCTCGCTCAGCTGGCGCAGGAAGCCGATGGCGCCGAGGTTCTCCCGCCCGCCGTGCTCGTTCGGGATCCACTCGCCGGCCTTGCGCGCGTAGTCGAGGTAGAGCATCGAGGCGACCGCGTCCACCCGCAGCCCGTCGGCGTGGAACTCCTCGAGCCAGAACAGGGCGCTGCTGCCGAGGAAGCAGCGCACCTCGTTGCGCGAGTAGTTGAAGATGAAGCTGTTCCACTCCGGGTGGAAGCCCTGCCGGCGGTCCTCGTGCTCGAACAGGCAGGTGCCGTCGAATGCGGCGAGCCCGTGCGGATCGTTGGCGAAGTGCGAGGGCACCCAGTCGAGGATCACGCCGATGCCGCGCCTGTGCAGCGCGTCGACCAGCGCCTTGAGCTCGTCGGGCGTGCCGTAGCGCGACGTCGCGGCGAAGTAGCCGGTGCCCTGGTAGCCCCAGGACCCGTAGAACGGGTGCTCCATGATCGGCATCAGCTCGACGTGCGTGAAGCCGAGCTCCGCCACGTAGTCCGGCAGCCATTCGGCGAGCTCGAGGTAGGTCGGCGGCCGGCTGCGATCCACCGGGGGGCGGCGCCAGGAGCCTGCGTGCAGCTCGTAGACCGACATCGGCGCGGCGAGCGCGTTGCGCGACCCGCGCGAGGCCATCCACTCGCCGTCGCCCCAGGCGTAGTCGTCGCGCCACACGCGCGACGCGGTGGAAGGCGCGATCTCGGCGGCGCGCGCGAACGGGTCGGCCTTGTCGACGCCGTGCTGGCCGTCCTTCGAGCGGACGTGGAACTTGTAGAGCGCCCCCTTGCCCACGCCCGGCAGGAAGCCTTGCCAGATGCCGCTGCTGTCGCCGCGCGGCTCGAGCGGCGCGGCGTCGCGGTTCCAGCCGTTGAAGTCGCCGATCACCGAGACCGCCGAGGCGTTCGGCGCCCACACCGAGAAGTGCGTTCCGGCCTCTCCGCCGCGCCGCATGGGCACCGCGCCCATCTTCCGGTGGAGCGCGAAGTGCGACCCCTCGCGGAACAGGTAGATGTCGTGGTCGGTGAGCGGGCCCGTGGGACCCGCGTTCGCATGCATGGCTGGCAAGGCGGCCTCCGTCGCCGGCCGGCGTCCCGACGCCCGCCCCCAAGCGATCCGTTGCCGCCTCTCGAGCTCCCGGACGCCCCGGCGTTGTTGCTCTGGGGACCAGCATACTTGCTGCGGGCGCGTATGGCCAACCGCAGCTGCCGGTCGCGCGCGGCCGCGAGTCCGGAGCGCGGACGCTCAGGCTCTGGATTTCACGGCACTTCTGCGGGGCGCTGGCCGGTTTTTCGCCGCCCAACAGCGGGTCGATTGGTGCCGGTGGAGGGACTTGAACCCCCGACCTCTCGCTTACGAAGCGACTGCTCTACCAACTGAGCTACACCGGCACGGGGGCGCGAAGTATAGGCAAGCCGCCGTTCGCGGGCAACGGCGCGCGCCATGCCGGCCGGCCCGCCCTCGCGGCCTCGTCCCGCGATGCGACAAATGCCGCAAACGCGCGCGTTAACCGGCGACCGGCGCCCGCCGCGGCGTGTCAGTCTGGCCCCGGGGTCAAGGAGGACCCGTCGAATGCGCCGGTCGCGCGGACTCACCCTCGTCGAGCTGATGGTCGTGGTCGCGCTGCTGGCGATCCTCGCCACGCTCGCCACGCCCTCCTTCGGCGAGATGCTGCGCGACCTGCGCCGGGCCGCGACGCTCGCCACGCTGTACCACGCGCTGCAGCATGCGCGCGGCGCGGCCGCCGCGAGCGGCCGCAGCGTCCGCCTCTGCCCGACCCGCGACGGCCGGTCCTGTTCCGCAGCGACGCAGTGGGGCCCCGAGCTGCTGCAGCGGTCCGCCGGCGCCGACGACGAGGCCTTGCGACGCGTGGTCGCCCTGCCGGGCGGCGGTGGCCGGCAATCGGTCCGCGCCAACCGCGGCTTCGTCGAGTTCGCCCCGCTCTCGCCCGCCGCCAGCACCGCCACCCTCACCGTCTGCGACGATCGCGGCGCGCGCGCGGCGCGCGCCCTCATCGTCAGCCGAACCGGCCGCGTGCGGCTCAGCGACCAAGGCGCCGCCGGCGAGCCTCTCGACTGCCGCGGAGGTGGCGGCACGTGAGGCGGGGGCGAGGCTACACGCTGGCGGAGTCGCTGGTCGCGATGGTGCTGCTGGCGGTCGGGCTGCTCGGCGCCGCCTCCGCGGTGCTGCAGGCGCTTCGCCACGAGCGCGTGGCCGCCGACCGGGCGGCGGCGGTTCGCACGGCCGAGTCGCTGGCCGAGGAGCTGCGGCTGGCCGCGCGGCCCGACGGCCGCGCGCTGCTGTCGGTCACCGGCGTGACGCCCGCGGTGGCCTGCGCGGACCACGCGCCGAGCTGCGCCGCCGAGACGTCGGCTGCGGCCGCGCTCGCGGATGCCGAGGCCGTGATCCGGCGCGCGCTGCCCTCGCCGGCGCGCCTGCAGGTACGGGTGCCGGCCGCGGAACATCCCTCGTACCGGATCGAGATCCGCTGGCCGGACGGTGGCCTCGAGCCGGCGCGAATCGTCCTGGCGGCGGGCCCATGAAGCAGGCCCGCGGCATCTCGATGATCGAGCTGATGGTGGCGGCCGCGCTCATGCTGATCGCCTTCGCCGGCGCGCTGTCGCTGCTCGCGGCGACACGGGCCGCATGGACGACGGCCGAGGTGCAGGCAGAGCTGCAGGACAACGCCCGCGCGGCGCTCGCGATCCTCGCCGCAGACCTGCGACTCGCCGGACACCTCGGCCTCGCGCCGCCCGGCACGCCGGTGGAGGGCGCACAGCCGCTCGGCACGCCGGAGCCCGCCGCGCTGGCCGTCGCCGGCCGCTGCGGCGCTGCGCTCGCCCTCGACCTCGCGCATCCGCTGGCGGCGGCGGACGGGCGCTACGCCGCGGCGCCAGGCGTCGCCCTCGGCTGCCCGCCGGGCCCGGGCGGCCGGACCGCGGCCGGCGCGGACACCCTGGTCGTTCGCCACGCCGGCGGCGACGCGCTCGCCCCCGCCGGCGGCCGGCTGCTGCTCGAATCCACGCGTCGCGCGGCCCGGCTGGTCGCGGACGGCAGCCGCCAGCTCGGGGCCTCGAGCCGGATGAGCGCGGTCCAGGCGAGCGTCTACTACGTCGGCGCCGACTCGAGCGGCCGCGCCGGCCTGCCCTCGCTGCGGCGCAAGCGCCTGGTCGGCGGGACGCGGCCGGCGTTCGAGGACGAGGAACTGCTGCCCGGCGTGGCGGACCTGCAGGTGGAGTACGGCCTCGCCGCGTCGAGCGCGGGCGGCACGCGCTTCGTCGACCCCTCGGCCCTGCCCGCGGGCGCCGCCGTGAGCGCCGTCCGTCTCTGGCTGCTCATGCGCAGCGACCGGCCGGAGCCGCGCGAGCTCCTGCAACCGGCCCTCGCCTACGCGAACCGCAGCTGGCCCGTCGAGCGCTCGCGGCTGCGGCGGCTCGTCGTGACGCGCACGGTCGCGCTGCGCAACGGGGAGACGAGGCCGTGACGCGGGGCCGGCCATCCCGCGGCTCGGCGCTCGCCACGATGAGCCTCCTGCTGGTGGCCTTCGCGCTGCTCGCCTTGTCCGCAGCGGCGGCGGCACTCTCCTCGCTGGCCGCCGCCGCGCAGGAGGCCGAGTCCGCGCTGGCGCAGCAGGCGGCCGAAGCCGCCATCGAGCGCGTGCTCGCTGCCTGGCCGACCGCGGGCGACCTTCCCGAACAGCGCGCCTGGCCTGACTTGCCGCCCGAGGTCACCGCCGGCGCGCGTCTCGGCGCCGATGCCCCGGGACGCGCCGCCCCCTGGGCCGACGGCGCCAGCCTTGGCGACGATGGCGAGGGACTGGTCGCCCGTCACTACACCCTCGTGGCGACCGGCCGCGCGCGCCGCGGCGCGTCGGCGACCGTCGAGCAGGGCTTTCTCGTGCTGGAGCAGGCCAGATGACGCGTGTCTCACGCAGGCTGCCCCTGTTCCTGCTCGCGGCCTGCGCCGCGGCGTCGCCCGCCCGCGCGTCGATGGACGAGGCCTGGCTGTCGCGCGCGGCCACGACCGCGCGTCCGCTGCTGGTGCTGCTCGATAACGCGAGCGACCACGGCCCGCGCGAGCTCGCGGTCGCGCCCGCCTACGACCCGTCGATCGACTATGCGGCCCGGCTCGCGGCCGGACCCGCCTGCGATGCCGGCCGCGTGTACTGGCGCCGCGGCCCGGGGCCGGCGCCCGACTGCGCCAGCGGTCCCTCGGTGCCGCTCGATGCGCCGCCGCCGCGCGGATTCCGCTGCGAGACGGCCCGCGCCGCGCTCGAGTCGCAGGGCGTCTTCGTCGCCTCGCGCGCGGCGCAGTGGCAGGACGCCCCGGGCGGCGGCGGCTGGCGCGAGCTGCGGGCCGGCGCCGACGCGCCGGTCGAGTGCCGCGCCGATGGCGGCCGGCACGGCGCGAGCCGGGGCGCGTGGTTCGCGGCCCAGGGCAGTGCCGGTCCGTGGAGCGCCGACCCGCGCGACGAGATCGACTGGGACGCGCCGCCGCTGTCGGACGCCTACGTCTTCTTTGCGGGCAACTACCTCAACTACCTCGCCGGCGCGAGCCGGAGCGAGCGCCTGCAGGCGCCGCAGGCGCTCGAGCGCGCGCTCGTCGCGGCGGCCGGCGCGGGCGAGGGTCTCGACCTGGCGCTGCTGCGCCCCTCGGCGGGCGGCGTGGCGCTGCGCCTGGCGCCGACGCCACTGCCAGCCGCGGCGAGCCTGCGGGAGGCCCTCGCGGCTCCGGTCGCCGCCACCGAGGACGGACCGGCGGCCGGCGCGCTGGCCGACTGGCTGTCGGCCGATCCACGCGCCTTCTCCCACGCCTGCCGCGCCGTCTCGGCGGCGCTGCTCGCCCCGGCCACCGCGGCGGCCTGCGCCGACGGCCGCTGCCTCGAGGACCCGCTCGGCCGGCTCTCGGGCGGCGACCTGGTCGCGGACTTGCCCGGCGCACAGCGGGCGCCGGCCTGGATCGTCGCCGCGCCGGGCGCGGATGCCGGACTCGTCGCCGCGGCCCGCGCGACCGGCACGCCTCTCCTCGACCTCGGCGATCCGCTGGCGCTGGTGATGCTCATCGCGCACGCGCTGCAGCGCGACGCGGGCGAGCCGGCCCACGGCCGCCGTTCGGCGCCAGCCCTGTCATCGAGCGCGGCCGGCGAACCCGATCGCTTCGAAAGCGTCGGCCGGCCGCAGGCCAGGCCCCGCTGGCCGGGCACGGTCGAGCGCCTCGTCGGGCCCGAAGGCCGCGCGCTGTTCGACGCGGGCGCGCGCCTGCCATCGCCGCCCGGGCGCAACGTCGTCACCGACCTGTCGACGGCCGATCTCGGCGCAACCGCCGCCGCGGTCGACGATGCCGTGAGCGCGCTCGGCCGCGTGCCCCTCGGGCTGTCCTCGCACGATCCCGCCACCCTCGCCGACCTCGCGGCCTGGGTCGAGGGCGGCGACGCGCTGGACGAGGACGGTGACGGCGACCGCAGCGAAGCGCGCCTGGCGTTCGGCGACCCGGGCGTCGAGCCGCCCGTGGTCCTGCGCTACGCGGGCGAGCCCGTCGAGCGGCGCGTGTTCGTCGCCACCGGCGACGGGCTCGTGCACGCGCTCGACGGCGAGACCGGCCGCGAGCGCTGGGTCTTCCTGCCAGCCGCCGGCCTCGCCGGCCTGCGTCGCCTCGCGGATACGGCCGAGACGCGGGTGCGGTCCGGCCGGCCCGGCGCGCTGCGCGCCTCGTTCCTCGACCTCGACGGCGACGGCGCGGTCGACGCCACGGCCGGCGAGCGCGCCTCGCTTCTGCTCGCGATGGGCGGCGGCGCGCGCGGCTACGCCGCGCTCGACGTCACGCGCCCGGATCGGCCGCGCGTCTCCTGGTCGATCGACACGACAGGCTGGCCCGCGCTCGGCGAGACGCTTTCGCCGCCGCTGGCAGCGCGCATGCGGATCGATGCCGCGCGCCAGGGCGGCGACCTGCGGGTCGCGGTCTTGACCGGCGGCTACGACCCGCTGCAGCGCGCCCGCGGCGCGGCGGCCGACGCCGTCGGCGGACGGCTCGCCATCGTGTCGGTCGGCAGCGGCGAAGTCCTCTGGCAGGCGGCTGCGCGGGATGGCGCCGGCGTCGACCTGGTCGATCCCGGGTTGACGGCGAGCTTCGCCGCGAGCCCGCGCGCAGTGGACACGGACGGCGACGGTCTCGCAGATCGCATCTACGCGCTCGACGTCGCCGGCCGGCTGTGGCGCTTCGACTTCGCGGGTACGGCGCCCAGCGCCGTCCTGCTCGCGCGGCTGGGCCTCGCCGGCGGCGCCACCGGCGCGGCCGATGCCCGCCGGTTCCACTGGACGCCGGACGTCGTCTACCTGCGCGACGGCGCCTCGGCCCGGCTCGCGATCGCCTTCGGCTCGGGCTTCGCGGAGCGGCCGCGCGACGCGACCGTCGCCGACCGCTTCTACGTCGTCTTCGATCCGCTCGGCGCCGACGCGCCCCCCGGACCCCTCGCCGAGGAGGACCTCGCCGACGTCACCGACGGCACGCCGCCGCCGGCCGGCGCGCGCGGCTGGCGTCGCCGGCTCGACGCGCACGGCGCGGGCGAGAAGACCTGGGGGCGCTCGCTGACGCTCGGGCGGCGGCTGTTCTTCACGACCTGGCAACCGCTCCCGCCCGCCGCCGAAGCGCCCTGCGGACCGCCGCGCGGCCTCGCCCGCCTGTACACGCTCGCGATCGCCGACGGCCAGCCGCTCGCATACGTGGACGATGCCCCCGCGGCGTCGCGCGACCTGCCCGGCGAGGCCCCGCCGCCGCCCCTCGTCCTGGCCGCGCCGGCCCGCGACGGCCCGGCCTGCCCCGGCTGCGGGTCCGAGCATGTCCTGCGCATCGGCGACACCGCCATTCCCACCGGCGTCGACGGCGCACCGGTGAAGACCTCGTGGCGCAGGCTCGAGCGACCGGAGTGACCCTGCTCGAGCTGCTGGTCGCCGTCGCGGTGGCCGGCCTGCTCGCGGGCCTCGCGCTGCCGGGCTATCGGGCGCAGGTCATGCGCGCGCACCGCTTCGAGGCGATGGGCGCGCTGCTCGCGGTGGCCGAGGCCCAGGAGCGGCATCACCTGGCGGAGGGGCGCTACGCGGCCTGGCTCGCGGACGACGCAGGCCGCGGGGATGCGCCCGCGCTTGCCCTGCCGGCCAGGACCACCGGCGGCCGCTACGTCCTGTCGATCACGGAAGCGACGCCGGGGCGCTTCCGCGCCGTCGCGAGGCCGCTCGCCGGCCGCGGCCAGGACCGCGACGCGCGCTGCGCCGAGTTCGCGATCGAGGCGACGGGCCGGCGCAGCGCACGCGACTCTGAAGGCCGCGACACGACGCCCGACTGCTGGCGTTGACGCGCCCTAGGAGGCCGGCTGGGCGCGTGGCGCCGCGCGCAGCTCGCGCGGCAGGCCGAAGACCACGTTCTCCTCGCGGCCGACCACCTCGACCGCCGGCATGCCGCCCCACTCGCGCAGGCGCTCGACGACCTGCCGCACCAGCAGCTCGGGCGCGGACGCGCCGGCCGTCACGCCGACCGCCTCGCGGCCCTCGAACCACGCTGGCCGGAGGTCGTCGGGCCCGTCCACGAGGTAGCCCGGGATGCCGCGGGTGTCGGCGATCTCGCGCAGGCGGTTCGAGTTGGAGCTGGTGGCCGAGCCCACCACGACGATCACGTCGCACTGCTCGGCGAGCTTCTTGACCGCATCCTGCCGGTTCTGGGTCGCGTAGCAGATGTCCTCGCGCCGCGGCGTCACGAGCCCCGGGAACCGCGCCCTGAGCGCCTCCACGATGCGCGCCGTGTCGTCCACCGAGAGCGTCGTCTGGGTCACCAGCGCGAGCGAGTCCGGATCGCGGACCGCGAGTCGCGCGACGTCCTCGACCGACTCGACGAGGTGGATGCGCCCGCCGTTCGAAGCATCGAAGCGGCCCATGGTGCCCTCGACCTCCGGATGCCCCGCGTGGCCGATCAGCACGACGTCGCGCCCCGCGCGCGCGTAGGCCACGACCTCCATGTGCACCTTGGTGACCAGCGGGCAGGTCGCGTCGAACACCGCGAGGCCGCGGCGCCCTGCCTCCTCCTCGACCGCGCGCGAAACGCCGTGGGCGCTGAAGATCACCGTGGCGCCCGCCGGCACCTCGTCCAGCTCGTCGACGAACACCGCCCCCATCGAGCGCAGCCGCTCGACCACGAAGCGGTTGTGCACGACCTCGTGGCGCACGTAGACCGGCGCGCCGAGCAGGCCCAGCGCGCGCTCGACGATGTCGATCGCGCGGTCCACGCCCGCGCAGAAGCCGCGCGGGTTGGCGAGCAGGATCCTCATGCCCCGCCCTCGGCGCGCCGCCCGCGCCGGCCCTCGAGGATCGCGTCGAGGATGAGCAGCCCCGCGCCGATCGTGATGGCGGTGTCGGCGACGTTGAAGGCGGGGAAGTAGGCGCCCTTCCAGTGGAAGTGCAGGAAGTCGATCACGTAGCCGAGCCGGACGCGATCCACGACGTTGCCGAGCGCGCCGCCCATGATCAGCACCAGCCCGAGCGGCAGGATCAGCGGCGCGCGGGCCGGCAGCGAGCGCAGCCAGACGACGATGCCGACGCTGACGCCTGCGCCCAGCGTGATGAAGAACCACCGCTGCCAGCCGGAGGCGTCGGCGAGCAGGCTGAACGCCGCGCCGGTGTTGTGCAGGCGGGTGAGGTCGAAGACCGGCCAGACGCGCAGGACTTCGTACAGCTCGAACTGGCGCTCGACCACCGCCTTCGTGACCTGGTCGGCCACGAGCACCGCGGCGGCGACCCACAGCCACTTGAGCGATCCTCGCGCGGTGTCTTCGTTCACGCGTACTTCCTCGTCTCGCCCGGCCCTTCCAGGTTGGTCACGCAGCGACCGCACAGCTCGGGATGGCGGGCATCATGACCGACGTCGGGCCGCCGGTGCCAGCAGCGCGCGCACTTCGGGTGCTCCAGGGCCCGTACCGAGAGCCAGGCGCCCGCGTCGGCGACCGAGTCCGCCGCCACCGCGTCCGCGGGCCTTGCAGCCTCGGACAGCAGGCGCGCCTCCGAGGTGATCAGCACGAAGCGCAGCTCGTCGCCGAGCCCGGCGAGCCGCGCCTGCTGCGCCTCGTCGAGGTAGACGTCGACCTCCGCCTCGAGCGGCGCGCCGATGCGTCCCTCCGTGCGCAGCCGCTCGAGCTCGCGCGAGACGTCGGACTTGAGCGCGAGCACGGCCTCCCAGTCGATGCCCGGGCTCGGGTGCACATCGGGCAGGTCCCACCAGGTGGAGAGGAACACCGACTCGTCGCGCCGGCCGGGCAGGAAGCCCCAGATCTCCTCGGCGGTGAAGCTCAGGATCGGCGCCAGCCAGCGCACCATCGCCTCGGCGACGTGCCACATGGCCGTCTGCGCCGAACGGCGCGGTAGCCCGGCGGCCGGGGTCGTGTAGAGGCGGTCCTTCAGGATGTCCAGCCAGAACCCGCCGAGATCCACCACGCAGAAGTTGTGGACCTTCTGGTAGACGAGGTGGAACTCGTACTCGCGGTAGGCGTCGGTCACCTCGCCCTGCACCTGCCGCGCCCGCTCGATCGCGAAGCGGTCGATGGCGAGCAGCTGCCCCGCGGGCAGCGCGTCGCGCGCGGGGTCGAAGCCGTGCAGGTTGCCGAGCAGGAAGCGCACCGTGTTGCGGATGCGACGGTAGCTGTCGGCCGTGCGCTTGAGGATCTCGTCGGAAACGCTGATCTCCCCGCGGTAGTCGGTCGAGGCGACCCACAGCCGCAGCACGTCGGCGCCCAGGGTGTCGACGACCTTCTGGGGGGCGATCACGTTGCCGAGCGACTTGGACATCTTCCGGCCCTTCTCGTCCACGGTGAAGCCGTGCGTGACGACGGAGCGGTAGGGCGCGGCGCCCTTGCCGGCGACGGCCGCGAGCAGCGAGCTCTGGAACCAGCCGCGGTGCTGGTCCGACCCCTCCAGGTAGACGTCGGCCGGGAACGGCACGACGTCGGGCCGCAGCGTCGGCAGGCAGTGGTGGACCACGCCGGAATCGAGCCAGACGTCCATGACGTCGTCGGTCTTGTCGTACTCAGCGGCCTCGTCGCCGAGCAGCTCGCGCGGATCGAGGTCGAACCAGGCCTCGACGCCGTCCTGCGCGACGCGCGCCGCGACCTGCTCCAGCAGTTCCGCCGTGCGCGGGTGCGGCTCGCCGCTGCGGCGATGCACGAACAGCGCGAGCGGCACGCCCCAGGCGCGCTGGCGCGAGATGCACCAGTCGGGCCGCGACTCGACCATCGACGAGATGCGCTGCTCGCCCCAGCCCGGGAACCAGCGCACGCCGCGGATCGCCTCGAGCGCCGCGGCCCGCAGGCCGTGCCCGTCCATGCTGATGAACCATTGCGGCGTGGCGCGGAAGATCACCGGCGTCTTGTGGCGCCAGCAGTGCGGATAGCTGTGCCGGTAGGGCTCGTGGTGCAGCAGCGCGCCACGCTGCCCGAGCGTCGCGACGATCGCGTCGTTCGCCTCGAAGACCTTCTGCCCGGCGAACAGCGCCGTGCCCTCGACGAAGCGGCCGTCGGGGCCGACCGGGTTGTCGACCGGCAGCCCGTAGTGGCGCCCGACGGCGTAGTCCTCGGCGCCGTGGCCTGGCGCCGTGTGCACCGCGCCGGTGCCGGAGTCGAGCGTGACGTGCGTGCCGAGCACGACGGGCACGCTGCGGTCGAGGAACGGGTGGGCGAGTTCGAGGCCCTCGAGCGCCGAGCCCGGCACGCGGGCCAGCGTTGCCTCGACCGCCGCCCCGCAACGCTTCGCGACCGCCTCGAGCAGGCCGGCGGCGACCAGCACGTGCTCGACGCCGGCGCCGCTGGAGAGCTGCGCGAGGTCGTATTCGAGATCCGGGTGCAGGCACACCGCCTGGTTCGCCGGCAGCGTCCAGGGCGTCGTCGTCCAGATGACCACCGAGGCCGACGGCACCGCCTGCGGCTCGAGGCCGAGGCGCCGGGCGAGGCCGGCGGCGTCGCGGACCGCGAAGCGCACGTCGACCGCGGGCGAGGTGCGCTCCTCGTACTCGACCTCGGCCTCGGCGAGCGACGAGCGGCAGTCGAGGCACCAGTGCACGGGCTTGAAGCCGCGCAGCAGGTGCCCGCGGCGCACGATACCCGCCAGCGCGCGCAGCTGCTCGGCCTCGTAGCGCGGCAGCATCGTCAGGTAGGGCCGCTCCCAGTCGCCAATCACCCCGAGGCGCTCGAAATCCGCGCGCTGCCCCGCCACCTGGCTCGCCGCGAAGTCGCGGCAGGCCTGTCGGAAGGCCCGCGCGTCGAGCTTGTGGCCCACGCGGCCGTGCTTCTTCTCGACCTGCTGCTCGATCGGCAGTCCGTGGCAGTCCCAGCCGGGCACGTAGGGCGAGTCGCAGCCGTCGAGCGTGTGCGACTTGACGATGATGTCCTTGAGGACCTTGTTGACCGCGTGCCCGATGTGAATCGCGCCGTTCGCGTAGGGCGGGCCGTCGACCAGGACGAAGCGCGGGCGCCCGGCGCCGCGCTCGCGCAGCTTCGCGTACAGCCCGCCCTCGCGCCAGCGCGCGAGCGTCGCCGGCTCGCGCCGGGCGAGGTCCGCCTTCATCGGGAAGTCCGTCTGCGGCAGGTTCACCGTCTTGCGATAGTCCACGCGATCTCCTGGCTCAGGCCGCGGCGAGCATGCGGCGCGCTTCGGCGGCGTCCACGTGCATCCGCTCGAGCATCGTCTCGATGTCCGGGAACTTGATCTCGTCGCGCAGCCGCGCCACGAACTCCACCTCGAGGTGGCGCCGGTACAGGTCGCCCTCGAAGTCGAACAGGTGCGTCTCGAGCAGCAGCTCGCCGCCGCCGACCGTGGGCCGGGTGCCGAGCGAGGCCACGCCGGGCCGGGCGCCCTCGCCGACCCCGCGCACGCGCACGGCGAAGATGCCGTGCAGGGGCGTCACCCGCCGGTGCAGGCGCATGTTGGCGGTCGGGTAGCCGAGCGTCCGGCCGAGCTTCTGGCCCTCGATCACCCGGCCGCTGATGCTGAAGTCGCGGCCCAGCAGGCGCCGCACGCGCGGCAGGTCGCCGGTGGCGAGCGCTGCCCGGACCCGCGTCGAGCTGACCCGCTCGCCGTCCACTTCCACCGGCTCGAGCGCGTCCACCTCGAAGCCGAAGCGCCGGCCTTGCTCGGCCAGCCGCTCGACCGTGCCGGCCCGCCCCCTGCCGAAGCGGAATCCCGAACCGATGACGACGTGGCGCACGCCCAGCGCGCCGGCCAGCACCTGCTCGACGAACTCGTCGGCGCTGAGCGCCCGCAGCCGCTCGTCGAAGCGCAGCAGGACCAGGCGATCCACGCCGGCCGCCGCCAGCGCGGTGGCCTTGTCGCGCAGCCGCATCAGGCGCGCCGGCGCGTTCGTCGGGTCGAAGAACTCGCGCGGGTTGGGCTCGAAGGTCAGCACGGCGGCCGGCAGGCCGAGCGCGCGGGCGCGCAGCCGCAACCGGTCCAGGATCGACCGGTGGCCGAGGTGCACGCCGTCGAAGTTGCCGATGGTCAGCGCGAGGCCGCGGCTCGAGGGGCGCAGGTTGACCAGTCCGCGGGTGATCTGCATCCAGGAAGCATCTGCGAAAACCTTGAATTATAGGGCTTCAGCGCGCCGGGCCGCTGCGGAAATCGGCCTGCCGGACGCCGGTCGCCAGCAGCAGCGCGAAGTACACCGCGGCGCCGCCCGCGACGCACAGCGCGCCGTTCAGCGCCCGGGCGGCGGGCGGCATCGAGGTCCAGGCGGACCAGTCGCCGGCGCTCCACCACAGGAAGCCCGCCATGCCGGCGCCGGCCGCCAGCACCCGCGGCCACAGCCGCCGCCAGTGCGCCGAGGGCTGGTAGACGCCGGAGCGGCGCAACCCGCGGTAGAGCAGCAGGCTGTTCAGGCAGGCGGACAGTCCGGTCGACAGGGCGAGCAGCGCGTGCGGGGCGAAGAAGCCGGCGAGGTGCGCCGGCAGCACGACCGCGAGGTTGAAGGCCATGTTGCTGGCGAGCGCGATGACGCCGATCCGGACCGGGGTTCGCGTGTCCTGGCGCGCGAAATAGCCCGGCGCGAGCACCTTGACCAGCGAGAAGCCCATCAGCCCCAGCGAGTAGGCCATCAGCGCGTAGGAGGACATCTCGACGTCGCGCGCGGTGAACTCGCCGTAGCCGAAGATCAGCGCGGTCAGCGGGCCGGACAGCATGAGCAGGCCGAGCGCCGCGGGCGTGACGATCGCGAAGGTGAGCCGCAGCGCCCAGTCGAGCGTGTCCGAGAACTCGGCTTTGGATTCCGCGGCGTGGTGCGAGGACAGGCCGGGCAGGATGACCGTGGCCAGTGCGATCGAGAACACGCCCATCGGGAACTCGACCAGGCGGTCGGCGTAGTACATCCAGGCGATGCTGCCCGTGACGAGGAACGAGGCGATCACGGTGTCGAGCAGCAGCGAGACCTGCGCGACCGAAGAGCCGAAGATGCCCGGCAGCATCAGCCGGCCGATGCGCCGCACGCCCTCCTGGGCCCAGCCCCAGCGCGGCCGCACGAGCAGGCCGAGCGCCCTGAGCGCAGGCAGCTGGAAGGCCAGCTGCACCACGCCCGCCACGAACACGCCCGCCGCCAGCACCAGCCCCGGGCTCGACGAGTGCGGCGCGAGCCAGGCGGCGAAGACGATCATCACCACGTTGAGCAGCGTCGAGTTGAAGGCGGCGAAGCCGAAGCGGCCGTAGCTGTTCAGGATGCCGCTCGCCAGCGCCACCAGCGAGACGAAGAAGATGTAGGGGAAGGTGAGCCGCAGCATGTCGACGGTCATCGCGAAGCGGTCGCCGTCGAGGCGAAACCCCGGCGCGAACAGCAGCACCAGGAGCGGCGCGGCGAGCACCCCGACGAGCGTCAGCAGCGCGAGCGCCGCCCCGAGCGTGCCGGAGACGCCGGCGATGAGCTCGCGCACCTCGTCGTGGGAGCGCCGCACCCGGAACTCGGAGACCACCGGCACGAAGGCCTGCGAGAAGGCGCCCTCGGCGGTCAGGCGGCGCAGGAAGTTCGGGATCTTGAACGCCACCAGGAAGGCGTCCATGAGCGTGCCGGCGCCGAAGGCCTGGGAGTAGACCATGTCGCGGGCGAGCCCGGTGACGCGGGACAGCAGCGTCATGCCGCCGACGACGCCGGTGCTCCTCAGGAAGCCGCGGCTCACGGCCTCAAGACCTCGGGGGACCCGGCGGGCGCGCGGGGCGTGGACATGCGGGCCGCACTATACCGCGCCGTCCCGTGGAATTGACAACCCGGCGGGCGGCAACGACAATGCGCGGCTTCGTCGAGAGAAAGCGAAGCGGAGCAAGCCCCTTGGCCAACACGAAGTCTGCCGAAAAGCGCGCGCGCCAGTCCGTGAAGCGCCGCGCCCACAACGTGGCCCAGCGCTCGGCCGTGCGCAGCGCCATCAAGAAGGCCGTTTCAGCGGTCAAGTCCGGCGACAAGGACCAGGCCAGCGCCGCCATCAAGGAGGCCACGCCGGTCATCGACGCGATGGCGCGCAAGGGCATCATCCACCGCAACAAGGCCGCCCGGCACAAGAGCCGCCTCGCCAGGCAGGCCAAGGCGCTCGCCGGCAAGTAAGCCGCGCGGTTTCGAGGATTCCCGAAGGGCCGGTCTCGCGACCGGCCCTTTGCTTTTTGCCAAACCAGAGGGGACATTCCCTTCCAGTTTGTCGCCTCAAACTCGAAGGGACATTCGCTTGGAGTTTGCGCCGGTGCGGCCCGGCCAAGGCGCCCGCGCGACGAACTCAAAGCGAATGTCCCCTACTTTTCGGCGGCCTGCGCCTCGAGATGGTTCATGACCGCCTGGCAGAGCTCCGCGGTGCCGCGGCCGGTGGCGCCGGAGATGCAAAACACGGGCCCCTTGAAGCGCAGCCGGCGGACGATCTCCCGGCAGCGGGCCTCGCCCTCCTCCCCCGGCAGCAGGTCGAGCTTGTTGAGCACCAGCCAGCGCGGCTTCTTCGCAAGCGAGGGGCTGAACTTCTTCAGTTCGCCGACGATGGCGCGGGCCCCTTCCACCGGGTCGGCATCCGGGTCCGGCGGCGCGATGTCCACCAGGTGCAGCAGCACGCGGGTGCGCTGCAGGTGCTTGAGGAAGCGGATCCCGAGCCCCGCGCCCTCCGCCGCCCCCTCGATCAGGCCCGGGATGTCGGCCATCACGAAGCTCTTGAGCGGGCCGACGCTCACCACACCGAGCTGCGGGTGCAGCGTGGTGAACGGGTAGTCGGCGACCTTCGGCCGCGCGGCCGACACGGCGCGGATCAGCGTCGACTTGCCGGCGTTCGGCAGGCCGAGCAGGCCGACGTCCGCGAGCAGCTTGAGCTCGAGGCGCAGGCTGCGCGCCTCGCCGGGCAGCCCGGGCGTGGACTTGCGCGGCGTGCGGTTCACCGAGCTCTTGAAGCGCTGGTTGCCCCAGCCGCCCTTGCCGCCGCGCGCCACGAGCAGCGTCTGGCCGTCGGCCGTCAGGTCGCCGAGCACCTCGTCGGTGTCCTCGTCGATGATGGTCGTGCCGATCGGCACCGGCACGTACAGGTCCGCCCCGCCCCGCCCCGTGCAGTCCTTGCCGCCGCCCGGCTGGCCATTCTCGCCGCGGAAGGTGCGCACGTTGCGGTAGTCGACCAGCGTGTTGATGCCGAGCTGCGCGCGCAGCCAGACGCTGCCGCCGAGCCCGCCGTCGCCGCCGTCGGGGCCGCCGTAGGGCACGAACTTCTCGCGCCGGAAGCTGACCGCGCCGCGCCCGCCGTGGCCGGCCGCGACCTTGAGCCGTGCCTCGTCGACGAACTTCATGACCGCTCCCTTTCCGGCGCCCGAAACGCAAGACCCCGGCGGCGCCGGGGTCTAGCAGTCGGCTCGGTCGACGCCCCGGCTCACTCGGCCGGGACCACGCTCACGTAGGTGCGCCGCTCGGGGCCCTTCTTCGCGAACTGGACCTTGCCCGTGACCAGCGCGAACAGCGTGTGGTCCGTGCCCACGCCGACGTACTTGCCGGGCTTGTACAGCGTGCCGCGCTGGCGGACGAGGATGTTGCCGGCGAGCACGCTCTGGCCGCCGAACTTCTTCACGCCCAGGCGCTTCGACTGCGACTCGCGGCCGTTCTTGGTGCTGCCGCCTGCCTTCTTGTGTGCCATGTCGTTCTCCTCGATTCCGCTCAGGCCGCCGAGATGCCGGTCACCTTGACCTCGGTATACGGCTGGCGGTGGCCCTTCTGGCGCAGGTAGTGCTTGCGGCGGCGGAACTTGACGATGCGCACCTTGTCGGCCTTGCCGTGGGCCTGCACCGTGGCGGTGACCTTCGCGCCCGTGACGAGGGGCGCGCCCACCTTCACGTCGGCGCCCTGGCCGACCAGCAGCACCTGGTCGAACTCCACGTCCGAGCCCTCGGCCGCCTCGAGCTTCTCGATGCGCAGCACGCTGCCCTCGCTGACGCGATACTGCTTGCCACCGGTCGAAATCACCGCGTACATGTTGGCCTGACTCCGCAAGGCCCGCGCGATACGGCAGGCCGCCAAAGAGCCCGCAATTGTAGTCAGGCGCCGACGGCCGGTCAAACACTTAGGCCCGTCCGTAGGGCGGGGCCCGCATTCCGCGGGGCCGGGTTTGCCGGTACCATGCGGGTCCACTCGAGACCCGGGATTCCATGCAGCTCAACGACCTGCGCGCGCTGGTGGCCGACGACCACCGGGCCGTCGACGCCGAGATCCGTCGGCAGCTCACGAGCGACGTGCTCCTCGTCCGGCAGGTCGGGGAGTACATCGTCGGCAGCAAGGGCAAGCGGCTTCGGCCGCTCGCCGTGCTGCTCGCCGGCCGCGCCGCGGGCGGCGCCGGGGAGCGGCCGGTCCGCGCGGCCGCCATCATCGAGTTCATCCACACCGCCACGCTGCTGCACGACGACGTGGTCGACGGCTCCGGGCAGCGGCGCGGGCGGGTCACCGCGAACCAGCTGTTCGGCAACGCCGCCAGCGTCCTGGTCGGCGATT
The DNA here is from genome assembly GCA_964406445.1 of uncultured Steroidobacteraceae bacterium. Classification (GTDB taxonomy): domain Bacteria; phylum Pseudomonadota; class Gammaproteobacteria; order Steroidobacterales; family Steroidobacteraceae; genus SG8-30. The sequence continues at coordinate 77,554 of CAYORU010000008.1, forward strand.
TCCTCTACTCGCGCTCCTTCCAGATGATGGTCGCGCTCGGCTATCCCCGCGTGATGGAGGTGATGTCGGAGGCGACCAACACCATCGCCGAGGGCGAGGTGCTGCAGCTGATGAACGCGGGCGACCCCGACACCACCGAGCAGCGCTACCTCGACGTCATCTACCGCAAGACCGCCCGGCTGTTCGAGGCCGGGGCGCAGATCGCCGCGATCGTCTCGGACGCGCCGGCCGGGGTCGAGGACGCCCTGCGCCGCTACGGCCGGCACCTCGGCATCGCCTTCCAGCTGGTGGACGATGCGCTCGACTACCGCGGCGACGCCGCCGAGCTCGGCAAGAACGTCGGCGACGACCTCGCAGAGGGCAAGCCCACCCTGCCCCTGATCCACGCCCTGAGGACCGGCAGCGCCGAGCAGGCGACCCTGATCCGCCACGCGATCGAGACCGGCGGCACCGAGGACCTGCCCGCGGTCCAGGCCGCGATTGAAAGCACCGGGGGGCTCGACTACACTGCCTCGCTCGCTCGCAGCGAGGTGGATCGCGCGATCGAGGCGCTGGCCGGGGTTCCCGACTCGGCCTTCCGCCAGGGGCTCGCCGCCCTCGCGGAGTTCGCCATTTCGCGGACGCACTGACCGCTTCCACCGCCCGCCGATTCGGGGTGTAGCTCAGCCTGGTAGAGCACTACGTTCGGGACGTAGGAGTCGCAGGTTCAAATCCTGTCACCCCGACCACTCAACATTGAATGAATAGCGACAAGCCGCGCATCGTCGTGGTCGGCGGCGGCGCCGGCGGGCTCGAGCTCGTCACGCGCCTCGGCGACCGCCTTGGCCGCAAGGGCCGCGCCTCCGTCACGCTGATCGAGCGGCGCCGCACGCACTTCTGGAAGCCGCACCTGCACGAGCTGGCCGCCGGCACCGTGGACCTCGACGTGCACGAGCTCGACTACCTCGCGCAGTCGCACTGGCACGGCTTCCGCTACCTGATCGGCGAGATGACCGGCCTCGACCGCGAGACGCGCGAGGTGCTGGTCGGCCCGGTGCTCGACGAGCGCGGCGGGCCGATCGTGCCGGCGCGGCGCATCCCCTACGACCTGCTGGTAATCGCGGTCGGCAGCCGCATCAACGACTTCGGCACGCCAGGCGTGATCGAGCACGCGATCGCGCTCGAGGACGCGGGCCAGGCCGATCGCTTCCACCGCCGGCTGGTGAACGCCTTCCTGCGCGCCCACTCGCAGGCCGAGCCGCTCGGCGCCGGGCAGCTCAACGTCGCGATCGTCGGCGCCGGCGCGACCGGCGTCGAACTCGCCGCCGAGCTGCACAACGCCACGCGCGCGCTGGTGTCCTTCGGCCTCGACAACATCGACCCGGACAAGCACATCCGCCTGCACCTCATCGAGGCCGCGCCGCGCATCCTGCCGCTGCTGCCGGAGCGCATCTCGGAGGCGGCCCGGCGCATGCTCGAGCGTCTCGACGTGAAGATCCACGTTGGCGCGCGCGTCGCCGAGGTGCTGCCGCAGGCGGTCAGGCTCGCCGACGGCACGCTCATCGAGGCCGAGATGGTCGTTTGGGCGGCAGGTGTGAAGGCGCCAGCCTTCCTCGCCGGCACCGGGCTTCGCGTCAGCCCGCTCAACCAGGTCCTGGTCGGCCCGACGCTGCAGTCGGTGGACGACCCGGCGATCTTCGCCATCGGCGACTGCGCGGCCGTGCCCTGGGAAGCGCAGCCCGGGCGCAACGTGCCGCCGCGCGCGCAGGCGGCCCACCAGCAGGCCATGCACCTGGCGCGCGCGCTGCCGCGCCAGCTGCGCGGCCAGCCGCTGCCGGCCTGGCGCTACCGCGACTTCGGCTCGCTGGTCTCGCTCGGCACCTACACCACCGTCGGCAACCTGATGGGCAACTTCGCCGGCGGCAACATCTGGCTAGAGGGGCTGTTCGCGCGCTGGATGTACAAGTCGCTCTACCAGATGCACCAGGTGGCGCTGCACGGCTGGTGGAAGTCCACGCTCGCGGCGCTGGGGCGGACGATCGCGCGGCGCACGCTGCCGCACGTCAAGCTGCACTGAGGCGCGACCTCGACTGGATCGGACCCGGATTCCGGCCTATGGTGCCCGATCGACTAATGGCACGGGAGCCGACCATGCGCCCTCCGATCCGCGGCCCCAGACCCGCAGCCTGCGCGGCAGCCCTTCTCGCCGTACTCCTCTCCGGACCGGCCGCGGCGGCCGAGCCGGCCGCCGTCGATGCCGACGTCGTCGCACTCATCGCCCGCCTCGGGCTCGAGGAGTCGCAAGTCCCGGTGCGGGAGCTCGGCGGCTGGCGCAAGCCCGCCAAGGTCATCGTCTGGGACTGGCAGCCGGATCTCGTCTCGGCGCTGCGCGAGATCGCGCCCGACGTCGAACTCCTGCCCGCCGGCAGCGCGGCCGAGGCCGTTGCGCTCGCAGGCAGTGCGGATGCCGTGCTCGGCTTCTGCACGCCCGAGCTGCTGGCCGCGGGCCCGGACATCCGCTGGATCCAGGTATTTTGGGCCGGCGTGGAGGACTGCGTTTCGATCCCGGCGTTGCGCGAGCGGGACATCCTGCTGACCAACATGCAGCGCGTTGCCGGCCCCGTCATGGCCGAGCACGTCATGGCCATGATGCTCGCCTACGCACGCGGGCTGCATTTCTACATTCCCGAGCGCATGGCCGGCCGCTGGACGCCCGCGCTGCCGCCGCCGGGCCAGATGCTCACGCTCGAGGACAAGACGGTGCTCGTGGTCGGGCTGGGCGGCATCGGCATTGAGGTGGCACGGCGCGCCCATGCCATGGGCATGCGGGTCGTGGCCATCCGCGCGAGCGGCCGGGAGGGCCCGTCCTACGTGAGCTACGTCGGCCTGCCGGACGAGCTGCACGGGCTCGCCGCCGGCGCGGACTTCGTGGTGAACACCACGCCCCTGACGCCGGCGACGACGGGCATGTTCGACGCGAAATTCTTCGGTGCGGTCAAGCCGGGTGCGTTCTTCGTGAACGTGGGCCGCGGCCAGAGCGTCGTGCAGGACGACCTGATCGAGGCGCTGCAGAGCGGCCGCATCGCTGGCGCCGGCCTCGACGTGACCGACCCCGAGCCGCTGCCGGCGGACAGCCCGCTGTGGCGGATGCAGAACGTGATCCTCACGCCGCACGTGTCGGTCGCCTCCGACCTGGGAAACTCGGCCCGTTTAGCGGTCGCGGCGGAAAACCTGCGGCGCTACGTCGCCGGCGAGCGGATGCTGTCGGTCGTGGACGTCGCGAGGGGCTACTAGCCGTTGGCGGGTCTTGGCGCCGGGAGTCCCGCAGGACTACAGGAACACGTCGCCGCCGTTCGGGCTCAGGCACTGCCCCTGGTAGTGGCGCCCGCCAGGACCGGCGAGCAGCAGGTAGGTCGGCACGATGTCCTCGACCTCGGCGAGGCGGCCGAGCGGGATGGCGCGGCGGACCTGGTCCAGCACGTCGGGCGGCACGTCGGCGAGCATCGGCGTCAGGGTCGCGCCCGGGGCCACGCAGTTGACGTTGACGCCGCGCTCGCCGATCTCGAGCGCGAGGGAGCGCGTGAAGGCGATGATGCCGCCCTTGGCCGCGGTGTAGTGCGCGAAGCCCGGCGCGCCCTTGTAGGCGAGCTGCGAGGTGGTGTTGATGATGCGCCCCGAGCCGCGCGCGTACATGTGCGGCAGCACTTCGCGCGTGACCAGGAAGGCGCCGCGCAGGTGCACGGCGACCAGCCGGTCCCACATCTCGACCGGCATCTCGTGGACCGGCGCGGCGGTCGCGATGCCGGCGTTGTTCACCAGCACGTCGGGCGCGCCGAGGCGCTCGACGACCGACGCGACCATCGCCTTGACGTCGGCCGGCTCGCTGACGTCGGCCCGCACCGCGAGGGCCTCGCCGCCCGCGGCGCGGATCTCGGCACACACCGCGTCCGCCCGGCCGGCCTCGGCCTCCGTCGGGTAGTTGACCGCGACCTTCGCTCCCGCGCGCGCGAACGCGATCGCCACGCCCCGGCCGATCCCTGACGAGGCGCCGGTCACCAGCGCCGCCTTGCCCGCGAGTTCCATCCTGCCTCCTTCGCCCCTGCACGCCGGGCGCGCCCAAATGTAGCCGATCGGGCGGCGCGACAGGGCAGGTGCGCCCCGCCGCGGGCCGGGCTAGGCTCCGCGTGCCGATGCCGGAGGTGCCGCGCGTGTCCGATCCCCTCTACGTCTTCTTCGTGCTCTGCGCGGTCGCCGCCATCGCCGAGTGGCTGTCGCAGCGCGGCGCCGGGCGCAGGTTCGGCGGGGCGATGATCTCGCTCGCGCTCGCCGCCGTGCTCGCCAACCTCGGGGTGATTCCCACCGCCAGCAACGCACCGCCGCTGTACGGCCAGGTGGTCGCGATCGGCGCGCCGGTGTCGATCTTCCTGATGCTGCTCGGGGTGCACCTCGGCGCGCTGCGCCAGGCGGGTGGCGCGATGCTCGCGGCCTTCACGCTCGGCGCGCTCGGCACGCTCACGGGCGTGGTCGTGGCGTTCTGGCTGACCGGCGCGGCGGACTGGCTGGGCCGCTTCGCCGCGCCGCTCGGCGGCATGTACGTGGCGACCTACATCGGCGGCGGCGCGAACTTCAACGCGCTGGCGCTGCACTACGGCGTGGTCGACGAGCCGGTGCTGTTCGCGGGGGCGAACGCGGTCGACAACGTGGCGACGACGCTGTGGATCGCGGCCCTGCTGGCGCTGCCGGCGCTCGTGCACGCACTGCGCGGCACGCGTCCAGTGGCGCCGTTGGACGGCCTGGCCGCGCCTGCGCCGGCCGCGGCGCCAGGCCCGACCCTCGCCGACTTCGCCACCCTGCTCGCGCTCGCTTTCGGCGCACACTGGCTGTCGGGCGTGCTTGCCGGGCTCTCGGCAGGGCTGGGGCTCGCCATCCCGTCGGTGCTGATCCTGACCACCCTCGCGCTCGTCGCCGCGCAGCTGCCCGCCGTGCAGCGGCTCGCGGGCGCGGACATGCTCGGCACCTACGGCGCCTACCTGTTCCTCGCGGTGATCGGCGCCTACTGCGACCTGGCGTCGCTCGCCGAGCTCGGCCGCATCGGCGCCCTGCTGGCGCTGTTCGTCGGGCTCGCGGTGCTGATCCACGGACTCGTCGCCTTCGGCGGCGGCATGCTTCTCAGGCTCGAGCCGGAAGTGATCGCAGTCGCCTCCTCCGCCAACATCGGCGGCGCGACCACCGCGATGCCGGTGGCACGGAGCCTCGGCAGGCTCGACCTGCTGCTGCCGGGCATCCTCGCCGGCAGCCTCGGCAACGCGGTCGGCACCTACGCCGGCTTCCTATGCGCCTGGTGGCTCGGCCCCTGACGCGGGCCGGCGGCGCGCGCCGCGCACCCAGCTCCGCACGAGCGTGAGCAGCGCGCCACCCGTGGCCATACCGAGCAGGTAGGCGAGGATCACCAGCAGGGAGACCGGCAGGGTCAGGCTGTAGACCAGGAGCGACACCGTCACCGTCTGCAGGTTCTGGATGTTGAACAGCAACACGAGGGCGGTGAACGCCACGACCAGGGCCATGTAGAGATAGCGCATCGCGTGCTCCCGGGGGACCTGCGCCGGGACTGGCGCTGACGGCCATTGTCTCCGAAAGCGCGCCGCGGTCCAGCCGGAAAAAGCGGGCGCCTCGCGGCGCCCGAACCCAATGCACGCGGTCCGTCCGGCGGCGCCGGACGCATGCGCGGAACATACCGCGGGTTGATGACTCTTTCTTTGCAGGCCGGTGACGGTTCGTCGCGGCCGGACCGCGGGGTTTCGTGCCCGCGGTCCCATCTGTTACGGTTGATCGATGACCGCGACGACCGCCCCCGCGCCCGCCGGCTTCGGCGGACGCGTGGTCATGATCGGCTGCGGCAGCATCGGGCAGGCCATCCTGCCGCTGCTGCGCCGCCACCTCGGCTTCGCCTCCGACGGGCTGACAGTCCTGTCGGCCGACGAGCGCGGCCGCGGCATCGCCGGCGCCGAGGGCGCGCGTTTCGTCCACTGTCATCTCAAGCCCGGCAGCTTCCACCGCGACCTCGCCCGCCACCTGCGCGCCGGCGACCTGCTGCTCAACCTGTCGGTCGACGTCTCGAGCCTCGACCTCGTGGAGTGGTGCGCGAGCCACGAAGTGCTCTACGTCGACACCTCGATCGAGCCCTGGCCGGGGGTGTTCGACAACCCGATGCTGTCGCTGCGCGAGCGCACCAACTTCCTCACGCGCGAGCGCATGCTGAGGCTCGGCCGCCGCCTCGGACCGGACTCGCCCACGGCGATCGTTGATCACGGCGCCAACCCCGGCCTCGTCTCGCACTTCGTCAAGCGAGCGCTGCTCGACCTCGCGCGCGGGCTGCTGCCGGGCCGCGAGGCGCCGGCGGCACGAGAGCAGTGGGCCGCGCTGGCGCGCGACCTCGGCGTGCACCTGATCCAGGTCTCCGAGCGCGACACCCAGGCGGCCGAGCGGCCGAAGCGGCCGAACGAGTTCGTCAACACCTGGTCGATCGACGGGTTCATCGACGAGCTGATGCAGCCCTCGGAGCTCTCGCTCGGCACCGCCGAGCCGGGCCGGCCGTCGGGCGCGCACTGGCACCGGCGCGGCTCGGGCACGATCTATCTGCGCCGGCCCGGCGGCGGGACCTACGCGCGCAGCTGGCTACCCTCGCTCGGCGGCTTCCAGGGCCTGCTGATGACCCACGACGAGGTCTTCTCGATCGCCGACTGCCTGTCGCTGCGCGAGAACGGCCGCTTCGTCTTCCGGCCGACCGTCATGTTCGTCTACCACCCCTGCGACGACGCCATGCTCTCGGCGCTGGAGCTCGAGGGCCGCGGCTGGCAAGTGCAGCCCTCGCGTCGCGTGCTGACCACCGAGCTCGTCACCGGCATGGACGAGCTCGGCGTGCTGCTCGCGGGCCACGCGCGCAACGCCTACTGGTTCGGCTCGCAGCTCACCATCGAGGAGGCGCGCCGCCACGTGCCGCACGCCAACGCCACGAGCCTGCAGGTCGCGGCCGGCGCGCTCGCGGCGGCCTGCTACGCGGTCCGCCACCCGCGCCTCGGCCTGCGCGAGGCCGACGAGCTCGATCCCGGCGAGTGCCTGGCGGTCGCCGCGCCCTATCTCGGCCGCCTCACCGGCGCCTTCACGGACTGGACGCCGCTGCAGGGCCGCGGCGAGCTGTTCGACGAGGAACTCGACCCCGACCAGCCCTGGCAGCTGCGCAACGTGCGCGCGAGGCAGTGGCGCGCCTGAGGGCGCAGGCGGATCCGCTACAATCAGGCTCGCGCGCGGCCGCGCCGCGCCCTCCCCGCCTGCGACGACCGAGGTCCCTGCCCATGAAGCGACTGCTCGCGTCATTGCTGTTCCCGTTGCTGGCCCACGCCGCCGCCGGCGACGTCGCCGACAAGCGTCCGATCCAGCACGAGGACGTGTATCTCGCCCAGCGGCCGGCCGCCCCCGTGCCGAGTCCGGACGGCCGCTGGATCGCCTTCGCGCTGCCGCAGCCCGATTACGACCACGAGAAGCGCTCAGGCGACCTTTGGCTCGTGCCCGCCGACGGCGGCGCGCCGCCGCGACGGCTCACTGCCACGCGCGACCCCGAGGGCGCCGTGGCCTGGAGCCCCGACTCGACCCGCATCGCCTTCACGGCGAAACGCGAGGGCGACACGGAGCGGCAGGTCTACGTGCTCGACCTCGCCGCCGGCGGGGACGCGCAGCGCGTCACGGACCTCGTCGCCGGCGCTAACCACCCGGTCTGGCGTCCCGACGGCCGCGCGCTCCTCGTCAGCACGCCTACCCTGCCGGGCGTGACGGACGAGGCCTCGCAGCGCGTGGCGGTCGAGCAGCGCAAGGCGCGCAAGCACAGCGCGCGCGCCTACGATGAGTTCCCCCTCCGCTACTGGGACCGCTGGCTCGACGACCGCCGGCCCATGCCGGTCGTGCAGCCGCTCGACGGCGGCGCGCCGCGCTACCTGCTCGGCGGCACGCAGCTCTTCGCGGGCCGGGGCTTCGGCGGCGTGCTCGAGAACGAGGGCGAGTCGCTGCAGGCGGCGTGGACGCCTGACGGAACGAGCGTGGTGTTCGTCGCCACCGACCATCGCCACGAGGGCGCGCGAAGCGAGGTGACCTACGCGCTTTGGCGGGTGCCGGCCGTGGGCGGCGAGCCGGTCCGGCTGACCGACCGCAGCGCCAGCTGGACACACCCGGCGTTCTCCGCCGACGGGCGCTTCCTCTACGCGAAAACGTCGCCGGTCACGCGCCACGTCTACAACCTGACGCGCCTTGCGCGCCTCGCCTGGGACTCCGACGCGAAGCCGGAGATCCTGACGCGGGAGCTGGACCGCTCGGTCGAGGACTTCGGCCTCGCGCCCGACGGCTCGCGCGCCTTCTTCACGGCGGAAGACCAGGGGCTGCGGCGCATCTACTCGGTGACGGCCGACGGTCCGGTGCGGGAACTCGGCTCGCTCGAGGCGGGGTCCTACTCGGGCTTGCGCGTCGGCGGGACCGCCGGGCCGTTGCTCGCGGCGCTCTGGGAGAGCGCGGTCAACCCGCCGGAGATCTTCCGCGTGGATGCGGGCGACGGCCGGCGCACGCGCCTGAGTGCGATCAACGTCGAGCGCGCTGCGGGCATCGACTGGCAGCCCGCGGAGCACTTCTGGTTCACCTCGAGCCGCGGCAAGCGCATCCACGGCATGCTGGTGAAGCCGCCGGGCTTCGACCCGGCGAAGAAGTACCCGCAGTTCGTGCTGATCCACGGCGGGCCGCACATCATGCACGGCGATCAATTCCTCACGCGCTGGAACTACCACCTCTTGGCGCGACCCGGCTACGTCGTGCTGGTGCCCAACTACAGCGGCTCGACCGGCTTCGGCGAGAAGTTCTCGCAGTCCATCCAGGGCGACCCGCTCGCCGGTCCCGCGCGCGAGCTGAACGAGGCGGCGGACGCGGCGATCGCGGCTTTCCCGTTCATCGACGCGACCCGGCAGGCCGCGGGCGGGGCGAGCTACGGCGGGCACCTGACCAACTGGCTCGCGGTCAGCACGGACCGCTATCGCGCGCTGGTGAGCCACGCCGGCCTGTTCGACCTGAAGACCCAGTGGACCACGAACGACAGACCCTACGCCCGCGAACGGAACATGGGCGGGCCGGCCTGGGAGCGTCCAGAGCGTTGGCGCGAGCAGAGCCCCTTCTACCGCGCGCCGCGGCTCAGGACTCCCATCCTGGTAACCTTCGGCGAGCGCGACTTCCGCGTGCCGATCAATAACGCACTGGAGTTCTGGACTGTGCTCAAGCGCCAGGACGTGCCGAGCCGGCTGGTGGTCTTCCCCGACGAGAACCACTGGATCCTGAAGGGCGAGAACAGCCGCGAGTTCTATCGCGAGGTCCACGCCTGGCTGGCCCGCTACCTGGGGGACGCGCAGTGAGGCCGGCACCGCGTCTCGCGCAGGCCGCCTCGGCGGCGTGGCTCGCGCTGGCTGGGCCGGTCGCGGCGGCCGGCGCGGTCGACGCCACGAGCGAGGCCATCCTCGAGCGCGTCGACTTCGCGCGCGAGACCGGCCAGCTGGCGCTCGCCGGCGAGACCGTGCTCTCGCGCGTCGCGCTGAACCAGCTCTACGCCCGCTTCGACTTCAAGCCGCTGTGGCAGCAGCCCGGGCGCGTGGAGCAGCTGCTCGCCGCGGTGCGCGATTCCGCGACCGACGGCCTGACACCCGGGGACTACCACCTGCAGGCGCTCGAGACGCTCTGGCGCGAGGTGCGCATCAAGCCGACCGCCGAGAACGTCGCCGACCTCGACGTCCTCGCGACCGACGCCTACATCCTGCTGCTCTACCACCTGTATTTCGGCAAGGTCGACCCGGTCTCGCTGACGCCCACCTGGAACTTCCAGGCCCGCGACGTCACCGGCGAACGCGCCGTGGACTACCTGGTGCGGGCCATCACCTCGGGGCGCATCCGCGAGGCGGCGGCGGAGCTTCGGCCCGACCACTGGATGTACGAGCACGCGCGGCGCGCGCTCGGCGCCTACCGGCGCATCGAGGCGGAGGGCGGCTGGCCGGAGATTGCGGACGGACCCACCCTCAAGCCCGGCACGAGCGACTCGCGCGTGGTCGCGCTGCGCCGCCGGCTCGCCGTGACCGGCGACCTGATGGACCAGCCGCTCGACAGCGAGGTCTTCGACGCGCCGCTCGAGGCCGCCGTGCGCTCCTTCCAGGAGCGCCACCTGCTGACCGCGGACGGCGCGGTCGGGCGCTCGACGCTGCGCGAGCTGAACGTGCCGGTGGCGGAGCGGATCCGGCAAATCCGCGTCAACCTCGAGCGGGCGCGCCACATCCTCCACGAGCTCGGCGACGGGCCGACCATCGCGGTCGACATCGCCGGCTACGAGGTCCGCTGGCTCGAGGGGCGGCGCGTCACCTGGACTTCGCGCGTGATCGTCGGCCAGCCGGCGCGGGAGACGCCGACCTTCAAGGCGCAGGTCGAGTACATCGTGCTCAACCCGACTTGGACGGTGCCGCCCGGGATCCTCGCCAAGGACGTGCTGCCCGGCGTGCGCCGCGACCCGCGCTACCTCGCGAAGAAGGGGCTCGAGGTCTTCGATCGCAACGGCCGGCCGGTGGACCCTGCGACGGTCGAATGGTCGCGCTACACGGTGAACAACTTTCCCTACCTGCTGCGCCAGGCGGCCGGCGAGGACAACGCGCTCGGGCGCGCCAAGATCATGTTCCCGAACCCGCACCTGGTCTACCTGCACGACACGCCGACGCGCTCGCTGTTCGACCGGGAGGACCGCACCTTCAGCTCCGGCTGCATCCGCGTCGAGAAGGTCCTCGAGCTGGTCGCGCGCCTGCTCGACGGCACGCAGTGGACCCGCGAGGCGCTCGACGCGGCCGTCGCCACGGGCGAGACGCGCACCGTCCGGCTGCCCCGGCCCGTGCCGGTGCTGCTGCTCTACTGGACGCTCGACGAGGACGCGCGCGGCCGGATCGTCTTCAAGCGCGATCCCTACGGCCGCGACGCGCCGCTCGCCACGGCCCTCGACCGGCCCTTCGCCTTCGGGGCGCGGCCGGCCACCTGAGGCGCCCGCCGCGCGAACCGCGCTTACGCGCCGGCGCGCATCGCGCTAGCATCCGCGCGGGAGGTGCGACATGGCGGATCAGAGCGGACCCACGCTGTTCCCGGCCTGGCTCAAGCGGGCGCTGGAACTCGGCTACTCGCCGGTCGAGCTGGCGCGGCTCCTGAACACCACGCCCTCAGTGGCGCTGCAGCTGATCCGCGCCCTGCCCAAGAGCCCGTCCGAGGTGCGCAAGCTGGCCCGCAAGTTCGGCGTCGACTACGAGTCGCTGCGGACCTTCACCGACAACGCGCTGCAGCCGATCACCGGCTTCGACAAGGAGACGCAGTCGCTGCTTCGGCTGTGGCAGCGGCTCGACGCGCCGCGCAAGGCGGCGCTGCTCGTGGTGATGCGCGACATGGCGCGCGGCCGCGCCGCGCGCCGGCCCGGCAGCAAGCCCCGCCGCGCCGTCTAGGGGCGCGGATCCTCGCTGCCCGGCAGCCGTAGCGCCTCGCCGTAGCCGGTCAGCTCGAGGTAGCCGCGGCCCAGCTCGGCGCCGCCCGACCGCGCGCGCACCGCGCCTTCCCAGTACACCGCGCCGGTCGTGAAGCGCGAGTCGCTCTCCTGGTCGTCCATGAGCGGCTCGAGCTCGACCGTGAGGGGGCCGGCGCGCACCCGCCACTCGACCGGGAACTCGATGCCGGTGCGCGGCGACTGCCAGCGCCGGCCCGGCGTGAACTCGACCTCGCCCGGGCCGTAGGTCGCGAGCGACCCGTCCGCGCGGCGCAGGCTCGCGGCGGCCCAGTGGGTCGCGCCGCCCGCATCGCGCAGGCGAAAGGCCATCAGCGCGCCGCCGTCGGCCAAGTTGATGCCGATCCAGTCCCAGCCGGTCGCCTCGGGGTCGAGCAGCGCCGTCGACCACTCGTGGTCGAGCCAGGCCTGGCCAGTGACCGCGACGCGCCGGCCCTTGCGCTGGACGTGGCCGCTCACGGCGATGTGAGGCAGGCTGTAGTAGTAGCTCGCCGAGCGCGGATCGCGGCCCTTGCGGCTGTAGCCGGCCTCGCCATTGAGCATGGGCGGCTGGGTCGGCGTCAGCTCCAGCTCGAAGGAGAGCTCGTCGCCGTCAACGCGCGTCAGATAGCGGCCGCCGCCGCGCTCGATCAGCCAGCCGTCGAGCCAGGCGCGCGTGTCGCCCTCGGCCGCCCCCGCCAGGCCGTGGCTCGCGCGCGCGATGCGCTGCTCGTGCCACAGCCGCCCGCGCGCCGGGTCGGAGAGCGCGGCGTGCGCGATGACGAGCTGCCGCGCCGCGAAGGCGCTGGGATTGTCCGCCGGCAGGTCCGGCCGCGTGCGGAAGAAGGTGACCTGGAAGCCGAGCGTCTCGCCGTCGGCGGACTCGAGCCATCCCGTCGCGTACCACCACTCGGTGCGAAACTCCGGGTGCGCGCCGAAGTCGCGCGGGAACTCGAGCGCGTGCCCCGGCGTGACCGACGGATAGGTGACGTGCTCGCCGGCGACCTCGGCGAGGGCGGCGCCCGCCGCGAGCGCCGCCCAGCACGCGGCGCCGGCCAGCGCCGCCGCCAGCGCCGGCGCCGGGCGCGGCCTCACCAGTCCTCCCGCACGGCGCGCACCGCCGACATGCTGGTCGCGGCGCGCCCGCTCGCCGTCGCCGTCAGGCCCGCCGCGGCGATCAACAGCGCGGCCAACGCCGCGAGCTGCGCCCAGGGCACCGCGAGGTCGATGCTCCAGTTGAAGGACTGCCGGTTGATCACGTAGACGAGCACCAGGCTCAGCACGCCGCCGAGCGCGAGGCCGTAGGCGACGCCGAGCGCGCCGAGCACCGCGCCCTCGCCGGCGAGCATGGCCACCACCTGCCGGCGGCGCATGCCGACGTGGCGCAGCATGCCGAACTCGGCGCGCCGAGACAGCGCCTGCGAGCTGAAGGCGAAGGCGACGCCCGCGAGGCCGATCGCGACCGCCACGGCCTCGAGCAGGTAGGTCACCGCGAAGGCGCGGTCGAAGATCCGCATCGACAGTTCCCGGACCGTCGAGCCCGACACCACCTGCAGCGCGTCGCCGCGCTCGAAGCGCGCCCTGATCCGGGCGATCACCGCCTCGAGGTCCTCGCCCGGCGCGAGCCACAGCGCGCCCTCGCTCGCCGCCGCGTCGCCGGTGGTCGCGACGTACCAGTCGCGGTCCACGACGATCGCCCCGGCCGTGTGGCCGTAGTCCCGCCACACGCCCGCCACCGCCATGCGCCGCGCCGCGCCGGCGAGCGGCAGGTCGAAGGCCTCGCCCACGTCGAGGCCGTAGAGGTCCACGATCGCCTCGGAGATCCACGCGGGCTGCGCGTCCTGCGGCAGCCCGGCGCCGGAATCGCGCAGCAGCGGCAGGCCCTCGCCGCGGCTGCCGACGTTCCGGGCGAGCAGCGCGACCGGCGGGCGCGACGGCTCGAGCAGGACCGGCTGCCGGCGCTGGAAGACCACCCGCGCCACGCCGGGCGTCGCCGCGATGGTCGCCTGGTCGGCCGCCGACCAGTTCGCGGTGTCGCTCGCCGCGCCGACTCGCAGATGCACGTCCGCGGGCAGGACCTCGTCGAGCCAGCGGTCGAACGACTCGCGGAACGAGTACACCATGATCGCCATCGCGACCATCAGGCTGAAGCTCACGATGATGGCCGCGAGGCTCACGCCGGCGAGCCCCGCGCTGCCGCGCAGCTGGGCGAATGCCGTGGCGAGCGCCACCGATCGCGGCCGCGGCAGCCGCGCCGTGACCCAGGCCGCGAAGGCCGGCACCAGCAGCAGCCCGCCGAGCAGCAGCAGCGCGACCGACAGGTATCCGCCGACCGGCAGTCCGCCGACCGGCGGCAGCCAGGCGAGCGCCGCGCCGAGCACGAGCAGCGCCGCGCCCGGCCAGCGCGGGCGCACGCGCGCCGCGGCGCTCTCGGCATCGCCGGCCTTGAGGGCGCGCGCGGGCTCGACCCGCGCCGCGTCGCGGGCCGGCGCCCAGGCGCCGAGCGCGGCGACCGTGGTGCCGATCAGGAAGAAAGTTGCCAGGATCCACGGTTGCGGCCGCGCCGCGAGCGCGGTGGCCTCGAAGTAGCCGCCGCCGAGGTCGCCGCCGAGACGCACGAGCGCCGCGCTCGCCACCGCCTGCCCGAGCAGCACGCCGAGGACCGAGCCGGCCGCGCCGACCGCCGCGCCCTCGGCGGTGAGCGCCGCCTCGATCTCGACGCGGCGCGCGCCGATCGCGCGCAGGAGCCCGAGGCTCGTGCGGCGGCGCAGCACCGCGAGCGCCTGGGTCGAGAAGACCAGGAACGCGCCGGTCAGGAGCGCCACCATCGCCAGCATGTTGAGGTTCACGCGATAGGCCCGCGTGACCTCCGCCGCGCGGTTGCGCTCGACGTCGGGGGTCTGCACGCTGACGCCGTCGGGGAGCAGCTGTGAGAGGCGCTCGCCGAGCCGCCCGCGGTCCGCGCCGGGCGCGAGCCTGAGGTCCACGCGATTGATCCGCCCGATGCGGCCGAAGGCCCACTGCGCGCTCGCGATGTCCATGACGCCGAGCCGCTGCGGATAGGCCGACTCCGGCATGACGTCGAGCACCTCGAGCCCGATCTCGGCGGTGCCGGCACGTACCACCAGGCGATCGCCGCCCGCAAGGCCCAGATCGCCGGCAGCGGCTGCGGACAGGATGATCGTCCCCGGCGCGAGCAGGTCGAGGAGCCGCGGCGCGAGGCCCGCCACCAGCTCCGGCTGCACGCGCGCGGCGCGGAACGGATCGATCGCCAGCACCTTCAGCGCCTCGTTGCCGCCGAGCGGCGCGACCTCGAGCTCGAGCACCGGGCTCGCCTCGCGGACCCCGGCCTCGCGGGCGAGCGCCACGAAGACCGCCTCGTCGAAGCCCGCCCGCGGCCCGCGCACGACCAGGTCCGCCTCGCCGACCAGCTTGCGGGCTGCGAGTCCGAACTCGTTGAGCGCGCCGGCGTTGATCAGGAACACCGCCGTCGACAGCGCGACGCCGAGGGCGACGGCGAGGATCGTCGCCAGCAGCCGGACCGGCTGCTCGCGCAACCGCGCCAGCGCCACCGCGCGCAGCACCGCGCCGGCGCCGCTCATCCGGCGGCGTCGCCGGGCGCGAGCCGCCCGCCCGAGAGGACCAGGATCCGGTCGGCCGTCTGCGCGGCAGCCAGCGAATGCGTGATCAGCACGCCGCTCGCGCCCTGCGCGTGGATCTGGCTCCTGAGCAGCGCGAGCACCTGGCCCGCGGTGCGCGGGTCGAGGTTGCCGGTGGGCTCGTCGGCGAGCAGGAGACGCGGCCGGTGCACCAGCGCGCGCGCGATCGCCACCCGCTGGGTCTCGCCGCCCGACAGCTCGCGCGGATAGCTGTCCTCGCGGCCGGCGAGGCCGACGGCGGGGAGCATCTCCTCGACGCGTGAATTGCGCTCCCCGGCCGGCGCGCCGGCCAGGTCGAGCGGCAGCGCGACGTTGTCGCGGACGGTGAGGTAGGGCAGCACGTGGAAGGCCTGGAACACGAAGCCGAACTGCGTGCGGCGCAGCAGGGTCCGCGCGTCGTCGTCGAGTGCGCCGAGGTGGCGACCCTCGACCTCGATGCGGCCCGCATC
This sequence comes from uncultured Steroidobacteraceae bacterium, assembly GCA_964406445.1. GTDB lineage: Bacteria > Pseudomonadota > Gammaproteobacteria > Steroidobacterales > Steroidobacteraceae > SG8-30. The sequence goes on from CAYORU010000008.1 coordinate 93,219, forward strand.
AGGCTGGTCGAGCCCCGCCATGAGGTTGAGCAGGGTCGACTTGCCGACGCCCGACTCGCCCATGATCGCGACGTACTCGCCGCGGGCGAGCTCGAAGTCGAGCCCGTCCAGGACCGGCGGCGTCGCGGCCGAATACCGCCTCGAGACCCCGCTGAGCCTCAGGACGGACGGGTCGCGCGTCGCCACTCGCAGTGCCGGTCAGGGCATCTGGATGCCGCCGCCGCCGCGCCCGCCCTTGAGCGCCGCCGCGCCCGCCTCCGGGATCACGATCGACGAGCTGGCCTGCCGGCGCATCTCCTGCAGCTCGCGCGCGGTCTCCTCGACGGCCCGCTGCGCCGCCGGGCCGAACTGCGCGATCGCCTCCTTGAGGCTCGCCGCCTCCAGCTCGAAGGACAGCGGCAGCGAACCCATCGGCGTCATGACCGTCGCCTGGCCGAGGTACAGCACGGGGCGGGTCGAGTCCGGCGCGCCCTCGGCGTCGACCGGCGTCATGCGCCTGATCGTGCCCATCCGCTGGTCGGTGAACACCTCTTCGCGGTACAGCGTACTGGGGTCCATCCGGGGCTCCTGGGGTGCATTCGGGTCCATCGCTCCGCGCCTCGCTTGCGGTAAATGAATGCCCGACACTTTAGCGGGTCGGTACAATGAGCGAAACCGCTGCCCGGCCGGCTGTCGCACCGAGGACGAAGCCCGCATGAGCCAGGAAACGCTGCAGGCGCTGCTGCGCCGGATCCACCAGGAGCTCGGCAAGGCCGGCCCCGTGGACGAGGAGACGCGGCGCATGCTCGACGTCGTCGCGGGCGACATCGCCGGCCACTCGCCGGCGCCGGCCTCGCGCCACGCGCCGGCCTTCGAGCGCCTCGCCGTACGCTTCGAAACCGAGCATCCCGCCGCGGCGGCCGCCCTGCGGCAGTTCGTCGACGCGCTGGCCAAGGCCGGCATCTAGCGCCGGCCGGAGGCCCTGCGGTCGCCGCGTCAGCGGCCGACGACCGCGAACTCGAGGTGCCCGGCGTCCCAGCCCGGGCTCGACTCCATCGCCGCGACCACGTCCTCGGGCCCGGCCACGACCTGCCACATCGCGCCGTGCCGCGCGTCCATGAAGCGCCCGTCGATCGCGCGGCGGAACTGTTCGAGCAGCGGGTCGTAGTAGCCGCCGGTGTTGACGATGATGATCGGCCCGGTGAAGAGCCCTAGCCGCTTCAGCGTGATCGCCTCGAGCAGCTCCTCGAAGGTGCCCGAGCCGCCGGCCAGCGCCACCACCGCCGAGGCCCGCGCGAGCATCTCGTGCTTGCGCGTGCGCATGTCCTCGACCACCAGCAGCTCGCTGAGCCCGCCGTGGCCCCACTCCAGGTCCTGCATGAAGCGCGGGATGACGCCGACGATGCGCCCGCCGGCTGCGAGCGCACCCTCGGCGAGCGCGCCCATGGAGCCTGAGCGCCCGCCGCCGTAGACGACGGTGCAGCCGGCCTCGGCGAGCAGGCCGCCGAGGCGGCGCGCGACCGCGTGGTAGGCCGGGTCGCAGGCGCGGCTCGAGGCGCAGTACACGCAGACGCTGTGGCGCAGCGACTGCTGCGCGACGAGTCCGCTCACGGCCGGCCCCGCCGCTTGCGGCCGGCGGGCTTGCCCGCGGCTGCGCGCGGCGCGCGGCTGCCGTCGTCGCGCGGCGGCAGGCCGGTGTGCTGGGTGAGGAGGCGCGTCGGCCGCGGCGCGCCGGCCTTGGCTGGGCGCGGCGGTCGCCCGGGCGCGCCGCCGGCCGGCCGGCGATCCCCCTCCGCCTGGCCGCCGGTGCCCCTCGGCTGCCAGGCCGGCACCAGGTGGCGCTTGCCGCTGCCGATCAGGTCCGCGCGGCCCATGCTTCTCAGCGCCTCGCGCAGCAGCGGCCAGTTGTTGGCGTCGTGCCAGCGCAGGAAGGCCTTGTGCAGGCGGCGCTGCCTGAGCGTCTTCGGGACGTAGACCTGCTCGCTGTCGTGGGTCACCTTGCGCAGCGGGTTCTTGCCGGAATGCCACATCGCGGTGGCGCTCGCCATCGGCGAGGGCAGGAAGGCCTGCACCTGGTCGGCGCGGAAGCCGTTCTCCTTGAGCCACAGCGCGAGCTCGAGCATGTCCTCGTCGGTGGTGCCCGGGTGCGCGGCGATGAAGTACGGGATCAGGTACTGCTCCTTGCCCGCCTCCTTCGAGTAGCGGTCGAACAGCTCCTTGAAGCGGTAGTAGGTGCCCACGCCCGGCTTCATCATCTTCGACAGCGGGCCCTCGGCGATCGCCTCGGGCGCGATCTTGAGGTAGCCGCCGACATGGTGCTGGGCAAGCTCCTTGACGTACTCCGGCGACTCGATCGCGAGGTCGTAGCGCACGCCGGAGGCGATCAGCACCTTCTTGACGCCAGGCAGCTCGCGGGCGCGCCGATACAGGCGGATCAGCGGCGCGTGGTCGGTGTTGAGGTTCGGGCACACGCCGGGGAAGACGCAGGAGGGCCGCCGGCAGGCCGACTCGATCTTCGGGTCCTTGCAGTGCAGCCGGTACATGTTGGCGGTCGGCCCGCCGAGGTCGGAGATCACGCCGGTGAAGCCGGGCACGGTGTCGCGGATCTGCTCGATCTCGCGCACGACGGAATCCTCGGAGCGGTTCTGGATGATCCGGCCCTCGTGCTCGGTGATCGAGCAGAAGGTGCAGCCGCCGAAGCAGCCGCGCTGGATCGCGACCGAGAACCGGATCATCTTGTAGGCGGGGATCTTCGCTTCGCCGTAGGACGGGTGCGGGACGCGCTGGTAGGGCCGCTCGTAGACCCAGTCCATTTCCTTCGTCGAGAGCGGGATCGGCGGCGGGTTGAGCCACACGTCGACGTCGCCGTGGCGCTGCACCAGCGCGCGCGCGTTGCCCGGGTTCGACTCCAGGTGCAGGATCCGCGAGGCGTGCGCGTAGAGCACCGGGTCGTCGCGCACCCGCTCGAAGGCCGGCAGGCGGATCACGCTGCGGCCGCGGTCGTGGTTCTTCACCTTGCGCACGAAGCGCACGACCTGCACGCCCGGCTCGGGCGCGGCCACCGCGCGGTTGGCCGCGACCCGCTCCTCCTCCATCGCGTAGGGATCGACCGGCGGCGCGAGCGGCCCGGGCGTGTCGAGCTCGGTCGAGTCGATCTCGATGCAGCCCGGCGGCGCCGAGCGCCTGAGGAACGCCGTGCCCCGTACGTCGGAAAGGGTATCGATCGGCTCGCCGGCGGCGAGCCGGTGCGCGATCTCGCAGACCTGCCGCTCGGCGTTGCCGTAGACCAGCAGGTCCGCCTTGGCGTCGAGCAGCACCGAGCGGCGGACCTTCTCCGACCAGTAGTCGAAGTGCGCGATGCGCCGCAGCGACGCCTCGATGCCGCCGATCACGACCGGCACGTCGCCGAAGGCCTCGCGGGCGCGCTGCGCGTAGACGATGACCGAGCGGTCCGGGCGGCGGCCGCCCGCGCCGTCGGGCGTGTAGGCGTCGTCGCTGCGGATGCGCCGGTCTGAGGTGTAGCGGTTGACCATCGAGTCCATGTTCCCGGCGGTGATGCCGAAGAACAGGTTCGGGCGGCCGAGCGCGCGGAAGGCCTCCGGGTCGCGCCAGTTTGGCTGGGCGATGATGCCGACCCGGAAGCCCTGCGCCTCGAGCACTCGCCCGATCAGCGCCATGCCGAAGCTCGGGTGGTCTACGTAGGCGTCGCCCGTGACGATGATGACGTCGCAGCTGTCCCAGCCGAGCTCGTCCATCTCGGCGCGCGACATCGGCAGGAAGGGCGCCGTGCCGAAGCGCTGCGCCCAGTGCCTGCGATACGAGTAGAGCTCGCGTGCCGTGTCCATCCGCGTATTGTGCCCCGTAACGAACTCCAGGGGACATTCCCTTGAAACTCTAGGGGACATTCCCGTTGAGTTTGCCCGCGATCCCACCGGCTGCGCCGATCGAACGCTCCAGGGGAGATTCGCGTTGAGTTTGCCCGCGATCCCACCGGCTGCGCCGATCGAACGGCAAACTCAACGCGAATGTCCCCTGGAGTTCTGGAGTTTCCGCGGGTGTCTAGCCGGTGGCCTGCAGGCCGTGGGCGATGCCGGAGATGGTGGCGAGCAGCGCATCGTAGAGCGCCCGGTCCTCGCGTTCCGTCGCGCGCCAGCGCTTGAGCAGGTCGACCTGCATGTAGTGCATGGGGTCGAGGTAGGGCGAGCGCAGCATGATCGAGCGCTGCATCCGCGGATCGTCGTCGAGCAGGTCGGTCTCGCCCTTGATCCAGGTGATCCAGCGGCAGGCGAGCGCGTGCTCGCGCCGGACCTCGGCCTGCAGCGCCTCGCAACCCTCTGGCGCCAGCCGGTCGTAAAGCGCGGCGATCCCGAGGTCGGCGCGCAGCAGCTGGTTCTCGACGTCGTCGATGAAGTGCGCGAACCACGGCCAGCCCGACCAGGCCTGCGACAGGCGCTCGGGACCGATCTCGCGCGCGGCGGCCTCGAGGCCGCTGCCCACGCCGTACCAGCCCGGCAGGGTGTGCCGGCTCTGGGTCCAGGCGAACACCCAGGGTATCGACCTGAGCGCGGCGAGGCCCTCGGCCCACTCGCGCGTCGAGGAGCGCGAGCCGATCTGCATCCGCTCGATGACGTCGATCGGCGTGACGCTGCGGAACCAGCGCTCGAAGCCCGGCTCGCCGAACACCAGCGCCCGGTAGCGTTCGCGGCTCGCGCGGGCCACCACGGCCATGACCTCCTCGTGGTGCGACACCGGCACCGGCCCGGGCTTGCGCCCGGCCGTGGCCAGCAGCGTCGCGTGGATCGCCTGCTCGAAGGTCCGAAGCGCGAGCGGCTCGAGGCCGTAGCTGTGAGCGACCACCTCGCCCTGCTCGGTCGCGCGCAGGCAGCTGCCGACGGCGCCGGGCGGCGCGCTCTGCACCAGCACCTCGATCGGCCCGCCGCCGCGGATCGCCGTGCCGCCGCGGCCGTGGAAGATGTTGAGCGCGACCGCGGTCTCGGCGGCGGCGCGCACCAGCGCGGCCTGCGCCCGGTAGACCGCGTAGCGCGACGCGGCGATGCCGCCGGAGCGGTTGCTCTCGGAGTAGCCGATGAGCACGGTCTGGCGGCGGCCGCGGGCCTCGAGGTGCGCGGCATAAGCCGGCTCCGCGCACATCCCCGCAAGGATCTCCCCCGCCTGCTCGAGCGGCTCCTCCGCCTCGAGCATGGGCACGATGTCGAAGGGCACCTGCCCCGTGGTGCGGTCCGAGGTGTCGGCCCAGCGCGCCAGCAGCAGCACCGACAGCACGTCGTCGGGCGCCTCGGTGCCGCTGACGATGTAGTCGCCGACGGCCTCCGCGCCGAGCCGGATGCGCCCCTGCGCCATCGCCTCGAAGACCGCCAGCGTCCGCCGACCCGTGGCATCGAGCGGCGCCGCGGGCGCCACGTCGCGCTCGAGCGCCTCGGCCAGCCGCCGCTGCCGCTCCGCGGGCGTCCGCAGGATCCACTCGGGGTCGTCGAGGCCCTGGCCGATCACCTCGCGGTGCACGCGCGCGTGCTGGCGCACGTCGAGGGTCGCGAGGTGGAAGCCGAAGGTGCGCGCCCGGCGCAGCAGGCGCTCCACCATGAACAGTCCCGCATGCTCGCCGCGGTGGGCACGCAGGCTGTCGGCCACGCACTCGACGTCGGCGATGAACTCGGCGGCATTCTCGTAGCTGTTGGGGCGGCCGTCGTAGGTCGTGCGCAGCCGCTCCGCGATCTGCAGCAGGAAGATGCGATAGGGCATCCGGTCGTGGCGGCTCTGCGCGAGCTCGGGCCCGGCCGGCAGGATCGTCGTGTACTCCGCCAGCCGCTGCTCCAGCCCGCGGTCCACGGCGATCCGGCTCTCGCTCTGCGACAGCCTCGAGGCCAGCGACCGGCACTCCTCGAAATAGGTCGAGATGATCAGGCGCTGGTGGCGATGCAGCGTCTCGCGCAGCGTCTTCGCGTGCACGTCCGGGTTGCCGTCCATGTCGCCGCCGACCCAGGTGCCGAAGCGCAGCAGGCCCGGCAGCCCGACGCTCTTCGCGGGAATGCCGTACACGTGGTCGAGCCAGAACTCGAGCTCCTCGTAGAGGGCCGGCAGCACGCGGTAGATGACCTCGACGAGGTAGAACAGCACGTGCTCGCGCTCGTCGGCGGCCGTCAGGCGCTCGCGCGGCAGCTCCTGGGTCTGCCAGCCGGTCGTGACCTCGAAGCGGATCCGCTCGATCAGGTTGCGGCGCTCGCCCGGGGTCAGCCCGGTGTTGAGCCGCTCCATCATCAGCGCCGCCACGCGCTGGCGGTTGCGCAGGATCGAGCGGCGCGTCGACTCGGTCGGGTGCGCCATGAAGACGGGGTAGATGGTGAGCGCCGCGAGCAGGCCGAGCACCTGCTCGCCAGTCACGCCGGCCGCCTTGAGCCTGAACAGGCAGTCGCCGATGCCGCCCGGCTGCGGGCGGTCGCTCCTGATCATGTACTCGCGCCGCCGGCGGATGCGGTGCACCTTCTCGGCGAGGTTCACCACCTGGAACCAGGTCGAGAAGGCGCGGATCAGGTCGCGGGCCTCGTCGGGCGCACGCCCGGACGTGCGGGCCAGCAGCTCCACCGCGCCCTGCGGATCTCCCTCGCGGCGACGGATGGCGACCTGGCGGTCGGCCTCGACCGTGGCCAGCAGTTCCGCGCCGCCCTGGTCGCGCAGCACCTCGCCGACCATGCCGCCGAGCACGTGGACGTCATCCCGCAGGGGCGCGTCCTTCGCGGGAAAATGGATTTGCTGGCGCTGGGTCACGGGAAATGGCCGCTGCCGCCGGCCGACGGCGCGCGCAAGATCATAGCAGACGGCGCATTGCTGTCCGGGACAGCGGCCGTGCTTGTTGCAAATACGCGACAGCCCCATCGCAACCGGCTTCGCATTCGTTGCCTGTATACAGCCTCGGGCTTACACTCGCGCGGTCACCTCGGGTGACCGTTGTCGTACGCATAAACACCTAGCTCAGGGGCCCCGCATGTATACACCACGTCTCCGCAAGCCTTCGCTCATCGCTGCCGGCGTCCTCAGCGTGCTCGCGGCCGCCCAGGCGAGCGCCGCCGAGGTCCAGCTCGAGGAAATCGTGGTCACCGCCCGCCAGCGCGAGGAGCGCCTCGCCGACGTGCCGGTCACCGTGCAGGCCTTCACCGCCACCGAGATCCAGTCGGCCGGCATCGAGCGGCCGCAGGACTTCATCGGCCTGACCGCCGGTGTCGCCCAGGTGCAGACGGCCGAGGCCGGCGACATGCAGGTCACCATCCGCGGCATCAACACCGGCCGCGACGCCGAGACCAACTTCGCGCTCGTGGTCGACGGCGTGCTGCAGACCAACCCGAACGCGCTCAACCAGGAACTCAGCAACGTCACCCAGATCGAGGTCCTGAAGGGCCCGCAGGGCGCGCTGTACGGCCGCAACGCGGTGGCCGGCGCGATGATCATCACCACCCGCAAGCCGGGCGACTCGCTCGAGTTCGACGTCGGCGGCGGCTACGGCAGCGACAACACCTACAAGGGCAACTTCTACGTCGCCGGTCCGCTCGGCGCCAACACCAGCGGCGGCGTCGGCGCCTACTACCGCAACACCGACGGCCAGTGGAAGAACGACTTGCTCGGCTGCGACGACTGCGTCGACTTCTACGAGGAAGTGGGCGTCACCGGCCGGCTCGTGACCCGCATGGGCGAGACGGGCGAGGTGGACATCAAGGCCAAGTACTCGAAGATCGACGCCGGCGCGATCAACTTCAACGCGTCGCTCGCGCTGCAGGAGGCGGCCGCCGCGGGCTTCGGCGACATCTTCTGGGAAGACCCGAACGACCACGACTTCGTCTACCTGAACAACATCCCGCCCGAGAACGAGCAGGAGAACATCAACCTCTCGATCAAGGGCGAGTTCGACGTGGGCGCGGCGACGCTGACGACGGTGCTCGCCTACAACGACCAGACGAACTACTTCCTGACCGACGGCACCAGCGCCGCGTTCTTCCTCTACAGCCTGACGCAGTCGTGCATCCAGTCGAACGCGGCGCGGTCGGCGGACACGCCGCTGCCGGCGCCGTTCTTCTACTCGAACACCTCGGGCGGGTTCGTCGACAGCTTCCTGCCGCCCTACAGCCCGACCACCTGCGACGGCTACCAGTACCAGCAGCGCGACCAGAAGGACACCAGCATCGAGGTCCGCCTGACCTCGCCGGGCGACCAGGCGTTCCGCTGGGTGGCGGGTCTCTACGCGGCCGACATCGAGCGGCGCGTGGTCGTCTCGCAGGGGTCCGACAACGGGCAGGGCTTCCTCCGCCAGGCGCTCGTCCGCACCAGCGGCCCGAACCCGACCGACCTGCTCTACGACGACACCTTCACCTCCACCGTGGTCGCCGGCTTCGGCCAGCTCGCCTACGACGTGACGGAGAGCACCGAGGTGGCCCTCGCGCTGCGCTACGACCGCGAGGAGCGCGAGGTCGACAACAACGTGCCCAGGCTCGCGCCGCAGACGCCGGGCTTCTTCGGCACCAACAACTTCATCAACCCCGCCTACGTGCAGGACCCGACGCTGCAGTCGATCCCGAGCCGCTCCCAGACCTTCAGCCAGATGCAGCCGAAGCTGTCGGTCAACTGGAAGGCGACGGACCAGGTGTCGCTGTTCGCTTCCTACGGCTACGGCTTCCGTTCGGGCGGCTTCAACTCGACCGGCAGCCGCGCGACGGTGGAGCTGTTCTACAGCGGCCTGTGCCTCGGCAACACTCAGGCCCCGCCAGTCAACTTCCCGGCCTGCACCGGCGACAACCGCAGCCTGCAGAACGTGCAGGACGCCTACGACAAGGAGGTCTCGAAGGCCTTCGAGGCGGGCTTCAAGGCCACGCTGCTCGGCGGCGCCCTGTCGCTGAACGGCGCGGTCTACCAGACCGATCTCGACGACATGCAGTTCTTCAACTTCTTCGCCGGCCCCTTCGGCCTGCTGCGCGTCGTCACGAACGCCGAGGAAGCAAGCATCGAGGGCATCGAGATCGACGGTCGCTGGCGCGCGACCGAGTGGCTGACGCTCTTCGCCGGCTACGGCTACACCGACACGAAGATCGACCGCTACGACGGCCGTCCGTACACCAAGGGCAACAAGATCCCTTACGCCCCTGAGTACACCGGCAATGCCGGCGTCGACATCAACGTTCCCGTGGGCGGCGAGTGGACCGTCAACGCGCGGCTCGACGCGACCTTCATGGGAGAGACCTGGTTCAGCACGGTGCAGGAGGAGAAGGTGCCGAACCTCTTCACGGGCTTCGGCTTCGGCCAGGGCGAGTTCTCGAAGATGAAGCGCGACTCGTACGCGACCATGAACGCGCGCCTCGGCGTCAGCAACGGCCCGTGGACGGTGACGGCCTGGGGCCGCAACATCACCGACGAGGACTACCTGCAGGAAATCATCCCGGCGCCCGAGTTCGGCGGCTCGTTCATCCACGACTCGCAGGGCTCTAGCTACGGCCTCGACATCAAGTACTCGTTCCGCTGAGCGACGCGGACCGTCCCCGCGGGGACGATCCGCCGGCTCCAGAGGCCCGGCCAGGGAGACCTGGCCGGGCCTCGTTCCTTCACGGCCTCTGACGGCGATACCGGTTTGACATAACCCGCGGTTTCATCAAGGAGCAACATCCACGCCCTAGCATCGCGTCCTCTCCGACACCCACAACAACCGAGGGGAGACCACCGATGCTTCGACCGACCCGCTGGGCCGCCACGCTCCTGCTGCTCGCCGCGCCCGCCGCGCTCGCGGATCCACCCGCCAGGAGCGCCGGACTCGAGTTGCTCGGCCGCTATGAGAGCGGTTTCTTCGACGCGGGTGGCGCCGAGGTTCCCACCTACGACCCCCTCACCCGCCGCGCCTTCGTGGTGAACGCCGGCGATCGCAGCATCGACGTGCTGGACATCCGCAACCCGCGTGCGCCGCGGCGCGTGAAGAGCCTCGACATCGCCGCCGACCTCGCGCCGCGGGCCGTCGGCGGCGCGAACAGCGTGGACGTGAGGTTCGGCCTGCTGGCGGTGGCCGTCGAGGCCGACCCGAAGCAGGACGACGGCTGGGTCGCGTTCTATTCGACACTGACGCTGCGGCTCGTGGGCGTGGCCCCGGCAGGCGCATTGCCCGACATGGTCACCTTCTCCGAAGACGGCCGCTACGTGCTGACCGCGAACGAAGGCGAGCCGAACTCCTACGGCCAGGTCGACAGCCGCGATCCCGAGGGCTCGGTCACCATCATCGACCTGCTGCGCCTTGGCCGGCCGGGCTTCGTCCGCCACGTCGGCTTCTCCGACTTCAACGTGGGCGGGCCGCGCGCGCACGAGCTGCCCGCCGAGGTGCGGATCTACGGGCCGGGCGCGACCGTCGCGCAGGACTTCGAGCCCGAGTACATCGCCGTGGACGGCCGCAAGGCCTACGTGACGCTGCAGGAGAACAATGCGCTGGCGGTCATCGACATCCGCAGCGCGCGGGTCGAGCAGATTCTCGCGCTCGGCTTCAAGGACCACTCGCTGCCCGGCAACGAGCTCGACGCGAGCGACCGCGACGGAACGATCAACATCACGAACTGGCCCGTCTTCGGGATGTACCAGCCTGACTCGATCGCGACCTTCACGGTCCGCGGCCGGACGTATCTCGTCACCGCCAACGAGGGCGACGCCCGCGACTACGAGGGCTTCGCGGAGGAGAGCCGCGTCCGCGCCCTGACGCTCGACCCCACGGCCTTTCCCGACCGCGACTCGCTCAGGGACAACGCGCGGCTCGGCCGCCTGACGGTGACCCGCGCGCTGGGGGATGACGACGGCGACGGCGACTTCGACCGGCTGTTCGCGCTGGGTGGCCGGTCCTTCACGATCTGGGACGCGGCGACGGGCGCGATCGTGTTCGACAGCGGCGCCGAGCTCGAGCAGATCACCGCCAACCTGCTGCCGCTGAACTTCAACAGCACCAACGATGAAAACGGCACTTTCGACAACCGCAGCGACAACAAGGGCCCGGAGCCCGAGGGCGTGGCCGTCGGCTGGGTGGAGGGCAAGCCCTACCTGTTCCTCGGCCTCGAGCGCATCGGCGGGGTCATGGTCTACGACCTTTCGGATCCCGCCGCGCCGGTCTTCGTCGACTACGTCAACAACCGCAACTTCGACGTCGACGCCTGCGGCCGCTTCGAGCAGGACGAGGAAGGCGAGGCCGTCTGCGTGGCGCCGAACCCGGAAGCCGGCGACCTCGGCCCCGAGGGACTGAAGTTCGTGCCGGCCTGGGCGAGCCCGACCCGCAAGCCCCTCTTGATCGTCGGCAACGAGATCAGCGGCACGACGACGATCTACGAGTTCACGGCACCGTAACCCGCCGCGCCCGGACCGGCCGGGAATCGAGGGGACTGTTCCCTGCGGGGACAGTCCCCTTTTTCACGCCTCCTGCAGGCCGAACACCCGAAGCGCGTTCTCGCGCAGGAACAGCCGGCGCACTTCGGGCTTCAGGTTCAGCTCGGCGACCTCGTCGATCGTGCGCTTGAAGCCGAGGACCGGGAAGTCGGTGCCGAACATCACCTTGTTGCGCCCGTAGCTGTTGAGGTAGCGCACGAAACTCTCTGGCCAGTACTTCGGGCTGTGCGCGTCGGCGACGATGAACACATTCTCGTGCTTCCAGGCCATGGCGATCATCTCGTCGTGCCAGGGAATGCCGACATGGATGCCGCAGAGCCTGAGCTCGGGGAAGTCGCAGGCGACCGCATCGAGCGTGATCGGCCGGCCGACGCTTCGCAGGCGCTGCTCGGGCGAGTAGATCAGCGACTGGCCGACCTGGGTCAGCACCGGCACGCCGAGCTCGACGCACTTGGCGTAGAACGGGTACCACTTGGCGTGATCGGGCGGCAGCTCGAACCAGTGCGGGTAGGCGTGGGCCGCGATGAAGCCCATGTTCTTCACGGCGTCCTCGAGGGCGCGAACGCCGTCCATGCCCTGCGTCGGGTCGATGCCGGCGAGCCCGTAGAAGCGGCCGGGGAATTTCTCGCAGGCGCGCGCCACCACCTCGTAGGGCATGTGGTAGGACCCCGGCAGTCCCAGCCGGCCGGTGCGCGCGGCCACGAGGAAGCCGCGCTCGATGCCCGCCTCGGCCATGCGCCCGAGCATGTCCTCGAGCTCGATGCCGGGCATCGGGTCCTTCGACTTCACCTTGCCGACGAAGAAGCCGTCCTTCCAGTCGGGGCGGTGCGAGAGCGCCTCGCGGGTCCAGATGTTGACGACCGCGTCGATCGCCTTCACGTCCACGTCTTCGAGTCCCATGCGCGTTCCGTCCTGTGTCAGTCCGCGGCGACCGCCGCGCCGGCGGCGATCAGCGCGTCGATGCGGGCCTCGTCGTAGCCGGCCTCGCGCAGCACCTCGCGGGTGTGCTCGCCGAGGCGCGGCGCGTGCCGGCGGTTCGACTCCGCCGGCGTGTCGAAGAAGTTCACCGGGAAGGCCGTGGTGCGCAGCCTCCCCTCGCTCGGGTGGTCGACCATCTGCCAGAAGCCTGTCTCGACGAGGTGCGGGTCCTCGGCGACCTCCTCCAGCGTGTTGACTCGGTTGATCGGCACGCTGGTCGGCTCGAACAGGTCGAGCCACTCCTGCGTGGTGCGGGTCGCCATGATCCGCCCGGTCTCGGCGTAGGTGTCGTCGATGTTGCGGGTGCGATCCGCCATCGTCCGGAAGCGCGGGTCCTCGAGCAGGTCGCGCCGCCCGACGCGCTCGCAGAAGGTGTCCCAGTGCGCGTTCATGTAAGGGAGGATCGCGACGTAGCCGTCCTTGGTCCTGTACGGCCGGCGGTGCTCGCTCATCAGGCGCACGTAGCCGGGCGGGCCGGCCGGCGGCTCGAAGGCCATGCCCCACAGATGCTCGGCCATGACGAAGTTCACCATGGTCTCGAACATCGGCACCTCGATCTCCTGCCCCTCGCCGCTGCGTTCGCGACGATACAGCGCCGCGAGCACCGCGTAGACCACGGTGATGGCGGTCGTCTTGTCGCAGACGACGGTCGGCAGGTAGCGCGGCTCGCCGAGAACCAGCTTGTTCAGCATCGCGATGCCCGAGACGGACTGGATCGAGTCGTCGAGCGCGCCACGCGTGCCGTAGGGGCCCTTGCGGCTGTAGCCGTAGGCGCCGCAATAGACGAGGCGCGGGTTGACCGCCTGCATCGCCGGGTAGTCGAGGCCGAGCTTGACCATCACCTGCGGGCGGTTGTTGTGGACGAAGACGTCGGCGTCGCGCACGAGGTCGAGCACCGCCTCGCGCGCGCCCGGCGCCTTGACGTCGAGCACGATGCTGCGCTTGTTCCGGTTGCAGGTGAGGTACAGGGCCGCCATGCCCTTGCTCCGGTGCGCGCCGAGCTGGCGATTGCTGTCGCCCTGCGGCGACTCGATCTTGACGACCTCGGCGCCCATGTCGGCGAGCAGCTGGCAGGCCCAGGGGCCCAGCACGACGCTCGTGAACTCGACGATCCGCACGCCTTCGAGCGGTCCGGGCATGGGCTTCTCCGACGACCTCGCGGCCGGCCGGCCGTGGGCCGGGACTGTATACAACGGGTCGCCGGCGCGCTAGATTGTCCGGACATCTCGCCGGGAGAACTGCGATGGCCGCCCCCACCTACATCGACGACTTCACCCGCCGCTTCGACCTCGATCCCGCGACCACCGCGCTCGTGATCGTGGACGTGCAGTACGCGAGCGGCAGCCGCCAGCATGGCCTCGGCAAGTTGCTCGCCGCGGCCGGCCGGCTCGGCGAGGCCGAGTATCGCTTCGCGCGCATCGAGCAGAAGGTGATCCCGAACTCGAAGCGCCTCGCCGAGGCCTTCCGCCGCCTCGGCGCGCGGGTGATCTACGTCACCTACGGCGCACACCTGCCCGACTTCTCCGACGCGCCGATCCACCTCAAGGCCTGGATGCGCGCGATCGACAACCGCGTCGGCGCGCGCGAGCACGAGATCGTCGACGAGCTGAAGCCGAAGCCGGGCGAGCTCGTGCTCAACAAGACCACCATGGGCGCCTTCGGCTCGACCGGCATCGAGGCGCACCTGCGCGGCATGGGCGTCGAGAACGTCGTCGTCACCGGCGTGTCGACCAACAACTGCGTGGGCATGACCGCGATGGAGGCCTGCGACCGCCAGTTCGGCGTGGTGCTCGTCTCCGACGCCACCGGCACCTGCAGCGATGAGATGCAGGAGGCCTACGAGAAGACCTTCCGCAGGCTGTGGGGCCGCGTGATGACGACCGCCGAGGTCGTCGCCGAGATGGAGTCCCGCGCCGGAAGGTCGCACGCGAAGGCCGGCTGAGCATGGACGTCGCCGAGGCGCTCGCGACCCGCTCCTCGAAGCGGGCCTTCCTCGATCGTCCGGTGCCGCGCCAGACCGTCGAGCGCATCCTCGCGCTCGCTGGCCTCGCGCCGAGCGGCAGCAACATCCAGCCCTGGCACGCGTATGTGGTCACCGGCGGCGTCCGCGAGGCGATCTGCGCGGACGTCACCCGCGCCGCGCGCGAGGAGCGCGGCCAGCACCAGCGCGAGTACAACTACTACCCCGAGCCCTGGCGCGAGCCCTACCTCGCGCGCCGCCGCGCCTGCGGCTGGGGGCTCTACGGCCTGCTCGGCATCGCCAAGGGCGACCGCGAGGCCGGCGAGCGCCAGGAACTCCTGAACTACCAGTTCTTCGGCGCGCCGGTCGGCCTGTTCTTCTACATCGACCGCGACCTGCAGCCCGGCAGCTGGCTCGACTACGGCATGTTCCTGCAGAGCATCATGCTGGTGGCGCGCGACTTCGGCCTCGACACCTGCCCGCAGGCCGCCTGGGCGCACTTCCACCGCGTGATCGCGGCGCACCTCTCCCCGCCCGCCGAGCAAATGCTCGTCTGCGGCATGGCGCTCGGCTACGCGGATCCGGCCGAGCGCGTGAACGGGTTCCGCCCCGAGCGCCTGCCGGTCGAGGCCTACAGCCGCTTCCTCGGGTTCGGGGAGCCGGCTTGACGGACATCGCCGCGGCGCCGGCGCGCGCCTGGCTCGGCGCGGCGCTGGTGGCCGGCGGCGCCATGCTCTTCGGCGCCAAGGCCGTGGTCGCGAAGCTCATCTACGCGCGCGGCCTCGACTACGAGTCGGTCGTCCTGCTGCGCTCGACGCTGGCGCTGCCGCTGTTCTGGGCCTGGGCGGTGCACCATGGCGCGACCGGCGCGATCCGCCGCGCAGGCAGTCGGGTCGCGCTCATGGCAGGCTTCGCCGGCGCGCTGTGCTACTCGCTCGGCTCGCTGCTCGACTTCTACGCACTGACGCTGATCGACGCCGGCCTCGAGCGGGCGTTGCTATTCACCTACCCCGCCATGGTGGTGCTCACGGTGGCCGTGACGAAGCGTCGCTGGCCCACGCGCAGCGTCTTGGCCGCCGTCATCATGACGTGGGTCGGCGTGGCGCTCGCGGTCGGCGTGTTCGAGCGCGAGCTGCTCACCGCCAATGCCGTCGGCGCCCTCTGCGTGCTCGCCTGCGCCGCCACCTTCGCCGCCTACTTCCTGATGAGCGAACGCTACATCCGCGAGGTCGGGCCACTCGCCTTCACTGCCTTCGCCATGACCGGCGCCGCGCTCGGCCTCATGGCCTGGTACCTGCCGCGCCACGGCGCGCCGCCGCTCGCCCTGGACGGCGCCACCTGGGCGCTCATCGCCGTTCTCGTCCTGCTGTGCACGCTGGCGCCGACGCTCATGATCGCCGAGGGCATCCGCCGTGTCGGCGCCGAGCGCGGCGCGCTCGTCAGCACCGTCGGCCCGCCGTTCACGATATTCGTGGCCTGGCTCCTGCTCGACGAGCGCCTGCACGCGGTACAGCTCGCCGGCGCGGCGCTGATCGTGGGCGGAATCCTCGTCGTCGAGCGCGCGAGGATCGGCCGGCGGATGGCTTGAGGCGTGACAGGACTGGCAGCATCTGCGCGGATCATCGGCGAACGTATCGACCGCTCGCCTGAAGGATGACGGAGCTGATGCGAACTCCCGTGGCACATCACAACTACGGCAAAAATTGGCAATCTTTGCCAGTCGCGCTAGAGTCGCTGCAGGAGGTGACCGGATGACGCTCAACATCAACCTGACCCCGCAGCTCGAGGCGCTGGTACGCGACAAGGTCGCCTCGGGCCGTTATAGCTCGGCGAGTGAGGTGGTCCGCGAGGCGCTGCGACTGCTGGAGGAACAGGACCAGCTGCGGGCCCTGCGGCTGGAAAGCCTGCGCCAGGCCCTCCGAGAGGGCCTCGACAGCGGCAGCGCCGGCCCGCTCGACCTCGAGGCCGTCAAGGCCCGCGGGCGCGCCCGGCTGAAGAAGACGAAGATCGCGCCCTGACGCGAGAGTGCCGCCGTTGCCCCGGCTGACCCATACCAGGCGTGCCGCCCGGGATCTCGAAGACATCTGGCTGCACGTGGCGCTCGACAACCCCGCGGCGGCGGACGCGCTCCTCGACCAGATCGGCCACGCCTGCGCCCTGCTCGCGGACAACCCGGCCCTCGGCCGGGCGCGGCCCGGGCTGATGCCGGGCCTGCGCTCGTTCGTTGCCCTCAGTACCTACGTCCTGTTCTACCGGCCGGTGGGCCCTGACCTCGAGCTGGTGCGGGTGCTGCACGCCGCGCGGGACGTGGACGCCGTCTTCGGGGAGGCGGCGCCGTGAGCGCCTCCCGGTGCCGCCCGGTGACGAACGCGTCTGCATTGACTCGAAGGAAGACACCATGAGTGCCGAGACCCAAACCCTGATCTAGAAGCTCAAGGCCCTGCCGCCCCGTGCGGATCGTCGCTTGCCGTGGGATCGCTGCGATCCGGGGCAATGTCGTCCGCTGGGATATTCTCGACCACCATGCCGATCATCAGCGCTCCTCCGAAAGTTCTGTATCGTGCACTTCCGGACAACGCGCATGCGCCATAGCCGCCGTTGGCTCGCTTTGCTAGGGGCGGTGCTTCTCGTCTACGCCGGTTACGAATGGTGGGGACAAGCGCATCCGCCGCGTTTGCGCCCCTCGCAGCAACAGCATCATCGGCTGTGAGCCTGAGTTACCTCGTCCTCTTCAGCTGCAAACTGCGCAATCTTGTCGGCAAGGTTATCGTGCCCGAAGAAGTCAACACAGATGCGGTTTTCCGCGAACTCGTTCGTCCGGCGCACGCTGATGCCACCAAGTGTCGCGACGCGCGTCGAGAACTCAGGCCAGTCGAAATCCGGGTTAGGACTGCAGCCGTCGGGCGGAAATGCCGCGTGCAAGAGATCGCTGTGGACGTTCTCGCCGAGCGATAGGTCGATCGGCAACAGTATCGGGACCGCGGATTCCATTGACTCGTTGACCTGTAGCATCCACTGCAATGCCGACACTGGCACTGCGGCCAGGGTCGCGATTCGGATGCGAGTACCGCATTCCACGATCGTCTCAGGCCATCGCTTCTCCAGCAATGGAACGGATCCCAACATCGGAGAACGCCAGAGCCCTCGACGCCTGACCACGGCGGTGTTCGGCTGAAGCGTGCTCGTGGCGATGAATAGGAAAGTAGTTAAGCGCAACTGCCTCGCAATCACATTGATTCGATGGGCGAGGCCAGCACCGACTCGACGCTGAAGCTTGACTTGGTCTGCCGAACCCTCCGTCCAGACTATCGTGCTGGCGCAGAGCTTAGGTGCACCTCCTCCGGCTGCTGGCTGCGAGAACAATGGCCAGCCAAGGTTCTGACGCAGATCTCGGGACAGCTGATGTTCAACGCGGGTAGTCATAGTGAACCGTCCCGGGTTCTCCGGAGACTTCCGTATCTGAGTCAAGCCGCATGGGCC
>CAYORU010000009.1:0-24193 GCA_964406445.1 uncultured Steroidobacteraceae bacterium
CCTCGGTCAGCGCGATCACGGCGTGGCGCAGCTCGTCGGCCGGCAGCCGGTTGATAAGGTTCACGACGCCGTTCTCGAGCCCGCCGACGTCGAAGCGGAAGACCACGTGCGCCACGAGCGGCAGCGTCACGACGGGTCGTCCACTGGCGACGACGGTGCTCATGCCGCACGCACCAAGTCATGCACCTCATCGCCGACATCCGAGTGACTGCGGCCGTCCAGGAAGAGCCGGCACCAGAGTTCAAGATTGACCAGCGAGAGCAGCAGGTCGCTGTAGTCCTCACGTCCGGTGTCGTGGTCCGAAATGAGTTTCTGCACCGCTTTCCACTGTAGAAGCCCCCGTGATTCGACGACCGTACGCCCGAGCAGCGTGTCTCGAAACTCGCGCAGGTCCGACTTGAACCAGGCACCGACCGGCGCGCCGAAACCCCGCTTGCCTCGACCGATGATTTTCTCTGGCACGATTCCCGTCATCGCGCGCTTGAAAAGGGACTTCGACGCACCACCCTGCACCTTGACCGCCGCGGGGATAACGGCCGCAAGCTCGACGAGTCGCTCATCCAGAAACGGGGAGCGACATTCAATGGATGCAGCCATTGCAACCTTGTCAGCGAGCAACAGCAAGTCCTCAGGTAGCTGTGTCGACGCGTCGATATGAAGCAGTCGAAGAAGCTCATCGTCCGATGACTCCTTCTGGAGCACCCGGTCGAATTGTCGCGACTCGGACGCCCCAACTGTGAGAAGACTCTCCAGAGTCTCCGCGTCGCAGACTTGCATGTACAGGCGGTACTGTTCGCGCCACGGAAGCCCTGCGCCTCGGACGACACGTCGCGCATAGCGCCCCAGATCATGTATCCGCGTCTCGCGGCCCGCGGGTATAGCGTCGGCAATCGGCTGGACGATCCCACGTTGAACCCACGACGGAATCATCCGCATCCGGCGCTCGACAAAGCCACCGAGGTATCTCCGATAGCCGGCGAAAAGCTCGTCTCCTCCGATGCCCGTCAGTATGACCTTGACATCCTCGCCCGCACGCTTCGCGAGAAGATAGGCCGTAAAGACGGCGCTGTCGGACAGCGGTTCCTCGGTGTGCCACATCAGCCGGGGCAAGAGCGCCGCCGCGTCAGGCGTTGCGCGTACCTCATGATGTCGAGCGGATACGGCATCGGCCATGAAGGCCGCGTACGGCAGCTCGTCGAAGGTGCGCGCCGCGGCGCTCCCCTCGTAGCCTATCGAGTAGGTATTGACCGGTTGGTTGCCGTGCTCGGCCATCATCGCGACGATGGCGCTCGAGTCGATGCCTCCCGAGAGGAATGCGCCTATCGGCACGTCCGCAACCATGTGCTCCGCCACAGCGCGCCGCAGTTCGACTCGGATCTGCTCGACCCAGGCACCTTCGTCAAGGTCGTGGCGCACGGTGGCCGGCAGCTGCCAGTATTGCCACAAACGTGTCCTTCCCTGTTCCCAGACGAGAGCGGTAGCCGGTGGAAGCTTGCGAATTCCGCGAAACACCGTACGCGGTGCGGTGCAGAAGCCCATGAACAGATGCTCGCGCAAGGCCGCCGGGTCCAGTTCCGCGCGGATTCCTGGCAGGGCCAGCAGAGCCTTGACCTCCGAAGCAAACGCGAGGTGGCCACTCTCATCATGGTAATAGACGGGCTTCTGCCCGAGCCGGTCGCGCGCCAGGACCAGTCGCCGGCGCCGCTCGTCCCACAGCGCGAGCCCGTACATGCCCGAGAGGTGCCGGAGGAAGTCGTCGCCGTGCTCCTCGTAGAGGTGCACGATGCACTCGACGTCGCTGCCGGTGCGGAAGCGGTGCCCGCGCGCCTCGAGCCCGGCGCGCAGCGACTTGAAGTTGTAGATCTCGCCGTTGCAGACCACCCAGACCGTCCCGTCCTCGTTGGCGATCGGCTGGTGCCCGCCCGCAAGGTCGATGATGGACAGCCGGCGCATGCCGAGGATCGCCTCCCCGCCCGGTGAAGCGTGGAAGCCCTCGTCGTCCGGCCCGCGGTGGCGGATGACGCCGGCCATGCGGCGGACGTCGTCGAGCGCCTCCCGCCGGACGCCCTGGCCGTTCGCGATGCCGACGATGCCGCACATCAGGGGCGCCCTCGCGTCGCCTCAGGCGACGCCGAAGACTTCATCCATGCGCCCCCAGCGGAAGTCGCGCAGCAGCCGGCGCAGGCGTGCCTCCATGGTGCGGAGGTTGGTGTAGTGCCGGAAGCGGGACTTGAGCGGCAGGCCGCCGATGCGCGGCTGGCCGGGGTCGATCTCCCAAGGGTGGCAGTAGAACACGCCGGCCTGGCCGTCGCGCTCGTTCACCCGCCGCAGGGCGGCGCTGAAGACGCCATAGGGCAGCAGCCTGAACCAGCCGCCGCCGCCGGCAGGCAGCCGCTTGCCGAGGAACTCCACCGTCGTGATCGGCACCTCGAGCATCGGCCCGGCGCCGGGCCGGTACGGGAAGCGCGGCGCGTCCGGGATGCCGTAGAGGTCGTGGCGGATCGGGAAGATGCTCGAGTCGTAGGCGAACCCGAGCTCCTGCAGGATCTCGAGCGCCCACAGCGAGTCCTTGGTGACCGAGTAGGTCGCCGCTCGGTAACCCTTGACGGGGCCACCGATGGCGTCCTCGAGGACCTGCTTGGCCTCGCGCGTCTCCGCGGTGAAGGTCGCAGGCGACTGGGTGTAGACGCGCTGGTGGGTGAGTCCGTGGCAGGCGACCTCGTGGCCGGCGGCGTGGATGTCCCGCACCAGGGCGGGCGAGCGCTTCGCCACCCAGCCGAGGATGAAGAAGGTCGCCTTGACGCCCTCCTCGCCCAGCACCTCGAGCACGCGCCTCGTGTTGCCCTCGGCGCGGTACTCGAGCGCGTCCCACTGCCCGCGGTCGATCGCGGGGGCCAGCGCCTCGACGTGGAAGTAGTCCTCGACGTCGATGGAGAACGCGTTGACGACAGGTTGAGGCACCGGGTTCTGGCTCAACGCCGCGGCGAGTAGGTGATCGTGAGCGCGACGCGATTCTCGACGTAGTCGCGGGCGGCGGATCCGACCCCGGTGTCGCCGCTTCCCTCGTTGCGATCGGCCTGCAGCGCGACGGAAAGCGTGTCGCTCAGCGCCCACTCGAGACCCGCGCCGACGACCCACTCGTCGAAGTCCGTCGCCAGCCCGATTTCCTCGGTCGCGTAGCCGCCGAAGAGTCGCGCCGTGAGGCGCCGCGTCATCTGCCTCGTCAGCAGCAGGGATCCGCCGAGCCGCTCACGATCCAGCGACGAGAGGTTCTCCTGCTCGTCCTTGCTCCAGTCGATGCCGACACGGAGGTTCGTGCGCGCCCCCTCGACCGAAAGGCCCAGCGACAGGTAGTCGGACTGCATCGGATCCTGGCTGACGGCGACCGTGCCCGTGCCTGCGTCCACGCCGGCCAGCGCCTGGCCACGGGCGAACTCGTCCGCGGCATCGGTCAGGTTGGTGCCGGCATTCAGCTCGACCGTCGAGCGTGCGCCGAGCTGGCGAGTCAGCGAGAGACCGAGGAGCGGCGCATCGTACGAGCGGGAGGCGCCATCGACCTTCGTATAGCCCCCGCGGAACTCGGCCTCGGTGCGGGCACCCTGGACCCTGAAGCTGGCATAGCCAGACACCCGGTCGTAATCGGAATCGATGACGCTCGTGCTGTCGTCGAACTCGATGCGCTCGAAGGTGCCGTTCAGGCCGAGGGAGCTCCGCGAGCTGAGCGCCCTGACGAGGCCGAGGGTCCCCGAATAGCGCTCGCTGTCCGCCTCGGTATCCTCGTAGGCGACGTCAGACCAGCGGGCCGACAGCTCGACGCGGGTCCGCTCGCCCAGCAGGAAGTACAGGTCCGGCCCGGTGGAGAACACGTTGGTGTCCTGCCGGTTGTCCGGCGTCTCGGCGAACCGCCGGTCGACGAGCGTCTGGCCGTAATTGTCCTGGACGGTCCAGGTCAGGCGATCCGGGACGAGCGAGAACACGAGCGTCCCGGCGAGTCCACCGACGACTTCGTCCCCGAACGTGTCGTCGAGGTATTTCCGCCACTGCAGGTCGGCCGCAACGTCGGCATCGAGGCGGCTGCCCTCGCGCTGGAGCGCGACGGCGAGGCCCGCCGTGGCAATCGTCTCGGAGGTCTCGTCGGCCGCGACGCGCCCGACGTTGTCGGTATGCGTCGCTCCGGCCGAGACCGCGATCTCGACCTGCTGCGCCGTCGCAGGCCCGGCGGCTGCCAGCAGCACACCGGCAACGAGGCCGGTGCGCACGTTCGAAGCTACTGCGAGGGATCGTATCTTTTTCATTGGCATGCTCCCTGGGCGAACGCGCTATGGCGCCGGCGCCTCGGCTGCCTCGGGGCGAGCCTCGTCGCCCGCGGGCGCGCCGTAACCGTATCCGTAGCCGTAGTGGTAGGGGGTCGTGCCTCCCCCTGCCACGTGATTGAGGATGAGGCTGATCTGTGGACCGTCCCCGACGATCCGCACGGATTCGAGCACTGCCTGCTGGGGCGTGGAGTTGGCCTTCACGACGAGCAGGACCTGACCGAACAGCGATGCCAGCACCCGGGCCTCGCTGGTCAGGAGGATCGGCGGCGAATCGACGATGACGATGCCGGCCGGATCGAGCTCCTCCAGCCGGCGGATCAGGGCACGCATGCGTGCGCTCGCCAGGAGCTCGGGCGCGTGCTCGCTGCGCTTGCCGACCGGGAGCAGGTTGAGCCGGGAAATGTCGGTTCGCAGGATCACGGACTCGACCGCCCGCTCCGGCTCGGCGAGGACGTCGAGCAGACCGGGTTCGTCGCCAGCCCCGAAGGCATCGCTCACGTGGGGTTTGGCGACGTCCCCGTCCACGAGGAGGACCGTGTGGTCCTTCTCGAGCGCCATGCTCATGGCGAGGTTGACCGAGGTAAACGTCTTGCCGTCGCCAGGCAGCGCGCTCGATACCATGATCGAGCGGGCGGAGCCCGCGGCAGCGTCGGTATCCGGCAGTTCGTCGAAGAAGGCGTGCTTGATCAGGGGCCGCTTGATCGCGCGGTACTGGTCGGCCAGCTGGCGCTGCTGCTCCTGCGGGGGCAGCAGGCCGCCGGCCCGCAGAGCCTCCAGGTCCACCTGGAGCAGACGGTCCGTGCGCGCGTGTCCTCCGCCCGACATCCCGGGCTCGAGCGGCAATGGCGCCGGGGGCCGGGAGGCAGCCGGCGCAGAGCCGATCTGCGGCTCCCGGCGCTTGCCCGACGCCTTCTGGCTCGCCTGAAGTTTCTGCAGCGCACGTTCGACGAGGCTCATGACTTGCTCACCCTCGGAATCGAAGCAGCAGCTGCGTGACCAGCGGTTGCATCAAGATGACGAGAACAAAGGCGGCGAACAGCAGCGCGGTGCCGCCCGAAAAACGGACCAACTCGGACCGGCGCTGCTCGCGGTGGCGGTCCACCCAGGTGCGGCTGACCGCCGCCAGGACCGGCAAGCCGGTGGCGGCCGTGAGGGCCGGTACCGAGTGGAACACCGGGCGCATGTGGTTCAGGAGGTAGGCGACGCCCCCGGCCAGCCCGAGCGCCGCCACGAGCACGCCGGCAAGCAGCAGCAGCCGGTTGGGCGCGACGGGGTCGAGCCCGGCCGTCGGCGGGTCGATGACGTCGAACTTCACCGTGCCGGTGCGATCAGCCTGCTCGGAGATCACGGCCACCTCGCGCCGCTGGACCAGCTCGAGGTATTTCTGGCGGGTCACTTCGTAGTCGCGGTTGAGACGCGCCAGTTCAGCCTCGACCTCGGGAACCGAATCCACCAGCCTGCGCAGCTGGGCCACCTTGCCCTGGCGCTGGGCCAGTTCCTGGCGCAACTCCGCGACCTGGACCTCGGTGCGCTTGAGCTCGATCTCGAGGCTCTGGTAGATCGGGTTGGTCTTGAGCGACTGGGTGAGGCTGCCGGTGGCGGCGCCGCCGGACCTGACCCGGGCGAGTTCCTCCGCCTGCCGCGCCTTGAGCTCCCCGATCGTGCGACGCGTCTCGACGACCTCGGGATGCTTGTCGGTAAAGCGCAGCAGCAACTCGTCGAGTTGTTTCTCGAGGTCCTGGATCCGGTAGGTGATGTCTCCTGCCGCGGAACCCGCACCGGCCGGGGCGGCGCCGGTGTCGAAGCCGAACAGGAACGGCTCCTCGCCGCTGAGCTGCCGCTGGATCTCGTTGCGGCGGCTCTCCGCCACGGCGAGCGCCGTGCGCACCCGCTCGGCCTCCGTCGACTCCTCCTGCAGGCGCTGGAAATAGTCGCCCCGGCTGTCCGGCATCACGCCGACATTGACCTTCTTGAATTCCGCCAGCCGGGCCTCGGCCTCGGACAGGCGCTGCTCGTACTCCTTGATCTGCTCGCCGAGGAAACGCTCCGCGGTTTCCTGGCCGACCCGCTTCTCCCCGAGCGCGTTCTCGACGAACGCGTTCAGCAGGGTGTCCACGACCTCGATGGTCTTGTCGCGGTCTCGATCCTGGAAGCGAATGACGTAGAGTCCGTCGCCTCGCGTGGTGCGCGCCCGCAGGTCGCCCGCATCGATGGTGATCCGCTCCTGCACGCTGCGAATGAGCGCCTCGCGCTGTTCCGGGGTGTGCGCCCGCAGGTCGAGGTCGGTTTCCCGCGCGACCTGCTCGATCTGTGGCCGGCTCAGGAGGGCGGTACGCACGAGGTCGAGCCCGGAGGCCACGTCAGGATCGATGGCAAGACCCTGCAAGAGCGGCCGGAGGATGCTGCGGGTGTCGACGTAGACCCGCGCGCTCGCCTCGTAGGTGTTCGGAATGGTCATGACGAGCGGCCATCCGATCAGGCAGGCGATCCACGCCGTTGCCAGCGCCCACCAGCGGAAGCGCCACGCGCCGCGCAGCTCGTCGAGGACGAGGCTGATCAGTTCCCTAAGCGGCATGGCGGCTTCTCTTCTCCTCGTGTCGGGCGTGGGACCGTCGGCGCTAGAACATCGACTCTGGAACGACCAGGACGTCGCCGGGCTGCAGCTGGAGGTTGTCCTTCAATCGCCCGCGCTCCATGAGGTCCTTCAGGCGAACCCGGACCTCGGTTCGCTTGCCGTCCTGGTTGCGCACGATGCGCGCCCGGTTCCCTGCGGCGAACTGGCCCAGCCCCCCTGCCTCGAGCACGAGGTCCATGACCCGCATGCCCTCGCGATAAGGGAACGAGCCGGGCGACGCCAGTTGGCCGATCGCCGTCACGCGACTGAAGGCGCTGACGGGATTGGTGACGATGACGTTGACCTGCGGGTTGCGGATGTACTCGCCGAGGACCGCCTCGACATCGCGAGCGAGCTGCGAGGGCGTCTTGCCGACGGCGACCATGTCCTCGACGAGCGGCGTGGAGATCTTGCCGTCAGGCCGCACAGGCACCGCGACCGACAGCTCCGGGTTCCGCCAGACGAAGACGTTGATCGCATCGCCGGGCCCGATGATGTAGTCGGCAGGAACGGCGGCATCGGCCGCGGGCGGGCCGGCCGCCTCGGGCGCGCTGCCCGCGGAGGGGAGCGTCTCCTGGGCCAGCGCGGCCGTAGAAAGCCATCCCAGGCAGGCCACGAGCGCCACCCCGAGACCGCGCATTCCACCCAGGCGAGGTTGCCGCCACGGCACGCCGAGTAAACGTAACATCGCTGCGCTACTCCATGTCCTGACCGCGAAGGGCGGCCTGCAACCGCTCCGCCTCGGCGCGGGACGCGAATGGGCGGTCCTCGGAAAGCAAGGCCGCGAGCACGGCCTCAGCCCGCTCGGGCTGTCCGCCCCGGGCATAGGCCGCCGCCAGATGATACTGGATGTCCGGGTCAGCACTCTTGACGCGTGCCGCGTTCTCTATCAGCGGCAGGCCCCGCGCCACCTCGCCCGACTCGACCAGGAGCCAGCCGTAGGTGTCGGCGATCTCCGGCACGGCCGGGGCAAGGTCGAAGGCCCGCCGGGCGGTCTCGAGCGCGCGCGCGTCGCCCTTGCGGTGATAGACCCAGGCCAGGTTGTTGAGCGCCACGGGGTCGCGCGGCGCCGCGGCGAGCACGCGCTCGAACTCGGCGACTGCCTCCTCGAGCCGGCCGCCGCCGAGGTGGCTCTCGGCCAAGGCGCGGCGGACGGCGAGGTCGCGCGGATCCACGGCCAGCCATGCCTCCAGCGGCTCGGCAACCTTGCCGAGGCGACCGTCGCGCCGGACGGCGTATCGCTTCAGCGCCAGCCGCGCGGAAGGGGCCGCCGCGGTGGCACGGGCATACGTCCGGTCGGCATCGGACCAACGGTTGGCGCGCGCCTGCACGTCGCCGAGCATCTCGTCCACCAGCGGGCCGCCAACATCCGCGGCACGCAGCGCCTCAATCCGCTTCAGGGCGTCGTCCACGCGGCCCTCGCGCACGTCGATCATGGCCAGGATCTCGACGGCCGGGGGCCAGCCCGATCGAAGCTTGAGCACCTCGGCCAGGGTCCGGCGAGCGTCATTGTCGCGCCCCAGGGCAACCTGCGCCCGGGCGACGTTGATGCCGGCCTCCGGCAGCCCCGCGTCGAAGGCCTGCTCGAACCGTGCCAGGGCGCCGGCTGCCTCTCCGCTGCGCAGCAGCGCCTCGCCGACGGCGTTCAGGACGCGAGGCTGGTTGCCGCCGGCTTCGGCTGCCTGGTCGAGCAGCGCGCGGCCGCGGGCGGCGTCCGCCTGGGCCATGGCCAGTCGGCTGAGCTGCAAGCGCGCCTCGACGGCGGACGGATCCGAGCTGATGGCCCGCTCGAGGCGGCGGGTCGCCGCGTCGACGTCGCCCCTCGCCAGTGCAAGGCGCGCAAGCCCGAGATGCGCCGGCTGATTCGCAGGTTCGCTCTCGAGGATTGCGTTGAGCTGGATTTCGGCCGCGCCCAGGTCGCCGAGCTGGCTCTCGACGGTCGCCAGGGCAAGCCTCGAGTTGACCGCGCGCGGGTCGGCCCTGACGGCGTTGCGCAGGAGCTCGCGGCCCCGCTCGACCGCGCCGCTCGAGGCAAGATACGCGCCCGCGATGCGAAGCAGCGGCGCATCCGTGGGGTTGGCGGCCACCAGCCTCTCGACCGCTGCCTGGGCGTCCGCACGGGATTGCCCCGCGGTGCTCGCGACGACCGCGAGCACGCGGCCTCGCTCGGCGGACCCGCCCTCTGGCAACGATCCCAGGAGCCCGCGCGCCGCTTCGGGACGGCCGGCCGCGAGGTAGGCCTCGACCAGGTCGAGACGCGCGTCCACGTCGTCGGGCCGCGCCGCGACGCTGCGCTCCAGGAAGGAGAGTCCCTCCTCGACGCTGCCGGCGCGCACCAGCGCTGCGCCCATCAGCCGGTCCGCGTAGGGATCACGGACGCCGTCGGCCCGCGTGACCTCGGCCAGCGACCGGGACGCAGCGACGGGGTCGTTCAGCGCGAGCTGGATCATCGCCATCAGCTTGCGGGCGTCCGAGGCGGCCGGATCCGCCTGCAGGACCCTCTCGACCTCTGCCTTCGCCTGCTCGACCTGTCCCTGGCTCATGAGCACGGTTGCAAGCAGCAGCCGCGTGGGCACGTGCCCGGGCGCCAGGACGAGCGCCTGGCGAAGCTCGTTCTGCGCGGCGGCGAAGTCTCCCTGCGCCGTGAGCAGGCGTCCCGCCGCGTAATGACTCACGGCCGTCCCCGGCGCTCGTTGGCGCAGTGCCGCCAGCCTGCGCGCGGCCTCCTCGAGCTCGCCGAGCTGGATGTGCGCGTCCACGAGTCCGGCCTCGGCGCCCACCTGCTCCGGATAGGTCAAGGCGGCCGGACCGGCCTCGAGCGCCGAGCGGAACGAAGCGGCCGCGCCCGAGTGGTCGGCGCGGCGCAGCTGCAGCGCGGCCTTGAGCAGCCAGGCGCGCGCCGCTCGGGAGTCGAGCTGCAAGGCGCGCTCGACGGCCATCTCGGCCTCGGCGTCGCGTTGCTGCCGCAGCAGGTTGCGCGCGAGTTCCTGGGCGACCCAAGCATCGTCCGGCGCCACTTCGGCGGCCGCCGTCAGGGTCGCCTCGCCTTCGGCCAGGCGGCCCAGCGCAGTCAACGCCCGGCCCCGCAGCGACAGGCGTCGGGCCTCGGTCAGCCCCGTCTCGCGATCGAGTTCCGAAACGATCCGTTCGAAAGCATCGCGTGCCGCCAGCACCTCGTAGCGAAACTCCACAACCTGCTGTGGGTCGAGCCCCGCTTCGAGGGCCCGGTCGAGCTCCTTCTGGGCCGTTTCCGAGTCACCGATCTGCAGCGAGAGCCTCGCGAGCAGGAGTCGCGCCTCGGTATTGCCCGGCTCGGACTCGAGCGCGAGCTTCAGTTCACGCATGGCGGTCGCATAGTCGCCCGCGGCAAGCTGCGTCTCGGCACGGGCGATCCGGGCCTCGGGACTCGTGAAGGCATCGCAACCAGCGACGGCCAGCAGCAGGCCAAGCACGGCGGCACCGCGCAGGGCCCGGCTTCGCGGCCGCGTGCCGTCCGGACCCGCGGAACACCTGCGGTTCGGTGTCAGCATTTCTCACCAACCCTCTGACCGACCGATAGTTTACTGCAATCGGCCACGGCCTTTTCCGGGATCATTTCCAGCAATCCCGGTCCTGCCGCGTTCCAGAATGCCGCGAGCGCCGCGCGGGCCCCTTCGCAATCGCCGTCGCAGCGGGCGGCAATGGCAACGGCCCCGGCTGGAACCGGCCGGGCGAGCGCATGGGCTCCGTAGAGGGCCTGGGCGACCAGGTCCGAGGTCGTCGACGTCCCTCCGATCCGGAGAATCCTGCCCACCACCCAGGCCTGGCTCCGGTTCGGGCCGGCCACGAGGTAGCGCGGCCGGTCCGCGAGCGGCACCAAGGCCCCTGCCAGCGCCGAGGGAGCCTCGATCACGCGCCATTCCGGTCCGATGACGCTGTTCGCGTACCCGACCAGTTCGCGGCCGGGCGCCTGGTTGCCGTAGACGTTGGCGTAGACCTCCACGCGCCGATCCGGGCCAAAGTAGGCCGCGCGCACTTCGGTCTCTGGGCCGACGTACTCCGGCAGCCAGGCTTCGGCAGGCGGAAACGGACCCTGCCAGTCTCCCGTCTGGATGGGCAATTCGCCGAGGCGCGGAGCGAGCGGCCGCGGGTCGCCGCCAAGCGCCTGCCAGCCCCACATCGCGGCGAGCAGCGGCAGTGGCCACCAGCCGCCGCCGAGCGAGGACGTCCGACCGGGCCGAACCGTCAGGCTCGCGGCGCTGCGTGCCCCCGGCCGCCACAGGTGGCCGGCCCAGATCACCGCGGCCAGCAATGGCCCGAACAGCATCCAGCCGAAGGACTCGTGCTCGACGGCGACGAAGTAGTGCTGCATGGCCGTGGCGTGACCGATCACGATGATGGCCACGACCCTGATCCAGTTGGTCAGGATTGCGAGGGACGCCGCGAACAGCATGAACGCGAACAGGCGCGAGGGCGGGAAACGTTCCACGACGCCGAGCGCCATCGCGACCGCCAGCGTCACGACGAAGTAACGCTTGCCGGCACAGCCTTCCGCGACCTCGAAAGTCCCGTCGCGGACCGTGATGAAGTTTCCGTCGATCGCGAACGGGATCTGGGCCAGCGACAGCATCTGCTCGCTTGCCACGACCGTCAGCCACTGCAGGATCGGCACCAGGTGGTCCCACAGCGGAGTTGCGAAGTAGAGGTAAGCCAGCGCCGGCAGCACTGCGCGCGCGACGGCCGCACCACATCCTGCCCAGGCGACGAGCGCCAGGATCACCGGCCAGAGCAGCTGCGACAGCATCAGGCTCTCGCCACGAACCGCGACCAGCCAGGCGATCAGCGCGACGGCGAGCGGCCCGAGCGCGGCAAGGGTCGGCGCATCCGGCAACCGGTCGAAACGCCGGCGGCTGGCAAGCAGCCATCCTGCGACGAGCAGCAGCACGAGGTAGCCGTGACGGTAATCGCGCACCTCTCGCCAGTACGACTCGAGCGACGCCAGCGTCGGCCACGTCGCCGCCGTAGCCGCGGCCAGCAGAACCCCAAGACGAAGCGACACCGACGCATTGCCGAGGCGCGAACCCCGGATCCACGACCGTGGCGTCCTTTCCTCGGGCATCGGCGCAGTCCCTGCGTCCATCCGGGTGATCCTCAGTCCTTGCCTTCGCGCAGCCCGTAGCGCTGCATGAGGTCGTACAGGGTCGGCCGGGTGACTCCCAGCAGCTCTGCCGCCTTCGAGACGTTGCCCGCTGCCACGGAGAGCGCGCGGCTGATCGCAGCCTGCTCCGCCTTGCCCCGCACCTCACGCAGGTTCAGGGGCCACGGCCCGGCCGTGCCCTCGGCTGGCGTCGCGAGACCCAGGTCGTCAGGCGTGACGAGGGGTCCATCGGACAGGATCACGGCGCTGCGCACCTTGTTCTCGAGCTCGCGGACGTTCCCTGGCCAGCGATGCGCCTCGATGGCCGCAATCGCCTCGTCGGTGAACCCACGCCTCGGCTTGCCGGCGGAAGCGCCAGCCCGGCGCAGGAAGGCGTGGGCGAGCACGACCGCGTCCGCCCGGCGGTCCCTGAGCGGCGGGATCTGCACCGTCACCTCGCTGATCCTGAAGAACAGGTCCTCGCGGAACCGCTGCTCGCCGATCGCACGCTGCAGGTCCTGGTTGGTGGCGCACACGATCCGCACGTCCACGGCGATCTCCTGGCGGCCGCCTACACGCTCGATGCGCCTTTCCTGCAGGAAACGCAGCAGCTTCGCCTGCAGCGGCAGCGGCATGTCGCCGATCTCGTCGAGGAACAGCGTCCCCCCGCCGGCATGCTCGACCTTGCCGATCGTGGTCTTGACGGCGCCCGTGAAGGCGCCCTTCTCGTGCCCGAACAGCTCGGACTCGAGCAGCTGCTCCGGAATCGCGGCGCAGTTGATGGCGACGAACGGCCCCGACCGGCGCGGACTCAGGTCGTGCACGGCGCGGGCCAGGAGTTCCTTGCCGGTCCCGCTCTCGCCGAGGATCAGCACCGAGACCTCGGCCGGCGCCACCTTCTCGATCATCCGGCAGATCCGCAGCATGGACTCGTCGGTCGCGATGATGCCCGCGAGCGGCGACTCGGCCTGGGCCTCGCGCAACCGGCGATTCTCGCCCTCGAGCTCGTGGATGTGGAAGGCGCGGCTGACGATGAGCTTGAGCACGTCCATGTCCACGGGCTTCTGGTAGAAGTCGTAGGCACCGTGGGCGATCGCCTTGATGGCGTTCTCGCGGTCGTCGTTGCCCGTCACCACGATCACCTTCGTCTCGGGCGCGAGCGCGAGGATCTCGCGCAGCGTGGCGAAGCCCTCGGCCACGCCCGTCGCGTCGGGAGGCAGCCCGAGGTCCTGGAGCACGACCGGCGGCTCCTGACGACGCATCAGGGCGATCGCCTCGGCACGACTCCCGGCCTGGCAGACCTCGTACTCCTCGAGAGCCCACTTGAGTTGCTTCTGCAGTCCCGGGTCGTCCTCGACCACCATCAGGCAAGGCTTGTCGTCCCTAACCACGCAAATTCTCCTCGGCCAATGCCGGCCCAGCCTCGCCCTGCCCGGCGGGCAGCGGGAACCTGATCGAAAAGCGCGTTCCGGAACCCGGACGACTGCGCACTTCCACCTCGCCACCCAGCGACCGCACGTACTCCCGCACCTGGTAGGCACCGATGCCCATGCCCTTGGGCCCCTTCGTGCTGTCGAAGGGACGGAACAGCCTGTCGCGGACGAACTCCGCCGTCATCCCGAAGCCGCTGTCGGACACGGTGAGGACGATGCCATCGCCGTCCGATTCCATGCTGATCGCCACGCTGCCCCCCGGCTCCGTGGCGTCCTGGGCGTTGCGGATGACGTGCTCGATCACCGTCGTCAGCCGCTCTGGATCAGCCGACACGATGCTTCCGGGCGCGAGGGCGCCCACGACCTGCGGCAGCGGCATGCGGTCGGCGCAGCGCTGGACCGCCCGGGTCGCCGCCGCGGCCACATCCGCCGCCGATGTTGGCCTTCCGGCGGGTCCGCCGCGAAGCTGGCCGACCAGATGATTGAGCCGCTCCAGCGTGCTCCCGACCGTCAACAGCGCATCGTCCACGAACTCGGGATTGCGCTTGTGCTTCTCGGCGTTGGAGACGATCAGCTGCAGCTTGGCGATGGCGTTCTTCAGGTCGTGCATCATGAACGCCGTCAGCCGGTTGTAGGCTTCGAACTGCCTCGACTCGGCGAGCCGCTGGTCCGCGCGATGCTGTGCGACGTGCGTGGCAACGTGGCGCCCGACGGTCTTCAGCAGGTCGCGGTCCTCGAACGTCGGCTCGAAGGGCGGCGGTGGCGGAAACAGCGCCATGAAGCCGTCGAGGCGGTCGCCCGCGAACAGGGGCACGACGAGGCGGAAGCGGCCCTCCTCGAGCAGCCAGCGGGGCAATTGCAGGTTCTGGTACAGCTCCGGCGTCGAGCGATACTCCTCCAGGTCCACGACCCAGCCGCGGTCACGCACGAACGCGGTCAGGGGGTCGCATCCAGAGATGGCTCCGATCTCGCGCAGGTCCGCGAGCTGCATCGGCCAGGCCGCTATGGCGGCGGCGGCACGGTCGGCATCGTCGAACTCGAAGTAGACCCCGCCCGGCGAACCGAAGATCTGGGCGACGGCCTGCAGTCCCCGGCGCCGAGGATCCCGTTCCTCCGCCCTCGACAGCGTCTCGACGAAGCGCAGCCACTCGACACGGTAGTCGTACTTGTTCCGGTAGAAGTGTTTCGCGACGAACACCTGCAATCGACGGCGGATGGTGCCGGACATCAACAGCGCTGCGAGCACGGCCCCTGCTCCGGCCAGGAAGACCGTCTGCGCAACCACGCCCCAGGAGCCGCCCACCTCCCGCACGTAGTAGCCGCCAAGCGCCATGACGACGAGATAGACGCCGGCAGCCATGATCATCGTCGTGTAGGTCACGACCTGGCGTGAAACGAACAGGTCCAGGGACCACTGCGGATTGCGGCGCGCAGCCACGGCGATCGCCGGGACCAGAAGGGCCGCCACGAATCCCCTGGCGGCCCAGGACTCCGGCGAAATTCCCTGCAGCAGCTCGGCTTGCGAATACAGGAACAGGTCGTAGGCGTACTGGCCGCCCATGCCGATCGCGAGGAACTTGAATCCGTGCCTGCCCTGCTCGCTGGCGTTTCGATACACCTGCTCGAGAAGCACGAGCACGAGGATCGCCATCGCCAGCCCGCCCCGGACGAGGAAAGCGCCCAGGCGGCTCACCTGATCGACCTCCGGCCCGAGCAGCGGCACAGCCACCCCGACGGCGAGGAGACCACCCCACAGCAGGTGGCTGCCGACCGCCAGCGTCCGGGTCAGCGCGCCGCTCGCGAGACCCGCGAGGACGATGATCCAGCCCGCGTTGCGCAGGGCTTCGAGCAGGTAGACCGCGACGAATGGCACCTCGACGCCCGCAGCCTGGGCCGCGGTCCCGCCGGCCCAAAGGGCCGTCACGGCACAGGCCAGGATGAGCCGGACGCCGGAGATTCGTCCACCCCAGCTGCTGGCGAGCAGCAGGGTGAGCAGCGCGTAGGCTGCCGCCGCGGTCCCGTAGGACATCGCAGCGAAGGCCGTCACCGGTCAGGCTCCCGCGAGCCGGCTGGCAACCTGGAATCGGCGCCCGACGTCATCGCGCGCCCTTGCCCCACACGATGACCTCGACGGTCAGCAGCAGGATGACCAGGTAGAAGAGGACGCTGTGATTCTTGACGTAGTACAGGTCGTACTGGAGCTTCTCGATGGCATCGCGCTCCGATGATCCGTAGGGGTAGCAGATCTGCGCCCAGCCCGTGATGCCCGGCTTGATGGTGTGCCGCTCCCGGTAGAAGGGAATCCGGTCCTCGAAGTCGCGCACGAACTCCGGCCGCTCCGGCCGCGGACCCACGAAGCTCATGTCACCCCGCAGCACGTTGAAGACCTGCGGCAGCTCGTCGACCCGCACCTTGCGGATGAAGGCGCCGACGCGGGTGACGCGGCTGTCGCCCCGGGTGGCCCACCGCGGCGACCCGTCCGCCTCCGCGTCCACCCGCATGCTGCGGAACTTCATCAGGGCGAAAACGCGGCCCCGTTCCCCGACGCGTGTCTGGCGATAGAGCACGGACGCGCGCCAGCCGTCCTCGAGCTTGATCGCCGCGGCCGTCAGGAGCATCAGGGGCCAGGTCAAGGACAGCAGGAGAAGGCTGGCGGCGACGTCCAGCACGCGCTCGGCGGCGGCGTGGAGCCTCCCGCGGCTGAAGCCCTCGGAAAAGATGATCCAGCTCGGATTCAGCACGTCCAGCCGGACCTTGCCGGCCTCACGCTCGAGGAAGGTCACGACGTCGGTCACGTCGACCCCGTCGAGGCGGCACTGCAGCAGCTCGTGCATCGGGAACTCGCGACGGCGATCGTCCATCGCGACGACGATCTCGTCCACGCCGAGGTTTTCGCAGATGCGCGGCAGAGAGACGTCGCCGTCGAGCAGCGCCTCCGGTGGCACGCTGGGCGCCTCGTCGCTGGGCGCAGACACGTAACCTACGATGACGAAGCCGCGGCGGTCGACGCGCCGCCGCAGCTGGGCGATCGCCACTGCGTGACGCCCGGCGCCGTACACCAGCACTCGCCTCTTGAAGGCCTCCTCGTCGACCAGGCGGCTGAACATGACCCGCACGACCACCACGCCCACGCCGGCGACGGCAAGACTCGCAAGCCACAGGCGCCGGTCCAGCGCGAGCGATGGCACGAGATAGGAAACGATGGCCGTGAGCGCGAGCACGCCCGTCACGCCGGCTGCGATCCGCAGGACGATCCCGCCGAGCGAGGAGCGTTGACGGGCGTCGTAGAGGCCTGTGGCCGCCAGGCACAGCAGCGCCGCGGCGGCGAAGAGGACCGAGCGGTGCCACAGCTTGGGATCCGAGAGGCCGATTCCACCCTGCCAGGCTTCGGGCACGAGCGCGGCAGCGACGTACGGTCCCGCCATGAAGACCAGCACCTCCACCGCTGCGACGAGGAGGATTGGCAGGCGCAGGTGATGCTTGATGACCCGGATCGTCACGTCTCAGCAGGCCTCGATGAGCAGCGGGCCCGACACGGGGCCGCCCGACCTTGAAGTCTAGCGACCGGACCGCGGAGGCATCGTGCGGTACTTCACACTTGATTATGTCAAGCCCGGGGCGTCTGAGGTACGGCCGGCCGGAGCCGGAGCCAGGCCTTGTAGGTCAGGTGGCGGGCCAGCAGCGCGGGCGGCATCCGCAGCCAGTGCGCACGGACATAGAGCAGCAGCCTGGCGGCGGGCACCCGGACCGCCGGCTGGTCCGGATGATCCGGGAACAAGGCCAGCGGAACGAGGCGGTCGAGGACACCCAGCAGCGGCCGGGGCGGCGCGGCCGATCGCGATGCAGCGAGCACCTCCGAAGGGATGGGCGTGGCCAGCAGTCTGGCCGCGTAGCGCAATCCGAGGAACGCCGGCCGCGCGAGACCCATGGCCATGGCGCGCGGCCAGAATCGCTCCCAGAAGGCCGGCTCGGCTCCGGCGAAGTGCCGCAGGAGCAGGTCGACATCGACCAGCTCGCGAAGCGCGTCGTCCATCTCGCCGCCGTGCAGCAGGTGGGTCATCGCGTGCAGCACGAGGTCCACGGGGTCAGGCAGATGGTAGGGCGTGCCCGCCAGCGGGCGGGCCGAGGCGAGTAGCAGCCGGGCGTCTGTCCTCAGCCGCGCCGTGCGCATCACGAGGTCGTGGTGCAGATCCACCTCGACCTCGCGATCCGCGTGCACCATCGGCGGCAGCTCGTGCGTCCACCGGCGGTAGTACTGGTCGTCGTAGGGGGTCAGGGGCTTGGATGCCCAACCGTCGCGGCAAAGACGCGACTCGGCTGCGTCCAGTCGGTCCTCGGCGACGAGGATGTCAACGTCCGCGAACAGCCGGCCCGGGCAGTTCGGCAGGTTGCCGAGCAGATAGGCGCAGCCCTTGAGCAGCACCACGGTGCCGACGGAGGGATCCGAGAGTGTCGCGGCCAGACACTCGAGCTCCCAGCGCGCCAGGCGCTCGCGTGCGCGCACCATCACCAGGGCGCTGGTGAACTGATCCCGGGCGGGCTGCGGGAGTCGTTCCAGCTGCCCGGACTCGCTCAACTTCCAGCCCACGCGGCCCAGCAGGCGCGCGCGCCGGAGCAGCCGCAGCACGAGATCGAGGTCGGCTGCCGGCCAGCCTGGCAGCTGCAGCGGGTCCTCGAGCGCCGCTCGCAGCAGCGACTGCGCCACGCCGGTCGGGTCGCGCATTACCGGGCCTTCCCGTCCACGAGGTCGGCGAGGACGCGCACGGCCTCGCCGAGACTCGAATACCGCAGGCTGAAGCAACGCGCGCCCCGCACCAGCTGGCCGACGCTCTCGAACGCGGACTCGCCCAGCATTTCGTAGTTGAACGCATTGCTCGCGAGCGCGAGGAACGCGTCCGTCGGCGAGACCGGTTCGAGGGCGAGCGGCGCGTCGCGCACCCAGCGCGGAAACACGACGAAGCGGACCGGAGCCGACTCGTGCATCCGCGCGACGCTGTCGTCGGGCACCCGAACGTGGGCCAGCGTGCCCTTGCGGGTGCCGGGCACCGATGGGCCGAGCCACGCCTCTGGCGCGAAGCCCCGGATGACGTCGATCGACTCGTTCTTCAAGGGCATCGGACGCGGCACGGGCAGCAACTCGGCCGAGCCGCGTCGCATGAGCCCGAACTCGTCCGACAGCAACCGGAAGCCTCGATGGGCCAGGGCAGCACACAGGGTGGTCTTGCCGCGACCCGGCTGAGCGGGCAGCAGGACCCCTGCCCCGGCCCTCTCCAGCGCCCCCGCGTGGAACATCAGGAAGCAGTGGTAGCGCAGCGCCACGACGAGATTCAGGCCCCACTCCAGCACGGGGAGCGCCTGGCCTGCCGGCATGTCCTCGTGTGGGGCGCGCCCGTCGACCTCGAAGCGGACGACCTGCCTGGGACGCGGGAACCAGCGCAGGACGTGCCGCACCTGCACGTGCGCGTGGAAAACGCCGGAGTCGGCCAGCAGCGGGTAGCGAGAATACAGCGAGTGCAGGGTCCCCGCGGCGTCCCGGCAGGTCGTCCGCAGCTTGAATGCAAACGGCCCGACCTGCAGCCCGACGCCGCCGCCCCCGAGGCGCGCGGCAAAGGCTTCCGGCGGCAGTCCACCGACGCAAGGCGCGCTCACGGCGCGTACCGGGTGACCAGCCCGAGCTCCGAGAGACGCTGCAGCAGCCCGGCCACGGTCTCGACGTACGCGTCGTCGACCTCGCCGTCCGCGAGCCGCATGGCCGCCGAGCGCGCCGAGCGCGGTTGCGCGAGCACTTCGCCGATCAGCTGCGCCGAGGCGGCGTTCAGGAAGTGCGTCTTGCCTGACGGCCGATGGTAGACGACCGCGTCTTCGCCGAAACGCAGCCACGCGAGTTGGGCCGCGGGCGCGGCCAACCATCGCGGATCGGCAGCCGGGGCAGGGTCGGCTTCGTGGGACACGCGAGTGCCTCGGGCGGGGCCTTGTAGGGGGCTGCCCGAATGCTATCGAAAGACGAAGGGCGGATCAGACGTCCGTGTACCGGATCGAGCCGCTGAACGACGCCAGCGCGGTCGCGGACACGAGCACGCCCCGCTTGACCTGCACGTTTCCCGACGTGTGGCCGCTGTTGCGGTAGAAGGTCCCACCCTCGCGGCACATCGTGGCCTGGCTCACGCCATCGCCCGGCTTGAGCACACCGGAGTTCCCCGCGGCCTTCAGCCGCTGGTACCGGACGTCGCTTCGAATCGTCGTGACGTGCGCCATCGGCGGATCGCCGAGGTCGTAGACGTTCGGATTGCTCGTCTGGTAGACGGTCTCGGTGTCGAGGCAGCGGTACTGGCCGCCCTCCGGCCCCGCCTCCGGGCCGACTCCGACGAGGTTGCTGGAGCGAGCGAGCGCCGCCCCGCTGTTCAAGGTCAGCACGGTCGGCACCGCGACCATCGCGCCCCGCAGCAAAGCCCGCCGCGACGACGAAGGCGGCGCCTCCGCTCGTGCCTCGCCTCTCGGTCCCTCGTGGCGTTCGTCAGGAGTCGTCATCACCAAGACCTCGTCCTTTTCCCTGCCTGTTGGCCAGTCAGATCAATCCACTGGCCTGTAAGTTCATGCAAGAGTCTTGCCCGGTCGACTATTCCTTGAATTTCAGCCCTGTACGACGGTTTCATGGGTCTCGAACGACATGACTGTAAAGCAAGCCGACAAAGCGTCCGCCTGGCATCAGGCCTCGCCGGCCTGCAGCGGCTTGCCGAAGCGCCTCAACTCCTGGTCGAGCCTCACCGGCCGGCCGTTCTGCCGCAGCGACTCCTGGGCCGCCTCGAGGATCTGGACCACCCGCAGGCCGTCGTACCCGTCGCTCACCGGCGTGCGCCGTTCGCGAATGCACTCGAGGAAGTGCAGGCACTCCAGTCGCAGCGGCTCGCTCATCTTGATGTAGGGCATCGTGATGTCGCCGAAGCGCAGGCTGACGTACTCCGCGAACGAGCCGTAGTCCTGGGTCACCTGAGCGCCCTTGTCGTAGATCTTGAGCTTCTCGGTCGGCTCGAGGTCGTCGAACACCGCCATCTTCCGATTGCCCACGAAAGTCAGGCGCCGGATCTTGTGCGGATCGAGCCAGCTGACGTGAATGTGGGCGAGCATCTCGTCGCCGAAGTTGAGCGTGAGGAACACGACATCCTCGATCCCTTTCTGCAGGTAGCACTGGCCGCGCGCCGAGACGTCGGTCGGCTCGCGCCCGAGCACGTACAGGATCGAGGAGATGTCGTGCGGCGCGAAGTTCCACATGGCGTTCTCGTCGCCGCGGACCGTGCCGAGGTTGAGACGCTGCGCGTAGACGTAGTGCAGCTTGCCCAGTTCGTCCGACGCCACCATGTCCTTCAGGCGATTGACGACGGGGTGGTATTCGAGCAGGTGACCGACCATCAGGAGCCGGCCGCGGGCTTCCGCGATGCGGATCAGCTCGCGCGCGTCCGCGCTGCTCAACACCAGCGGCTTCTCGACGAAGACATCCTTGCCGGCCTCGAGCGCCTGCCGCGCGAGCGAAAAGTGCATGGGGCCCGTCGTCGCGATGACGACGCCGAGCACCTCCGGATCCTTCAGCACGACGTCGAAATCGGCCACTGGCGTCACGCCCGGGAATCTCGCGGCGAACTCGCGGCGCCGCTTTTCGTCGAGATCGCAGACGTACTTGAGGAAGGCCTGCGGGATCTCCGCGAAGTTCCGCGCGAGGTTCTTGCCCCAGCCCCCGACCCCGACCACGGCAATCCCCACGGGGTCGCGCTGTGCGGCGCTAGCGTTCATCCCTGGCTCCCTGTCGACGATCTTCCGGACCTGGCGGCCGCCATCGCAGCGCGCCCCTGGACGCCGATTGTAGTCCGGCACGCCGTCCCTGGATCCAGCCCTGAGCCGTTTCGTGGATTACGTCGCATCGGCCGGACATTGACGGGCCGACTGTCGCGAGGCACTGTCTCGGGCGTGAGCCCGCGAGGGGGACGCCATGGCGACGCTGCAGGAACAATTCGAGACCGCGGCCGAGGAGTCGAAGCGACTCAAGGAACGCCCCGACGACGAAACGATGCTCGAGCTCTACGCCTACTTCAAGCAGGCGACCGAGGGCGACGCGCAGGGCCAGCGCCCGGGCGCCTTCGATTTCGTGGCCCGCGCCAAGTACGACGCGTGGAAGGACAGGGAAGGCATGAGCCGAGAGGTCGCGATGAAGGCGTACGTCAAGCTCGTCAAGCACTTGAAGGGCAAAGGCTGAACCCTCGCCTCCGGGCCCGCCAGAATCGACGGTTGTGTCCGGACTGCGGGCCGGTGAGTGGGCCTTCGGGCTGCTGGCGCTCGGCCTGGTCGGGCTGGTGCTCTCGGTCGCATTCCCGGCGCGCCCGCACTATTTCGGTCTCCTGAACGACGCCGGGCACGCGCCGGTCTTCGGCGCGCTGTCCTGGGCCGTCCTGCGCATTCTGGACGCCCGCCTTCGCTCGGCGCGGCTGTCCACGAGGCTCTGGTCGGCATTCGCGGTGACGGTCGCAGCCGGCGCCGCGGTCGAGGTGGCGCAGTCGTTCATGGACCGGGAGTCCTCGTGGACCGATCTCGCCATGGACGCCGCCGGCGCTGGCGTGGTGCTCTGCGTCACGGCCATGTGGCGCCGCCGGCCGTCCGTGCGGGGCCACCGGAGGCCCCGCACCGTCCTGCTGATGGGGACGGTCGCACTCTGCGCCGCCGTGATCGCCGCGCCGCTGGCGCTCGGCGCGGCCGCCTACGCACGCCGCCAGGCATGGTTCCCGGTGATCGCCTCGTTCGAGAAGCCTGCCGATCTGTACTTCGTCGCGCCCATCAACGCGCACCTCGAGAGGATCGCGCTGCCGCCTGCGTTTTCCAGCATCCCCGGCGAGCCCGCGCTGAAGGTGTCCCTGGCCGACACCTCCTGGCCCGGCGTGCAGTTCTGGGAGCCGGAGCCAGACTGGCGGCAGTTCCGCGTATTGCGGCTCGACGTCGTCAACCCCGGTGACCGGCCACTGAAGCTCGGCCTGAGAATCGAGGACGACGTCCACGACCAGACCTACGAGGACCGCTTCAACCTGGCGGTGGAAATCGAGGCCTCCAGCCGGCACGTGCTGACCGTTCCGCTATCGAGCGTCGAGACGGCTCCTCGCGACCGCGAGCTGGATCTCGGCCGGGTCGCGCGCATGGCCGTGTTCGAAGGGAGCGGGTCAGCGACGCCGGGCCAGGCCTTCTACGTGAGTCGAATCTGGCTCGAGTGACCGGTTGCCACGGGCTGAATCAATACGGCGGCAGACCCGTCGAAGGACGGACTATCGGCGACGGGACATGATCGCCACCGCGATCAGGCCCAGGCCCAGCATGGCGAGCATCGCGGGTTCCGGAACCACGAGCAGCGGCCGCGGGTCCGCCACCGCGGCATCGGCTGCCCCGCAGCCGAGGACGGCGAGCACGGTCGCAGCTGTTTGGCGACCGAGATCGCGCCTGGTGGGAAGAATCATGGGGTTGGCAAAACTGCTGCTTACCAGC
The DNA here is from genome assembly GCA_964406445.1 of uncultured Steroidobacteraceae bacterium. Taxonomy (GTDB): domain Bacteria; phylum Pseudomonadota; class Gammaproteobacteria; order Steroidobacterales; family Steroidobacteraceae; genus SG8-30. Next base: position 22,996 of record CAYORU010000009.1, read on the forward strand.
TCGCAATGAGCTTGAGGCCAGTACGGGGCATGACATGAGACCTTGTTGTTATTGAGTCAGAGACTTGGAAAAAGTCCGCAGAAAATTCTGCGTCTTCAAGAGCATCTCGACTGACAGCGCTGCCGAACCAACGAGCCCCGATTCGACGGCCCCAAGAAAAAGGCAAGGCGCCGAAACAGCGCCGTGCCTCGCCTTACACAGAATCCGTCTCGCGCGCCTTGCTACTTGCGGAGCCGCCGCGCGAAGCCGACGCCCAGGAGCCCGAGCCCGACCAGGGCCAGCGTGCCCGGCTCGGAGACCGCGCGAGGCCGGAACACGGCCCGGATCAGCATGTCGTCGTGGTTGTCGTCCGGACCTGCGCCCGAGTCGTCCCACAGGATCCACGCCACCGTCTCGGTCACGTTGAGCGCGATCGACTGGAACGAGTTGATGCCGCGCGCGTCGTTCTGGGCGTTGGTCAGGCAGCCGACGAGGCTGTTCCTGCCGTTGTAGGCGCAGAAACCGAAGCCGAGGACCGAGCCAGCCGCGACATCCATGGAGCCGATCGATATCGGGCTGCCGAAGTAATTCTGGAAGGTCGGCGTGAATCCGGTGTTGTAGCTGAGCGCTCCACCGTTGGCGGAGAAGACGTTGCGGTAGCCCGCCTCCTTGCCGACGTAATAGAAGTCCACGGTGCCGTGGGCGCTGACTGCGAGCGACGACCCAAGGGTGTAGGTCGTGACGCCCTGGGCGGCCAGCTGGGAGCCAAAGTTGTTGCTCGCCACCACGCCGATGCTGGACTCCGTAGGCGACACGTTGTCCACGGTGATGAAACTCGCGCTCGCGCCGGAAGCTGCCAAACACAGCCCTGCCGCGACCATTGCTCTACCAATCATTGCTGCCTGCCTTCGGGACCACTGCGGCCCGCTCTGACCTTTCCGACCGATCAACTCGGCTTGCTGCTGAATATGCATTCCGCATGCCATCTCATTTTTAATTATATTTTTCAAAAGGATAGGAAAACACCCCTCGGCAGCGGCTCAAGTTCTGTACAGATTATCGACACTAGCCATCTTCGCCGGCCGGCCAACCAAGCGGCCGGAACAGAGAAATCGTGTCGAAGCTCTACCAAGGAGAAACCGTGTGCCGGGTACAGACCGTGCAGCGAGTGGCGTCCCCACGGGGGTTGCTCAGGCCCTGCGGGCCCTCGGCCCTCGCA
>CAYORU010000009.1:24293-86881 GCA_964406445.1 uncultured Steroidobacteraceae bacterium
CAGTCCGCGACGCCCAGCGCGAGCGCTCTGCGCTCGCTCGTCGAACCCCTCCGGGCTTCGAATCCCTGACGGTCGTGCCGCGAGTGGCGTCCCCACGGGGGTTGCTCAGGCCCTGCGGGCCCTCGGCCCTCGCAGGCTCGGGCTCGTCGCGGACACAGTCCGCGACGCCCAGCGCGAGCGCTCTGCGCTCGCTCGTCGAACCCCTCCGGGGTTCGAATCCCTGACGGTCGTGCCGCAAGTGGCGTCCCCACGGGGATTCGAACCCCGGTTGCCGCCGTGAAAGGGCGGTGTCCTAGGCCTCTAGACGATGGGGACGCGGCAGGAAATTGGTGGAGCCAGACGGGATCGAACCGTCGACCTCTTGCATGCCATGCAAGCGCTCTCCCAGCTGAGCTATGGCCCCACGCGGGAGGCGCGCATTCTCGGACAGGGGCCCCGGGGTGTCAACGGCTTAGCGGGTCTTCCTGGCGTCGGTCCGGGCCGTCGCCCCTGGCGGGCAAGCGCCTTGCCGGCCAAGGCGGCCGACGTCAGCCGACGATCGACCCGATGGCGCGATCGAGGCGCCTGATCACTTGCTCCCGTCCGAGAATGGCCAGCGTCTGATCGATCGGCGGGCTGACCCCGCCGCCGGAGACTGCCACGCGGATGGGCTGGGCGATCTTGCCCATCGCCACCCCGCCCTGCTCGGCGAGCGCCTGGATGAGCGAGTGGATAGCGGCGGCGGACCACTCGGGCAGCGCGGCGAGGGCTTCGCGCGCCCGCTCGAGGTGGGGTTTCGTCTCCGACGTGAGGTTCTTCTTCGCCGCCTTCTCCTCGTACCAGGCCGGCTCGCGGAAGAAGAACACGCTCGCGGCGGCCATGTCCTTGAGGGTCTTCGACCGCTCCCGCTGGGCTTCGACGATGGCGGTCAGCGACGGGCCTCCCGTGGGATCGACCTCGAGGCGCGCCAGCTGCCAGGCGAGTTCCTCGGCGAGCTGCGCGGGGTCGGCCTTCATCATGTGCTGCTGGTTGAGCCAGGCGAGCTTGTCGGGATTGATCGCGGCCGCGGACTTGTTGACGTCGGCGATGTCGAACAGGGCCGTCATCTCCTCGATGCTGAAGATCTCCTGGTCGCCGTGCGACCAGCCGAGCCGCGCGAGGTAGTTGAGCAACGCCTCGGGCAGGTAGCCCTCCTCCCGGTATTGCAGCACGCTCACCGCGCCGTGGCGCTTCGAGAGCTTCGCGCCGTCGGGCCCGAGGATCATCGGCAGGTGGGCGTAGACCGGCGGCTCGCCGCCCATGGCGCGCAGCATGTTGATCTGCCGCGGCGTGTTGTTGATGTGGTCGTCGCCGCGGATGACGTGGGTGATCTGCATGTCCCGGTCGTCCACGGTCACGCAGAAGTTGTAGGTCGGGTTGCCGTCCGAGCGCAGGATGATCAGGTCGTCGAGCTCGGCGTTGTCGAAGGCGATGGGACCGTGCACCGCGTCGTTGACGATCACGCGGCCGTCGTCGGGGTTGCGGAAGCGCACGACGGGCGTCACGCCCTCGCGCGGCTCGCTGCGATGGCGGCAGCGGCCGTCGTAGCGGGGCTTCTCCTTGCGGGAGAGCTGGTCGTTGCGCAGCTGCTCGAGCTCTTCCTTGGTGCAGTAGCAGCGGTAGGCCTTGCCCTCGGCGAGCCACTGGTCGATGACCTCGTGGTATCGCGGGTAGCGCTGGGTCTGGTAGAACGGGCCCTCGTCCTCGACCAGGCCGAGCCAGGCCATGCCATCGAGGATCGCCTGCACCGCCTCGGGCGTGGAACGCTCCCGGTCCGTGTCCTCGATGCGCAGGATGAAGGTACCGCCGTGGCGACGGGCGTACAGCCAGCAGAAGAGCGCAGTGCGCACGCCGCCGATGTGCAGCATGCCGGTGGGGCTCGGGGCGAAGCGGGTGCGGACGGTCATTCAGGCTTCCTGCTGGCGGAAAACCTGTCAGTTTACCGGAGTGCGGCACCCGCGACCGCGCGTGCTTGCGGCGCTACCAGGGCAGTCCAGGACTCACCCACGGACCGACGGTGTTCGCGACCGGAAGCGGCAGGCGCGACCATGCAGACTTCGCTCGCTCGATCCACTTGCCATGGCCGGCCACCGGAGCCAGCTCCGGCTCCAGGGGGTAGATCCAGTACAGCGGCTTCGGCTGGCCGCCCCATTGCAGCTTGAAGCGATAGGTGCCGGCATCCAGCGTCGACCGGCCAAAGTCGAACACGCGGCTTCCCCGCAGGATCGCGTGCGTCAGGCACTCCCAGTAGAGGCGCATGTTGACCGAGGTGGCGCGCAGCTCGTGCAGGCTGGCCGCCCACGGGATCTCGGTCCGTTGCCGGTAGTGCGTCAGTATCGCCGCCGCGGCGGGACGGCCGCGCAGGCGTACCACGAGGACGCTGCAGTCGGCCTCGAACTGCGCGAGCAACGTCTGAAAGAACCTTTTCGTGTACACCGGGGTTCCCAGGTCGCGCATGGTGGTGGCGAACACTGGGTAGAACTCGTCGACGAGGTCGGCTCCGCCCACCACGACCTCAGGGGACTCGCGGTCCGCCCGGCGCACCTGGGAACGCAGCTTTGCGCCAAGCGCCTTGCCAAGCAATTCAGGCGAAGCCGGCAGCTCGAGTTCGACGCGCACCTTGTCGCGGCGGACGGCCAGGCCCTCGCGCGGCACGTCGTCACGAATCTCGAGGGTCCGGACGCCGCGGTCGCGGGACAGCGCCGCCGCCTGGTCGATGAGGAAACGCTCCGCTTCCGGCGTCTCGCCGAGAGGTCCGCCGTAATTGAAGAAGGGCAGCGAAACCAGGCGCCGCCCGAAGAAAGGGCTGCGCTGCTCGACCAGCGGCAGCACGCCGATGAGCCGCCCGGTACCGTCCCGGCACGCCAGGCGATGCATCTCGAATCCATAGACCGCCGCGGCGAACTGGCTCCACCGCCAACCGTGGTAGACGACAGCCCGTGGATGGGCCGCCACGAAACTGTCCCATTCCGATTCCTGCACGGCGATCAAAGGCAACGAACCACGTCCTCGGTCTGGGCTGGGCTGGGCTGGGCTGGCAGGGCCGGGCTGACTACACCTCGGGCCGACCCGCAGGTCAAGCTCGCCGCCCAGAGTACCCGGCGGACGGGGACCCGGGCATGTCGAGGTGCCGGCAAGTGTGATGACGCTCCCGATGCCGCGCCACGTTATGCCCGTATACTTCGGCCGCCGTTCCCGCGGGAGCGGCGCGGCCGAGGCGATCCCGGCAGAACATCCTTGCGGCAGAATGCACCATGACTGACAAGAACCGTCGCTTCCTGGTCACCGGCGCCGCCGGTTTCCTGGGATCCAATCTTCTCGAGCGCGCGCTCCAGGCAGGCGACGAAGTCGTCGCCCTGGACGACCTGTCTATGGGCCGGCGCGACAACCTCGGGCCGCTCCTCGACCACCCGCGCCTCAGCTTTCTGCAGCGCGACGTCACGCGCGAAGACGCGTTCGAGGGCGTCGCAGGGCCCTTCGACTGCATCCTGCACCTTGCCGCGTTCAAGATTCCCCGCTACGGCAAGGCGATCGACACGCTCAAGATCAACTATCGCGGCACGGAGGTCGTGCTGGACCTCGCGCGCCGGCTAGGCACCAAGTGCGTGCTCGCCTCGACGTCGGACGTGTACGGCCGCAACCCGGCGCTGCCCTTCAGCGAGGACGCGAGCGACTCGGTGATCGGCTCGTCGAGTTCGCCGCGCTGGGCCTACGCAGTCTCCAAGCTGTTCGACGAGCACCTCGGCCTCGCCTACCAGGACGCCTACGGATTTCCGGTGACGATCCTGCGCTTCTTCGGGTCGTACGGCCCGCGGCAGAACACGACCTGGTGGGGTGGGCCGCAGTCGGTGTTCATCGACTGCGTCCTCAACGGCAAGCCGATCCCGATCCACGGCGACGGCAAGCAGACCCGCAGCTTCACCTACGTGAGCGACACGGTGGAGGGCATCTACCAGGCCATGGTCCGGCCTGAGGCCAACGGCGAGGTCATCAATATCGGCTCCAACCACGAGATCACCATCCTTGAGCTGGCGCAGAAGGTGAAGCAGCTGTCCGGCACGCCTGGAGAACTCGCGATCGAGTTCATCCCATACGAATCGTTCACGGGCAAGAAGTACGAGGACGTCATGCGGCGCGTGCCGGACATCCGCAAGTGCGAGCGGCTGCTCGGCGTCCGCGCCCAGGTGACCATCGACGAGGGGCTCGCGCGGACCATCGAATGGCAGCGCCGCGTCACCGCGGAACGCGGCGCCTGATCGGCGTTGCGGCAGGGAGCCTGACCAGGTGAGGGTGGGAATCATCGGCGGCGGGTTGATGGGCATGGCCGTCGCCGCCAGGCTGGCCGCGCAGGGTCACCGCGCCGTCGTCCTCGAGCGCGCGCCGCAGGCCGGCGGTCTGGCGACCTGGCACGACTTCGGCAGCTTCGTCTGGGACCGCTTCTACCACGTGATCCTGCCGACCGATTCGGAGCTGATCGGCTTCATCGAGGGCCTCGGGCTCGGTGGCGAGCTGCGCTGGAAGCCGACTCAGACCGGCTACTACGTGGACCGCCAGTTCCATTCCCTGAGCACCAACGTCGATTTCCTGCGATTCCCTCCCCTGTCGCTCTGGAGCAAGTTCCGGCTCGCCGCGACGATCCTCTACTGCTCGAAGATCGACGACTGGCGCTCCCTGGAACAGGTGACGGTCGAGGACTGGCTCGTCAGGACCTGCGGAAGGACCACCTTCGAGAAGTTCTGGAAGCCTCTGCTGCTGGCCAAGCTGGGCGTCAATTACCGGCGCGTCTCGGCCGTCTTCATCTGGTCCTACATCAAGCGCCTGTTCTCGGCCCGCGACGCCGCTGCCCAGAAGGAGCACCTCGGCCACGTCTCGGGCGGCTATCGGCGCATTTTCGAGGCCGTCCAGTCGCGCATCCACGACGCCGGCGGCGAGATCCGGCTCGGCGCCACCGTGGAGTCGGTCCGGCCGGGCGCCGACCGCGGCGTCGAGGTACGCGTGGACGGGATCACGGAGCGTTTCGACAAGGTGGTGTTCACGGGCCCCACCAACGTGCTGCGTGACACGGCCGACCCCGCCCTCGTGGACGTTCCATCGACCGGCCGGGACGTCGAGTACCTCGGCGTCGTCTGCATGGTCGTGGTCACCCGCCGGCCGTTCACACCGTTTTACGTCCTGAACATCGGCGACGAGCGCGTGCCGTTCACCGGCGTCATCGGCATGAGCACGGTGGTGGACCCCGCCGAGACGAACGGCCTGCACGTCACCTACCTGCCAAAGTACGTCCTGTCCACGGACCCGCTGCTGAGGGCTCCCGACGAGGACATCCGGGCGTCGTTCCTGCCCGCCCTTCGAGACATGTACCCGGATCTGGACGACGACGACGTCGAAGGCGTTCACATCAACCGCGCGGTGAAGGTCCAGCCCCTGCAGGTGCTCGGGTATTCGTCGCTGGTTCAGCCCGCCCGGACCCGCCACCCGGACTTCTACGTCGTGAACACCGCGCAGTTCGTCAACAACACCCTCAACAACAACGAGGTCATCCGCAACGTCAACCGCTTCTTCGCGGCGTGCGGCGATGACTTCACCCCGGAGCCAAGCCGATCATGAATGCCAAGACCAGCCCGTGGTTCGCGCACGAGACTGCGGTCGTCGACGAGCCCTGCTCCATCGGCGCCGGCACGAAGATCTGGCACTTCAGCCACGTCATGAAGGACTGCCGGATCGGCGAGAAGTGCAACATCGGCCAGAACGTGGTCATCTCGCCGGGTTGCACGATCGGCCGGAACGTCAAGATCCAGAACAACGTCTCGGTGTACACGGGCGTCGAGATCGAGGACGACTGCTTCCTCGGCCCTTCGATGGTGTTCACCAACGTCATCAATCCGCGTGCCTTCATCGAGCGCAAGGAGGAGTACAGGCGCACGCTGGTGCGGCGCGGCGCGAGCGTCGGCGCCAACGCCACGATCGTCTGCGGCGTCACCCTCGGCGAGTACTGCTTCGTCGGTGCCGGCGCGGTGGTGACCCGCGACGTGCCGCCGTATGCGACGGTCTATGGAAACCCCGCCAGGGTCCGCGGATTCACCTGCTGGTGCGGCGTGCAGCTCGACTGCGGCGCTGACGAACGAGGCAGCGAGGACGTGACCTGCGGCGCCTGCGGGCGGCGCTACCGCCGCGACGGCCACGCCCTGACGGCCGCCTGAGCCCTCGCGATGAAGGTGATCTCGGTGGTCGGCGCCCGGCCACAGTTCGTGAAGATCGCGCCGGTGTGCCGGGCCATCGCCGCGCACAACTCTCGCGGCGGCCGGCCCGTCGAGGACCTGATCGTCCACACCGGGCAGCACTACGATCCCGCCATGTCCGACGTGTTCTTCGACGAACTGCAGATACCGCGCGCCACCTTTCACCTGGGCGTCGGATCAGGATCGCACGGGGTCCAGACGGCCCGTATGCTCGAGGGCATCGAGGCACTGTTGCTGGAGCATCGCCCTGACGCCGTCGTCGTCTACGGGGACACGAATTCAACGGTGGCCGGGGCTCTCGCGGCCGCCAAGCTGCACGTGCCGGTGGTCCACGTCGAGGCGGGCCTGCGGAGCTTCAATCGCGCCATGCCCGAGGAGATCAACCGGGTCGCCACGGACCACATGTCGGACCTGCTGCTGGCCCCGACGCCGACCGCCATGCGCCACCTCGAGGCGGAGCGGCTTGCGGACCGGGCCGCGTTCACGGGCGACGTCATGCTCGACGCCGTGCGCCACAATCTCGGGCTCGCCGGGACTCGTTCGCAGATCCTGGCCCAGCTCGCGCTGCAGGCAGGCACCTACGGGGTGGTCACGCTGCATCGCGCCGAGAACACCACCGGAAAGCGCCTGCGCACCGCACTGGAGCTTCTCAACGGCGTCGCCGCCCACGGGCTGCCGCTGGTGTTTCCGGTCCACCCGCGCACCGGAAACCTGCTCAAGGCCGGCATCGAGGGGTGGACGCCGCATCCCGGACTGAAGCTCGTTCCGGCGGTGGGATACCTCGACATGCTGTGGCTCGTCCACCATGCGAGGCTCGTGCTGACCGACTCCGGGGGCCTGCAGAAGGAAGCGCTTTTCCTCGGCACGCCCTGCGTGACGCTGCGTGAGGAAACCGAGTGGGTCGAAACGGTCGAGGCCGGAGGGAACGTGATCACCGGGCTGGATGCCGCGCGCGTGACGGACGCGGTCGGCCGCTTCCTTTCCGCGTCGGCCGGCCCGCGAGCAGAGCCGCCCGACCTCAAGGCCTGGTTCGGGGACGGCCGCGCGGCGGACCTGATCGTCGCCGAGATCGTCCGAATGTTGTCGAACCGAAGCCCCGCCACGTAGTCTGAGCCGCACGAACCAACGCACGGAACCGCCGATGAACCGCTACGCGAGCCTGTCGCTGGACCTGGACAACCAATGGTCCTACATGAAGACCCACGGCGACCCGGATTGGCGGGAGTATCCTTCCTACCTCGACGTGGCCGTGCCTCGCATCCTCGATTTCCTCGCCGCTCGCAGGCTCAAGATCACTTTCTTCATCGTCGGGCAGGACGCGGCTCTCGAAAAGAACCGCGCCGCGCTGGCGGCCGTTGCCGCCGCCGGGCACGAGATCGGCAACCACAGCTTTCTGCACGAGCCCTGGCTGCACCTCTACTCCGAGCAGGACCTCGAGCGGGAGCTCGAGCGCGCCGAACAGGCGATCGAGGCGGTCACGGGGGCCCGCCCGGTCGGCTTCCGGGGCCCTGGCTTCAGCCTCTCGGGAACGACACTCAAGGTGCTCGCCCGCCGCGGCTACGAGTACGACTGCACCGTCTTTCCCAACGCGCTCAACCCGCTTGCCCGCGCCTACTTCTTCGCCACGAGCCGCCTGACGAAGGAGGAAAAGGAGCAGCGCAAGGCGCTCTTCGGGACGTTCGCCGACGCGTTCCGGCCGGTCAAGCCATTCCGCTGGAGCCTGGAGGGCCGCGAGTTGCTGGAGATTCCGGTGACGACGATGCCCTTCGCGAAGGTGCCCATTCACCTCAGCTATGTGCTGTACCTGAGCAAGTTCTCGAAGCTGGCCGCCCGCGCGTACTGGCGCACGGCGCTCGCGATGTGCAGGCTGACCGGCACGGTCCCGTCGATCCTCCTGCATCCGCTCGACTTCCTGGGTCGGGAGGACTGCCCGGCGCTGCACTTCTTTCCCGGGATGGACTTGCCCCGCGACGCCAAGCTCGAGATCGTCGATCACGTGCTCGGCACGCTGACCGCCCGCTACGAGGCGGTCACCATGCGGGAACACGCGCGCCGCCTGCGGGAACAGCCTCCGCAGCGCGTCCTCACGCCGGAGCCGGCGCGCTCCTGACGGCTCACAGCGCCTTCACGAACCTCGCGACCGAGTCGACGACGTGCTGTAGCTGGGCCTCCGTGAGCTCCGGATAGATCGGGATGGCCACGGTCTCGGCCGCGGCGCGCGCCGATTCCGGACAGTCCTGCGGCCGGTAGCCCAGGTTCGCGAAGCACTCCTGCATGTGCAGGGGAACGGGATAGTAGACCTCCGTGCCGACGCCGCACTCGCCGAGGAAGCTGCGCAGCGCGTCGCGTTGCGGCACGCGAAGCACGTACTGGTTGTAGATGTGTCGTCCGCCCGGCACGGCCACCGGCGTCTTTACCTTGTCGCCAAGCCCCGCGGCGGCGAAGGCGCGGTCGTAGTAGGCGGCGTTCCGCTGGCGACCCGCGTGCCAGTCCTCGAGATGGCCGAGCTTCACTTCAAGGACGGCGGCCTGGATCTCGTCGAGGCGGAAGTTCCCGCCCACGACCTTGTGGTAGTACTTCGGCTTGCCGCCATGCACCCGCATGATCCGCATCCGTTCGGCGAGGTCGGGGTCATTGGCGGTGCACAAGCCTCCGTCACCGAAGGCGCCGAGGTTCTTGCTGGGGAAGAACGAGAAGCAGCCGACGTCGCCGAACGACCCGACGCGGCGGCCCTTGTACTCGGTGCCGATCGCCTGCGCGGCGTCCTCGATCACCCGCAAGCCATGGTCCTTGGCCAGGGCCATCAACGGGTCCATGTCCGCCGACTGGCCGTACAAGTGCACGGGCATGATGGCCCGGACCCTCCCACCCGTGTCCTTGTTGACGACGGCGCCACCCTCGCGGCGGCAGCGCGCTTCCAGGAACTCGGCGACGCGCTTCGGGCAGAGGTTGAACGTGACCGGATCGATGTCGAGGAACACCGGGCGAGCCCCGACCCGGGCGATCGTTCCGCCGGTTGCGAAGAAGGTGTAGGGGCTGGTCAGCACTTCGTCACCCGGGCCGATGTCGAGCGCCATCAGCGCGAGGAGCAGCGCGTCAGTGCCCGAGGACACGCCGATGCCGAACTTGCTCTGCGTGTACTCCGCGATACGCGCCTCAAGCGACTTGACCGCCGGGCCGAGGATGAACATCTGCGAGGCCGCGACCTCGATCAGGACGCGATCGATGTCAGCCTTGAGGGCCTCGTACTGTGGCTTCAGGTCGAGCAGCGGGACGTTGAGCTTGACCGGCGCGGGCGTTGCCATGGGGTATGTCCAGTTGCGGTGAAAGCGAGCAGCCGCATTCTCGGCCAGCCCGATGCCGGCCGGCGGGGAGCGACCTCACAATTATCGTTCAATGCGCGCTTCCTGGCCCGGCCCCGCGCGCCGCCAGCTTGCGTTGACCCGGCGGAACCCGCCACCGTACAATCCGCGGCCCGGACGGGCGGTTAGCTCAGCGGTAGAGCACTGCTTTCACACGGCAGGGGTCGCAGGTTCAAGCCCTGCACCGCCCACCATCCCACTCACCGGGCCGGCCCGCCTGCTTGCCCGAACGGGCGCCGCAGGCACCATGACCGACCAGATCCAGATCACCTCCCGCCTGCCCGCCGCCCACCGCGCGGCCCTCGAGCAGCTGCTTTTCTTCAACGCCCAGCAGGACTCGATCCGCAGCCGCCTGGAAGAGGTCATCGAGCAGTACGGCGTTCCGCAGGTCGTCGTCCACGACGAGCTCCTTCGCGTGGAGGTCGGCGACCTCACCGGGGTGCAGGGCTTGTACGCCCTGCGCGCCGATGGCCAACCCGTCGGATGTGCCCTTTTCTTCCGCGCATCGGAGTCCAGGTTCGTCGTCATCCACCTCGTCGTCGACCCGGACTACGCGGTACGCGGCGCACATGCGGACGCCAACGTGCTCATGCGGCTGCTCGGCGCGATCCGCCAGTCGGCGCGGCGCACGCGGGGCGTCTGCGGCATCGAGCTTCTCTATCCCGCGGGCCGAAGTCGCACGCTGACGATCTGACGGCGAGTTCGCCTGGCGACGTGGCGGTCATCAGCACCCCGCCAGCTGGTTGACCCACTGGGTCAGCAGCTGCACCCCCTGCGCGTCCACGACGTGGCTCGACAGCGGCGGCATCCCCGCCGCGTCGCGCCGATTGGTGCGCAGCACCAGCACCGAGCGTGACGCGTCGCCCGGCGCGATGATCCGCGCGTTCGCGACGCCGAGATCGCCGGCCTGCGGCGCGACGTTGCAGGCGTTGGTGGCGCCGAGCGCGGTCTGCCAGCGCAGGTCCATGGGGCTCGGCGTCGAGCCGCCGGGCCGGTGGCAGTTGGCGCAGTTGGTGTGCAGGTACGCGCGGGCGCGCGCATCGAGCGTGCCCGCGCTGCCGTAGGGATCGGCCAGCGCCGGCTGCTGCGCGGCCGGCGGCGACAGGCGTGGCGAGAACACGCCGATGGTGTCGAGCGTCGTGAGCTGGTTGGCCGTGCGGCCGGTCGCGGCATAGAGCAGGTTGCCGTTCAGCTGCGCGGCCTCGAGACCGAGGCTGCGGCCGGCGCCGGCGGTGTGGCACTGCAGGCATTGCGCCTCGCTGGGGAAGGTCCACTGCTGGCCGGCGATGGTCGCGGTCGCGCCGCCGCGCACGCGGGTGGCGGCGGTCTGGCCGTCGTTCCAGCGATAGGTGTAGCCGGCCCACTGCCCGTCGGGATGGCGCATGAACAGGCGCGTCTCGACGAGGCGGCTCTGCAGCCGGAAGCTCTTCACCAGCACGGTGCCGTTCGGGAACTCGAAGTCCCCGTCGCTGCCGATGCTCACGGTCGCGCCGTTCGGCAGCCCGATCCAGCGCTGCTTGTCGGCGCCGTCGGACCAGAACGGCGCGTTCGGCGCGTAGGGAATCAGGCCTGGCGCGGGCTGGCGCACGTCGGTCGTGCTGGTGCAGCCGGTCGCGGCGAGGTCGTCGGGCACCGGGTCGGTCGGGCCTCCGCCGGTCTGCACGATCCGGTGCAGCGTGCCGCCGTAGTGCACGATGTAGAGCTCGCCGTCGGCACCCTCGCCGAAGGACGCGATGCTGAGGCCGGACTGCAGCAGCTCCTCGCGCGCGTTGTTCGGCACCGGGTCCGCCCGGTAGGCGAAGACGCGCCCGGACACGAAATCGCCGAACACGTAGCGGCCCACGAGCGAGGGAATCGCGCTGCCGCGATAGACGTAGCCACCGGTGACCGACGCGCCGAGGCTGCGGCCGTATTCCGCGACCGGGTCGATCAGCGGCTCGCCGCCGGGGCCGGTCGTCGGGCAGTTGCTCGAGGGGTTGTAGCAGAGCGTGCCTTCGCGGAAGCGCCAGCCGTAGTTGCCGTTGCGCTGAATGCGGTCGATCTCCTCGCGCGCGCCCTGGCCCACGTCGCCGGCCCAGAGGTCGCCGGTGGCGCGGTCGAAGCTCCAGCGCCAGGGGTTGCGCAGCCCCCAGGCGTAGATCTCCGGGCAGGGCGCGGTGCCGGAGCCGGCGCTGCAACGCGGGTTGGCGGCGAAGGGGTTGGTCGGGGGGATGCCGTAGGGCGCGGCGCCGTTGACGTCGATGCGCAGCATCGCGCCGAGCAGGTTGGTGGTGGTCTGGGCGTTGTTCTGCGGGTCGCCGCCGGAGCCTCCGTCGCCGATGCCGATGTAGAGGAAACCGTCCGAACCGAAGGCGATGTGCCCGCCGTTGTGGTTGTCGAACGGTTGCGGCACAGTGAGCAGCACGTCCTCGGTGGTCGCATTCAGCGTCTGCCCGCCGTCCAGCGACCGAAACCGCGAAATCACCGAGCGCAGGGAGCCGGTGGCGGTGTAGGAGAGGTACACCCGGCCGTTCGTGGCGAAACCCGGGTCGAAGGCCATGCCGAGCAGGCCCATCTCGCCACCCGAGCGCACGCGGTCGCGGATGTCCACGAAGACGCTGGCGGTCGAGGCGCCCTGGCTGTTGGCGAAGGTCATCACCCGCCCCGCCTGCTCGACCACGAACCAGCGCGAGGCATCGCCCGGCGCCTGCAGCAGCGCCACGGGGCTCGAGAACGACAGCGACGGGAAGACGCGCTGCAGGCCGAGCGAGGCGGTGCCAGTCGGCCGGTCGGGCGCGATGCAGGTGGCGTTCGAGGGCCGGGCGTCGAGGCCGGAGCTCGGGGGCGGAGGTGGGGGTGGGGGTGGCGGCGGCGGGACCGTGCCTCCACCGCCCCCGCCCCCGCCGCAGCCGACCAGGGCGAGCAGGACGATGGCGGCGAACGCTCTGCGCTGAGTCATGGCGGTCCCTCGATGACTGCTCCCGAGTATGCTTCGGCCGGGCCACGGGGGCCAACGGCGCCGTCGCACACCGGCGACGCGCTCGCCGCCCTCCGCCCAGGAGGCCTGCGCACATGATCATCGCGCGACACGTCCGGCTGGCCACGGCCTGCCTCGCTGGCACGCTCGTCCTTGCCCCGGCGGCCGACGCCAGCCTGCTCGACCGCCTCACCGTCGCCCAGACCCACCGGCTCGAGGCAGGCCAGTTCTACCGCCAGCTGCGCAAGGCGCCGCCGGTCGCGGGCCAGCGGGCCGGCGTGCTGCCGGTCGCGATCGATCGCGAGCTCGCGGCCTCGTTCGACTACGGCGACCGGGCAGCTGCCCTGCAGCCGATCGTGGACTTCGCGCAGGCGCGCCTCGCCGCGGCCGAGGGGCTGCGCGTGCTCGACGCGGCCGGGCTGCCGGCCGACGGCGCGCCGCGGGTCTACGTGGGCAGCGCGGCCGGCGACCTCGCGCCGCCGGACGCGGAGCAGCAGGCGTCGCCGGGCGACGTGTTCCCGCCCATGGTGCTGCACGCCGAGCGCCCCTCGGCCTCCTGGGCGGAGGCCGCAAGCGCGCTGATGGCGCGCGAGGGGCTCACGCACCTCGTCGTCGTGCGGGTGTCGGTCAGCCAGTATCCGAAGGGCCGGCGCGGCGTCTTCGCCAAGCGCCTGCTGCTCGGCACGGGCTACGAGGTGCCGGTGAAGTTCCTCACCGCCGAGGACAAGCTCATGCAGGTGCTGCAGGTGACGGGCCTCGTCGTCGACGCCGAGGGCCGCGTGCTGCGCGCCGGCGCCGAGGGCGTGCTCGGTCGCGACACGCCGTTCAAGTTCCAGGTGTTCGACGTCGAGAAGCTGCTCGACGACGAGGCGCTGCAGGCGGCGCTTGCGACCGAGCGCCGCGAGGACCTGCCGGGCGAGCCGCTGGCGCTCGAGGTCGCGATCGACAATCTCCTCGCCCAGCTGCTGCAGGACGCGGCCCGCGCCCGCCAGCCGCTGCCCTGACTGAGGGGCCGTGAGCCGTCTCAGAACAGCCGCGCGTCGAAGGCGTAGGGCTCGCGCGCGACGACGCGCACGCGCTCGATGCCGGCGGCAGCCGGGTTGATCAGCACGTTGCCGTCGCTGCGGCTGTGGATCGAGGGCACCCGCAGCGCCAGTGGCTGGCCCGCGGCGAGCCAGGCGTCGCCGAACTGCTGCGACGCTTTCGTGACCGGCACGGCCTGCCACCCCTTCGGCAAGCGGCGCACGGGCGCGAGCTCGACGAGCTCGTCCGGCAGCTCGATCGTGTGCATGGTGTACGGCGCCTTCGGCGCCAGGCGGCCGAGGTGGACCCGAAGCTCGAGCACCGCCAGCGCCTCACTGGTCGCCGTGTAGACGATCCGCCGCCCGGCACCGTGCCAGCGTCCGTCGGCGAGGAGACCGCCCTCGCCCGCGAGCACGGCGGGCGAGTAGACCGTCTTGCAGAGGCGGTAGACGCGCAAGGCGCGCTGGCGCTCAGGCGAGCAGGCCGTGCTCGATGCGCTTCAGGACGGCGCTGACCTGCTGGCGCCCGAGTTCCGAGGCCATCAGTTCGCGCGGCACCTTGTCGCCGAGGGCGAACTGCGGCGCGGCGAGCCACTCGAGCGCCGTGGCGGAATCCCCGAACACGCGCTCGGCCTCGGCATAGATCGCCGCGAGCGCGTAGAGTCGCTCGCTCAGGTCGGCCGGCAGGGGGCCCGAAGCCTGGCCCTTGAGCCGCGTCAGCGTGCGCGCGCCGACCCTGAGCAGCCCCGCGAGGTCGGCATCCGCGAGCCCGGCGCGGCGCTTGAAGCGCGTCAGCGCGCTCTTCGGCAGGCCCGCCTCGAGCGCCTCGACGAGGCGTACGGGATCGTCCTCGGCGAGCGGCAGGCCGAGCAGGCGGGTCGCGGATTGCCTGGCGACGGAAGTAGCCATATGGCGATACGATAATCGCCAGCTGGCGCTATCGCAACCCGCCCTGCCCGCGTTTCGGTCCCACGCGGCGACGGTGGCCCCGGCCGTCCCCGCCGCGAGGGCAGCGGGGACGGCCGCGGGCGGCCCGGTTCAATCCTCCAGTTCCGCTTCCGTCGCGCGAAACGTCGTGCCGTCCCAGCTGCCGCGCACCTTGACCAGCCGGTTCGGGGCCAGCTGGAAGAACTGCTGGGCGGTGATCGTGTCGTCGTCGTCTTCGCGGAACTCGGTCGAGCCGTCGGTCGCGACCGGCACGCCGATCAGCCGCAGCCCGGGCGAGGCGACGTCCGTCGCGCGGCCCTGCAGCTCGCGCTCCGAGTCGAGGTCCTCGCGCTCGAGAAGCACGGCGCGCATCGTGCCTGCCGCCGCCTCCTCGAAGCCGCGCACCTCGAGGTAGTCGCCGATGCGCAGGTCGGAGAAGCGGAACGGCCGCAGTTCGGCGGCGGAGTCGTCCTCGAGCGTGGTCTTGGCATCCACCAGCACGCGAGCGCTGAATACCGTCACGCTGCCGGCGCCGGCGTCGATCGACTCGATCGTGCCGAGCATGCGCGCGGTGCTGTCGGGCTCGATCTCGATCTCGCGCGCGACCAGCGTGCGGCTGGCGTCGAAGGTGCCCTCGACCTCGACCTTGAGGTTGAGCCGCAGGTCGGCGGCCGCGCCGCGCTCGAAGGTCGTCGAGGCGTTGGTCGTCACGCGCAAGCCGCCGACGTCGAAGTCCGTCGCGGACACGAAGCGCGTGATGATGCCCTCGACCTGCCCGCGATCGCCATTCACGACGTTCGGGTTGCAGGACTCGATCTCGACGCGGGTCGCCGTGAGCACGCCGCTGGCGAAGGCGTTGCCCTTGACCTCGACGCAGGCGCCATTCGCGACCGTGCCGTCGTCGACCTGCGCGCCGGCGAAGTCCACCACCGTGCCGCGGACGTTGAACCGGGTGCCGGCAAGGCTGGACACGACCCCGAACAGCTCGAACGCCTGGCCGGCCGGCCTCGGCTCGATGCGCGTCGCGACGATCTCGCCCGCCGCGTCCGGAAAGCCGCTCACCTCGACGATGTCGCCGACCGAGATCCCGGCGAGGGACGGGGTCGCGAAGCGGTTGTCGAAGACCGTCGTCGCGCTGACCCGGACCACCTGACCCATCACGCCGAGCGTCCCGGCCACGACGTCGACGGACGTCACGGGACCTTCCACGGCGTCGTTGTAGTCGATCGTATCGGCCGTGCCGGTCGCGCCGTCGCTGTTGTAGCGGCCCTTCACGACGAGCACCTGCCCGACCCGCAGGTCGGACTCGAGGCCAGGGCTGTCGTCGATGCGGATCTGCGCGGTGGCCGTGTCGAAGCGCACGCCGTTGACGATCACCGAGCCGAAGCCGGTGACCGGCCCGACCGCGATGCCTACACCGTCGATGCCCTGGATGGGCGGGTTCGTGCCCCCGCCTCCCGGCGGCGGGTTCGACCCTCCGCCGCCGCCCCCACCCGCCGGCGGTGGGCTCGACCCTCCGCCGCCGCCCCCGCCGCAACCGGCAAGCAAGGCGAGCACTCCGGCCATCGCCACGCCGGCCAACCAGCTGGTCGTCGTCCCTTTCATGACCGCTTACCTCTCCTCGGTTCATCCTGTATCTGGTAGAGACCGGCGCCCACGCGGATGAGCGAGCGCTCGGGCGCGCCGTCAGGCGCCTCGTTCTGCGTGAGCCAGTCGTCGATCCGCTCCAGGAACGCCTGACCCTCGCGCTCCAGGAATGCGTGAAACCTCGGCACCTGCCGCTGCTCGATGCGCGGGTTGAAGGCGCGCCGCGCGAACCGCGCCGGCGTGCCGGCCGGCCGCAGCAGGTCGTGGACGACCGTCGCGGCATGGTCCTGGACGAGCCGCGCGCCGATGGCGACCTTCTCGGCGTCGAACTGCACCGGGATGTAGTTGCGCATCGCCGCGCGCAGCCGCCCCCGCCCCGCGCCCGCCACCACCGCGCCGACGGCGCGCAGCTCCTTGAGCAGGGCGCTCGACGGCAGGTCGCCGCCGTAGCGCGCGCACAGGCGCTCGAAGGAAGGAACGTCGCCGGACGGCATCAGTTCTAGCGGCTGGCCGGTCGCGTCGAGGTACTCGGGATCCTGGTGCCAGCCGGCCAGCACGCGGGTCGCGGCGCCCGACCACGCCGGCACCGCCTGCTCCCCGGCCGCTGCGATCGCCTCGCGCTGGCGCGCCACCTCGTGGCGGTTGATGCCGGTGAGGATGGCGACCCGCGAGACGTTGGTCGGCCTGCCGCGCAGGCCGAACTCGTCGGTGGCGACCTCGACGAACGAGGTCTTCGCCACCTCCGCGAACTCCTTCCACGTGATGCCGCTCTTGAGCAGCAGGCGCACGATCGGCCGCAGCAGGACGCGGCAGGCAGCGAGCACGTGGCGTTTCGGTTCTATGTCCATATATGGTTACTGGAAAACCAATCATGGACTCCAATGACAGAAGACACAAGTCACGCTCGCGGCCCGGCAAGCGCCGCACGCGATCCCGGACCCGCCGCGCCCGACAAGAAAGGAGCGGGAGGCCCGAAGGCCCCCCGCCCCAAGCGGACCGGGAGGTCCGGGGTTCATGACTGCCTACGGATTCGCCGCGCACTTGGCATCGACGATCGCCTGGAGCTCCAGCGGCGGGAGCGCGACGGGCGGAGGCGTCACTGACAGCGTCACTTGTCGTCGTCCTCGCGCTCGATCTCGACTTCGTCGGCGATGAGCGAGGTGCCGTTCCAGCGCCCCTCCACCTCGACGAGCTGGCCGTTGGCGCGCTCGAAGAAGGTCGCCGCGTCGATGCCGTCGTCCTCGTCCTCGAACTCCGTCGCTGGCGTCGTCTCGATGTTGACGCCGAGGATGCGGAACCGCGGCGCCTGCAGGTCGCGCGCCGGACCGCGCAGCTCGACCTCGTCCTCAGCGTCGTCGCGCTCGAGGCGCGTGGCGATCATCCGCGCGCCATCGGCCGGATCGGCGTAGCCGCGCACCTCGACCCAGTCGCTCACGCGCAGGTCGCCGAGCGCGAAGAACTGGTCGTCGTCCTCCTTGTCCTCGAGACGCGTCGACGCATTGACGACGATCGTGATTCCCAGCGCGCGCAAGGTCCCGGCCGCGGCATCCACGGCCTCCACGGGCGCCTCCAGCCGCAGCGAGGCCGCGCGCTTGAAGGCGATCTTCTCGGCCACCAGCACGCCGGCAGCGTCGAGCTCGCCCTCTGCCTCGACCTTCACGTCGAGCCGCAGGTCCGTCGCTGCGCCGCCGACGTAGATCGTGGAGGCCGTCGTCCGCACCGGGCGACCGGCGACGTCGAAATCCGTCGCGGAGACGAAGCGCGTCACCAGCCCCTCGACCTCGACCTCGTTGCCGGTCTCGCCATCGTCGTCGTCCTCCCTTTCGACGCTCTGCGCGCGCAGCGCGCCGTCGGCCAGGAACTCGCGCCCCTTCACCTCGACGAGGTCGCCGTCACGCGGCCCCGTCGCGCCGAAGTCCTCGAGCGTGGCGGTCGAGTAGTCGACCACGAGCGACCCCACGCGGAAGCGGCGCGCGACGCTGTCGAGCGCCGTCAGCACGCCGGTGACTTCCACCTCGAGATCGTCGTCGTCCGCCTTCTCGACGCGGGTGGCGCGCGACTCGCCGGACGCGCCGGAAAAGCCGTGAACCTCGATCCGGTCGCCGACGGCGATGGCCGCCAGCGAGCCGCCGGCGATCGAGTCGTCGAACGACGTGTCGTCGTCCACGCGGATCACCTGGCCGGCAATCGTCAGGGTCCCGGCCGCAGCGTCCACCGCCTGCACCGTGCCCTGGACCAGACGGTGCTGGTCGATGGTCTTCGCCCGCGCGCCGCCGCGATCGTCCACTTCCGCCTCGATGCGCACGACCTGGCCGACGGCCAGCTCCGACAGGGTCCCGGGGCGGTCCTCGATGCGCACCTGCGCAGCCGAAGTGTCATAGCGCACGCCGTTGACGATGACGCTGCCGAAGCCGCTGATGGCTCCGGTCACCAGGCGCGTCTTCGTGGTGGCTGCCGGCGGGGGCGTGCCGCCGGACGGGTCACCGCCGGACGGGCTGCCGCCTCCCCCACCCCCGCCGCAGGCCGTCACGACCACGGCGACGGCCGCCGGCAGGAAAAGTTTTCTCTGGATCGCTCTCATCTCGCACCTCTTGCAAAGCGTGGCACTGATCGGTTCGAGCGCCCGAGGGACGCCCGGCTTACCCCGGAACTCCGGTCAGTCCTCACTTAAACCATATTTGGTTTTTCTGTAACCAAATATGGCAGTTCTTGGACGTGGGCGCAAGGCTCGCATGTGCCTGGACGCAAGCACCGAGACGAATCAATGGGTTACGGAGTGAAAGGGCTGCCGCCGCTACCCGCGGGCGCCCCGCCGGGGCAACCTGCAGACGCGGATAGCTCAGCGCAATGGCGGGGAGCGCCCAGCCGCCGTGCGGCGGGCCACCATGAACTCGATGCGGATGTCCCCTCGAGTTTCGCGGCGGGCCACCATGAACTCGAAGCGAATGTCCCCTCGAGTTTCGCGGCGGGCCACCATGAACTCGAAGGGAATGTCCCCTCGAGTTTGCGGGATCAGGCGAAGCGGTCGAGCAGCGCGAGGATCTCGGCGGTGCGGTCCTGCATGAGGGTCGCGTCGCCGCGCGACTCGACGTTCAGGCGAACGAGAGGCTCGGTGTTCGACGAGCGCAGGTTGAAGCGCCAGCGCTCGAACTCGACGGAGAGGCCGTCGGTGCCGTCGACCGACAGCGCCCCGGGCAGGTAGCGCGCGCGCACGGCCTCGATCGCGCCCTTCTGGTCGGCGAGCTTGCGGTTGATCTCCCCGCTCGCCGGGAAGAGCTGCATGCGCCGCTCGACCAGCGAGGAGAACGGCGCGCCCGCCTCGGAGAGGATCTGGCCCATCACCAGCCAGGGGATGATGCCGCTGTCGCAGTAGGCGAAGTCGCGGAAGTAGTGGTGCGCGCTCATCTCGCCGCCGTACACGGCGTCCACCTCGCGCATGCGCTGCTTGATGAAGGCGTGGCCCGACTTGCACAGCACCGCCTCGCCGCCGCCCTCCTTCACGATCCCGAGCGTGTTCCAGGTGAGCCGCGGGTCGTGGACGATGCGCCCGCCGGGGAAGCGCTTCAGGAACACCGAGGCCAGCAGGCCCACGATGTAGTAGCCCTCGATGAACTCGCCTCGCTCGTCGAAGAAGAAGCAGCGGTCGAAGTCGCCGTCGAAGGCGATGCCCATCGCCGCGCGGCTGCGGCGCACGGCGTCGGCCGTCGCCTCGCGGTTCTCCTCGAGCATCGGGTTCGGCACGCCGTGCGGGAACGTCCCGTCCGGCTCGTGGTGCACCTTGACGAACTGGAACGGCAGGTCCTTCTCGATCAGGTCGACGACGAGCCCAGCCCCGCCGTTGCCCGGGTTCGAGACGATGGTCAGCGGCTCGAGCTTCGCGCGGTCCACGTAGCTCAACAGGTGCTCGCGGTAAGTCGGCCGGATGTCCGTCGCGATCACCGTGCCCTTCCGGCCGCTCGCCGTGAACTTGCCGCCCTCGGCGAGCTTGCGGATGTCCTGCAGGCCCGTGTCGCCGCTGATCGGCCGCGACTGCTCGCGGACGAACTTCATGCCGTTGTAGTCCGGCGGGTTGTGGCTGGCGGTGACCATGATCCCGCCGTCGAGGCGCATCGAGAAGGTCGCGAAGTACACGCCCTCGGTGCCGCAGAGGCCGATGTCCACCACGTCCACGCCAGAATCCGTGAGCCCGCGGACCAGCGCCTCGGCGAGCTCGGCGCTCGAGAGGCGGATGTCGCGGCCGACTGCGACCTTCTTCGGCCGCAGCCACTCGGCGTAGGCCCGGCCGATGGCGTAGGCCGACTCGGGGTTCAGCTCCTCGGGGATGCGCCCGCGGACGTCGTAGGCCTTGAAACAGTTGGAGAGGTTCATGGTGCTATGCGGCGACCTCGATGTACTCGACTCGACTTGAAGGGGCGGGCACCGGCAGGCCGTCGGCACGCAGGCCTTCGAGGTGCATCACGATGGCCTCCCGGATGCCACGCTCCGTATCCTCGACCGTGCGACCCGTGGCGACGCATCCTGGCAGGTCGGGCGCATAGGCCGAGAAGTTGTCGCCCGCATTCTCGATCACCACTGCGTAACGCATACGATCACCTCAACGGCCCAACCCTGCCTGCCTGAGAATACTCTTGAGCGTACCGGGCGCCAAATCATCACCGGGTCGACCGGCCACCGTGACGCGCCCCGGCTTGACCGGATGTTTCAGCTGCCGATGGCTGCCGCGATGGGCGACCTCCCGCCAGCCATCCTGCGCAAGCAACCGCATCACCTCGCGCACCTTCATTCCCGCAGGCTGTCATGCCTGCGCAACAAGGTGCCTTCGGCAATCCGACGCGTTCGCCCGGATTCCCGGTGTGACGCCTAGTGCGACCCGACAAACGACGCGATGCTGTCGACGACGTGCTGCAGCTGCTCCTCCGTGAGCTCCGGGTAGATCGGCAGCGCCAGCGTCTCGCGGGCGGCGCGGGCCGACTCGGGGCAGTCCTGCGGCGTGTAGCCGAGGTAGGCGAAGCACTCCTGCATGTGCAGGGGCACGGGATAGTAGACCTCGGTGCCGACCCCGCACTCGGCGAGGTGCGCGCGCAGCCCGTCGCGCTGGCGGACGCGGACGACGTACTGGTTGTAGATGTGCCGGTAGCCAGCGAGCGCCACCGGCGTAACCACCTTGTTGGCGAGGCCCGCCGCCGCGAAGGCGCGATCGTAGAACGCCGCATTGCGCTGCCGCGCCGCGTGCCACTCGTCGAGGTGCCGGAGTTTCACGCGCAGCACCGCGGCCTGCAGCTCGTCGAGGCGGAAGTTGCCGCCGATCAGTGAGTTGTAGTACTTCGGCTCCATGCCGTGCACGCGCAGAATCCGCAGCTTCGCCGCGAGCGCCTCGTCGTTGGTGACGCACATGCCGGCGTCGCCGAAGGCGCCGAGGTTCTTGGTCGGGAAGAACGACAGGCAGCCGATGTCGCCCAGCGCGCCGACGCGGTGGCCGCCGGCGTACTCCGCGCCGATCGCCTGGGCGGCGTCCTCGATCACCCTCAGGCGGTAGCGGTTCGCGAGGTTGACGATCGGGCCCATGTCGGCCGCCTGGCCGTACAGGTGTACCGGCATGATCGCCCGGACCTTGCCGCCGGTCGCGCGGTTGACCAGGTGACCGTCGCGCACCTCGCAGCGGTTCTCGACGAAGTCCCACAGCCTCGCCACGTCGATGTTGAAGCTGACCGGGTCGATGTCGAGGTAGACCGGGCGCGCGCCGGTGCGCGCGATCGTCCCGCCCGTGGCGAAGAACGTGTACGGCGAGGTCAGCACCTCGTCGCCCGGGCCGATGTCGAGCGCCATCAGCGCCACGAGCAGCGCGTCGGTGCCCGAGGACACGCCGATGCCGAACCGCGCCCCGCAGTAGGCCCCGACTTCCTCCTCGAGCGCCCGCACCGCGGGCCCGAGGATGAACATCTGCGAGGCCGCCACCTCGAGCATCGCCGCGTCGATCTCGTCCCTGAGAGTCTGGTACTGCGGCTTGAGGTCGAGCAGCGGGACGTGGAGCTTCTTGGGGCTGTTCATGCCCGCCAGTATCGCTGAATGGCGACGGCGTTGCAGGCAGCCGGCCCCCGGGTCGGGCGCCGCAAGGCCCGGGCTACAGCGGTCGGGGCGCAGGAATCTACAACCGGCGCTTGAGGGCGTCGACGCAGCGCGCCGCGCTGCGTCCATCCCACAGCGCGGGCTTGCGCCCGGTGGGCCAGCGGCCGGCGGCGGCCTCGGCGGCCTGCGCGACGAGTTCCTCGCGCCGCACCAGGCGGTTCGAGCCCTCGGTCACGGTGATCGGCCGCTCGGTATTCTCGCGCAGCGTCAGGCAGGGGATGCCGAGGTAGGTGGTCTCCTCCTGCACGCCGCCCGAGTCGGTGATCACGGCGGTCGCGCCGCTCACGAGGTTCATGAACTGGATGTAGGGCATCGGCTCGACCAGCTTCACCTGGCCGCGCGTCAGGCGCCCCTCGAGGCCGAATTCGGCGAGCCGCTTGCGCGTGCGCGGGTGCACCGAGAAGACCAGCGGCAGCCCGAGCGAGACCTCGGCCAGCGCGTCGACGAGCTCGGTGAGCACGTTCGGGTCGTCGACGTTCGACGGGCGGTGCAGGGTCACGACGCCGTAGCGCCCGCCGTCGAGGCCCATGCCGGCGCGCGTGCCGGCCGCCTCGATCTTGTGGCGCATGAGCTCGTAGGAATCGATCATGATGTTGCCGACGCGGTCGATGCGCGAGGCCGGCACGCCCTCGGCGAGCAGGTTCTCGTCGGCATCCGGCGATGGCGTCCAGAGCACGTCGGCGATCGCATCCGTGACCAGCCGGTTGATCTCCTCCGGCATGCGCCGGTCGCGGCTCCGCAGGCCCGCCTCGAGGTGCACCACGGGGATCCAGAGCTTGGTGCCGACCATCGCGCAGGCGGCGGTGGAATTCACGTCGCCCACCACCACGATCCAGTCCGGGCGATCGGCGGTCGCGGCCTTCTCGTAGGCGATCATCACGCCGCCGGTCTGCTCGGCGTGGCTGCCGCTGCCGACGCCGAGGTGCACCTGCGGGCTCGGCATCTCGAGGTCGCGGAAGAAGGCGTCCGACATGTTCGGGTCGTAGTGCTGGCCGGTGTGGACGATGCGCGGCGTGGCCCAGCCCGCGCCGGCGAGCGCGTGGTAGAGCGGCGCGATCTTCATGAAGTTCGGCCGCGCGGCCGCGATCAGGTCGACCTTGACGCTCATGAGCGGCCGTAGCGGTCTTCGAAGCGCACGATGTCGTCCTCGCCAAGGTAGCTGCCGGACTGGACCTCGACGATGTGCAGCGGAACCTTGCCGGGGTTGTCGATGCGGTGGGTGGCGCCGATCGGGATGAAGGTGGACTCGTTCTCCGAGAGCAGGAAGGTCTCCTCGCCGCGGGTGATGCGCGCCGTGCCGGAGACCACGACCCAGTGTTCGGCGCGGTGGTGGTGCATCTGCAGCGAGATCGAGGCGCCCGGCTTGACCGTCAGCCGCTTGACCTGGAAGCGCTCGCCGGAATCGAGGCTGTCGTAGCTGCCCCAGGGCCGGAACACCTCCCGGTGCAGGCCGGGCTCGCTGCGGCCCTCCTGCTTGAGCTTCTGCACCAGCAGCTTGACGTCCTGCACGCGCTCGCGCGGCGCGACCAGCACGGCGTCCTTGGTCTCGACGACCACGTGGCCGGCGAGCCCCACGGCCGCGACCAGCCGGCTCGAGGAATACAGCAGGCAGTTCTCGGTGTCGACGCTCACGACGTCGCCGCGGGTGACGTTGCGGCTCCCGTCGGTCGGCAGCGCGTCCTGCAGCGAGGCCCAGGAGCCGACGTCGCTCCAGCCCGCCTCGAGCGGGATCACGGCCGCGTGGCCGGTCTTCTCCATCACCGCGTAGTCGATCGAGTCGGAGGGGCAGGCCGCGAACTGCTCGCGCGGCAGGCGGGTGAAGTCGAGGTCGCGCGCCGCGGCGGCGTAGGCCTTCTGGCAGGCCTCGCGGATGGCCGGCGCGAGGCGCGCGAGCTCATCGAGGTAGCGGCGCGCGGAGAGCAGGAACATGCCGCTGTTCCACAGGTACTCGCCGCTCGCCACGAACTCGGCGGCGCGCGCGGCGTCCGGCTTCTCGACGAACCGCGCGACCGGCACCACGGCGCCGGCGCCCTTGCCCTTCAGGATGTAGCCGTAGCCCGTCTCGGGCTGCGTCGGCACGATGCCGAAGGTGACGAGCCGGCCGTCGCGCGCGGCCGGCAGCGCCTCGACCACCGCGCGCCGGAACGCCGCGACGTCGCGGATCACGTGGTCGGCCGGCAGCACCAGGAGCAGCGGATCGTCGCCCTGCCCCGCCCGCTCGAGCGCGGCCATGGCCGCCAGCGCGACCGCCGGCGCGGTGTTGCGGCCCACCGGCTCGAGCACGATCGCCTGCGGCGTGACGCCCACCTGGCGCAGCTGCTCGGCCATCATGAATCGGTGTTCCTCGTTGCAGATCACGATCGGGCCGGCGGCGTCCGGCAGGCCCGCGGCCCGCAGCGCCGTCTCCTGGACCATGGTCCGCTCGCCCACGAGCGGCAGGAACTGCTTGGGATAGAACTCCCGGGACAGCGGCCACAGCCGCGTGCCCGAGCCGCCCGAGAGGATCACCGGTACGAGTGCAGTCATTCGACGCTTCCCGACAGCCCCGGAATGGGGACATTCCCTGTTTCTGCGCCGCGAAACCGGGGATGTCCCCGTTCCGGACCGGGCCTCAGAAGGGCCAGACCCGCGGCACGACCAGGAGCGTAATGATGCCGCAAAGGACGTTGAGCGGCAGGCCGAACCTCACGAAATCCATGAATCGGTAGCCGCCCGGCCCGTACACCATGAGGTTGGTCTGGTAGCCGATCGGGGTGATGAACCCGGCCGAGGCGGCGACCATGATGGCGATCACGTAGGGCATGAAGTCCGCGCCCGCCGACTCGGCGACCGCGAGCGCGATCGGGAACATCATCACGCCGGCCGCGTTGTTCGTGATGAGCTCGGTGACCACCACCGTCACGAAGTACAGCGCCACGAGGCTCAGGAGCGGGCTGCCCTGGGCGATGTCGACGAGCCAGCCGCCGACGAGGCTCGCGGCGCCGGACTCGGTGAGCGCCACGCCGAGGGCGAACGAGGCCGCGATCCCCGCGACGATGTGGTACTCGATGCTGCGGCTCGCCTCCTGGGTCGACAGGCAGCCGGTCACCACCATGAGCCCGGCGGCGATGAACGAAGCCTCGAACAGCGGCACCCACTCGAGCGTCGCCGCGACCAGCATCAGCAGGAGGATGGCGAGCGCCAGCGGCGCCCGCCGGAAGTCCGGCGCCCGTGAATCGGACAGCGCGCTCACCAGCAGGAAGTCGCGGCTGTGCTTGTGCTTCTCCGCGAAATCCGGCCCGGCCTCGACGAGCAGCGTATCGCCGGGCTCGAAGACGATGTCGCCCACCTTGCCCGTCACGCGCGCGCCTTCGCGCGACACCGAGAGGATCGCCGCGCCGTAGCGGCTGCGGAAGTTGGTGCTGCGCACCGTCTGCTCGATCAGCGGCGAGGTCGGCGACAGCACGAGCTCGACCAGCTGCCGCTCGCGGCGCTTCAGGTTGAGGGTGTAGGACTGGTCCTCGGCGATGGTCAGTCCGGGCATGCGCCGCAGGTCCTTGATCGCGTCCACGACGCCCACGCAGGTCAGCCGGTCGTTGGACTCCAGCACGTGGTCGGGGCCGATCGCGGTCGTGAGCTGGCCACGCCGCTCGATCTCGAGCACGTACGCGCTCTGCAGGCTGCGCAGCCCGACCTCCGCGATGGTGCGGCCGACCAGCGGGCCGTTCGGGTGGATCACCGCCTCGAAGCTGTACTCGCGGGCGTTCTCGAGCTGCTGGATCGGCGCCTGCCGGTCCGGCAGCAGCCACTTCGAAGTGGTGAGCGCGTACACGAACCCGACCAGCGTCAGGGGCAGGCCCACCCAGATGAGGTCGAAGAGCCCGAGGTCGGTCTCCGGGTGCACCTGCAGCAGGAGCCCGTACACCGCGAGGTTAGTGCTGGTGCCGATCAGGGTGCACAGCCCGGCGAGGATCACCACGTTGTTCATCGGCAGCAGCAGCCGCGAGATCGAGAGGCCGTAGCGCGCGGCCCACTCCTGCGCGATCGGGATGAACATCGCCACCACGGGCGTGTTGTTGATGACCATCGAGAGCAGCCCGCCCGCCCCCATCAGCTTCGCCTGCGCGGACAGCAGGTTCTTCGGGCGGCCGAACACGAGCTGGGAGAACCACGCGATGGCGCCCGTCTCGCGCAGGCCGGCGACGACCACGTACAGCGCCGCGATGGTCATGACGCCCGGGCTCGAGAAGCCGGAAAGCGCCTGGCTCGGGCTCACGATGCCGATGATCGAGAGCACGATCATCGCGCCCAGCAGGACCATCTCGGTCGGGGCCGGGGTCGAGGCGAGTATGACGAGGACCGTGGCGACGATGCCGAGGGTGACCCAGATTTCCCAAATCACGGTGCTACCCCCGGGGCGCTGTGTTCGATTTGTGCCGCAATTATCCCGAAAACGCTGCATGGGCGTTGGCCGGCCGACGTCACAGACGAAGCTTGCGACCCAGACTTCGCCTCGACTAATCTAGCTGCAGCTAGATTGATTAAATTTCTATGAGGCCAGAAATCATGGACCGCACGGTCGGCGCCTTCGAAGCTAAAAACCGTCTTAGTGAGTTGCTTCAACTTGTTGAAAAAGGTGAAGAAGTTTTGATCACTCGCCATGGCCGACCAGTGGCAAGGCTGGTGCCCGCGACGGAGCAACAGTCCGAGCGCGTAAGACGTGCGATCGCGGAGTTACGCGAGTTTCGCAAGCACCACAGCTTGGGCGGCCTGAAGATCAAGGACCTGATCAACGAAGGGCGAAAGTATTGACCCTGATCCTCGATGCGTCGGCGGCGATTGCGCTCGCGTTCCTCGATGGCGATCCGGGGCACGCCGCGAGAACGGAATCGGCGCTGGCGGAGGGTCGAGCCTTCGTCCCCCAGCACTGGAGCCTCGAGGTCGCAAACGGCGTGTTGGTGGCTCTCCGTCGCGGCCGCCTGTCGCCCGAGTCCGCGGATCGAGCCCGCGAACTCCTGCTTGCGCTGCCGGTCGAGGTCGACCCGGAGACTGCGGACGCGGCCTGGAGTCGGAGCTTCCTGCTTGCTGAACGCTTTAGCCTGACGGTCTACGACGCCGCCTATCTGGAACTCGCCTTGCGCCTTGACGGGACCCTCGCGACGCTCGACGAAGCGCTCGCCCGCGCCACGCGCGAGGCCGGCGCCAAGGTCCTCCGCTGACTTGGTCGCTTACACCGGCAGCCGCTCGCCCCTTCCAATTGCGTAGTAACGAAGCCCCTGGTGGGCCACGAAGGCCGGGTCGTAGAGATTCCGGCCATCGAAGATCACGGGCGTTTTCAGTGTCTTGCGGATGAAATCGAAATCTGGGCTACGGAACTCCTGCCACTCCGTGACGATGGCGAGTGCATCCGCGCCGGCCAACGCCTCCTCGACCGAGTCACAGAACGCCAAGTCCTTTCGATCACCATAGATTCGACGCGCCTCGCCCATCGCAACCGGGTCGTAGGCTCGGACCGAGGCGCCGGCGGCCCACAGCGACTCCATGAGCGCGCGGCTCGGCGCCTCGCGCATGTCGTCGGTGTTCGGCTTGAAGGCCAGGCCCCAGATCGCCACGACCTTGCCGGCCAGCTTCCCTTCGAAGAACGCCGAAATCTTCCGGAACAGCACGTCCTTCTGCCGGCGGTTGACCTCCTCGACGGCCTGCAGGATCGGCGCGTCGTAGCCCTGCTCCCGGGCCGAGCGCTCGAGCGCCTGCACGTCCTTGGGGAAGCAGGAGCCGCCGTAGCCCGCGCCCGGGTAGATGAACGCATAGCCGATGCGAGGGTCCGAGCCGATGCCGAGGCGGACCTTCTCGATGTCCGCCCCCACCCGCTCGGCGAGGTTGGCCAGTTCGTTCATGAAGCTGATCTTGGTGGCGAGCATCGCGTTCGCCGCGTACTTGGTCAGCTCCGAGGAGCGCACGTCCATGACGATCATGCGCTCGCGGTTGCGGGTGAACGGGTCGTAGAGGGTCTTCAGGAGCTCCGCCGTGCGCGGGTTGTCCGTGCCCACGACCACCCGGTCCGGCTTCATGAAGTCCGCGATCGCCGCGCCCTCCTTGAGGAATTCCGGGTTCGAGACCACGTCGTACTCGTGGCTCGCGCCGCGGGCCGCGAGCGTCTCGGCGATCCTCGCCCTGACCTTGTCCGCCGTGCCCACCGGCACCGTCGACTTGGTCATGACGATCTTGTACTCGGCCATGTGCTCGCCGATGCTCTTCGCGACCTCGAGCACGTAGCGCAGGTCCGCCGAGCCGTCCTCGTCCGGCGGCGTGCCGACCGCGATCATCTGGAAGACGCCGTGGGCCACGCCCTCCTGGGCGTCCGTGGTGAAGCGGATGCGGCCCTTCTCGACGTTGCGCTGGACCAGCTCCTCGAGGCCCGGCTCGTGGATCGGGATCTCGCCCGCGTTGAGCCGCGCGACCTTGGCCGCGTCCACGTCCACGCAGACCACGTGGTTGCCCGCATCGGACAGGCAGGCGCCCGTCACGAGCCCCACGTAGCCCGAGCCGAAGATCGTTACACGCACGTTAAGGCCCTGAAATTGGTTGAAAAAGCTGGCACGAGCGTAGCGGAGAGGCGACGGCCGGTAAAGCCTTGTGAGTCACAAACCAGGGGACATTCGCTTTGAACTCCAGGGGACATTCGCTTTGAGTTTGTTGCTGCACTGCGCACGCAAACTCGAAGCGAATGTCCCCTCTTGTTTGCCCTCTTGCTTGATGTACAGGTTTGCTGCATTTCTTGTACATTGCAGTCGATTCGTGACGACCGGCGGTTCGCGAGGCCACCTAGACTGGAAGGCATGGACGACATGAAGACCCACATCGACATCGACGAGCACCTCCTCGCCAAGGCCATGAAGCTCGGCCGCCATCGCAGCAAGCGCGCCGCCGTGCAGGCCGCACTCGAAGCCTACGTGAGCTGGCAGATCCGTAAGCAGCTGCTCGACCTGCAGGGCAAGCTCCGCTGGGAAGGCGACCTCGACCAGATGCGGGGCCGCATCAAGGAAAAGAAGTCCTGAGCCCATGGCCGTGCTGGTGGACACCTCCGTCTGGGTAGACTTCCTGAACGGGCAGGACTCCCTCGAAACGCACTGGCTGCGAGGAGCGATCGCCGAAGCGCTGCCCGTCGTCGTCCCCGGGCTCGTCATGACGGAGGTGCTTCGGGGCCTCGCGGGCGAGCGCGACGCCGCGAGACTCGAGCATCTGCTCGACGAGTTTCCGGCCGCTCCCCCGTTGGCGGATGAGGACTACCGCGGTGCCGCCCGGCTCTACCGGGACTGCCGCAGCAAGGGTGTCACCATCGCCTCGACCGTGGACTGCCTGATCGCGCAGCTGGCGATCCGCCACCGGCTGCTGCTGCTGACGCGTGACCGGGGATTCCAGTCCGTAGCACGCGTTGCGCCGCTGCGCCTGCTGCAGCCGCCGGCGCACTGACGGGACTAAAGCAGCGCCCTGCCGGCCCCGATCATCGCGCCGACGAGGAGCGCCAGCACCGGGAAGAACGACAGCCCGAAGCCGATCTCGCGCTTCTTCGGGTCCGCGACGTAGCCGAGCAGGTACAGCAGGCGGCCGACGATGAACACGGCGCCCAGGCCCGCCGCCCAGGCCTCGCTGACGAAGTGCCCGAACATCCACATCGACGGCAGGAACACCGCCAGCAGCTCCAGCGTGTTCATCTGCACGCGGTGGTAGCGCTCGAAGACCGGGTGCCCGGTCGTGGCCGGGGCCGCCACGCCGTACTTGCCGCGGGCCCAGCCCACCAGCATGGCGAAAACCACGAACTGCAGCAGCGCGAGGCCGGTGACGAGGGCGACGAGAGGCATGGTGAGGATCCTTGGGCGCCGGGGCGGCGCGGCGGCATTGTCGCAGATGGTCGCGACGCACCGTGGATGGACCCGAGGTCAAGAGTGTGTGACTATTTGTGTGAGAGGTGACACATGGCTACGAACCTGTCCATCGACCCGGCACTCATCGAGGAGGCCTTGAGGGTCAGCGGCGAGCGCACCAAGAAGGCCGCCGTGACCCGAGCGCTGGAGGAGTACATCGCCCGACGAAGGCAAAGACGCCTGCTCGACCTCATGGGCAGCCTCGAGTGGGACCCGGAATACGACCACAAGGCGGAACGCTCACGGGCATGACGCTTTTCGTCGACACCAGCGTCTGGTCACTCGCTTTGCGCCGCGATGGCCCGAGCGATGCGCCAGAGGTGGACGCCCTGACCGCCGCGCTTCGCGGTGGTGAGCTCGTCGTCACGACGGGAATCGTGCTGCAGGAGCTCCTGCAGGGCTTCAATGGCCCGCGTGCGCGAGATCAGATCATCGAGCAGTTCGCCGCGTTGCCGCTGCTGACGCCTGATCGGCGCGACCACATAGGTGCGGCCGAGCTGCGCAACACGTGCCGCCGTGAGGGCGCTCAGGTCGGGACCATCGACGCGTTGCTCGCCCAGCTGTGCATCAGGCACGGATTGCAGCTGCTGACGACAGACTCCGACTTTGGCCGTATCGCGGAGCACGCACCGCTACGCGTCTGGCGCTCGGGCGGCGGCAAGTCCCGCTGAGCGTCAGACGGAGCCCGCAGCTCAGCCCGCGGCCGGTGGCGTCTTCTGCGCCCGGTGCTCGGCGAGCACCGCGATCTTCGCCTTGTCCGTCTCCGGCGCCAGCGCGCGCTGGCTCCAGACGAGGTCGAAAATCTGCGGCGCGCGCGCGTATTCCCGCACGCCCCTCTCGAGCACCTCGAGCACGCGCTTGCAGTCAAAGCGGTTGATGGCGACTCGCAGCTCCTCGACCATCTCCTGCACCTCCGCCCAGGTCGGCGAGTGCTCCATCGCCCGCATGATCATCGGATGATCGGTGCCGGTCACGTTGTTGCCGATGAGCAGCTCCTCGTAGAGCTTCTCGGCCGGGCGCAGGCCCGAGTAGCGGACCTCGATGTCTCCGTCCGGATTCGCTTCGTCGCGCACGGTGAGGCCCATCAGGCCGATCATCCGGCGCGCCAGCTCGTCGATCTTCACCGGCTGGCCCATGTCGAGCACGAACACGTCGCCGCCGCCGCCCATCGAGCCCGCCTGCAGCACCAGCTGCGCGGCCTCCGGGATCGTCATGAAGAAGCGACGCACCTCAGGGTGCGTCACCGTCACCGGACCGCCGGCGCGGATCTGCTCCTCGAACAGCGGCACCACCGAGCCCGACGAGCCCAGCACGTTGCCGAAGCGCACCATGCAGAAGCGCGTCCGCGTCGTCTGCGTCTGCATCGACTGCAGCACGATCTCCGCGAAGCGCTTCGAGGCGCCCATGACGTTGGTCGGGTTGACCGCCTTGTCGGTCGAGATCAGGACGAAGGTCTCCACGCCTGTCTCGCGGGCCGCCTCGGCCGCGTGCAGCGTGCTGAAGACGTTGTTGAAGACACCCTCGACCGAGTTCTGCTCAACGATCGGCACGTGCTTGTAGGCCGCCGCGTGGTAGACCGTCTGGACGCCGAAGGACTGCATGACCTCCTGCAGCCGATACTTGTGGTGCGCGTTGCCGAGCAGCGCGTCGACCGGCACGTCGAGCCCCTCGCGGGGCGCCTGCGCGCGCAGCTCGCGTTCGATCTGGTAGAGGGCGATCTCTGACATCTCGAACAGGACCAGACGTTTCGGACCCTGCCGAAGAATCTGGCGGCAGAGCTCCGAGCCGATCGAGCCGCCGGCCCCCGTGACCATGACGACCTTGCCGCGGATGCAGCGATCGAGCAGCGCCTGGTTCGGCGGCACCGGATCGCGGCCCAGCAGATCGCTCACCTCCACGTCGCGCAGCTCGTCGACCTGGGCCTTGCCGGCCAGGATCTCGTCGAGGCTCGGGACCGACTGGACGTGCATGTCCAGGTGCTCCAGCCGCCGAAGGATCTCCGCCCGGCGCTTGCGTGAAGCGGTCGGCACGGCGAGAAGAATTCGACGAACTCCGAAACGTTGGATCACCCGGTCAAGCTGGCCCGGGGCGTAGACCGGGATGCCCTGTACCAGGTGGCCCTGCAGGGCACGTTTCTCGTCCACGTAGGCGACCGGGTAGAGCCCCGAATCCGCCTGCAGCGAGACCGCCAGGCGCGCCCCGGCATCGCCGGCGCCGTAAATGAGGACCGGCTCACCCCGGGAGCGGCTGGGGGCCAGGATCCAACGGGCCATGAACCGGGTGCCGGACAACCATACCAGCGCCACGAGCCAGAAGATCACGACGATCGTCTCGGGCACAGGGCGGTAGACGATGGTCTCTGCCATCACGGCCAGCGCCACCGCGGACGCCGTTACCCCCGCGAGGATCGCCAGCATCGCCCGCGGACCGATATAGCGGACGACCGACCTGTAGAGGCCGAACCAGGCAAAGAACGCCAACGAGGCGGCGGTGACCCCCACATAAAGCCAAGGGTTACGGTCGAGGCCGGCCGTCAGCGAGTCTGCCTTGATGGCGAAGGCGAGCAGCAGCGCTGCAGGCATCCCAAACAGATCACAGGCCAGGACGACTGCTCGCTTGACCGGCCGCGGTAGGGTGACGAGACGCTCGTGCACGCGTCTCCAATGCGAAACCGGTCGCTTGGCACGGATCATCCCTGCTCTCCCTCGTGGGCCCGTGGGCTTCTAGCCCGATAACGCGTCAAGCGGGCGTAAGTTTACTTAATTGCTGATCTTCTTGCCGCATCTTTGCCGTTGCGCCGCTGCGACACCGAGCGACGCAACGCCAGCCAACGCGGCCGAGAAAGTCCGAAACGTCAGCCACGGCCCAGTCGTCAGTTCCAAGCGAGTCGACTTGACGTAGAGCAACCAGCCGCCGCGTCAAGTCCTTGCAGCGTCCTGGTTCTGAAGGAACCACTCGTAGGTCGCCTGCAGCCCCTTGCGCAGCGGGATCGCCGGCTGCCAACCAAGGTCGGTCAGCTTCCTGACGTCTAGAAGCTTTCGCGGCGTCCCGTCGGGTTTGCTGGTATCGAAGGTCACGGTCCCGCCGTATCCCACGACCTCACGGATCAGCTCGGCCAGTTCCCGGATAGTCAAGTCTGACCCACACCCGATGTTGATGACCTGATCCGAGTCATAGTGGAGCATCAGGTGGACCACTGCCGCAGCGAGGTCGTCCACGTGTAGGAACTCACGCCTAGGCGTGCCGCTACCCCAGACCGTCACCTCAACATCGCCGCGCAGCTTAGCCTCGTGAAAGCGCCTCAGCAGCGCGGGCAGGACGTGGGAATTGTGGAGGTCGAAATTGTCCCCCGGTCCATAGAGATTCGTCGGCATCAAGGAAATCGCATTGAAGCCGTACTGCCGCCCATACGCCTGGCACATCTTGATACCGGCGATCTTCGCTATTGCATACCACTCGTTGGTCGGCTCGAGAGGACCTGTGAGCAGCGCTTCCTCTGGAATAGGCTGCGGCGCAAATTTTGGGTAAATGCAACTCGAGCCTAGAAAGCAAAGCTTAAGGGTCCCTGCGCGCCAAGCCGAATCGATGACGTTGGTCTGAATCTGCAAATTGTCCCTGAGGAAATCAGCGGGATAGGTATCGTTGGCCTGGATGCCCCCGACCTTGGCCGCCGCAAGGATCACGTACTCGGGTCGCTCCGCATCGAAGAAGCGACGTACCGCTGACTGATCGCAAAGATCCAGCTCCGACCGTGTCTTGACGACAAGATTCTGGTAGCCACGCCGCTGCAGCTCCCGCGCAATCGCCGAGCCCACCAGCCCGCGATGCCCGGCGATAAAGACGCGACTGTGTTTATTCATGGTGCTTGAACACGCGGAACCCTTCCCGCGCCACCAGAGAATCGCGCCGCGCCAGCTCCAGATCGCTCTCCACCATCTCGCGTACAAGCGTCTCGAAAGGCACCTCCGGTTTCCAGCCAAGCCTCTCTCGCGCCTTAGCTGGATCACCAAGCAGCGTATCCACCTCGGTCGGGCGGAAATAGCGCGGGTCGATCCGCACGAGCACCCGGCCCGAGGAACGATCCACGCCCTGCTCCTCCACCCCCTTGCCACGCCATTCTATGGCCCATCCGAGCAGCGCCGCCGCCCGCTCGACGAACTCCCGCACCGAGTGCTGTTCCCCGGTCGCGATGACGTAGTCGTCTGGAGTGTCTTGCTGCAGCATCAGCCACTGCGCGCGAACATAATCGCGAGCATGACCCCAGTCGCGCAGAGCGTCGAGGTTTCCGAGGTACAGGCAATCGTCCAGACCCTCATGGATACGCGCGAGGCCACGAGTGATCTTGCGGGTGACAAAGGTTTCGCCGCGAATGGGCGACTCATGATTAAAGAGAATTCCGCTACAGGCGTAGAGACCATACGCCTCGCGATAGTTGACGGTGATCCAGTGCGCATAAACCTTGGCCGCGCCATACGGCGAGCGCGGGTAGAAGGGTGTGGTCTCTCGCTGCGGGATCTCTTGAACCAGGCCGTACATTTCCGACGTCGAAGCCTGGTAGAAGCGCGTCTTCTGCTCGAGCCCGAGAATACGGATAGCTTCTAGGAGTCGCAGCGTACCGAGCGCGTCGGCGTTCGCCGTGTACTCAGGGGTCTCGAACGACACCGCGACGTGACTCTGTGCAGCCAGGTTGTAGATCTCGTCCGGCTGGACCTGCTGGACGATCCGGATCAAGTTAGTGGCGTCGGTCAGGTCACCGTAGTGCAGACGAAGCCGCACGTCAGGCCGGTGCGGGTCTTGATAAAGGTGGTCGATCCGGTCGGTGTTGAACGAGGACGCACGGCGCTTTATGCCGTGGACCTCGTAGTCTTTTCCCAGCAGGTACTCGGCAAGGTAAGCGCCGTCCTGACCGGTAACCCCGGTGACAAGCGCGATCCTATTAGTCATCCAGGCCTCTCTTGGCATTGAGATCGATCCCTTCTAGGTCGAAAGGAACCGACTTCGTTTCCGAAAATTCGACACGCCGCTGGACCCAAACGACAATCAACCCCACCCACCACAATTGATAGGGCTGCCCGTCTCTGGCGAACAAACATCAGCGTTGTCAAACGGTGGCACGCTGTGAGCGCCGGAAACACGCGTCTGCATAGCTAAAAAAAGCAAGCCAGCAAGCGATCACCGCCATCCCAATATACCACCTCAGACTGGCATCCGATTGCAGATACACCAACAGTAAGATCACAACACCAGCCTGCAGAACCAGCTCCACCGTCGTCACAAAGGAATGGCTCTTTCCCGCGCGAACCAGCCGTTGATAGAAATGCTCGCGATGTGACTGACTGAAATGCTCGCCACGAAGAACTCTGCGAAACAAAGTTATCCCGGTATCAAGGACAAAGTTTGCGTGCAGAAGCACGAGCGGCACGACAAGCTGCCTGCCACCAATCTCCACCAGCCACACCGCTACGCTGGCCAACAGGAATCCAAGAGTAACGCTCCCAACGTCTCCCATAAACATACGTGCTCGGGGAAAATTGTGGGGTAAAAACCCCGCCGCGGCCCCTGCAATGCACAAACTCACGACAACCGGCGCGGCGGAAGAGTCACCGAGAGCCACCCCGCCCAATACTGCCATTCCCGCGCCGGTGACCACGGCTTGGCCCGCTGCTATGCCGTTGATTCCATCCATGAAGTTGAACGCATTGGCGTAGCCCGCTATCCATATCGCCAACGACAACGCGACCAATAGCCACATGGCTCCCGCCCAATCTGCGGTCGCGGGTAAGCTCGCGTGAGGCAAGTTCAACGCCAGCACGATAGCCACGGCCGCAAGCGCATGAAAACCGAATCGCAGTGAGGCCGGCAGTGCACGAAGATCATCGATAAAGGAGATGACCGCCAGCACCGTGGTGGCACCCAGCAGCACGGGAATGAAAAGCGACTGCTCTGCTGTATCTGCCACCGTAGCCACCAGTGGCAAGATGCTCACAAGTATCGCGATTCCTCCACCCCTAGGCGTCGGCCGCGAGTGGCTCGACCGAGCGTTAGGGCGATCCAAGACCTCCAACCGGATTAGAAGCCTGTAGACCAACCAGCCGGCGAGATAGCTGAGAGCGGCAGCTCCGATCACAAGGATCATCGAGAAACCATATCTCAAGCTCAGATCTGAAGTCATGCACTCCTGCCGTGCGCTGTCTCGCCGTCCGCGTTCATCTTTCGACTGAATCTACGCTTCGAGACCAGTCGCTTTCCGTTGACGCTAAGTATAAGAGTGAGCGCGGTCGCCTGTGATCTCTTCATCGATACTGACCCAACGCGAGTCCGCACTCCGCCATGCGAAATTCCAATACTCCAGCGACTTGTAGCGAGACAATGACGGACCGGTCGGCAATTCGCGTTGCCCACCAAGATTCACCGTACTCAGTCCCGACGTCCGTCGCAGTCAGGAGATTGAGATTCGCGCTGGCCCTGAGTCAACATCGGCCGCGAACGATCACTTGCGCCTGCTTGCGAGCGACGAAAAGCGCGTGGCGGCGAATGTCCGAGAGCCTACGGCAAGGAAGATCCGATCCGCTGCTGTAGAACGTGGAACATGAACAGAGGAGCATCCAAATTCCGTCGAAGGAGTCTTCGCGGCTCCTGGCAAAGGCGATACAGCCAGATCAGGCCAGCGCGCTGTATCCATCGCGCCGGTAGTCTTATGCGTCCAGTATAGAAGTCGAAAACGCCACCCACAGGCGCAATCAAGCGGACACTGAGACGATCATGAAGGCGGTGC
The DNA here is from genome assembly GCA_964406445.1 of uncultured Steroidobacteraceae bacterium. Classification (GTDB taxonomy): domain Bacteria; phylum Pseudomonadota; class Gammaproteobacteria; order Steroidobacterales; family Steroidobacteraceae; genus SG8-30. The sequence continues at coordinate 61,210 of CAYORU010000009.1, forward strand.
GCCAGCTTTTCCTGTTTTGGCGCACCTAGCCCAATCCACAGAACGTCGGCACGTGCGGCATTGACCGCATCTAGCATCGCGGCATCGTCTTCGGGCGAAAACGCGGACTTGAAGGGTGGAGCCATCGTCCCAGCCACAACAAGACGAGGGAAATCCACTTCAAAACGACGAACCAGTTCCGCCAGCGTCTCTGCCGTTGTGCCCAGAAAAAACATGCGCGTCCCCGGCCTATCCCGGTCGAGCTTGGCGCAAAGAAGACTAAACACATCGGGGCCGCATACGCGTTCGCGAATTCTTCCGCCAAGCAGGCTCGACGCAACGACGATGCCCACACCGTCCGCCGTGTTGAGATCAGACGCGGCCAGCGCTGCAGCAAAGTTCGGATCGCGCCGAGACGTCTCCACAGAGTGCGGATTGACACAAGCCAACAAAAAGGGGCGATTTCCGTCTATGGCGGTCGCCAGCACGTCGATCGTCGCCCTTAACGGCAGCGAGGAGATCGGCACCCCAACGATGGTTTCAGTGTTACGCATGTTATCGACATAGCTTCGGGAGGGAAATGAAGAGCCGTGTGGAATCGGTAGCACGGCAAGCAATGAGCAAGCACAAACAGTCGAATTCGATCGATAAAGCGGTTCTGCTCTTCCTGGCTCCATAGACGGCGCCGCAGTCCGCCTCTGGTTGCACCCTACACGCCCCATAAATACCACATGCGCCTATGCGCCTGGCCGCTCTTGGTACTCACGATTGGTGGTCAATGATGTTTGGACCGAGCTGTTACCCTCCACCACACTGCTCGGCAAAGCACAAACTCGGTCCCAGGCGGAGGAGTCGTCGTCGCCGCTGCGACTTAGGCTGCCGATCGTTGACGCCATGCCTCGACCGTGTCAGCGAGCTCCGCACCAAAGGCACGCGGTGGCCTCCAGCCAAGCTGCCGCGCTGCCTTACCCGCGTCCAACTCGAGTGAACCGGTCAGCCGGCGGAACTCGCGCTGGCCGCCGACCGCGAACGCCGCCATCCTCAACAGACCGACCGGCAACGGCAAGACGTGCGCCGACCGACCGAGTGCCTCGCCGATCGCCTGCAGCAGCGCCGGAGTGGAGACCGGTACTGAATCCGCAGCGAGGAACGTCTCACCGACGGCCGCAGGGTGCGAGAGCGCAACGGACACAAAGTCGCAAAGGTTAGTTAGTCCAATGAACGACCGAGCGTTGCGCACCGATCCGAGCGGCAGCGGCAATCCGCGCGCTACGAGCCAAATCAGGCGTTGGAAGTTCGCCTTGACCCCGGGCCCGTATACGAGCGGTGGTCGGACGACAGTCACACCGAGCCCCGTGCCCGCCGCCCGAGCGGCGAGAGCCTGCTCTGCCTCGAGCTTGGTCTGGCCGTACAGATCCTCGGGCCGGGGCGGATCCTCCTCGCGGAAGGGACGTCCGCAGGTCTCCTCGCCGTTGACCTTCGCCGAGCTCAGGAATACGAACCGGCGGACGCCAGCACGCACGCTGCGACAAGCGAGTGAATCGGTCAGCCTGACGTTAATCCGCCGGTACAATTCCGCCGCCCGCAGGTCTCCGAGGTCGGCTGCATGTGTGCGCGCGACGAGGTGCACGACCGCGTCGCTGCGCCCCAGCGCAGCTTCGACGCCCAGCCCCTCGAGCGCGTCGTTGACTTCAAGGTACTCGACACCCTCCACACTTGACGAAGGGATTCGCCGTACGCACCCTGTCACCGCGTGGCCACGTCGCGTAAGTTCGCGCACCAATGCGGTCCCGATGAATCCTCCGGCGCCCGTTACCAGCACACGGCTCACGAACGCTCCCCGTTCAGACGGCCATCAGCTCGTGCGGCACGAATCGCGCGCGCGGTCTCATAGATCGCCATCAGTCGCTGGACATTGGGGGCGGGCGCGAGGTCGCGCTCGTAACGGGCGCGCGCGGCCCCCGCCATCGCTGCGAGCGCGTCGGCATCGGACCACAACTGGCGCACGACTTCGAGCAGATTGCCGGGATCGCCGGGTCGGAAGCGGCGTCCGACCGACTCGTCGACTATGTCGGCGAGCGAGCCGAGGTCGGATGCGGCTACCGGCACGCCGAGCGCGAAGGCCTCGCGGATTACCATCGGGTAGCCTTCGAAGCAAAGAGAGGGGACGACTAACAATCGGCTACCGGCGAGTCGGCGTTGCACATCGTGGAAGGACAGACCTCCGGTCAAGCGTACGCGCGACTCGAGCCCGGCTTCCGAAACGAACCGGCGCGCCGCGTCGGATTCTGTCCCCTCGCCGACGACCTCGAGCATCGGCGCATCCGATCCCCATCGGCGCCATGCTTCGAGTAGGTGCATTACGCCCTTCTCGCGCCCGAGGCGCCCGACGAAAAGTACTTGCGCCGCACGTGCCGGCCACGCCGAAGGCAGTAGCGGCGTGTCATAGGCGTTTGCCTTGACGTGCAGGGCATTGTCCGGATAGCCGGCACCGCGGAACATCTCGCGTTGGAACCTGGTCAGGGTAATGTAGGCGTCGACATGACGGCGCCACGTGCCGAGCCGTCGATGCAGCGCGATGGACAGGGCCAGGGGTGCGGTCGCCGCACGACTGTCACGATAGCAGGCGTGCCGCAGCGCCGGCAGGACCGACCGACGGTCAAGGCACTCGGTGCAACCGCTGTCCCCGCGCATGAGCATCGCCGAGGCGCACACCGTTCGGAAATTGTGCAGCGTCATCACGACGGCTGCCGGGCCATCCGCGAGCGCATGGAAGACCGCGGGAGAGATGAGCGGAAACGTGTTGTGCACGTGTACCACGTCCGGCAGGAAGCGGCGTGCCTCAGCCGCCAGAGAGCGCGCCGCCCAAGGATTCCACGGCGTCGCGAGGCCGCCGTACAGCGCGCCGATCCGGCCGCGGCCTCGCACCTCGTCGCTGTGGCGGGTGTACTCGAGGACCTCGCAGCCGGCACTGCGCAGCAGGTCACGCTCGCCGCAGTACGCCGAATTCTCGCCGCTCGGCGCGGCGGAGCCGTAGAAGTTATGCACGGTGAGGACGCGCATCGGCCGGCAGTCAGCCTGAGAGGGGACCGGTCGCGGGGCCTGTGACCCGGTCGATACCCCCGCAGATCAGCCGGGCGACGAACTCGGGCGTGAGGAGCGCAACGCGTGCGCGCGCTGCCACCCGCATTCGGTCGAGCTCCGCCGAGGGCGTAGCGAGTGCGCGGCAGAGTGCAGCGTAGAACTCATCGGGATGATCTGGCCGAAATGTCCAGCCGGTTTCGCCGTCGGTGACCAGTTCCTCAACCGACTGCGCATACAGACTGCCGAGGACCGGAAGGCCGGCTGCCATCGCCTCGTTGACCACGAGACCCCACTCATCCGCCAGCGTCGGAAAGACGAGGACACCGGCATCTGCATAGACGGCCTTGAGCCGCGCGTAATGCTGGTTTCCGAGGAATGACACCTCGACATTCGGCGGAAGGGCGTGTGACTCCAGCATGGCGCGCTGTTCGCCGTCGCCCGCAACGACCAACTCGGCATGCCCGCCAGGATGCGCCGCGCCCCAGCGCCCGAGCGCGTCGAGCAGCAGGTCCACGCCTTTACGGGGCACGAGTTGGCCCACGCATAGTAGGCGGTGAGCGCGATCCGGAGGGCGTGACACCGGCACATCGAGATAGGTCTTGACCTCGAAAGTCGTCGGCACAATGAAAACATTGTCGTCCGGAACCTGGAAGCGACGGATATAGCGGGCGCCACTACGACCGTTAACATAGACCCCATCCACCCTCCGCAGCAGCCAGCGGCGCAACCGCGGCCGTAGCCGCCCGCGTCCCTGCTCGCTGTGCTCCGACAGCGTGGCCCAGACGATCAGGCGGCAGCTGGGCACCAGTGCGCGATAGATCGCAGCCTGAAGGCTGCGCAGCCCCATCTCGGCCGACACAATTACGTCGGGCCGATAGCGCCAGAGCTGCCAGAGCGTGTCATACGGAAAATGCAGGTACGTTGCATCGGCGAAGCCCTGTGGATGTCGCCAGGTCCGCTTACGCGTTACCGTGCGCTGCACTGTCACGTCGAGTCCACCCCAGTCGGGCTCCCAGGCACGATTGGACTCGCTCGGGACCGAGACGAACACTCGCATTTGCCCCACCCGCCGTGCCACCTGCTCGAACAACGGACGCCGGTACGGGGGAACGAAGTTCGTGAGTAGCGCGACCCGGGTGCCCATCGGCCGTCTCATGTACCGGCCGCCGTCGCGGAGGCATCTGGCACCCGAACGACCCAATAGCGACGCACGGCGGGCGCGGCAACGATAAACATGAGTCCGAGGAACAGCGGGTAATTCAGGAACGCCTCGCCCTGCAGCAGCAGGCACACCAGTCCGACTGCCAGCCAGGACTTGGTGCGTGATGCGCGCCCGTACTGCCGAAGACCGTTCGCGAGCGCCCCCAGGAAAACTGCGAGACCAATCAGGCCAAACCGCACGATCCAGTTCGCGAAGCCATTACCTTGGGTAGCGCGCGCCGTCTCACTCAGCGCGAGCTGCGATGGCCGCACCATGGGATTGGCACCCCAACCTGCAAGCGGCCTTTCACGGATGTCCGCGATGTCGTTGATAAGCGTACCGATGCGCGTGAGTTCCCACTCGCCCTCGCCGGCCTCAACCGACTGCACCTGCAACTCTATCTTTTCGCGCATGAACGGCAGCTCGTAGGCGGCGATCGCAGCGACCGCAAGAAGCGGCAGCATCGCGGCGAGCGCGAACGCCACGAAGCCGCCTCCGCGTGCACTGGACAGTCGCAGGAAGAGCAGGAACAGCGCGAGTGGCAGCACGACGTAGCCGGTGGTGGACTGGGTTGTGAGCACCGCGAGGGACAGAACGGTTGCCACATAGACGATCCGCTGTCGCGGCAACCACCGTGCAGTGAAGGCCAGCAGTAGCAGACCGAGGAGAGAATAGCCGGATAGAGCACCCGGTTCCCAAAACACGCCCGCATTGCGGAACCGATCGACCCCGCCCGGGAACGTGTGGAACGGCGTCGATACGTACTGGAACTCACCGTGCACCAGAGACAAGGGAGCGAGCAACGTGGCGAGATCGACGCCGACGGCGAACAGCAGAAAATCGATCGCGAATACCAGCAGGGCGAGTGCGGCGATCGCGGTGAGAACCTCTACCAGCATGCGTGGCGCGTCCGCCACGAGTCGGAATGCCGCCCACCCTATCAGCAGTCGCACCAGAAAGCCCGCACTGGCCGAGAGCGTCGCCCCGGGTACGGTCAATAAGTGCAACGCGATCAGACCAGCGAACACCATTATGACCGCTAGGTCGCGCGCTCCGACGCGCGCACCGCGCATCGCGAGCATCGCAAGCAGCGTCACTGCCGCCAGCAGCAGCACGGGCTCGGACCACGCCGAGTTCAGGTAAGTCGGGTTGCCGGACGACAGCAGCACGATCACCAGCATCGTAAGCCTGTCGCGCGCGCAGGCGGATCTGTCGCGGCCTGGCAGGCCCACGGCTCAGCCCCGGCCCACCGGTCCCGCAACCGGCCGGTCAATGCGGCGCGCGATGTGCAGCCAAACGTAGCGCAGAGGCGCGAGGCGCCGTAGGTGTACGGGCCCGCGTAGCCTCCAGAAGCTCAGCCTTTGGAGCACGTTTCGCGAGGAGACGCGCGAGAGGAACCGGGCCCGCAAGCCAGCGTCCGCGACCTTGGCATCGGACGGGGCAAATGAGGTCCAGACCGGCACCTCGGCAAGGCTGCACACGCGGTAGCCGAAGTCGCGGGCCCGAGCGGTATACTCAATGTCGCCCCAGTAGTGCGGAAAGCGCTGTGCGTCCACCCGACCGATCGCACGCATCACGCGGACCGGGATCAGGACGCCGCGGCCGACCAGAGCATCGACCTCTACCACCGGACCCGCGTGTGCGCCGACCAGAATCACGTCTATACTCTGCCGGCGATAGTCGATGCGGTAACCGAAGTAGCCGGGGTGTCCGCCGTCGAGGTCGCGCTGGACGCAGCCGACGACGGTCGTCTCACCGAGCCGGGCTGACGCGCACGCTAGCGACTCTAGGAAGTCCGAGGATAGCTCTACGTCGTCGTTGAGCATCAGGACCCGGTCCCCGTCCCGGGCGGTCTCGTCCACGTGGCGCATGCCCTGCTCCATGGCGCCGCCCCACCACAGGGACCCATCACCGCGGATGATTCGAAGGTCCAGTCCCTCGAAGCTGGCCAGCATCTCGCCCGTGCCGTCCTTCGAGCCGTCGTCTACCACGACAACCGTAAGCGCGGGATATCGCATCGCGCGCAGCTGCTCTAGGCAGCGCCGTGTAACCGCGAGGCGGTTGTGCACGGGAATCACGGCGTAGACGTGCGGGCGTGGCTCGGTCACTCGTCGGGGGGGGGGCGTGCTGGATGTATCCCGCAGAATATAGCAGTTTGCCCCTCGGCGCTTCGACGAGCGGCGCGCTATGCTAGACTTTTGCGGGATATGAGTGCGAACCCGAACGAGTGGCTGCTTGGCAAGTCCTTCCCGGCCGATGCACGGGACTTCGGCGCCGAGCCCGATTTCACCGATCACAAACTCGCCTATGTTGTCGCGCGTTGCCGCGGCCGGGACGTTCTGGATATCGGCTGCGTCAACCACGATCCGGCAAGCTATCAGAGCCGTTACTGGCTCCATGGAGCCATTAAACGCGTGGCACGAACCGCAGTCGGCCTCGACCTGTATGACGAGGGCATCGATTACCTGCGCGCCCGCGGTTTCGACGTCCGCCACGGAGACGCGCAGCGGTTCGAGTTGGGCCAAGACTTTGATGTGGTCGTGGGCGGTGACGTGATCGAGCACCTCGCCAATCTCGACGGGTTCCTTCGCAGCTGCCTTCTGCACCTGCGGCCGGGCGGCTCGATCGTGCTGTCCACGCCAAACCCGTGGTACTGGCGCTTCCCGCTCAAGGCGGCGCTGTTCGGGCGCGTCACCTGTAATGCAGAACACGCTTTGTGGTTGTGCCCCGTCACGCTTGCGCAACTCGTGGCCCGTTACGGCCTCGAGGCCACCGACGTCGAGTTCGGTTCGCGCTACCTGCGCGACCGCCTCATGCCGCTGCCAAAGGGCCTACGCCACACGAGTTTCCATGTCACCCTGCGCCGACGACCGGCCTGACCTGCACGGCCGACCGCAGCACCATGTCCGACGACTCTCTGCCCTCGATGAGGCCGTCTACGTCGTGCCCGCTGTGCAGCTCAGGGAATACGTCTGAACGGGAAGCGATCGCGTTGCGAGAGCTCGAGCGGCTGTATCGCCGCGAACTAGGGGTGGACATCACCTCCGAGACCTCTCTGCTCGGCGACACACTGCTCCAGGTCCGCGAGTGCCATACCTGCGGACTCCATTACTCGACGCCGCCGCTGCCCGGCTCGCCTCGCTTCTACGCGCGCATCCAGTCGCTCGAGAGCTACTACCAGGAGGACAAGCCCGAGTTCGAGTATGCACGGAGCCTTATCGGGCCCGCGGATCGCGTGCTGGAGGTCGGCGCAGGCTCCGGGGCATTCGGCGCGAGCCTGCGATGCGCCGGCTACACAGGGCTTGAGTTCAACGAAGTCTCGATCGCTAAGGCCGCGCAACGCGGCCTTCGCCTGGTAGCCGACGACCTCCATGAGCACGTGCGGCGGGCTCCCGGCGGTTACACGGTGGCCTGTGCCTTTCAGGTGCTCGAGCACGTGCCGAGTCCGGGGGAATTTGTGCGCAGCCTCGCTTCCGCGGTCGCGCCGGGCGGTCGCATCATCGTATCCGTGCCGAGCGCAGACTCCTTCCTCGGACGGCAGACCGGCAACCCTCTCAACCTGCCACCGCATCACCTGACTTGGTGGCCAGATCGTAGTTTCGAAGTAATAGCCGAACCGATGGGACTCAAGCTTATGAACGTCGAGCATCATCCACTCGACCCGGTCAGTTTCGATGCTTTCGTTCACACATACCTAGTCGCGAGGCTGGGCGGCGATGGTCGCCGGTTAGACCCTTCGTTTGCTGCGGCCATGCGACAGCGCGTCGCTCGCCGCCTGACTCCCTGGATTCGACGCCTCCTGAGTGCCGAAGTTGCGGCGGCGCGCGGCGAATGCGTAACAGCTGTATTCGTGCGCCTCGCCCGAGACTAAACCCCGCCGGTCCTAGCTTTGGACCTCCAGAAGCTCGCGGTAGAGAGAGCTGAATCGCGGCACGAGCCGTCGAGCCGAGAATCTTTGCTCAGAATGGGAGCGGGCGGCGCCACCGAGCATCTGGCGATGCGTCGGGTCGTCGATGATCCGCGCAATGCCCGCTGCAAGTTGACTGGTGTCAAACGGCGGCGCGAGGTAGCCCGTCGATCCGTCCGACACGCATTCTGGTAGCCCCCCGGTCGCGAACGCTACTACCGGCCGGCCACAACACTGCGCTTCCACGGCGATATTCGGAAGGTTCTCGAAGCGCGAAGGGACGACCACGACATCCGCCGCAGCGTAAACGTCCATGAGATGCTCGGTGCCCTTGATATAGCCAAAGTAAGTCGCCGGGACTGGCCAGTGCTCGCCGGGCTCCGGGAACGACTGACCGAAAATGCCGAGTCGAAACGGTCGTTTCCGCCCTGCCGCGAGACGCTCGAGCGCCGTCTTTAGAAGATCCGCGCCTTTGTTCTTGTCGGATGTACCGCCGATCGCGCCAAACACGACAAGCGGCTCGTCAGCTGGCAGCTTGAGGCGGGCGCGCGCCTCTGCCTTCGGCCGCGGACGCCATGTATCAGTGTCGATCGGGTTTGGAATGACTTCTATGCGCCAGTCCCGCAGCAGCAAGCTGCTCGCGGCGCGATTCGCCAGCCAGCGGCTTGGACAGACGGCCGTCATCGGCTTGTTCCAAGCGATGCGTTTTCGGCTCCAGACCCAACGGTCGAGATCGAGCCCGCGTGAGCGGATTGTATCGCTGTCGACAACGTACCCGCGCCGCCAGCGCTCCGCGTCGGGCCAGATAGCAATATGCTCAGCACCGCGCATCGCCCACTCGTCGTGGAGGGTCCACACAACTGGCTTGTCCAGGCGCGCGATCTGCTTCACGGAAAGCATCTCGCCACCGATCCAGTGCAGGTGCAGGACATCCTCTGGCCCTGAATCCAGTTCGCGTCGGAGTCGGGTCGGAAACATGGCCAGCGTGCGATACGTGCCGTCCTTGGGACCTAGGGTGCGCGCCGCGCGCGCGGCGAACGAGTAACGCGCCCGCGCAAGCATCCGTCCGACGATGCCCTGCTGCGCCACAACCGTTGTATCGTCCGTCCGCTTCTCGACGACGCGCATCCGGCTGGTAAGGCCGCCGTCTAGCAACGCACGGTGCAGCCGGTGCGCCGCGACGAAGGCTCCACCGCCGGCGTCAGCGTACGAAACGACGCAGACGCTAAGCCTACTCACGCGCCCGTCCCCGCCGACGGCCGACGACGAGCGCGCAGCAGAGTCATCACTTCCGCTCGAAGTGCGGGCAGCGCCAACGCGAGCGATACAGCCACCAGCAGGCCGAGCGAAAATGTCCCTGCGACCCACTGCCACCATGTGGCGCGCACGAGCCAGGGCGAGGCTACTGCCGCAAGCCCAACGATGGTCATTAGCTTCGCGGCACGCTCAATCAGCCGCCGATGATCGGCGGCCGGCCAGTCCCCTATGCTGCGCGCTGTCAGAGCGGCAACGGCTGGTGTGAGGACCAGCGCAGCAAAAAGCGTAGCGAGTGGCGCCCCATGCAGCCCGACCGTCGGCACAAGCAGAATTAGCAGCAAGGCGCGTACCAAGTGCTCTACCGTCCACAACCGTGCCGAAGCGTCGGTCGCACCAAGGTTGAAACTCAGGTGTTGGAGGCTACGCAGCGTCGCGCCAGCCAGCCCGGCAACCACCGCCAACATCGTAAAGCCCTGCCCCGCGTAGTGCTCCGCACCGACCCACAGTGTCACGAAGCCGCTGTTGGCGCCGGCACATATCGAGAGCGAGAAAACAATCAGGGCAGCCACGACCAGTGCCCAGCGGCCCAATCCCCGCAGGAAGGTGCGACGGTCGGCACCTCCCTGGAGGTGGCTGATGGCGCCGCTGCTCGCGACCAGCGCCAGGTTAAAGAGCATTTCCGCAACCTGCACGGACCGAATGGATACTGAATAGGCGACCGTTGCCTCGGGCCCAATGAAGCGACCGATCAGAACGGCCGGAAGTCCGAGCGCCATCTGCCCGGTCGATCGCGCACCGAGCAGTGAGGGTGCGGAGCGCCGGTAGTCGCCGAAGACCTCAGACGACCAGGCTGGTCGTTGTCCGGTCGCCCGGCATAGCGCCAGCGCGTGCGGCACCCCGACCACCACCGGTACGAGGAAACGCACCAATCCGCCTACAGCGAGTGCAAGCAGTCCCCAGCCGATCCACAGCGCCCCGACAGTCACTGCAATCGCCAGCAAATCGCCCGCTATCCCGGCAATGACCACCGGTCCGACACGCTGGAAAGCCGCCGCAAATCCCTTCAGGAACTCAAGCGCCACGGCCACAGCGGTCGTGAGCGATGCGATCCAGAACGCTTGGCGCAGCGGTTCGACATACTCCTTGTCGACCCGAAACCAGCCGGGAACCCAAAGGCTAGCGAGCAGGCCAAGTGAGAATAGGACGAGCATCAAGCCGAGGGTGATTACGGCTCCGTGCCAGAAGTACGAAACGGCAACATCGACGTCGCCCCGCCCAAACGCCGCGCCACAGCGCTGGGTCGTAAGCGCGGAGATACCGAAGTCCATCATGGCCAGCCAGACCAGGACGCCACCGGAGGCGAGCCACAGCCCATACAACTGGCTACCGAGATGATCCAGGTACATGGGTACCAGCAGGATCGACTGGGCCGTGTAGATCAGAGTCGCCAGCCAGCCACCGGCCGCCAGCAGAGACACCGCTCGGCCGCGCGACGTGCCGCCGTCGTCGAGCCTGATCGACATTCGGGGCAGATCAACGACGCCGGCGCAGCGCGAGCACAATCGCCACAGCGCAGCCCGCAAGGGCGCCGAGCATCGTCGCGGCGATCGATATCTGCGCGCGTTTGGGCCGCAGCCTGTCGCGCGGCCCCGGCGCCACGGCAGGGTCGATCACGCGCAGCGCATAGTCCGGTCGTGTGTTGGCGAGCATCAGCGTCTTCTGCTGGGCCTCGACGAGTTGGAACATCGAGGTGCGCAGTTCAACTTTTTCAATCCGTCCGAGTTCGCGGTCGAGGTAGGCGAGCGTGTCGGTCGCCTCCTGGATTGCACGCTGGCGCAGCGTTTCGTTAGCGAGGGCCACGAGGCCGTTCGCCCAATCCGCTGCGACGGCTGGATCCTTCCAATCGACGGCGACGGTGACCATTCCCGTCTTTCGGTCCTCCGCCACGGTGCGAACACGCTCGTCAAACACCCGAAACCCGTCGCGGAGGGTAGGCATGCGGCGTGGATCGCTCTCGATCCAGGCACCGCGATCGGCATCCCACTGCTTCTCGAACAGCACTGGCAGCAAACTTCGCTCCTCGATGAACCGCTCGGTCAGTGCACGCGAGCGCAGAGTCGCAATAGTCTCAGCTTCGCTGGACCCCGTCGGGAGCAGACCGCCGGCCAGTCCGGCAAGCCCGCCGAGCTGGCCAGCGATGGAGCGGCCGAGCGCGCTCGCGGCACTATCCTCACGCGGCACAACAACAGTCTCAGCACGGTAGACAGGCGTCATGAGAAGCGCAGTGGTCACGCCGGAGGCGGCCCCGAGCAGAGTCAACAGCAAAATTGGCTTCCACCATTCGAGCAATGCCTGCAGTAGATCTCCTAGCGTGAAGGGCTGTACCGCACGCTCTTCGGCGCCTATTGGCACAAGGTAGGCCTGGAACGGCTGCGGCGGCATTGAAGGCCCGGGAGGTGCGTTGGGACGATCTGGGGTATTCACTTTGGTCAAGCTAGAACGAGTTCACCGCCGCCACGGCCACGGCAACGTTATAGAGAATCTGCGTGACGCTGGTCCACAGCGTCAGCGGCCTCACCTGCTGCGCATCGAGCGGCACAACGACAGTGTCTCCTGGCCGGATCTGCTGGTTGCCGCCGCGGCTGAACCAGCCGCTGCTCATGCCGGCATCGACCTGCCCGTTCGCGCGGATCACGAACACGCGCTTCTCGTCGGCGCGCTGCGTGAAGCCGCCGCTGCGCGCGATGTAGTCGTTGCGCGTGAGGCTGGCCTGATAGAGGTGCGAGGTCGCGCTCTGCACCTCGCCGATGACCGTCACCTCCTGGGTCTGGCGCGGCACGATGAGTTCGTCGCCGTCCCTGACGATGACGTCGTCGGCAGACCCGATGCGCGAGGCGACGAGCTTATCGAGCTCGATCACGAGCCGGCCGACGGCCTTGGTGGACTTGAGATCGGCCAGCAGTCCCTGCCCGGCGGCGATGGCCTGCGAGGCGCCTTCCTGCCCGGCCTGGGCCTGCTGCAACGAGAGCGAGGCAAGCTCGCGCTGTAGCCGGTCGGCGAGCACGTCGAGCTGCTTCTGTTCGCGCTCGCGCAGCTCCTTGCGCGTGAAGACGCTGCCCTCGACGAAGGCGAGGTCGGTCAGTCCACCGGCCCGCTCGATCACCGAGCGCAGCGTTTCGCCGCGCTTGATCGGGTAGGTGCCGGGGAAGCGCACCTCGCCGCGCAGGGTGACGGCTTCCTGCTCGCCCCACTCGGGGATCTCGCGGATGATCAGGAAGTCGAAAGGCCGCAACGGCAAGTCCGAGGCCGCATCTCCCGCCAGCACTCGCGCGAGGTCGATGTCCATGACGGCGGTCTGGCGGCGCTCGCCGTTCACGATCTCGTACCGGGCCAGCTCAGCGGTGCCACCGTAGGCGGCCTGGTCGAGGCTGCCGCCGGCGCGGATGAGGTCGCTCACGGTCATGCCGGGCTCGAGCGGATACTGCCCGGGCACCTTCACGCGACCGCCCACCGAGACCACCTGCCGTGGCTGGTCACGACCGCTCTGCCGGTCGAGGTCGGCGATGATCGCATCTACCACCCGATCGCGGCGGCTGGCGAGGTCGAACACGAACACGCGATCACGCGCCTCGAGCGGCAGGTCGGCGGCGGTCCCACGGCCGGCGAAGGCTGCGTCGAGATCGGCGGAGACGGCCGAAACCTGCCGCCCGGGGCCGCTCTCGCGGCGGATCAACACGTAATGCAGGTCGGCGAGCGGCTTGAGCTCGTCCAGGCTGCCGACGAGGTCGGTGAGGCGCATGCCCGCGCGATGCTGCACGCGCCCGGGCCGGTGCACGTGGCCTTCGAGGGAGACGACGCCCTCGAGGCTCTCGCGGATGGGGCGGATCCGGATGGCATCGCCGGTCTGCAGCCGCACGCCGCGGCCCTGGGGCGTGGTGAGGTCGACGTCCACCACCGCGCGGTTACGGCGGTCGTCGATGCGCTCGAGCGTCGCGGTGCGCGGGTCGGCGAACGGCGTCAGGCCGCCGGCGAGATACAGGATGTCCGCGGCCACGGCGCCCGGCTTCACCTCGTAGATCGCCGGCCGCTGGATCTCGCCCTCGACCGACACGGTGGTGCCCACCGGCGGGATGAAGATCACGTCGCCCGGCAGCAGGCGCAGGTCGTTGCTGGTGTCGCCGTTCAGCAGCAGGTCGTAGAAATCGAGCGAGCGAACCACCTGGCCGCCGCGCTTCAGCTGGATGTTCCTGAGCGAACCGATGGGCTTGACTCCGCCGCTCGCGAACAGCGCATTGGTGATGGTCGACAGTCCGCTCACCGTGTAGGATCCGGGCCGCTCGGCCTCGCCGAGCACGAACACCTGGATGGAGCGCAGCTGCCCCATCGAGACGCTCGCGCGCATGCCGATCATCTGCTCGGCGACGCGCTGCTCGAGCAGGTCCTTGGCGGACGCGAAACGCAGGCCCGCGACCGCAATCGGGCCGAGGTCGGGAAAGTCCACCGCGCCATCTCGGCCGACGGTGAGCGTGTAGCGCCCGCCGCGCTCGCCGACGAGCAGCACCTCGAAGGTGTCGCCGGGCCCGACCACATACTCTGCGGGCACGGGGATGTCGGTCGCCGGCGCGAACGTCGTGGGCACGCTCGTGAAGAGGTCGTAGCCAAAGGGCTTGAGCACCGGCTCGACGGGCAGCAGGCTGACGGTGAGCTTGAAGTCCTTCAGGGCCGGGTCGGAGTTGAGCCGCAGCCCGGCCTGCTCGACGTCGAGGCCCGCGAGGACGATCGGCGGCGTGGCGGGCAGGGCGAGCACTCCGGCCCGGTCGAGCTGGTAGGGATTCCCGGCGAGCATGCGCGCGCGAAGTTCCTCGAGCGCCAGCTCGGCGCCTGGCTCGCGCGGCGGCGCCTCCTCGGGCACTGGCCGGATCTCGACCTCGAGCAGCAGGCTGTCCTTGGCGCGAAACCGCGGCGCCTGTTCCATGGTCTCGAACAGTCCCTGGGACGCAGCCTGCTCGCGCGGCATGGAGGTCGGTGCAGCTGTCGAAAGCCCCGTGCCACCCTTGCCGGCCTGGCCGTTCCGCCCTTCTGACATCTGCCTGAGGATTTCCTGCTGCTGCGCGGGCGGCAGCGAGCGGAACACCTCGAGCTGCTCGGCGGTCTGCGCGAAGGCCGGCGCGGCAAGACCGGCCGCGAGCGACAGCGCAACGAGTATCCGGCCGACCACGCGCATCATCATCAGAACTGCCTCTGCCATTGCGCGAAGCCGCGCAGCTCGTCTTCGTCGATGCCGGCGGCATCTGACTCGCGCTGCTTGTAGCCCACGCCGAGCTTGAGGTCGCCGCCGAGAAACTCCCTGCGGTGATACACGTCCGCGGACACGAGGTCCAGCGGTACCGGGGTAAGCGTATGCGCCGGGTTCGCTCCCTTGCGGTTGAGCTTGGCGGTCTGGGCGGCGACTTCCCAGCTGCTGCCGTCGCCGTTCACCCAGAGCGCGCCGATGGCCCACTGCTGGCCGTCGCCGTCGAGCGCGTGCCCGATGCTGCGACCGAGGTGCTGGTAGCCGTCGGTGTAGATCACGTTGCGGTAGGCACAGCCGAAGTCTGGCTCGCTGTCGTTGAAGCCGCAGGCGGTGTCGGCGTATTCGACATGCACGCGCCAGGTGGCCGCGCCCATCCCGCCCCAGGTCTCGAGGCCGAACTGGCCGAGGTACTTGCTCGGCATCTTGTTGGCCTCGTCCTCGCCGATGCCTTGCCCGTAGAGCGCCACCGGCAGCCACGGCAGCGACCAGCGGAAGTCGACGCCCGCGAGTTGGTTGCCCGGCTGGTCCTCGGGCGCCTGGTCGTTGTCGTTGGCGATGAGCATGTCCCAGACGGTGTCGAGCCCGCAGTCGCGGCCGTCGCCGCATAGCTGGGCGCTGCGCGAGAAGCCGATCTCCACCCGGTCGTGCGGCTTCCAGGTGACGCGCATCGCGAAGAAGTGCGCGTTGGGAAAGTCCTCGCGCTCGTCGTCGAGCCGGCCGTAGCTCATCGCGAGCCGCCACTGGCCGATCCAGGAAAGCCACTTGTTCTCGAATGGATCGGAATAGTTTCGTTCGAGCGTCACGGACGGAATCGGCCGGTGGTTGGTGCCGAGGATCAGGCTGCCTTCCCAGCCCGGGCCCCACCAGCGGTCGATCCAGCCGGCGGTGATCATCCAGTTGCCGAGGACGGCGCCGACGTAGCTGCCGTCCGGGCGCACGGTCTTGTCGTCGTCCGCGTCGGCGACGACCGTCGCCTGCAGGCGCGCGGCGAGGATTTCGCCCGTGTACTGCATCGAGCCGGCAAGCTCGCCCTCCTCGCGCGGCACGTCGGCGAAGCGGCGCAGCGTCATGGGCTCGCCGGAGGCGGCGACGCGCCCCTCGGCGCGCCAGGCGCCGACCTCGGTGGCGGCGAGTGCTGCCTTCGTCACCCGGCCGAGCGCGGCGACGAGGTGCGCCGGACGGGTCGCGGCGTGATCGAGGGCCGCGAGGTCACGCGCGACCTCGCCCCAGGCCACCGGCCAGGCCGAGAGCGGCGCGCGGATCAGGCCGCTGTCCGAGAGCAACTGGAGATCGTGGCGAAGACGCGCGTCGCCGGGCGCGGCCCAGGGGTCCGCGGTGGCGGTCTCGGCGGTCCCCGCCAGCGCGAGGAGGCAGGCGGCGGCGAAGGCGTGAGGGCGAACAGCGATCAACCGGCATCCCCTGCGGCAAAGGCGCCAGGCCGGGTCGCGACGAGCCACGAGGCCGTCGCAGGAATCCCGCCTAAGCGCCCGATCCTGCTGCGAAAAATCGCCGGCATTGTAGGCAGCGCGGGGGCGCCTATGCAACAGAATATCGGTCGCCGGCGGCTAGCGCCCGCCGGTCCCGAACCGCCGCTCGAAGCCGATGAAGCCGGCCGCGCGGGTGTCCGTGCTGCCGTCGGCGTCGCGGCGGTGTTCGGCGCCGAGGCGGATCCTGAGCGTTCCCCAGTCGAAGTCGCGCCTCGCCCCGGCCGCGAGGTCGTAGAAGTCGACCGGCGTGGGCGAGATCGTGTGCCAGGGGTCGGGTTCGCCGCCGCGGTTGATCGCCGCGGCCCGGGCGCGCAGGTCGACCCACCAGCCAGCGTCCGTGGACCACATCGCGCCGAGGGTCCCCATGCGCCCGTCGCTGTCGAGCACATGCCCGATCACGCGCCCGCGGAAGCGATAGCCCTCCGCGAAGAACAGCGACTGGCGGTAGGCGCAGTCGAACACCTTGCTCGCCGTCGAGGACGTGCACTTGATGTCCACGTACTCGGCGAACAGGTGCAGGTCGCGTCCGGCGATTCGCAGCTGGCCCTCGACCCCGGCGAGGCCCAGCCACTTGATCGGGGCGACGCTCGACTGGTCCTCGCCGATCATCTGCAGGTACACCGCGTAGGGCGCGTCGCCGACCGGCGAGGACCAGCGCAGCTCGAAGCCCGCCATCTGGTTGCCGGGCTCGTCCTCGGCCGCCACGTCGGCCCCGGCGTTGTCGTTGCCGACCAGCAGGTCGCCGAAGGACGACAGGCTGCAGGGCAGCCCCTCGCCGCAGAACTGCGCGCTGCGCGAGAGCGCGATCTCGAGGCCGGGCAGCGGTCGCGCCGCGACCCGCAGGCCGAGGAACAGCGGCCGGTCGACGTCGGTGCGCTCGTTCTCGAGCGCGCCGAGGAAGGCCGTCGCGCGCCAGGGCCCAAGCCAGCTGAGCCAGCGTGACTCGAAGGGCGTGCTGCGGATGCGGTCGAGCGCCAGGCCGGGGATCGGCCGGGGGTTGTTCGAGAGGATCAGGCTGCCGTCCCAGCCCGGGCCCCACCAGCGATCGAGCCAGCCGGCCGAGAGCCGCCAGTTGGCGGCGTCCAGGGCCGCGTAGCTGCCGTCGGGACGAAACGGCAGGTCGTCGTCGGGATTGGCGGCGAGCGACAGCTCGAGCCGCGCGCCTGCGCGCGTGCCGCGCCAGGACTGCGCGATGCCCACGACGCCGTCGGCGCGAGGCTCGGCCTCGAAGCCGTGCAGCAGGCCCGGGTCGCCGCCGGTGGCGTAGGCCCGCGCGCCCGAGGGCAGGCCGCAGTGCTGATGCAGGCGGCCCAGCGCCGCGGCGAGGCGCTCAGGCGGCGCATCCCCGGCGGCACGACCGGCCGTGAGCGCATCGCAGACGTCCTCGCGCGGGATAGGCCAGCCGAGCATCGGCAGGTCGAGCCAGCCGGCATCCACCAGCGACGCCAGGTCGCTGCGCAGGCGCGCGTCGCCGGGCTCGAACCAGTCGGAGGCTGCCGCCGGGACGGCGAGGACCGAGGCCAGGATTCCGGCGGAGAATCCGCGGCGCGCTGCGATCATGAGGCTTCCCCTGCCACGCGGCGCACGACTTTCCGCCCGTCGCGCCGCCGATGCAGCGACTTGGGAAGGTGTCGGGCGCCAGGTCCTGTCAATGAAGTGCGGGCGCGATTGTAGGCGCCTGCCAAGAAACCGGGCAACCCGACGCGCGAGTTGGCAAATCTGCGGCAAAGGAGTGAATTGTCGCGAGCACATCGACGCCGCGAGCCACGACTCCGTGAAAATCGGGCAGCTCCTTGCAATGATCCCAATTTGGGACTAGGCTCACGACTTGCGGGTCATCGCGCTGTCCACGCTGAGAGATTACTTCGAGGGCCATGCCTCGAGGCGGGATGCGCAGGATGCGGCACTCGCGTGGTATCGGCACGTGCTGCAGGCCGACTGGTCGACACCGGCGGAGGTCAAGGCCGACTTCGGATCGGCCAGCATCCTCCGCGACGGCCGGGTTGTCTTCAACATCGCGGGCAATCGCTACCGGATCGTGGTGTGGATCAACTATCGCTTCCGGATCGTGTACGTGCGATTCATTGGCAGCCACCGCGAGTACGACCGAATCGACGCGCAGAAGATCTGAAGGGCATCGACGTGACCATCAAGCCGATTCGAAACGAGGCCGACTACCGGCGGGCATTGAAGGACATCGAGAAGCTGATGGACGCAAGCCCGGGCACGCCGCGAGGCGATCGGCTCGACGTCCTCGCTACACTCGTCGAGGCCTGGGAGCGCGCCCACTTCCCGCTCGACCTGCCGGACCCCGTCGAAGCCATTCGCTTCCACATGGAGCAGTCGGGACTCGCAGCCAAAGACCTCGTGCCGATGATCGGCAAGCTGAACCGCGTCTACGAAGTGCTGAATCGCAAGCGCGCCTTGACGCTCAGGATGATCTGGAACCTGCACCACGAGCTCGGGATTCCGCTGGAAAGCCTGATCAAGGCGCCGGAGGACAGTCAGGCGGCGTGAGTCCGCCAGGGATACCGATCGGTGCCGGAGCCAGGTGACCCCGGCCGCTCACTCACCCTCGCGATCGTGAACCTGCGAATCGTGCCAGTCCTCGACCGCCAGCCGCGGCACCCGCCTGAACTCGCCGGTATTGCTCGTCACAAGCACGAGCCGATGGACCAGCGCCGTCCCGGCGATCAGTGAATCGAACGGGCCGATGGGCGTGCCCTGTCTCGCCAGCTCGGCACGAAGCCGACCGGTCGCGCGCGCCTCCTCCGTGCCGCAGGGAATCGGCGCGATCCGCGCGAGCAGCTCGTCGGCGATCGGGCGTATGCGGCGAGCACGCGAGGGGTCGCGCGCCAGGCCGTACTCGACCTCCATGAGCGTGAGCGCCGAGACCGCCAGCTCGCTCGGCGAGGTACGCAGCAGGCGCTCGCGCACGGCCCAGTGGCCACGCACGAAGTCGCTGATCACAGAAGTGTCGAGCAGGAATCTCAAGGCCCGTCGCCCGGCAGTCCGTCGAATGGGTCGTCCGGTCGCGGTCGCGGGTCGTCACGCCCTGCCTCGAACGGCGGGAAGTCCGGATCTCCGCGCCATTCCCGAAGGGCGGCCGGCCACGCGGTCGCGGACCGCCGTGCGAGCCACACTTCGAGCGCCTCGCGTATGAGCGCGCTGCGCGATCGGCCGGTTTCCCGGGCGAGCCGGTCCACCTGCTCGAGCAAAGCGGTCTGAAGGTAGATGTTGATGTTCAATGGCCCGCCGCGACGAACTGCTATATTTGTATGGTATAGCATACCCGGTCGATATACCGAAAGCCCGGCGACCGTCCCCGCAGGGCTGTGGCGCGCGGCCTGTCTGGGCCTACCGCTGGTTCCGCCTCAACCACTCCAGCGCCGGCCGCAGCTCCGCCGGCGCCTCGTTGCTCCTGGCCGCGTCGCGCACCACCGGCAGCACGCCGGTGGCGAGCTTCTTGCCGAGCTCGACTCCCCACTGGTCGAAGAGGTTCACGCCCCAGATCACGCCCTGCACGTAGACCTTGTGCTCGTAGAGCGCGACCAGCATGCCGAGGGTGCGTGGGTCGAGCTGGCGGAACAGCAGCAGCGACAGCGGCCGGCTGCCGGGATGCACCTTGTGCTTCGCGAGCGCAGCGGCCTTGTCCCGCGGCATGCCGCGCGATTCGAGCTCGGCCCGCGCGGCGTCCTCGTCGTAGCCCTCCATGAAGGCCTGCGCCTGCGCGAGGCCGTTGGCAATGGCGAGCGCCTGCTGCTCGCCGAAGCCGCCGGCCTGGGTCGCGGGCAGCAGGATGTCGATGCTCACGCCGCCCGAGCCCTGGTGCAGGAGCTGGAAGAACGAGTGCTGGGCGTTCGAGCCGGGCTCGCCCCACACGACCGGCCCGGTGGCGCAGCCGACCGGCTCGCCGTCGCGCGTGACGCGCTTGCCGAGGCTCTCCATCTCGAGCTGCTGCAGGTAGGCCGGGAAGCGCGCGAGGCGCTGGGTGTAGGGCAGCACGGCATGGCTGCCGCAGTCCATGAAGTTGCGGTTCCAGACGGCCACTAGGCCGAGCAGCACCGGCAGGTTGTCCCGCCAGGCGGCTTCGCGGAAGTGCCGGTCGATGGCGTGCCCGCCGGCGAGGAAGGCCTCGAACTGCGCGGTGCCGATGGCGAGCTCGAGCGCGAGACCGATGGCCGACCACATCGAGTAGCGCCCGCCGACCCAGTCCCACATCGTGAAGCGCGCGTCCGCGCCGACTCCGAACTTGTCCATCGCCTCGGCGTTCGTGGAGACGGCCGCGAAGTGCTTCGGCACCGCGCCCTCCCCCAGCCGCTCGGCGAGCCACTGCCGCGCGAGGCCCGCGTTCGCGAGCGTCTCCTGCGTGGTGAAGGTCTTGGAGCAGACGACGAAGAGCGTGCTGGCCGGATCCAGCACCCCGGCGAGATCCGCGAACTCCACGCCGTCCACGTTCGAGACGAAGTGGCAGCGCAGCTGGCCGGTGTGGAACGGTCGCATCGCCTGCACGGCCATGGCCGGGCCGAGGTCGCTGCCGCCGATGCCGATGTTGACGACGTCGGTGAAGCGCCCGCCGGTCGCGCCGCGGCGCAGGCCCTCGTGCACCTCGCGCACGTATCGAGCGCACTTGGCGCGCTCGGCCAGCACCTCGGCGTGCAGCGGCGCGAGCGCCGCCGGCAGCTCCGCGCCCGCGGGGGCGCGCAGCAGCGTATGGAGCGCCGCACGGCCTTCGGTGACGTTGACCATCGCGCCGTCGAGGAGGCCCCGGATGGCGGCCCTCAGCTGAGCCTCGTTGGCGAGCGCGCCGAGCGCGTCGAGCGCCACCGCGTCGAGGCGCTGGCGGGTAAGGTCGAGCAGGAGCCCTTCGAACTCCCGCGCGAGCTTCGGGTAGCGGTTCGGGTCGCCCTCGAAGAGCGTCTTGACGGGCACCTGGCCGAGACGGCGCGCGTGGTTCTCGAGGGCGTCCCAGGTCGGGCCGCGGGTCGAAATCATGTTGCGGATTCCTCGATCGATTCGGGCAGCAGTCGCAGTCCTTCGCGCGCCGCGGCCTGGCGCAGGGTCCGCGACGGCGGCACCTCGCGCCACGCCCCCGCCAGAAAGTCGAGCAGTGCGAAGCTCTCGGTAGAGTCTGCCGGCGCCAGCTGACCCGACCGTTCGCGGCGGGCGAGCGCGGACGCCACCTCGGCCGCCGTTCCCCACCAGACTACGAGGGAACCGCGCGCAAAGATCTCGTCCAGCCGCCGGCTGTGCGGCTCGCTGACGGTCAACGGCACGACGGCCGAGGCGTCCCAGAACCTCACCGGCCTTCTCGGCGATCTTCCAGCAGCGCCTCCAGCACGCGTGCGCCGGGCGCCTTGACGCGCAACCGCTGCAGCTGCTCGATACTCAACGGTGGCCCCTGCGGAGGCAGCAGCACGCCGGCCGCCTCGAGCCGGGCGATCTTCTCGGACTCGTCGAGGTTCGGCGGGAGTGGCGTGAGCTGCGCGACGGGCGTGTTGCGGTCCATGACCAGCACAGTCTCACCCGCCTGGACCTTCTTGAGGTAGGCGCTTAACTGGTCTTTCAGCCGGGAAATGCTCACCCTTTCCATCTGGCCATGATAGCCAGATCAGGGCAGCGACGCGGGCGAATTGCCTGCTTCGCGTTGATTTTTCGAGCCCGAAGGGCAGTCGCGCCAAGGCACCATGGACCCTGAGCGCGCGAGCGCTGCGGAGCTGATTCGCCGGCACCCCCGGACCCTTGGGCCGACACCGTCCGCCGCGCCGCAGGGTCCAGCCCGGACTTCCCGGATCTCGAGACGCTGCGCAGCGGCCTGGGCGCGGACAGCCCGCGCGAGACGTTCGACTGATGTACGCGCTCGACACCAACACCGTGTCCTGTTTCCTGCGCGGCGAGGCCGCATTGAAGAGCGGCTGCTGGCCGCTTCGGCGAGCGAGATCGCCATCCCGGCCGTGGCGCTCTACGAACTGCGGTACGGCCTGCGACGCACGCAAGGCCCGGGTCGGCGAACGGGTGCCTTCGAGGCGTTTTGCGCCAGCGTCGCCGTGCTGCCCTTCGACGATGAAGCCGCCGAGGTGGCGGCCACCGTCCGAGTGACGCTCGAGCGGCGCGGCCGACCGATCGGCCCGCATGACCTGCTGATCGCCGCGACCGCCGTTGCGCGCGGCGCGACGCTCGTGACGCACAACCGACGCGAGTTCGCCCGGATCGACGGGCTTCGCTGCGAAGACTGGTACTGACGCGCCCGGTGCGCGGCGTCAGCCGAGGTTCGTAACCTTCGGGTCGGCCGGGCCGCGCTCCTTGTAGTACTCGAGGTACCACTCGACGAAGCGCTTGATGCCGACCTCGATCGGCGTGTCCGGGCGATAGCCGACGTCGCGCACGAGATCCTCGGCGTCCGCCCAGGTGTCGGGCACGTCGCCGGTCTGCAGCGGCAGCAGGTTGATCTGCGCCTTGCGGCCGAGGCATTCCTCGAGCACCTCGATGTAGCGGCGAAGCTCCACCGCGCGGTTGTTGCCGATGTTGTAGAGCCGGTAGGGCGCCGCGCTCGTCGCCGGATCCGGCGCGTTGCTGTCGAAACCGGGGCTCGCCGTCGCCGGGCGGTCGAGCGCCGCCACCACGCCCCCGGCGATGTCGTCGACGAAGGTGAAGTCGCGCTTGTGGTTGCCGTAGTTGAAGACCTCGATCGGCCGGCCCGCGAGGATGTTGCGCGTGAACAGGAACAGCGCCATGTCCGGCCGGCCCCAGGGGCCGTAGACCGTGAAGAAGCGAAGTCCCGTGACCGGCAGCGCGTAGAGATGGGCATAGGTGTGCGCCATCATCTCGTTGGCCTTCTTGGTCGCCGCGTAGAAGGACAGCGGATGGTCGGCCGGATCGTGCACCGAGAAGGGCATCCGCGTGTTCGCGCCGTAGACCGAGCTCGTCGAGGCGAACACGAGGTGCTCGACCGCGTGGTTGCGGCAGCCCTCAAGCACGTGCAGCGTGCCGGTGACGTTGCTGTCGACGTAGGCATGCGGGTTCGTGAGCGAGTAGCGGACGCCCGCCTGCGCGGCGAGGTGCACCACCCGCTCGAAGCGCTCGCGCGCGAACAGCTCCGCCATGCCGGCCCGGTCCGCGAGGTCGAGCTTCACGAAGCGGAAGCGCGCGTGCTCGCGCAGGATCGCGAGGCGCGACTCCTTGAGGGCGGGGTCGTAGTAGTCGTTGAGGTTGTCGAGGCCGACGACCTCGTCGCCGCGCTCGAGCAGGCGCCGCGCGGTGTGGAAGCCGATGAAGCCGGCGGCGCCGGTGAGGAGGAGTTTCATGAGTGACCGGTGACCGGTGACCGGTGACCGGCCGGAATCTGCCGAAAACGATGCGTTTCCCGACGGACGCCAGCACACCCGCCTCTGACTGCCGAGATGATCATGTCAGCGACTTTCCCATGTCCAACCTCCGCACGACCCGGACCCACAAAGACCTCTCGGTTTGGTGCGAGGCGATCGAACTTACCATACTGATCTATGCCCGGACGCGGCGGTTTCCGCCGGCAGAACGCTTTGGCCTCGCCACGCAGATGCGCCGGGCGGCGGTGTCGATCGCGAGCAACATCGCCGAAGGTGCTGCCCGTGGATCGTCGGCCGACTTCCGCAGGTTCGCCTGCATTGCCCGCGGCTCCCTGGTCGAACTCGAAACCCAGATCGAGATCTGCGAAAAGCTCGGCCTCGATATCGGACCAGATCTGGCGACATACGCGTCCCGGGTGGGTCGAATGCTGAATGCACTCATCGCTGCGCTGGACCGAGGCCGTCCGCGGCACTGAGTAACTTCGGCCGGTCACCGGTCACTGGTCACTTGTCACCGACCGCTCACAACCTCCCATCCACCGTCTCCCTGCCGAACACGTACTTGATGTCGTACATCACGTGGCCCTTGCGGCCGAGCTTGCGGACCTGCTCCACGCCGAGCTCGCGGAACTCGCGGTGCGCGACGGCGGCGACGATGGCGTCGTACTGGCCCTTCTTCGGGTTGCGGATGGGCGTGATGCCGTACTCGTGGCGGGCCTCGATGCGACTGACCCACGGATCCCAGACGTCGACCCTGGCGCCCGACTTCTCGATCTCGCGGACGACGTCCACGACCTTGGAGTTGCGCAGGTCGGGGCAGTTCTCCTTGAACGTCAGGCCGAGCACCAGCACGCGGGCGCCGGCGATCTTCATCCCGGCGAGATTCATCAGGCGGACGACCTCGCCGGCGACGTAGGCGCCCATGTTGTCGTTGATCCGGCGGCCCGCGAGGATCATCTCCGGGTGGTAGCCGACCTCGGTCGCCTTGTGGGTCAGGTAGTACGGGTCCACGCCGATGCAGTGGCCGCCGACGAGACCGGGGCGGAACGGCAGGAAGTTCCACTTGCTGCCGGCGGCGAGCAGCACCTCCTCGGTGTCGATGCCGAGCCGGTTGAAGATCATCGCGAGCTCGTTGATCAGCGCGATGTTGACGTCGCGCTGGGTGTTCTCGATGACCTTGGCCGCCTCGGCGACGCGGATGCTCGAGGCCTTGTGGGTGCCGGCGGTCACCACCGAGGCGTAGAGACGGTCGACGAAGTCCGCGACCTCGGGCGTCGAGCCGGAAGTCACCTTCCTGATCGTCGGGAGCCTGTGCTCCTTGTCGCCGGGATTGATGCGCTCGGGGCTGTAGCCGGCGAAGAAATCCTTGTTGAACTTGAGCCCCGAGAGCCGCTCGAGGATCGGCACGCAGACCTCCTCGGTGCACCCAGGGTAGACGGTCGACTCGTAGACCACGACGTCGCCGCGCTTCAGGACCTTGCCGACGCTCTCGCTCGCCTTCTCGAGCGGCGTCAGGTCAGGACGCTTGAAGCCGTCGATCGGCGTGGGCACGGTGACGATGTAGACGCGGCAGGGCTTCAGCTGCTGCAGGTCGTCCGTGAAGCTGAGCTTGGCGGCCTCGCGCAGCTCCTCGCGGGTGGTCTCGAGCGTGCGGTCGCGGCCCTTCTTGAGGTCGGCGATGCGCTCGGGGTTGATGTCGAACCCGACGGTCGGGAAGTGCTTGCCGAACTCGACGGCCAGCGGCAGACCGACATAGCCGAGCCCGATGACGCCGATGCGGCAGTTGCGGAGGTTGAAGTTCGTTCGCTTGGGCACGGGGGACTCCCGGAAAGGCAGGACGATATTTTGAAGGTTGGCGCTGGGTGGAAACGTGATGTGGTGAACAGTGATCGGTGACCGGTGACCGGTGACCGGTGACCAGTGATCGGCCGAACCGGGTACCGCCCTGAATGGGCGGTCTGGCTGGTCACCGATCACCGGTCACCGGTCACTTCCTGAACACCACCCTCCCCCCTGCCGCCCGGGCGACCGCATCGAGCGCCCGCTCGTGCGCGGCGAGCTCCTCGGCGCTCGCACGGACGACCGGGATGCGGATCGAGCCGCGCTCGATGCGCGCGGCGGCCTGGGCCAGCTGCCCGG
>CAYORU010000009.1:86981-99414 GCA_964406445.1 uncultured Steroidobacteraceae bacterium
GGGATGCGGATCGAGCCGCGCTCGATGCGCGCGGCGGCCTGGGCCAGCTGCCCGGGCGCCTGCACGTCGGCTTCGAGCGTCAGCGCGCCCTGGCCCCCGGTCATGGCCAGGTAGACATCGGCCAGCAGCCTGGCGTCGAGCAGGGCGCCATGCAGGTCGCGGCCGGAGTTGTCGACCCCGTAGCGCCGGCACAGGGCGTCGAGGCTGTTGCGCTGCCCGGGATGCAGCTGCCGAGCGAGCGCCAGCGTGTCGAGCACGCGCCACTCGCCCGACATCGAGCGGCCGATCGCCGGCAGGCGTGCCAGCTCAGCGTCGAGGAAACCGACGTCGAAGGGCGCGTTGTGGATCACGAGCTCGGCATCCTCGACGAACTCGAGGAACTCGCCAGCCACGTCCGCGAAGCGCGGTTGCGTGGCGAGGAACTCGTTGGTGATGCCGTGCACGGCGAGCGCGCCGGGGTCCACTTCGCGATCAGGGCAGAGGTAGCGATGGAAGCTGCGCCCGGTCACGCGCCGGTCGCGCATCTCGATGCAGCCGATCTCGATGACGCGGTGGCCCTGCGAGACCTCGAGGCCGGTGGTTTCGGTGTCGAGGATGATCTGGCGCATGGCCGTGGAGTTTAGCGGATGACGGCGCCGATCGCCGACGTCGAAGCCCGGCAGTGACCGGTGACCGGTGACCGGCCAAACCAGGCAGTGCCCGGAATCGCGTCTCCGGCCGATCACCGATCACTGATCACCGGTCACCTTTCCGATCACCGGTCACTTCCTCGATCCCCCTGTTCGCCAGCTCATCGGCCCGCTCGTTCTCCGGATGCCCGGCATGGCCGCGCACCCAGTGCCACTCGACGCGGTGCTGGCGCGCGAGCTCGTCGAGCCGCTCCCACAGGTCCTGGTTCTTGACGGGCTTGCGATCGGCGGTCTTCCAGCCGCGCGCGACCCATCGCGGCAGCCACTCGGTGATCCCCTGGCGCACGTACTGGGAGTCCGTGTAGAGCGCGACGGTGCAGGGCCGCGTCAGCGCCTCCAGCGCGCGGATGGCGGCCGTGAGTTCCATGCGGTTGTTGGTCGTCGCCGGCTCGCCGCCGAAGATCTCGCGCTCCCGGCCGCCGGCGCGCAGCAGCGCGCCCCAGCCGCCGGGCCCGGGGTTGCCGCGGCAGGCCCCGTCCGTGTAGATCTCGACGTCGCTCAAGTGCCGACCCGGCGCGAGGGCTGGGCGAGGCCGCCGGCGATCACCGAGTGCGGCCGCCGGTAGCGCTGGCGGACGGGCGTCATCGAGTAGACGTGCTTGCGCGCGACGAGGAGCCACGCGGCCGACAGCCGCGGCCACAGCGTGCGGCCACCCCACTCGATCCAGTCGCGCAGCCGGCCGCGCTGCATGCGCCGCAGCGGCAGCGTGTACAGGAACCGGCGCGGCAGGGCGACCTCGAGGCCGAGCAGCTTGAGCCAGTCGGCGACGCGCCGCTCGGAGAGCACGCGGGCGAGGTCGGGCGGAAACCCGCCGCGCGACAGCCGGTGCCGCACGGCCCAGGGGCCGAGCGGCTCGAAGCCGAGGATGACGATCGTGCCTTCGCCGGTCAGCACGCGCGCGGCCTCCCTCAGCACCGCGTACGGGTCCGCGGAGTATTCGAGCGTGTGCGGCAGGATCAGGGCGTCGACGCTGTCGGACTGCAGCGGGAGCGCATCGTCGTGGGCACGGACCGCCTCGCCCGCTCCAGGGCGCGCACAGAGCAGCGCCGCGCGCTGGGTGCGCGCGTGCGCGAGGAACAGCTCGCCCGGGCCCCACGCGCCGACCTGCACGCACTGCGGCCCGAAGACGCGCTCGAGCGCGAATTCGACCTCGGCGCGCTCGGCCTCGAGCAGCGCCTGTCCGAGCGGACCGCCGAGCCAGTCCTGCAGTCTGTCGGGGATGCCTTCCATCGCCGCGCAGCATACCCGTGCAAGGGGAGCACCGGCCACCGGCAGGGGTGGCTTTTGGGTGCCCGGGCAGGTTAAATACCGGCCAGTCGATCCGGCCTGAGGCGGGCGCGTTCGAGATGCTCGAGGTCATCCCGGTTCCCGCTTTCGCGGACAACTACCTCTGGC
This sequence comes from uncultured Steroidobacteraceae bacterium, assembly GCA_964406445.1. GTDB lineage: Bacteria > Pseudomonadota > Gammaproteobacteria > Steroidobacterales > Steroidobacteraceae > SG8-30. Next base: position 89,066 of record CAYORU010000009.1, read on the forward strand.
TCGTCCGGGGGCTCGCGGACCCGCGGCGCGCCGCCGTGGTGGACCCGGGCGACGCGGCGGCGGTCGATCGCGCGCTCGCGGCGCGCGGGCTCGCCCTCGACTCGATCCTCGTCACGCACCACCACGCCGATCACGTCGGCGGCGTCGCCGCGCTCGCGGCCGCGACGGGCGCGCGGGTCTACGGCACCGCGGCCGAGACGCTGCCGCTCGTGCACGAGCGCGTCCGCGGGGGCGACCGCGTCGAGCTGGCCCGCCTCGGGCTCGCCTTCGACGTGCTCGACGTGCCGGGGCACACCGCGGGACACGTCGCCTTCTACGGCCACGGCGCGGTGTTCTGCGGCGACACGCTGTTCAGCGGCGGCTGCGGGCGGCTGTTCGAGGGGACGCCGGCGCAGATGCTCGCCTCGCTCGACGCGCTCGCAGCGCTGCCGGCGGCGACGCGCGTGTACTGCGCGCACGAGTACACGCTCGCGAACCTGCGCTTCGCGCAGCAGGTGGAGCGCGACAACCCCGACCTCGAGGCCTACGCCGCCGAGGCGCGCCGGCGGCGCGACCGCGACGAGCCCACGCTGCCCTCCACCATCGGCCTCGAGAACCGCATCAACCCGTTCCTGCGCAGCCGAAACGCCGCGGTCCGGGCCGCCGCGGAGGCGCATGCGGGCGCGCCGCTCGGCTCCCCGGTCGAGGTGTTCGCCGAGATCCGCCGCTGGAAGGACGGCTTCAGGTGAGGCCAGCCTCCGCCGGGTTCGCGCGAACCGCCGCGCTGTCCCTCGCCCTGCTGCTCGCGGCTTGCGCGCAGCAGCCCACGACCCCGGCCTCGTCGCTGCCCGAGGCCGTGATCCGCAACGCCCCGGCGGAGCGGGCGGCGGAGGTGCCCAAGCCCCTGCCGCTGCCGGTGGAGAAGGCGCCGCTCGACGACGAGCTGCCGCCGGTGCCCATCGAGTATCCGGACGTCATGGAGCGGATCCGCGCCGGCCTGCAGCTGCCGGACGTGCAGCACCCCTGGGTCGAGGCGGAGTTCAACTGGTACGTGCGCAACGGCGACTACATGGCGCGCGTCTTCGGCCGCGCGCAGCGCTACATGCACCACATCGCCAACGAGGTCGAGGCGCGCGGACTGCCGATGGAGTTCGCGCTGCTGCCGGTCGTGGAGAGCGCCTTCAACCCGTTCGCCTATTCGCGCAGCCACGCCTCCGGGCTGTGGCAGTTCATCCCCAGCACGGGCCGGCTCTTCGGCCTGCCGCAGGACTACTGGGCGGACCAGCGCCGCGACGTGCTGGAGTCGACGCGCGCCGCGCTCGAGTACCTGACCTACCTGTACGACAAGCACGGCGACTGGTTCCTCGCCGTCGCCAGCTACAACTACGGCGGCGGCAACATCCGCCGCGCGATCCAGCGCAACCGCATGCTCGGCCGCGACACCGGCTTCTTCTCGCTCTCTCTGCCGCGCGAGACGCGGGCCTACGTCCCGAAGCTGATCGCGCTGGCGCGCCTGGTGCGCGACCCGGCGCGCTACGGTGTCACGCTGCCGCCGATCCCGGACGCGCCCTACTTCCGGGTGATCGACACCGGCGGGCCCGTGGACCTGCGCCACATGGCCGGCATCGCCGGCGTGGACGTCGAGGAACTGCACGCGCTGAATCCGGGCTGGAACCAGTGGATCACCGGTCCGGACGGCCCGCACCGGCTGCTGGTCCCGGTCGCCGTCGCCGGGGAGTTCGAGGCGCGCCTCGGCGCGCTGGCGCCGGAACAGCGCGCCAACCTGGCGAAGCACGCCGTCGCGCCGGGCGAGACGCTCGCCGCCATCGCGCGCCGCCACCAGGTGCCGATGTCCTTCCTCGCGACCGTGAATGGCACCGACGGCGAGCGCCTGTCGGCGGGGGCGGAGCTGCTGGTGCCGGCGGGCGAGGTCGCGCCGCTGCGCGAGAACCTGTACCGCACGGCCAGCGGCACCCACGTCGTCAAGCCGGGCGAGTCGCTCTGGAGCATCTCGCGCCGCTACGGCATGACCGTCTCGCAGCTCGCACAGGCCAACCACATCAAGGCGTCCGCGACCCTCCGGCCCGGGCAGCGCCTCGTGGTGCGCGGCGGCTCGGGCGAGGTCCGCGCGGCCTCCTCCGGCGGCGGCGGCACGCGCACCGTGTCCTACAAGGTGCGCCAGGGCGACACGCTGTCGTCCATCGCCCGCCGTTTCTCGGTGACGGTGAAACAGCTCATGGCCTGGAACGGCCTCAAGAACAGCAACATCAGGCGCGGGCAGAGCCTCAGGCTGCACGTCGACTCGAGCCGCGACTTCGGCGGCTGAGCAGGAGAGATACATGGGATTCCTCGCCGGCAAGAAGGCGCTGATCGTCGGCCTCGCCACCGACCGCTCGATCGCCTGGGGCATCTCCCAGGCCATGCATCGGGAGGGCGCCGAGCTCGCCTTCACCTACCAGAACGACCGGATCAAGGACCGCGTGACCGAGCTCGCGGGTTCGCTCGGCTCGAAGCTCGTCATGCCGATGGATGTGAGCGTCGACGGCGAGATCGACGCGGCCTTCTCGAGCCTCGGCGCCGCCTGGGACGGGCTCGACGTCATCGTCCACTCGGTCGCCTTCGCGCCGCGCGAGGCGCTCACCGGCGGCTTCGTCGAGGCCACCTCGCGCGAGTCGTTCCGCCTGGCGCACGACGTGTCGAGCTACAGCCTGACCGCCCTCGCCCGCGCCGGCCTGCCGATGATGAAGGGCCGCGCCGGCGCGCTGCTGACGCTCTCCTACCTCGGCGCCGTGCGCTCCATCCCCGCCTACAACGTGATGGGACTCGCCAAGGCGAGCCTCGAGGCCAATGTCCGTTTCCTCGCGGCCGATCTCGGCCCGATGGGCATCCGCGCGAACGCCATCTCGGCGGGCCCGATCAAGACCCTCGCCGCCGCCGGCATCCCGGGCTTCCGCAAGATGCTGCACCACGTCGAGAAGATCGCGCCGCTGAAGCGCAGCGTCACGATCGAGGACGTCGGCAACGCGGCAGCGTTCCTGTGCTCCGACCTGGCGGCGGGCGTCACGGGCGAGGTGCTGTACGTGGATGCGGGATACAGCCACGTGGGGATGAGTTTCGAGGAGGGGTGACTGGTGACTGGTGACCGGTGACCGGTGACCGGCCGAACCGGGCAGCGCCGGCACCAGCGGTTCCGGCTGATCACTGGTCACTGGTCACTGGTCACCGTCGTCACTTCTGCCCCAGCACCCCTTCCTCCCCCTCCAGCTTCGCCACGATCACCGCCGCGGTGGCGTCGCCGGCGACGTTCACGGCCGTGCGCGTCATGTCGAGGATGCGGTCGAAGACGAACAGCACCGCGATCGCCTCGGCGGGCAGGCCCACGGCGGTCAGGATGACAGCGATGGCGACCAGCGAGGCCGCCGGGATGCCGGCCACGCCGATCGAGGTCACGAGCGCCAGCACCACCACCGTGAACTGCGAGAACAGGCTCATCTCCACGCCGTAGGCCTGGGCGATGAACAGCACGGCCGCGCACTCGTAGAGCGCCGTGCCGTTCATGTTGACCGTCGCGCCGAGCGGGACCACGAAGCTCGAGATCTTGTTGGACACGCCGGCGCGCTTCTCGATGCAGTCGAGGGTGACCGGCACCGTCGCGGACGACGAGGCGGTGGAGAACGCGGTCAGCAGCGCGGGCGCCATCGCCGGGAACAGCGGCCAGGGCCTGAGGCCGGTCGCGATCCGGATGAACAGCGGCAGCGTGACGAACAGGTGGATCGCGAGGCTGGTCAGCACGCAGGCCGCGAAGACGGCGAGCGGCCCGGCGGCCGCGAGCCCGGCCTTGGCGACGACCTTGGCCACGAGGCCGAACACGCCGATCGGCGCGAAGGTCATGATCCACTCGGTCAGCTTGGTCATGACGTCGAAGACGCCCTTCCAGAACGACATCAGCACCTGCCGGTGCTCGGCGTCGACCTTGGTCATGAAGAAGCCGAACAGCAGGCTGAAGAAGATGACCGAGAGGATGGCGCCGTTGTCGCCGGCGGCGGCGACCACGTTCTCGGGCACCATGCGGATGAAGATCTCGACGATGTCGCCCGCGTCGCGGTCGCCGATCAGGCTGCTGACCTCGCTGGTGTCCGCCTCGAGCGCCAGCATCTCGCCGGCCGGCGCGCCGTTGACGATGCCGGGCCGGACCACGTTGATGATCGCGAGGCCGAGCAGGATCGCCGTCAGGCTGGTCGCGGCGTAGAAGAACACGGTCCGCGCGCCGAGCCGGCCGAGCGCCTCGCCGCCGCCGAGGCCCGCGATGCCCACGATCATGGAGGAGGCGATCAGCGGCACGATCAGCATCTTGAGGGCGTTGATGAACAGCGTGCCGACGAAGTCGAACACGCTGTAGAAGGTCACGCCGAGGATGCCGGCGTCCTCGCCGGCGAGCAGCCCGGCGCCGACCGCCAGCGCGATCGCGATCAGGATCTGCCAGTGCAGGGCCAGCCGCGGCCCCTTGCCTTGCGTCATGCCCGGCCCCCCCGCGCGGTGGACCGCGTCAGTTGAAGAGCTGCTCGTTCACCTTGACCTTCGCGCCGTCCCGCAGCTCGTCCAGGTAGACCGTCGCGTCCTGGAAGGCCGCGAGCTCGCGCGCCTCCTGCGCAGCGCCTGCCCGCAGCGCCGGATCCGCGACCTCCGTGCCGGGACGCACCTGGGTCACGGTCCAGACCGCGGCATCGCCCGAGGCCAGCTCCACGGCGCCATGAACCGGCAGGCCCGCCGAGGCCGGCGCCCGGAACGCCGCGGCCGAGACCGCGGGCGGCACTGCGGGATCGTCGCGTCCGACGTCACGCGGCGTCACGCCGTCCTGCCCGGCCGCGCCCGCGGCGACCGACGACCAAGCCTCGCCCGCGGACAGCTGCGCGGCGAACTCCTCGGCACGCGCCCTGGCGCGCTCCCGGGCGAGATCCGCGACGAGCGCCGCACGGACTTCGTCGCGCACCTCCGCGAACGGCCGCTCTGCCGGCGGCGCGTGCGAGGTCACGCGCACGGAGACCACCCTGCCCGGCGCGAGCTCGACCGTGGCGAGCTGCTCGCCGCGCAGCACGGCCGGCTGGAAGACGGCCTGCACCAGCGCGGGGGACGCGCCGAGGTCGCCACCACCCGCGCGCGTGAAGCCGGACAGCGCCCGCACGGGCAGCGCCATCGACTCGGCGATCCTGGCGAGATCGCCGGCGGCCTCGAAGGACTCGGTGTCGAGCTGGTCCTGCAGGTCGCTGAACAGGCGCTCCGCCTGGTCGCGCCTGTAGTCGGCCTCGAGTTCGGGGCGAACCTCCTCGAGAGCCTGGACCGAGCCGGGCCGGACCTCGTCGAGGCGGATGACGTGCCAGCCGAACTCGGACTTCACAGGCTCGCGCAGCTCGCCCGGCTGCATCGACCACACCGCGTCGGCGAACGGCGCGACGAAGAAGCTGCGCTCGGCCCAGCCGAGGTCGCCGCCCTGCGCCGCGGAGCCGGTGTCCGCGGAAAGCTCCGCGGCGAGCGCCGCGAAGTCCTCGCCGGCCCGGGCGCGGTCGTAGGCGGCCCGGGCGCGGGCCTCGTCGGCGGCCTCGTCGCCGCTCGACGCGATCAGGATGTGCCGGGCGCGGCGCTGCTCGATGCTGGTGAAGCGGTCGAGGTGGTCGTTGTAGAAGGCGAGCAGCGCCTCCTCCGTGGCCTCGACGCCCGCACCGACGTCCTGCAGGTCGAGCTCGACGTACTGCAGGTCCACCCTCTCCTCCGTCAGGAAGTCCGAGCGATGGGCGTCGTAGTAGGCCTGCAGCGCGGCCTCGTCCGGCTCGATGCCGGCGGCGAACGACGCCGCGGGCACCACCCGCCAGGCGAGTTCGCGGCGCTCGTTCCTGAGCGCGATCCGCCGGTCGAGCTCGCCCGGCAGCACGAAGGAGGATACGAACAGGCCGCGGTCGAGCTGGCGGGCCGCGAGCTGCTGGCGCTGGTCCCGCTCGAAGCTCGCCGGCTGCAGGTTCGCCGACAGCAGCGCCGCGAGGTAGGCATCGCGGGAGAACTTGCCGTCCACCTGGAAGGCCGGGATCTCCTGCAGGCTCCGCAGGACGTCCGCATCCGTGGCGATGTAGCGCATCTCCTCGGTGCGCTGGCGGATCAGCTCGCTACGCACCGCGTCGTCGACGACCTGCTGCTCGAGGCGCTTGCGGATGTCTTCGGGGACCGTCGCGTCGCCGACCGCCGCCTGGAAGCGCGACAGCTCGTCGACGTAGACGCGCCGGACGCTCTCGGCGTCGAGATCCTCGCCATTGACGCTGATGCCCTGGGTCGCCGTGAAGCCGCCGACGCTGACGAACTCGACGCCCCAGAACGCGAACACCACGCCGAGGATGCCGATGATGGTCATCGCGAAAATGCCCTTCAGACGGTCGTGAATGGCCTGCAGCATGGTGGGGGGTCCGGGGAATCCGATGAGGGAGGCGGGCGGGGCCCGCGGCGCGGCATAGAGTAGCATGCGCCCCCTGGGCCTTCAGCGAGGAGCCCGCCGTGCGACTACGGATACCCTGCCTCGTGGCGACGGCCCTGGTGGCTGGCCACGCCGCGGCGGCGCCGCTGGCGCCGATGGACCTGTTCGGCCTCGAGTACGCCACCGACCCGCAAGTGTCGCCGGACGGCACGCGGGTCGCCTACGTGCGAAACGGCTTCGACCTGGCGCGCGACGCTCCGCGAAGCGCCCTCTGGGTCGTCGGCCGCGACGGGGCCGGCCATCGCCCGCTGGCAGGCTCCGGCGCCAACGAATCCTCGCCGCGCTGGTCGCCCGACGGCACGCGGCTCGCCTACGTGGCGCCGGACCGCGACGGCCGCCCGCAGGTGTTCGTTCGCTGGGAGGCGAGCGGCGCCACCGCCCGCCTGACGGGCCTGCTCGAGCCGCCCAGCGCGCTCGCCTGGTCTCCCGACGGCCGCTGGCTCGCCTTCACGCAGCGGGTGCCCAGCCCGCGCAAGCCGCTCGAGGTCGCCCTGCCGGAGCCGCCGAAGGGTGCGGCGTGGGCCGAGCCGCTCAAGGTGATCGACCGGGTCCGCTATCGCGGCGACGGCCAGGGCTTGCTGCCCGACGCCTGGCGGCAGGTATTCGTCGTGCCGGCCGAAGGCGGCGCGGCCCGCCAGCTGACCGAGGGCGACTGGGACCACGACGACCCGCAGTGGACCGCCGACGGGTCTGAGATCGTGTTCACGGCCAACCGCCGCCCGGACGCGGAGTTCCGCCCGCTCGACACGGACCTCTACGCCATCGGCGTCGCCGACGGCCGGCTGCGACGGCTGACCGACCGCGACGGGCCGGACGCCTCGCCCGCGCTCTCACCCGACGGCCGCCACATCGCCTGGATCGGCTTCGACGACCGGCTGCGCGGCTACCAGCGCACGCGGCTGTACGTCATGAACCTCGACGGCAGCGGCCGGCGCGAGCTGCTCGCCGACCTCGACCGGGGCATCCAGCGGCCCGCCTGGACCGCCGACGGCCAGCGGATCGTGTTCCTCTACGGCGACCTCGGCCGCACGCGGCTGGCCGAGGTCGACCTCGCCGGCCGCCTGCGCGGCCTCGCCGACGACGTCGGCGGCGAGGAGTGGTCGCGTCCCTACACCAGCGGGTCCTTCTCGCTGGCCCGCGACGGCACGATCGCCTACACGCAGGCCAGCGTGTCGCGGCCCGCGGAGGTGGCGGTACTGCGCCGCGGCGCCGCGCCGGCCCGCGTGACCGAGCTCGGCGCGGTCGTGCCCGGGCTGCGCGACCTCGGCGAGGTCGAGGAGCTGTGGCTCGAATCCTCCGCCGACGGCCGGCGGGTGCAGGCCTGGCTCGTCAAGCCGCCGGGCTTCGACGCCTCGAAGAAGCACCCGTTGATCCTCGAGATCCACGGCGGGCCCTTCGCGGACTACGGTCCGAAGTTCGCGGCGGAGATCCAGCTGTACGCGGCCGCCGGCTACGTGGTGCTGTACGTGAATCCGCGCGGCAGCACGAGCTACGGCGAGGAGTTCGCCAACCTCATCCACCACGCCTATCCGGGCCAGGACTACGACGACCTGATGTCTGCCGTCGACGCCGCGATCGCCACCGGCTACGTCGATCCAGACAGGCTGTTCGTCACCGGCGGCAGCGGCGGCGGCGTGCTGACGGCCTGGATCACCGGCAAGACCGGCCGTTTCCGCGCGGCCGCGGTCCAGAAGCCGGTGATCAACTGGACCAGCTTCGTGCTGACTGCCGACGCCGCCAACTTCTTCTATCGCTACTGGTTCCCGGCGCCACCCTGGGAGGACCCCGAGGGTTACTGGGCCCGTTCCCCGCTGTCGCTCGTCGGCCGGGTGAAGACGCCGACGCTGGTGGTGACCGGCGAACTCGACTACCGAACGCCGATCGGCGAGTCGGAGCAGTACTACCAGGCGCTGCGGTTGAACGGCGTGGACGCGCTGCTCGTGCGCGTACCCGGCGCGCCGCACGCGCTGGATCTCCGGCCGAGCCAGCTGATGGCGCGGGTGGCGTACATATTGGCGTGGTTCGGCAAATACGGCGGCGAGAGTGACCAGTGACCGGTGATCGGTGACCGGTCGAACCGGGCAGTGCCGTAAGTCCTGGTTTCTGGCCGATCACTGGTCACCGGTCACTTCCTGCTGGTCACCAGTCGCTCTCTTGGCACCGCCCCGGGCATCCCGTACAATCCGCCCCCTCCCAGCGGCCAACGGGCCGGGCAGACGGGTGCTTAGCTCAGCTGGGAGAGCGTCGCCCTTACAAGGCGAAGGTCGCAGGTTCGAAACCTGCAGCACCCACCAGTCGATGGAGCGGTAGTTCAGTCGGTTAGAATACCGGCCTGTCACGCCGGGGGTCGCGGGTTCGAGTCCCGTCCGCTCCGCCATCTAGTATGCACGAGGCCGCCTTCTGGGCGGCCTCGTTGCGTCTGGGAAGACGATCGGTGATTGGTGACCGGTGATCGGTGACCGGTGATCGGCCAAACCAAGCACTGCCTGGCGGTGAGGCACAGCCTGGTTCGGCCGATCACCGGTCACCGGTCACCGGTCACCTCTTCATCAGTGCGCCCGCAACGGCTTGCCACCTTTCCGGGCCGCGCGGCGCGCGCGGGCCTTGGGCGTCCCGGGCGTGGCGGCGGTGCCCTCGGTCACGGCCTCCGGCAGCCGCTCGAGCGCGATGCCGAGCACCTCGTCGATCCACTTGACGGGCCGGATCTCGAGCTTGCCCTTGATGTTGTCGGGAATCTCGGCGAGGTCCTTCTCGTTCTCGTTCGGGATCACCACGGTGACGATGCCGCCGCGGTGGGCGGCGAGCAGCTTCTCCTTCAGCCCGCCGATCGGCAGCACCTCGCCGCGCAGCGTGATCTCGCCGGTCATGGCCACCTCGGCGCGCACCGGGATCTTTGTCAGCGCCGAGACGAGCGCAGTGCACATGCCGATGCCGGCGCTGGGGCCGTCCTTCGGGGTCGCGCCCTCGGGGACGTGCACGTGCACGTCGAGCTTCTGGTGGAACTCGCCGTCGATGCCGAGCATGGTGGCGCGGCTCCTGACCACGGTCATCGCGGCCTGGATCGACTCCTGCATCACGCCGCCGAGCTGGCCGGTGTACTGGAGCTTGCCCTTGCCGGGCACCACCGCCGACTCGATGGTCAGCAGCTCGCCGCCGACCTCGGTCCAGGCGAGGCCGGTGACCTGGCCGACGCGGTTGGCCTCCTCCGCCTTGCCGTAGCGGAAGCGCTTCACGCCGAGGAAGTCGTCGAGGTTCTTCGGGCTGACCGAGACGACCTTCTTCTGCGGCTCGAGCAACAGCTGCTTGACCGCCTTCCGGCAGATCTTCGCCGTCTCGCGCTCGAGGTTGCGCACGCCGGACTCGCGCGTGTAGTGGCGCACGATGTCGAGCAGCGCGGGATCCGTGACCTTGAGCTCCTCCGGCTTCAGGCCGTTCTGCCTCACCTGCTTCGGCAGGAGGTAGCGCCGCGCGATGTTGAGCTTTTCGTCCTCGGTGTAGCCGGGCAGCCGGATGACCTCCATGCGGTCGAGCAGCGGCGCCGGGATGTTCAGCGTGTTCGCGGTGCAGACGAACATCACCTCGGAGAGGTCGAAGTCCACCTCGAGGTAGTGGTCGTTGAAGGTCGAGTTCTGCTCGGGGTCGAGGACCTCGAGCAGCGCCGAGGACGGGTCGCCGCGGAAGTCCATGGACATCTTGTCGACCTCGTCCAGCAGGAACAGCGGGTTGCGGACGCCGGTCTTCGACATGTTCTGCAGCACCTTGCCCGGCAGCGAGCCGATGTAGGTGCGGCGGTGGCCACGGATCTCGGCCTCGTCGCGCACGCCGCCGAGCGACATGCGCACGAACTTGCGGT
>CAYORU010000010.1:0-94148 GCA_964406445.1 uncultured Steroidobacteraceae bacterium
CCGCGCGCGGGACGGCCCGCCGGCGCGCCAGGCGCGCGCCGGCGCCTGCCGGTTCAGCGGCGCGCACGTCCCGGGCGGCGGCGAGCGGCAGCTGAGGAAGATGCAGGCACAGCCACAGCTCGCGGCGGCGCGGCGGCGACGCCACGGGCGGCGGCGGTGCGTGCGCCCGTGGCCGTGGCCGCGGACGCGGGTCCGGCGCGGCGGGCGGTGGCGGATCGAAGAGGTCGCCCGTGACGGGGAACGATGACATGCGCGGGTGTGCTCGGCGAAGGCGGGCGGCGGCTCAAAGCAGGCCCTCGATCCGCCCCGGCGCGCTGCCCCGCCCTTTCAGCACCGCCACGTCGAGCCCGCCGTCGCCCCGCGGCTCGAGCGCGAGCCGCAGCGCCGCCGGCGAGGGATCGCGGGCGCAACGCAGCGGGCGGAAGAGCACGCCGAGGCTGCCGCCCTCCTCGGCGGCGAGCTTGAGCCGGCGCAGCGCGCGGTCGTCGAGCGCATCCACCCAGGCCAGCGCCGCCGCGCAAGCCCGCGATCGCAGCGCCTGCTCGACGGCCCAGGCGGAAAAGGAGCAGGGGACATTCCCTTCGTTCTTTGCCCGGGCAGGAAGAGCGGACTGCCCCTGCTCCCTTGGAAAAGAACGAAGGGAATGTCCCCTGCCGCCTTTGGTGTGCACGATCAGCATCTGCGCGGGATCGAGGCCGGCGCCGGCGAGCGCGGGCGCATAGGGCAGGTGCGGAGGGTCGATCCAGGCGACCCAGCGGCGCGGCGCGGCCGGCTCGGGCACGCACAGGCCCTGCAGGGCGGGCAGCAGCAGCCGGAACTCGCCGATGCCCGGCGCGGGCAGCAGCAGCTCCACGAGCGTGTCGCGCGGCCAGCCGCCGCCCGTGCGCGCGTCGAGGCGGTCGAACCCCGTGGGCAGCGTGGCCCCGGCGGGCGCGGACTCGGCCACGCGCCACACGCCGGGGTGGCGCAGCAGTTCGCCGATCGCGGGGTTCACTGGGTGACGTGCGGCGAAGGCGCGTCGACGCGGCTGTGGCGCAGCACGCCGACCACCACCCCCTCGATCACCAGCGAGCGCTCGCGCAGGTCGACGCGGATCGGCTCGAAGTCGCGGTTCTCCGGCAGCAGCCAGACCACCGAGCCCTCCTGGCGATAGCGCTTGACCGTGACCTCGTCGTCGAGCCGCGCCACCACGATCTGGCGGCTGCGCACGTCGGTCGAGCGGTGCACCGCCACGAGGTCGCCGTCGAGGATGCCGATGTCCTTCATGCTCATGCCGGTGACGCGCAGCAGGTAGTGCGGCCGCGGGTTGAACAGCTGCGGGTCGACCTGGTAGCGGCCCTCGACGTGCTCCTCGGCGAGGATTGGCCGGCCCGCCGCCACCCGCCCCACGAGCGGCAGGCCGAGCTGCTCGCGCAGCACGTCCTTCAGCACGATGCCCCGCGAGGCCCCCGCCTTGAGCTCGAGGACGCCCTTGCGCTGCAAGGCGCGCAGGTGCTCCTCGGCCGCGTTGGCGGAGCGGAAGCCGAGCGCCTCGGCGATCTCGGCGCGAGTCGGCGGCATGCCGCTCTCGGCGATGCACTGCTGGATGAACTCCAGGATCTGCTGCTGGCGAGGCGTGAGGTCGGACATGGCGGTGACCTGTGGTTACGTACAGCTACTGGGTAGTTATACAGCCGCGCCCGGCGGGAAGGCAAGGGGGAGCCGGTGACCGGTGACCAGTGATCGGTGACCAGCCGAACCAGGCACCGCCCCGGCGATGGTTTCCGGCCGATCACCGATCACCGGTCACCGGTCACCGATCACCGGTCACCGATCACCGATCACCGGACATCAAATCCGCACTGCCATCCTCACCTCTCCCGTACGGGCCATCCCTCGATCGCGATCCGCATCGGCCCGCCGAAAAAATGCGTCGCGCGATGCCTGTCGCGGGGGAACGAAATCACGCGCGCGGACTCGAAAGCGGCGCGTGCGCTGTCGTCACTTGCCGACAGTTCCCGCGTGCTTTCGCTGACCTGTCCGTTAAGTTAAACTTCGTATTGTTTGCCGCGTCGCCGGGAGGGAACGCCGGTGCCGGTGTCTCCGCTCACGCGGGTATAACGTTCCAACAATCCCCAAGGAGATATCCAACATGTCGAACATCCTGAAGGTGGGCGTCGCCGCCGCTGTTCTCACGCTGGCCGCTGGCTGCACGGACATCAAGCCGCTGCAGGCCGAGGTCGACTCGCTGAAGACCCAGGTGTCGAAGCTGCAGGGCGACGTTGACGCCGCCAAGTCGGCCGCCAACTCCGCCAGCAGCGCCGCCCAGAGCGCTTCGCAGACCGCCACCGCCGCCCAGAACACGGCGAACCAGGCGCTGTCGGCCGCCCAGGCCAGCCAGCAGTGCTGCGACGCGACCAACGAGAAGATCGACCGCATGTTCAAGCGCTCGATGTCGAAGTAATTCGACGCGAGACACGGTCGAAACGAAGGCCCCGCGGTGATGAGCCGCGGGGTTTTCTTTTGGTGACTGGTGACCGGTGATCAGCAAGAATCCGCTAACGCGGGCAGCGCCCGGTTCGGCCGGTCACTGGTCACCGATCACCGGTCACTCCCCTTTCGCCATCATCGCCAATCCCGCCGACACCAGCACCGGCATTCCCCGCGCCTCGGCGAACGCGCGCTGCACCCGTGTCCAGTCCACCAGGACCATCCGCTCGCGCGTCGCCTCGACGATGAGCCGCGTCAGGTCGGTGAGCTGCGGCGGCTCCACCGCGTCCTCCTGCAGCCCGGGATGCACCTCCACGTAGAGCTGCCCGTCCAGCCAGCCGAGCTTGAAGGGCTGGTTGACGATGTTCACGCGCGTATCGACCGGCACCAGGTCGAACAGCCGCTCGATGTCCTCGGGATAGAGGCGCATGCACCCGGCGGTCGCCTGCATGCCGATGCCGGCCGGCCGGTTGGTGCCGTGGATCAGGTAGGCGCCGCCGGGGATGGCGAGCCGCATCGCGCGGTGGCCGAGCGGGTTGTCGGGGCCCGGCGGCACGACGGGCGGCAGGATCTCGCCCTGCCGCGCCCGCGCCTCGCGGACCGACTTCGGCGGCGTCCAGGTCGGGTTCTTGACCTTCTGCGTGATGCGCGTGACCCCGAGCGGCGTGTTCCAGTCCATCTTGCCGATCGCGACCGGGTAGGTGTGCACGACGGGCGCCTCGCCGTTCGCCGCCGGCGCGAAGTAGTAGAGCCGGTGTTCGGGCAGGTTGACGACGATGCCCTCGCGCGGCGCGGCCGGAAGGATGCGCTGCTTGGGCAGCGTCACCGTGGTCCCGGCGCCGGGCATCCACGGATCCACGCCGGGGTTCGACTTGGTGATCTCCTCGTAGCCGAGGCTGTGACGCCGCGCCACGTCGAGCAGCGTGTCTTCCTGACGCGCCTCAATGCTGCGCGGCGCGCCGACGATGTCGGCGCCCGCGGGCGGCATCGGAAACGACTCGGCTGCGGCGACACCGGACGCCGCCACGCCAACCACTGCCACCCACGCCAGATGCCGCAGCACTCGCCTACTCCAGCCGCCCCGTTGCAAGTGCTAGACCCGGGAGGTGGATCGAGGGTTCCCGCTCAGAAGCGGACCAGGGCCGAGCCCCAGGTGAAGCCGCCGCCGAACGTCTCCATCAGCAGCAGCTGGCCGCGCCGGATCCGGCCATCGCGCACGGCGGTGTCGAGCGCGAGCGGGATCGAGGCGGCGGAAGTGTTGCCGTGTTCCTGCACGGTCACGACGACCTTCTCCATCGGCAGGTCGAGCTTCTCGGCCGCCGCCTGGATGATGCGCAGGTTGGCCTGGTGCGGCACCAGCCAGTCGATCTCGTGCTTGTCGATGCCGTTCTTGGCGAGCGTCTCGTCGACGAGGCGCGAGAGCGTGCGGACGGCCACCTTGAAGACGTCGTTGCCGCGCATCGTGATGCCGCCGGCCTCGCCGCCGCGCAGCTTGTCGAAGCCCTGTGAGGGGCCGTAGGGAAAGTACAGCAGGTCGGCGTACTGGCCGTCGGAGTGCAGGTGGGTCGCGACGATGCCCGGCTCGTCGGCCGGGGTGAGCACCACCGCGCCGGCGCCGTCGCCGAACAGCACGCAGGTCGCCCGATCCTTCCAGTCCACGATGCGGCTCAGGCACTCGACGCCCACGACGAGCGCGCAGCGCGACTCGCCGAGGCGCACGAACTTGTCGGCCAGCGACAGCGCGTAGATGAAGCCGCTGCAGGCGGTCTCGAGCGCGAAGGCCGGGCAGCCATGCACGCCGAGCCGCTGCTGCAGCAGCGAGCCCGTGTTGGGGAACACCAGGTCCGGCGTCGTCGTGCCGACGACGATGAAGTCGACGTCGGCCGGGGTCATGCCGGCGGCGCGCAGCGCGCGGCGCGCGGCGTGCTCGGCGAGCACGGAGCTCGTCTCGTCCGGGGCCGCGATGTGGCGGCGCTCGATCCCGGTGCGCGAGCGGATCCACTCGTCGCTCGTCTCGACGCTCTTCTCGAGCTCGGCGTTCGTCAGCACCTTCTCCGGAAGGTAGCTGCCGGTGCCGGCGATGCGCGAGTACCGCATTCCCCCTCCTCCGGCGCGCAAACGCGCCGCGGGTCCGGGCGGGCTATTCCTGCTCGTCGTCGACGGCGGTCTCGACGACCTTCTTGCCGCGGTAGAAGCCGTCCTTGCTGATGCGGTGGCGCGCGTGCGTCTCGCCGGTGGTCGGGTCCTTCGACAGCGCGGGCGCGGACAGCTTGTCGTGGGCGCGACGCATGCCGCGCGTGGAGGGGGTCCTTCGGCTCTTCTGGACGGGCATGGTCGTCTCTCTCTGTCCTAGTGTTTCAGCAGGTCTCTCAGGCCCGCGAAGGGCCGCCTGGCCCCGCGGGATTCGTCGACTTCCGAGGCCCCGGCCGGGCGGCCGCCCGGGGCGCGACATTCATCGCCCTCGTGCCGCGGCACCAGCGGCAGCGAGAGCAGCAACTCGTCCTCGACAAGCGCATGCAGGTCCACCGCCTGGGGATCCGCATCCACCGTCTCGACGTCCGCCGGCAGCGCCGCGGATGCGGCGTCGCTCGCGACGAAGGCGATCCGGCCCTCGGAGCGCAGCGGCACGCCGACGGCACCGAGGCAGCGCTGGCAGCGCAGCGTCGCGGTGGCCTCCACCTCGAGCACGCAGCCCGCCACGCCGGCGCCGAACTCGCGGAACGACAGCCGCGCGACGCAGTCTCCCTCCGGACTCACCAGCGAGCCGGCCAGTCGCCGGAAACCGGCAAGCGGAAAGCTGCGCTCGAGGCTTGCGCCCTCGGCCGCGAGGCGAACGGCATCCAGGCGATTCGCCGGGGGCTTCGACATGGGCGCGCTATGATAGTGAGCCGCGTCAATCCTGTCAAAGGCCACAAGGCCTTAAATCCTTGTTTTTCAAGCGCTATCTGCCCATGGCCCGGCTGATCCTCGCCTCCACCTCCCGCTACCGCGCCGAGTTGCTCGGCCGCCTCGGCCTGCCCTTCGAGCGGGCGGCGCCGGGCATCGACGAGTCGCCCGCGCCACATGAGGCACCAGGCGAGCTCGCGCCGCGACTGGCGCGGGCCAAGGCGGAGGCGGTCGCGGTGCGCCACCCGGACGCCTGGTGCCTCGGCTCCGACCAGGTCGCGGTGCTGGGCGAGCGGGTGCTCGGCAAGCCCTTGTCGGTCGAGCGTTGCGTCGAGCAGCTGATGGCCGCGAGCGGCCGCGAGGTCTTGTTCCTTACCGCCGCCTGCCTGACCCGGGCCGGGGATCCGCGTTCTCTCTCGCACGTGGACCAGACGCGCGTGCGATTCCGCAAGTTCGACGAGCGAGAGGCGCGCCGCTACGTCGAGCTGGAGCGCCCGCTCGACTGCGCCGGCGGCTTCAAGAGCGAAGGCCTCGGAATCGCCCTGTTCGAACGAATCGAGAGCACGGACCCGACCGCGCTGATCGGGCTGCCGATGATCTGGGTCGCGCGGGCGCTGAGGGAGGTGGGGGTGGATCCGCTGGGAAGTGACCGGTGATCGGTGACCAGTACCGGTGACCGGTGGTCGGTGATCGGCCAAACCGGGCTGTGCCCTGGTTCGCGCGTTCTTGCCGGTCACTGGTCACCGATCACCGATCACTTTTCTTTAACCCGTCCACCACCGCCCTGAGCTCGGCGGGCATCCCCGCCACGAATCGGCACTTCCGCCCCGTATCCGGCCACGTGAAGCCGATCGCGTGCGCGTGAAGGAACATCCGCTCCAGGGCACGCGACTTCATGCGCAGGTTGAACTCGCGGTCGCCGTACTTCGGGTCGCCCGCGACCGGATGGCCCGCGAACGCCGCGTGCACGCGGATCTGGTGCGTGCGTCCGGTGTGGATCTCCACCTCGACCAGCGTGGCCTCGCGCCCGAGCGCCTCGACCGGGCGGAAGCTGCTCGCGGAAGGCTTGCCGCCTGCATGCACGGTGACCGTCCGCTCGCCGCCCTGGCGCGTGTGGGTCGCGAGCGGCGCGTCGATCGTCTTGTTGCCGAGCGTCCAGCGGCCGGCGAGCAGCGCGAGGTAGGTCTTGTCCACCCGCCCCTCGCGCATCAGTGCGTGCAGCAGCCTGAGCGAGCCGCGGTCCTTGGCCACGACCAGCAGGCCGCTGGTGTCGCGGTCGAGACGGTGCGCGAGTTCCAGCTCCTGGCCGGCCCGGTCCGCCCGCAGCGCCTCGATGACGCCGAAGGCCAACCCGGAGCCGCCGTGAACGGCGAGGCCCGCCGGCTTGTCGATGACCACGATCCGCTCGTCTTCGTGGACGATGGCGGCGCGCACCTGCGCCGTGAGCCGCGCCGGCGCCGCGCCGGGCGCGTCCGGCTCCGCCATGCGGACCGGCGGAATCCGCACCGTATCGCCCTCCGCGAGGCGCTGCTCGGGCCTGGCGCGCCCGCCGTTGACCCGCACTTCGCCGCGTCGCAGCAATCGGTAAACGCGGGTGCGAGGCACGCCCTTCAGCTCACGCAGCAGGAAATTGTCGACGCGCTGGCCCGCCTCGCCGGCGCCGACCTCGACGTGACGCACCGCCGCCGGGCTGCCTGCGGAGGAGTTCATCGATTTCCGCCTAAGGTATTGATTTTCTGAGCGCTCTACTGATAGATTCCGGGGCGTCGCGAGGCGGCCGACGCCCTGTGGGGCACTGCCGCCGAGGATTACGCAGCCCCACCGTGCCCGCGCACCGCCCCCGCGGATCGCGATGGCCGGCGGGGCTGCATGGTAGTTGGTCCTGGTCCCCCAGGCCATCGCACGGCCGAAAGCTTGGACGCGCGCCGCTTCACGGAGCGCAGTCCACGGAAGAACGAGAATCCCCAGGCGTGTCCACCACGACGTGGCAAGGATCGAGGTCAGCGCAGCGGTCACCCCACCGCGGCGCCTCTCCTGCCGTCGCGGGCGTGTCGCGGGCGAAGACCCCCCTCCTCCTGGCGCCGGCTCCCCGCTGCGTCCCAAGCTGCACGGCCCCCACCACTGTGGAAGGGGCTCATGAAGAGAATGCTCATCAACGCGACGCAGCAGGAAGAGCTGCGCGTCGCCCTGGTTGACGGCCAGAAGCTCTACGACCTATCGATCGAACTCCCGTCCCGCGAGCAGAAGAAGGCCAACGTCTACAAGGCGCGCATCACGCGCGTCGAGCCTAGCCTCGAGGCCGCCTTCGTCGACTACGGCTCGCAGCGCCAGGGCTTCCTGCCGCTGAAGGAAGTCGCCCGCGAATACTTCCGCTACCAGCCCGCGCCGGGGGCCCGCTTCAACATCCGCGACGTGCTGCAGGAGGGCCAGGAGCTCATCGTGCAGGTCGAGAAGGAGGAGCGCGGCAACAAGGGTGCGGCGCTCACCACCTACATCAGCCTCGCCGGGCGGTTCCTGGTCCTGATGCCGAACAACCCGCGCGCCGGCGGCGTGTCCCGGCGCATCGAGGGCGAGGACCGCGACGCGACCCGCGACGCCCTCGAGCAGCTCAAGCTGCCGGACGGCATGGGCGTGATCGTGCGCACCGCGGGCCTCGGCCGCTCGGCCGAGGAGCTGCAGTGGGACATGGACAACCTGCGCGCCAACTGGGACGCCATCGTAGACGCCGCCGGCCACCGGCCCGCGCCGTTCCTGATCTACCAGGAGAGCGACGCGGTCACACGCGCGATGCGGGACTACGCCTCCGACGACATCGGCGAGATCCTCATCGACGAGGCCGGCGCGCACCAGCGGGCCATCGAGTACGTGCAGCGCTTCCTGCAACCCGACGCCCAGCGCAGGGTCAAGCTGTACAGCGACGACGTCCCGCTGTTCACGCGCTACCAGATCGAGAGCCAGATCGAGTCCGCGTACTCGCACACCGTGCACCTGCCCTCCGGCGGCAGCGTCGTGATCGACTACACCGAGGCGCTGGTCTCGATCGACATCAACTCGGCGCGCGCCACGCGCGGCGGCGACATCGAGACGACCGCCTTCAACACCAACCTCGAGGCGGCGGACGAGATCGCGCGCCAGCTGCGGCTGCGCGACCTCGGCGGCCTGATCGTCATCGACTTCATCGACATGGAGTCGAAGAAGAACCAGCAGGCGGTCGAGGATCGCCTGCGCGATGCGGTCAAGATGGACCGCGCCCGCATCCAGCTCGGGCGCATCTCGCGCTTCGGCCTGATGGAGATGTCGCGGCAGCGGCTGCGGCCGTCGCTCGGCGAGTCGACGCACACCGTCTGCCCGCGCTGCAGCGGCATGGGCACCATCCGCAGCGTCGAGTCGATGGCGCTCGCCGTGCTGCGCCTCGTCGGCGAGGAGGCGCGCAAGGACCGCACGGCCCGCGTGGTCGCGCAGCTGCCGGTGGACGTGGCGACCTTCCTCATCAACGAGAAGCGCGAGTGGCTGAACCAGCTCGAGTCGCGCAGCGGCACGGACATCATCCTCGTTCCGAACCCGAACATAGAGACGCCGAACTACTCGATCAAGCGCGTTCGCGACGACGAGGTCGGGCTCCCCGAGAACGCGGTCATCAGCTACCAGATGGCCGAGCAGGCGCCGACCGAGATCGACTTCAAGACCAGCTCCGAGAAGCGTCCGCCCGGCGAGGGGCCTGCGGTGCAGGCGATCATGCCGAGCGAGCCGGCGCCGGCGGCGGCGCCCCGCCCCGAGCCTGCCGCCGCGCCCGCTCCCGCTCCTGAAGCGGCGCCCGCCGCTTCCCGGCCGGGTCTGTTCGCGCGTTTCATGGCCTGGCTGTCGCCGGCCCCGGCCGCGGCGCCTGCACCTGCGCCTGCGCCGGCGCCAGAGAGCCGTGACGAGCCGCGGCGCGATCGTGATCGTGATCGGCGACGCCGCCGTGGCGAGCGCGGCGAGCGGCGGGATCGCAGCGAGCGTGGTGGCCGCGGCGAACGGAACGAACGGAACGACCGCAACGACCGCAACGATCGCGGTGAACGCGGTGAACGCGGTGAGCGCGGTGAGCGCGGTGAGCGCGGTGAACGCGGTGAGCGAGCCGAGCGTGGCGGTCGTCACGATCGCGACGAGCGGCGTGACCGGCAGGGACGCGGCGAGCGCGGCGGCGCACGGGACCCGGAACGCGGAAGCCCGCCCCGGCAGAGGGCGGAGCGCACCGAGGGCGCGGCGAACGCGGAAGCGCCGCGCGCGGCGGTCGTCGCGGCGAACGCGGACGCCACAGGACCGGCTGAATCCCAGGGCGAGATGCTGAAACAGGATGGTGAGCGGCGCCGGCGCCGCCGCCGCCGCAGGGGGCGGGGCGGCTCGGGCGGTGCGCGGCCGGAGGCGGCGCTCGCAGGCGTGGCCGTGGCTGAATCGCTCGCGGATTCGCAGGACGACGACGCCGAGGGCGAGCAGGACGTCGCCGGCATCGATGACCAGGACCAGGGCGGCCTGGCGGAGGCCGGCGACACCCGTCGCGGGCTCTCAGACACGCAGCCCCTGCCCGTGCTCTCGCAGTCGGAAATCGGCGTGGACACGGCGGATGACGAGGAGCCGCCGCCCGTTCGTGACGCAGCACCAGCCTCGAGCGCCGCTGCGGTCGGAACCGGTCCGGAGACCAACTGGAGTCCCGCCACCGAGTCCGCCCGCTGGAGGCCGCGCGAGGCCGATGCGGCGGCCGGGCCCGCGGATGCGGACCCGCCATCGGCGGGGGCCTTGCGGAATGCCCCTTACCCGGCTGCGGCGGAAGAAATGCCGCCAGGCGCGGCCACGGCGGACGAGCCGGCCGACGGCGAACAGCCGCCGAACGCCGAGACGCAGACAGCGAAGCCGACCTACACCGTCTGGTCGTCGTCCGACTGAGGGGTCTCAGCGGCGGCGCAGCTCGTCGAGGAGGCCGCGCGCGGCCTCCTCGACGAGATCGAGCACTTCCTCGAAGCCCCGCTCGCCGCCGTAGTAGGGATCCGGCACTTCCCGCCGACCCGCACCGGGTGCGTAGTCGAGCAGCAGCCGCGCGCGCCCGGCCTCCGCGGCCGGCGCGATCCGCTGCAGGAAGGCCAGGTTGTCGTCGTCCATCGCGAGCAGCAGGTCGAAGCGCTCGAAATCGGCGGGCTCCACGCGCCGCGCGCGCAGGTGCGCCATCTCGTAGCCGCGCCGCTTGGCGGCGGCGACCGCGCGCGAGTCCGGCGGCTCGCCCACGTGGTAGCCATGCGTGCCTGCCGAATCGACCTGCACCTCGAGGCCCGCGCCTTCGGTGCGCAGCACGGCGCTGAACACCGCCTCGGCCGTCGGCGACCTGCAGATGTTGCCCATGCAGATAAAGAGTATCTTCACGTCAGCCTCTTGCGTTCCAAGTCTATGATTTCGTTGACCGTCGATGTTCGCCTACGTTCGCCGATGTCCGGGGCAGTTCGCAAATCAGGGTAACCAGAAGGGTAACCAGGGAGCGGCAGATGTCGTTGACCGATACGCAGGTGCGTGCGCTCCGGCCCGAATCGCGGGACCGCTACGTCGGCGACGGGAACAATCTGTACCTGCGCATCCGGCCCAGCGGCCACAAGTCCTGGGTCGTACGTCGCAGGTTCGGCAGCCGCACGGTCGTCACGACACTGGGGCGCTACCCGCAGCTCTCGCTCCGTGGCGCCCGCGAGAAGCGCGCCGCGCTCGATCCCAAGGCCGCGCTGCAGACGCTCACGCTGGGCGAGTTCCTGCGGTTCTGGTTCGCCGAGGACGTCCGCGGCCGGTACCGCCGTCCGCACCACGTGCAAGGGTACCTCGATCGCCTGGAGGCGGCCGAGGCCGTGCTGTGGGCCACGAAGCTCCGCGACCTCGAGCACGTCCTCGTGTTCCAGGCGCTGAAGCGCTACGCCAGGTCCCGCGGTCCGATCGCCGCGAACCGGCTCACCTCGATCCTGAAGACCGCGCTCCGCTACGCGGTACACGCCGGCTACCTGAGCACCTCCCCGATCGCGGCGCTGACCACCGGCATCGTCGGCGGCCCCGACCGCGCGCGGGAACGCGTCCTGACCGACGACGAGATCCGCGCCCTGTGGAACGCCGACGGCCCGCACCAGGCGCTGGTCAGGTTCCTGCTGATCACCGGCCAGCGCATCGGCGAGACACAGCTTGCCACCTGGTCGAACCTGTCGGGCGACCGCTGGACGATCCCCGGGGAGCATACGAAGAACGCGCGCCCGCACTGGGTGCCGCTTCCGGACGCGGCGCAGGCGGTGCTGGCCACCCTCCCCCGCACGCGCCAGAAGGTGTTCGGCCGGACGTCGAGCACGGCGGTGCAGGCCTGGATGAAGCGCTGGTGCGAACGCGAGAACATCGCGCCGGCGTTCACGCCCCACGACCTGCGGCGCACGTTCACCACCCGGCTGAACGAGCTCGGCATCGCCCCGCACGTCGTCGAGCGCATGCTGAACCACCAGCTGCAGGGCGTGATGGCCGTCTACAATCGCGCGGAGTACGCGGTGGAACGTCATGAAGCGGCACGGCGCTGGGCGAGCGCGCTGCGCGAGAGCACCGAACGCGAGCCGGACGTCCAGGGAAGTTTGCGGTCGATTTCCGCCGATACTCCCACTCGCCAGACGTCCCCGACTGCGCCATCGTCGTCCGTCCTGGAATCCACCCCGGGCCGCGACGATGGCCAGCGCTCCCACTCCGACTTCCGGCCGCACGAACGCGCTGCGGCGACCGGCGATCACGAAGCATCCACGGCCCGACGATGAGCGCCCCGTGCGCGTGCTGCGGATCGACGAGGTCATGTCGCGGACCGGCCTGCGGCGGACGGCGATCTACGAACTCGAGGCGCGGGGCGCATTCCCTCAACGGGTGAATCTGACCGCTCGGGCCGTGGGCTGGGTCGAGAGTGCCGTCGAATGCTGGCTGCTCGATCGAATCGGCGCGAGTCGCGCACGGATGAACCCGCCGAGTTCCAGCGTGACGCACGGTCCTGCCGATTCGAGATAGCGTCGCGGCGTTCCGGACCGGCTCGGAATGACGGGCGCTGCATCCGACGCCGGTGTTTCCGGCGGACGAGACGGCGCGCCGAGGGCGTCGCGAGATCACGCGCGGTTCTTCCGTGGCCTTCCCCCCCGGCGCCGATGGGGCACGTGCTCCGCGGCACACAGCGAGTGATCGCCGAGCGCTTCGAGCACGCGGCACGCGGCGACCTGCCCGCCCCGGCAGACGCCGACCATGCGGGCGAGTTCGTCCCGCAGCGCACCGAGGCGCGCGATCTTCTCTTCGACGGTGCGCAGGTGCTCGCTCGCAATTCGGTCTGCCTCGCTGCAGTCCCGGTCGGGTTTATCGGCCAGCGCGAGCAGCGAACGGATCTCCGCGATCTCGAACCCGAGCCCGCGCGCGTGACGGATGAAGTCGAGGCGCTGCCGGTGCGCCACGCCGTAGCGGCGGTAGTTGGCAGCCGTGCGCGCGGGCGGCGGGAGGAGTCCGATCCGCTCGTAGTAGCGGATCGTCTCGACGTTCGTGTCGGTGGCGGCACCCAGTTCACCGATTCTCATGGAAGCTCTTGACCCTGTAGCGGCTACAGGGTTCATAGTTTCGCTCGATCTCGCGGGTGCGTGGAGACCGTGATGCCGGGCGGGTGCTGCGAAGGGACGTGTTCGACGACCGAGGCGGTCCGGGATCGACGCTGGCGTCGGGCCCTGTGGATTGCACTCGGGGTCAACGCCACGATGTTCGCGGTCGAGTTCGGCGCCGGCGTCTCGGCCGACAGCCAGGCGTTAAAGGCCGATGCGCTCGACTTCTTCCTGGACGCCGCGAACTACGCGATCAGTCTCGCGGTCGCCGGGATGGCGCTCGGCGTTCGCGCGAAGGCCGCCCTGTTCAAGGGGGCCACGTTGATCGCGTTCGGCTTGTGGGTGCTCGGCAGCGCACTGTGGGCCGTCTACACGGGCGCGCAGCCGCAGTCGATCACGATGGGCGTCGTCGGCGCGCTGGCGCTCGCCGCCAACGTCGGCGTGGCACTGATGCTGTACCGCTACCGGGACGGGGACTCGAACCGGCGTTCCGTCTGGATCTGTTCGCGGAACGACGCGATCGGGAACGTCGCCGTCGTGGCTGCAGCGGCCGGCGTATTCGGCACGGGCACGGCGTGGCCCGACCTCGTCGTCGCGGGCATCCTCGCGAGCCTCGGCGTCTGGGGCGGCCTGCAGATCGTCCACCACGCGTCGGACGAACTCCGGGCCCAGCGCGGCCGCCCCGGGACGGCTGGCGAGCCGCCAACGGAAGGGAGCGTAGCGACATGACGAACGCATCGGGGGTGACGGGCGCCGTCCGTGGGTTCCTGCGCACGGCTGACGAGGCACGTCGAGCAGGCCGGCTGGATGCCGCGTGGGCGGCGCTCGAGGCTGCGCACATCGTGGGGCAACGGCACACCGCCCTGCACGTTCGCTCGCACGTCGAGATGCTCAAGCTCGCCTGGCAGATTCGCGATCGCCGCGAGATCGTTGGACAGATCGCACGGATCGCCGGTGCCGCCGTCGTGACATGGATCTGGGTGCCCGACGGGAACACCGGCCGGGCCAGCATGTCCGCGTTCGCGGCGGCCCCGATTCCCGACGATCTTGCCGCTTTGCGCCGAGCCGATGCATCGGTGGCGGAGTGATGGGTCAGGGGTGCCGGCGCGACGAGGCCCACCCGCGTCGGAGACGAGGGCAGCGGCTGGCGCCCGCGGTTGCGGAATGGCTGGCCACTAATCTATACTGAGACCCGTGCGCGCCGGAATCATTCTGCTGCTGGTCGTCAGCCTGCTTGCCGGCAATCTGCTGGCGGTCGGGCACGCGCACGGCTCGTCGGACGGTGCCACGAGCGTCGAGTTGCATCTCGATTCTCCTCGGGACTCGCACGATTCCGGGCACGGAACGCACAACCAGTGTGACGTCTGCAGCCACACCTGCGGCCAGCCGGGAGCCGTGGCGACCCGGTCCGGCATGGACGCAGTCCAGCGCTCGATCGCCCTGATCGCGCCGCACTTCGTGCTCGCGGAGCGGGCGATTCCCGTTCCGATCGAACCCCCCAGAACCCAGCTCCGTCGTTGACCCGGGTTCGGGTGCCACCGTGCACCCGTTCTGACGACGCCTGCCCGGCCGGAGCCGGGCTCGGAGCTGATTCCATGAGATCGTTGTCCAGGGCACGCGCGCTCGCGCTGCTCGCGGTGCTGTTCACGGCACCCGTGGCGGCCGTCGAGCCGCTCGACTTCGGCGAAGCGGCGCGCCGCACGCTCGCCTCGCACCCCGACACCCGCCGGCTCGCCGCCGAACTGGAGGCCGCCGAGGCGCGCGCGACGCTCGCCGCCCAGCGTCCGCCCTTCGAAGCGGGCGCCGAGCTGGAGAACGTCGCCGGCAGCGGCGCGGCACGCGGCGTGGATGGCGCCGAATTCACGCTGTCGCTCGGGTCGGCCTTCGAGCACGGGGGCAAGCGCGCGGCGCGGGTCGCCGCGGCCGAGCGCGGTCTCGATCTGCTGGCGATCGACCAGCGGGTCGCGGCGCTGGACCGGCTGGCCGAAACCGGCCGCCGCTTCGTCGCGCTCGCGGCCGCCCAGGACCGGGTGGAGATCGCGCGCGCGGCGCTCGCCCAGGCCGACACGACGCTGGCCCTGATCCGCCCGCGCGTCGCGGCGGCGCGCTCGCCGCGCACGGAACTGCTGAACGCGGAGATCGAGCGTTCGCGAGCCGATGCCGAGGTCGAGGCCGCGCACCGCGCGGTAGTCGCGGCACAGGCCGCGCTCGCCGCGCAGTGGGGTGCGCCGCAGGAGCGCCCGACCGTGGCGCTGGCGCTGCTTGACGTGCCGGAGCCGACCCCTTCACAGGCGCTCGCGGCGGCGGTCGCGACGACGCCGGATCTCGAGCGCTTCGCGACGGAGGAACGACTGGCCGACGCCCGGCTCGAACTCGCGCGCGCACAGGCCGTCACCGACTGGCGCTGGCAGATCGGCGTCCGCCGCCTGCAGGAATCCCGGGATCAGGCACTCGTCGCGGGCATCTCGCTGCCGATCGGCCAGGCCCGTCGTGCCGAGCCGGAGATCCGCGAACGCCGGGCCGACGTCGCGCGGGTGCAGGCTAGCGCCGTCGCGCGGCGGGTCGAACTCGAGCGCCTGGTCATCGCGGAGAGCGAACGGCTGCATGCGCTGCGCCGACGGGTGCAGGCGATCTCCGACGCGCAGTTGCCCCGCGCGCGCGAGGCGCGCGAACTCGCGGAGCGCGGCTATCGGATCGGCCGCTTCCCGTACCGGGAACTCGCGCTCGCGAGCGAGCAGCTGATCGCGCTGGAGCTCGCACGCCTCGACGCGGCGAGCGAGTACCACCTGACCCGAATCGAAGTCGAGCGCCTGACGGGCGCGCGGCTCGACCTTCTGAAGGAATGACGATGAACCAGACGCTGCTGGGCGCCGCGGCGCTCCTGCTGATGCTGTCGTTGAGCGGCTGCGGCGGTAACGACCCCGCCACGGGCGAGCGCGCGGGCGCTGCTCCTGCCGGCGAGTCCGAGAAATCCCACGACGTCCACGACCACGAACAGGGTGGCGATGGGCACGCCCATGGCGGCGACGAACACGCGCATGGAGAAGGCGACGCACACGCCCACGAAGAGGGCGAGCCCGACTTCGCCCGGATCGCGCCCGAACGCGTGGACACGCTCGGCATCGAGATCGCGGCGGCGGCCGCGGCGCCCGTCGCCCAGACGGTCACTCTGACCGGGCGGTTGATCATCGACCCGAAACGCGTCGCGTCGGTGCGTGCGCGGTTTCCCGGGCCCGTGGTGCGCGTGCACAAGGAGGTCGGCGAGGCGGTCGACCGCGGTGACGCGCTCGCCGAGGTCGAGAGCAACGAAAGCCTGACCGTGTACTCGATCCGCTCACCGCTGGCGGGCGTGGTTCTGGAACGCATGACGAACGTCGGCGATGTCGCGGGAACCGATGCCCTGTTCCGCGTCGGCGACGTGGGCGCGCTGCAGGCGCAGCTCAAGGCCTTCCCATCGCAGGGCGCGGCGCTATCGGTCGGCGCACCGGCCCGGGTCCAGCTCGGCGACACCGAGGCCACGGGACAGGTCGTGGCGATCGCTCCACAGGTCGAAGGCCACACCCAGGCGCTCGACGTCCGCGTCGCGATGCGACGACCGCCCGGCGTGACGCTCGTGCCCGGTCAGTTCGTGACCGGCGTGCTCGAGTACGGGCGCGGCGAGGCGGCGGTCGCGGTGCCGTTCGAGGCCGTGCAGCGGCTCAAAGGTCGCGAAGTCGTGTTCGTTCCGGAGCCCGAGGGCTTCCGGGCCCGGCCGGTCGAGATCGGTCGACGCGGCGCCACGCTGCTCGAGGTCCGCAGCGGTCTCGAGCACGGCGAACGCTACGTGACCAGAGGTGCCTTCCTGCTGAAGGCCGAGATCGGCAAGAACGACGCCGCCCACGAGCACTGAGGCTCCCATGCTCGAACGAATCATCCTGAGCGCGATCCGGCACCGCTGGCTGGTGCTGGTCGCGACGCTCGCGGTGTCCGCGCTCGGCGTCTGGAGCTTCCAGAATCTGCCGATCGACGCCGTGCCCGACATCACCAACGTCCAGGTGCAGATCAACACCAACGCGCCCGGCTACTCGCCGCTCGAGGTCGAGCAGCGGATCACGTTCCCGCTCGAGGTGGAGCTCGCCGGCCTGCGCGACGTGCAGTACTACCGTTCGCTGTCGCGCTATGGCCTGTCGCAGATCACGGTCGTGTTCGAGGACGGTACCGACATCTACTGGGCGCGGCAGCAGGTCTCCGAGCGGCTCCAGAGCGCTAGGGGCGACCTCCCGGCCGGCCTCTCGCCGCAGCTCGCCCCCGTCGCGACCGGCCTCGGCGAGATCTTCCTGTACACGGTCGAAGCGAAGCCCGGGGCGCGCAAGACGGACGGCACACCGTTCACCCCGACGGACTTGCGGGTCTACCAAGACTGGATCGTCAAGCCGCAGTTGCGCCAGGTGCCCGGCGTGGTCGAGGTCAACGGCATCGGCGGCTACGAGAAGCAGTACCACGTGCTGCCCGATCCTGGCCGGCTGCTGCAGTTCGGGCTGTCGCTGGAGCAGGTTCACGCGGCGCTGGTGGCCTCGAACGCCAACCAGGGGGCCGGCTACATTGAGCGCGCCGGCGAGCAGTGGCTGGTCCGCTCGCCCGGCCAGCTGGCGACGATCGACGACATCGAGCAGGTGGTCGTCGACACCCGCGCCGGGACGCCGATCCACGTTCACGACATCGCGACCGTGAAGATCGGGACGGCGCTGCGCACGGGCGCAGCCACCGAGCGCGGCGAAGAGGTCGTGCTCGGCACCGCGATGATGCTGATCGGCGAGAACAGCCGCACGGTGGCGCGAGGCGTCGCCGAGCGCCTCGAACAGGTGCAGAAGAGCCTCCCCGACGGCGTGCTCGTGCGCGCCGTCTACGACCGGACGACGCTGGTCGACCGCACGATCGTGACGGTGCGGGACAACCTCCTTTATGGCGCGCTGCTGGTGATCGTCGTTCTGTTCTTGCTGCTCGGCAACCTGCGCGCGGCGCTCGTCACGGCCGCGGTCATCCCGATCACGATGCTTATGACGCTGACCGGCATGGTCCAGACCCGCACCTCGGCCAACCTGATGAGTCTCGGCGCGCTCGACTTCGGGCTCATCGTCGACGGTGCCGTGATCATCGTCGAGAACTGCCTGCGCCGCTTCGGCGAGGCCCAGCACCGGCTCGGCCGGCTGTTGAAGGAGTCGGAACGGCACGAGATCGCCGCCCGGGCCACGGCCGAGGTCATCCAGCCCGCCATCTTCGGCGTGTTCATCATCACGGTCGTCTACATCCCGATCTTCGCGCTGACCGGCATCGAGGGCCGGATGTTCCACCCGATGGCGCTGACCGTCGTGATCGCGCTCGGCTGCGCGATGCTCCTGTCGCTGACATTCGTCCCCGCCGCGGTGGCGACGTTCGTCACCGGGCGCGTCGAGGAGCGCGAGAACCGCGCGATCGAGTGGACCAAGCGGCGCTATCGGCCGGCGCTCCTGAAGGCGCTGAACTGGCGTCGCACCGTCGTGGCCGCCGCGGTCGTGCTGGTCGGCCTCGGCGTGCTCGGGGCCACGCGCCTCGGCAGCGAGTTCATCCCTAGCCTCGACGAGGGCGACCTCGCGGTCCAGGCGCTGCGGATGCCGGCGACGGGACTGACGCAGTCGCTCGAGATGCAGGCGGCGATCGAGCGGCGGCTGATGCAACTGCCCGAGGTCGACAACGTGTTCGCGCGCACGGGCGCGGCCGAGATCGCGACCGATCCGATGCCGGTGTCGATCTCGGACGCCTACGTGATGCTGAAGCCGCGAGAGGCCTGGCCGGGCCCGGGCAAGACCCGCGCACAGCTCGAGCGCGAGGTGTCCGCCGCGCTCGCCGAACTCCCCGGCCAGAACTACGAGATCAGTCAGCCCATACAGCTGCGGTTCAACGAGCTGATCTCGGGCGTGCGTTCGGATCTAGGCGTGAAGATCTACGGCGACGACCTCGACATGCTGCTGCAGCTGGGGCAGCGCGTGGCGGCGGTCGTGTCTCAGGTGGAAGGAGCCCGCGGCGTGCAGGTCGAGCAGGTCACGGGCCTGCCGAACCTCACGGTGACCCCGAATCGCGCCGCGCTCGCCCGCTACGGCCTGACGGTGCAGGACGTGCACTCGGTGCTCGCGACCGCGGTGGCCGGCGAGAGCGCTGGCCAGATCTTCGACGGCGACCGGCGTTTCGATCTCGTGGTCCGGCTGCCCGAGGCGCTGCGGACGAACCCGGACGCGCTCGCGGCGATCCCGATCCCGGTCCCGTTGTCCGAGGATGGCCGCGAGTTCGTGCCGCTCGGCGAGGTCGCGAGCCTCTCGATCGAGGACGGCCCGAACCAGATCTCGCGCGAGAACGGCAAGCGGCGGCTGACGGTGTCGGCGAACGTGCGTGAACGCGATCTCGGCAGCTTCGTCGCCGAGGTGCGCCAGCGCGTGGAGGCCGAGGTGCCCTTGCCGGCCGGGTACTGGCTCGACTACGGCGGGACCTTCAAGCAGCTCGCCTCGGCGTCCCAACGGCTCGCGGTGGTGACGCCCGCGGCGCTACTGCTGATCCTGGTCCTGCTGTACATGGCGTTCGGCTCGGTCCGCGACGCGCTGATCGTGTTCTCCGGCGTGCCGCTGGCCCTCGTCGGCGGTGTCGCCGCCCTCGCGCTGCGCGGGATGCCGCTCTCGATCACGGCGGGCGTCGGCTTCATCGCCCTGTCCGGCGTCGCGGTGCTGAACGGCGTGGTGATGGTCAGCTTCATCCGGCGGCTGATCGAAGAGGGGCGAACGCTGGACGACGCGATCGTCGACGGCGCCCTGCAGCGTCTCCGGCCTGTGCTGATGACGGCCCTCGTCGCGAGCCTCGGGTTCGTGCCGATGGCGCTGAACGTCGGCCCCGGCGCCGAGGTGCAGCGACCGCTGGCGACCGTCGTGATCGGCGGGATCGTGTCGTCGACGGTGCTGACGCTGCTGGTGCTGCCGGCGCTGTACCGGCTCGTCGCGGGCCGGTTCCAGCGGGACGTCGTGGCCAGCCCGGCGGAGAGCCCGTCGTGAGGCCCCTCGCCGTGCTGGCGCTCGCCGGCACCCTGTTCGGCCCCGGGACGAGCGACGCGGCGGGTGATGCGGCACCGAGCCCGCTGGAGATCTATCGCGCCGCCGGCCAGACGCTGCTGCACGACCGGATTGCGCCGCAGCTGCGGCGCGCGGCGCGCGGCGCGCGCAGTGTCGGGCCGGTTGTTCCGTCCGGTGTCGGACGAGCAATTGGACCTGTGGGTGGAGATGACCGCGGGCACGACGCCCGCGGGAACGTGCAGCGACACACGAGGGGGAACACGATGAAGAACCGAATTGGAGTGCTGGTGCTCGCGGCAGGCCTGGTGCCGGCGGCGGTCTGCGCGGGTGAATCACGCGACGCTCTCTGCGCGACCGCCGCGCAGCAGGAGGCTCTCGCGACCGCGTGGGCTGGCAAGGCACCGCGACTGGCGGCGGTGGCGCGCAGCGCGGGCGTGAGCGAAGCCGCAGCGTTGTCGTCGCTCCCCGCCGAGCGCGCCGTCGGCGTCTCGGGCGCTGCCTTTGCAGAGGTGTGGAAGTCCCTGCAGGCCTGGCCCGACTCCGTGACGGTGATCACGAAGGCCGACCAGGTCTTCGAGGTGCACGGCCGCATCCCGGCCGGCGAGCCGTCGAAGGTCAGCAAGTACTTCAACCTCGATCCGAAGGCGCCGGGCATCACCGGCCACCTCCGTCCGGATGTCTACGCCGCGATCTACGCGGCGTCGCTCCCCGGCCGGGATCGCGTCGAGCACGGCATCCTGTTCTTCGACCCCGCCGGGCAACTGATCTTCGGCGTCTACGTGCCTAATGAGCACTCAGCGGAGGACTCGCGAGTACTCGAAGCATTCCGGGCGACCGCGGCGCTGATCAGCGCGGCGCCGCGGCTGTGCCCGGCGGGATGACCTGCACGTGACCGGCCAGCATGGCAGCGGTCGCGCGGGGCATGCGCACGGCACGGCCTTACCGGCGCGGATCGACGCACGTTTCGCACGCGCGAGCCGGCGTACTGACGGTTCACGACCTGCACGTCTGGAGCCTCGGCGCCACGCGCGTCGCGCTCACCGCGCACCTCGTGATGCCGACTGTAGGCAACGACGACCGGTTCATCGACGACCTCACGCATGCGCTGGACGAACGCTCCGGGATCGCGCATGCCACGCGTCAGATCGAAACCGGAGACTGTGAGCACCGCTGCAATCCCGACGCGTGACGCGGCGGAATCGCGTCGCTCGGTGGCAAGGACGCTCCGATGCGAGCACATGCGGCCGGCGAGCTCAACGCGTCATGTGGGCCTCGCGAGCACGGTCGCGCAGCCTGTGCAGTTCGCGGACTCGGTCCCGTTCCAGCTCGTGCTGGCTGGGCGGATACTGGATTCGATC
Organism: uncultured Steroidobacteraceae bacterium; assembly: GCA_964406445.1. GTDB lineage: Bacteria > Pseudomonadota > Gammaproteobacteria > Steroidobacterales > Steroidobacteraceae > SG8-30. The sequence goes on from CAYORU010000010.1 coordinate 21,388, forward strand.
CGCGAACGCACGCACGTGCCCGCTGAGATTCCGGTCGCCCTGCTCCTCCAGCTGGTCGGCGATCGCGCGATACCCCGCCCAGATCCGCTCGCTCGTCACGTACAATCGCCGCACGCCGGCGTCGGTCGGCGTCCGCGCGCCGCTCGCGACAGCGTTCGCGGCGGTTCGCGTGCGTTCGCGCAGATGCGTCGACCGGCCGCGCTCCGCGGCTCGATAAATCTCGTCCTTGAGCGCCTTCCGGGACTGTCCGCGGACCGCCCGCTCGGTCGCGTTGGCGGCGACGCCGCGCGCCCTCAGTTGCTCCGCGAACCCGGCCCGCCAGTGCCTCAGCGTCGCCTTGCGGATGTTCAGCCGTTCGCCGTCCTCGCTGACCGCCTTGACCAGCAGGTGCACGTGCGGATGCGGCTCGTCGGTGTGCAAGGCCATCGCGTACCGGTGCGTCAATCCGAACTCCTCCCGCGCGAAGTCCCGGACCGCCCCGAGGACCTTGTCGGGTGGCGTGCCCGGCGGCATCGAGAAGATCAGCTTGTGAGCCAGCTTCGGCGCCTGCGCCCGTCCCGTGACTGCAAGGTCGCTGGACCGTCTCAGGGCGTCGAGTTCGAGGTCCCAGTCGTCGACCAGGCGCTCCGCCGCGCCCTCGCCGCCCAGCCGCTCACCGGTGTCCGTCTCGAGCTCCACCTCGCCCTCCCGGCCGATGTAGTCGGCGTGCCGGCGGATGCCGACGACGGTCTGCTGCCCGCGGGTGACGACCTTCACCATGACCTCGGGCGCCCGCGCGACGGTCCGCCGCACCTGCTCGATCTCGGGCCCGGTCAGCCGGTCCCGCCCGCCGGGTCCGTGCCGGGCGTGGCTCCCCACGTCGAACAGCGGAGCGTCGCGGAACCGGCTACGGGCGGTCGTCATACCCGCTCTCCCAGCTGGCGAGGTTGGCCTTCAGCAGCCCGCGGACGTGGTCGCGCAGCGCCTCACATGCCTTGAGCAGACTCAGCGCCGTTGCGTGCGCGTACCCGGCGGGCTGCCCGCGGTGGGCGGCATGCGCGATCTGGTTGAGGTTGCGGCCGCAGGCCGACAGTTCGGCGATCGCCCGCCGCAACGCCAGCAACTCCTCCTTCGGCAGCGGCGCGAGGCGCCGCAGGTGCGCGCGGACGAGCGCCGAGACGTACGTGGCGGGAGCCAGGTTCCGGCCGGCCGCACGTGCGGCGAGCAGCGGGCGGTCGTCCGCGCGCAGGCGGATCGCGAGACGGACGAGCGCCGGTCGCGACGCCTCCGACGGCGCGTTCGCGCCGCCGTACAGCGCCGCCCGCAGGGCCCGCTGCACGATCGCCGACTCCGGAATCTGCTCCTCCGCCGCGAGCGCGCGCAGACGCGCCTTCACTTCGGCGGAGACGCGGACGGCGACGATGTGATCGGCGGCCATGGCGCCATCGTTAAACAACGGTCGCCAGCCTGCTATCCTGCGTATCGTTCCAGTCTGCGCTGAAACGCTGCAGCCCTATGGGCCAGCAGACGAGCGTCCGCTCACGCCGGGCTCCGATGCACATCGGTCGCCGCGACGACGGCGCCCCATCCGCCAACGGTTCGAGCGGACTCAAACCGGGTAACCAGCTGCGTACCCAGCGCCCGCAACTCGTTGGGGCGCTTACGGTTCCGACTTGATGCCCATGCAGACGAAAAGGATCCTCAAGACTCACCCTCCGCAGGTCTCGCGGCGAGCATACCCGAGCCCGCCCCGCCCCCGGCCAGCCAGCGGCTGAACCGGGCCATCGCTTCCGCGGTCTCGGCCGCCGAGACCGCGAATGAGATACGAAGGCTGCGGTGCCCTTCGACCGGATCGAAATCGAGCCCGGTGTTGAACGCCACGCCCGTATCGGCCAGCAGCCGCTTGCAGAAGCCCAGCGAATCGTCGGTCAGGTGGCCAATGTCCGCGTAGACGTAGAACGCGCCGTCGGCCGGCGCGACGCGCGTGATGCCGACCTCGGCGAGCGAGTCGATGACCCGCCGGCGGTTGGCGGCGTACGTGCCGAGGTGCGCCGCGAGCTCCTCGTGCGCGTCCATGGCCGCGAGCGCGGCGTGCTGGGCGAGCGAGGGCGGCGTCAGGAATACGTTGCCGGCATAGCTCATCATCTCGTCGGCAAGCTCCGCCGGCGCCACGAGCCAGCCCAGCCGCCAGCCGGTCATGCACCAGTACTTCGAGAAGCTGTTGATGACGATCGCGCCGGGATCCACCTCGAGCGCGCTCACGGCGCGCTCGCCGTAGCTGATGCCGTGGTAGATCTCGTCCGAGACGAGCGGGACGTCGAGCCGGCGGCAGGCCTCGGCAAGCGCGCCGAGCTCGGCGCGCGAGAGCATGGTGCCGGTCGGATTGGCGGGACTGGCGACGACCAGGCCTGCGGGCGCAGGGTCGAGCGCCTCGATCATCGCGGGGGCCGGCTGGTAGCGGGTCGCCGGTCCGCAGGGAATCTCGAGCGCCTGCATGCCGAGCGCCTGCAGAACGTTGCGATAGGCGGGATAGCCAGGCCGACCCAGCGCGACCCGGTCGCCGGCCGAGAACAGCACCGAGAAGGCGAGCACGAGCGCGCCGGAGGCCCCGGGCGTGAGGATGATGCGCTCGGGCCCGACCTGCACGCCGTACCAGTCCGCGTAGTGCCGCGCGATCCGCTCTCGCAGCGCATCGCTGTACCAGTAGCCGAGCTGGCCGCCGCGCAGCGCGCGCGTGGCCGCCTCGAGCGCCGCCTGCGGCGCGCCGGCGTTGGGCTCGCCCACCTCCATGTGGATGACGTCGCCGCCGGCGCGGACGCGGGCGTGCGCGAGCCGATTGATCTCGACCGCGTGGAAGGGCGCGAGTGGCGGCTTGGCCCGCCTCACGGCGCCCGGCCCAGCAACGCGCGCACCCGCTCGAGGTCGGCCGGCGTGTCCACCCCCGGCCCGGGGCGCTCGAGCGCGATCCCGACCACGATGGACATGCCGATCTCGAGCGCACGCAGCTGTTCCAGCTTCTCGGCGGTCTCGAGCGGCGAAGGCGCTGCGGCGGCGAGCCTCCGCAGCGCCCCGACCCGGTAGGCGTAGATGCCGAGGTGGCGCAGCGCGCCGGCGAACTCCCGCTGCGAGGCCAGACCCTCCGGAGCCGCGTCGCGGTGCCAGGGGATCGGGGCGCGGCTGAAGTACAGCGCGCGCCCGTCGGCGCGGCGCACGACCTTCACCGCGGCCGGATCCATTAACTCGGCCAGCGACTCCACCGGCGTGGCGAGCGTCGCGATGTCCGCAGCAGCGTCGGCCGCGAGCAGCGCCGCGCACTGGCGCGCCAGCGCGGGCGGCAGCAGCGGCTCGTCGCCTTGCACGTTGACCACGACCTCGGCGTCGCCCCAGCCGCGATGCAGCGCCACTTCGGCCAGCCGGTCGGTGCCGGTGGCATGCGAGGCGGAAGTCATCTGCACGTCGGCGCCGAAGGCGCGGGCGGCGTCACGGACCCGGGCGTCGTCGGTGGCGATGACCACCGACGCGGCCCCGGCGGCGGCGGCCCGCTCATGGACGTGCTGGATCATGGGCCGGCCGGCGATCTCCGCCAGCGGCTTGCCGGGCAGCCGCGTCGAGGCGAAGCGGGCCGGGATGACGGCGTGGAACACGGCTCAGCGCTGCATGGCAGGGTCGTCGGAATTCATGCGCCGCGCCTCCTCCTCGAGCATCACCGGGATGCCGTCGCGCACCGGGTAGGCCAGGCGGTCGGCGCGGCAGACGAGCTCGCGCGAATCGCGCGCGAGCACGAGCGGCCCCTTGCAGACCGGGCAGGCCAGGATGTCGAGAAGCTTGCTGTCCATCGGGCGTCCTCAGCGGCGGGCCGTCACGGCGGCCTCGAGTGCGGCCAGGAGGCGCCGCTCGCCTTCGCCGTCCAGGCGCGCGCCGACCTCCAGGTACCACGCGCCCTTCGGCGCGAAGCCCTGGCATTTTACGGCATCCTTCTCCGTCATCAGCACCGGCAGCCCGTCGCCGAAGGCAATGTCCGCGGCCCGCAGCGCCGCGTGGTCGCGAAAGCGATGCTCGATCGGCTCGGCGCCGAGGTCCCTCAGCAGGGCGAAGAAACGGTCCGGATGGCCGAGCGCCGCGACGCCGCGTACGCGCGTCCCGGCGAAGGCGGACGGCGGCGCCTCGGCGCCGCTCGCGAGCTCCACGAAGCGCAGCGGCTCGAGCGCCATGCGGATCGCGCCGGCCCGCTCGAAGCCCGGGCCGTTCACGACCACGGCGTCCACCGCGGCGAGCCGGGCCGCCGGCTCGCGCAGCGGACCCGCAGGCAGGCGCCAGCCGTTGCCGAGGCCGCGGCGGCCGTCCACGACGACGATCTCGACGTCGCGGGCGAGCGCATGATGCTGCAGGCCGTCGTCCGAGAGGATCACGTCGCACTCGCCCTCGATGAGGCGCACGGCGTCGGCCCGCCGCGCGGCCACCGCCACGGGCAAGCGCAGGCGCCTCGCGAGCAGTGCCGGCTCGTCCCCGACCTCGGCCGGCGGATCGCCCGCCGCCACCCTTCGCGGACCGGCCCCGCGCCGCCCGTAGCCCCGGCTCACCACGCCGACGCGAAGCCCGAGGCCGGAAAGGCGCTCCGCGAGCCACAGCACGAGCGGGGTCTTGCCGGTGCCGCCGACAGTCAGGTTGCCCACCACGACGACCGGCACGCGGGCCCGGTACACCGGCCTGAGCCCGATCCGGTGGGCGAGCCGGTCGGCCGCGCCCAGCAGCGCGTACAGCGCCGCCAGCGGCAGCAGCCACAGGCCGCGGCGCGTGCCGCCGTACCAGGTCTCGATCAGCCAGTCGTGCATGGGCCCGGCGGCGCGGCTCAGACCGCGAACTGCATCCGGTGCAAGGCGGCGTAGACGCCGCCGCGCGCCAGCAGCTCCGCGTGCGTGCCGGACTCCACGAGCCGCCCCTCCTCCATCACGACGATCAGGTCGGCGCGCTCGATGGTGGACAGGCGGTGCGCGATGACGAGCGTGGTCCGGTCCCGCAGCAGGCCGTCGAGCGCCTGCTGCACGACGCGCTCGGATTCCGAGTCGAGCGCCGAGGTGGCCTCGTCGAGGATCAGCACCGGCGCGTCCTTGAGCAGCGCCCGCGCGATCGCGACCCGCTGCCGCTGGCCGCCCGACAGCAGCGCGCCGCGCTCGCCGACCCGGGTGTCGAGACCCTGCGGCAGCGCCGCGGCGAATTCCGTCACGTGCGCGGCGGCGGCCGCCGCCTCCACCGCGGCCGCCGCGGCCTGCGGCGCGCTGAAGGCGATGTTGCTGCGCACCGAGTCGTCGATCAGCATGACGTCCTGGCTGACGAGGCTCAGCTGCGCCCGCAGGTCGGCGAGCCGGTACTCGCGCACGTCCACGCCGTCCAGCAGCACCGTGCCGCTGGTCGGGTCGTAGAAACGCGGCAGCAGGCCGACCAGCGTCGACTTGCCGCTGCCCGAACGGCCCACGATGGCGACGGTCTGCCCGGGCCGGGCGGCGAAGCTGACGCCGCGCAGCACCTCGCCCTTGTCGCCGCCGTAGCCGAAGGCGACGTCGCGGAACTCGACCTCGCCGCGGGCGCGCTCGATCCGCCGCGGACCGCCCTCGCCCTCCGGCGGGGTGTCGAGGATCTCGAACACGCTCTCGCCGGCCGCGATTCCCTGCTGCAGCGGCCCGACCAGGCTCACGAGGCGCCGCAGCGGCGCGGTCACCAGCAGCAGCGCGGTCAGGAAGGAGGTGAACTCGCCGATCGTGATGCCGCGCGCCAGCACGTCGCGGATGGCCACGTACATGACGGCCGCGAGGCCGAGCGCCGCGATCATCTGCACGACCGGGTTCGACACGGCGCGGACCGTGATCAGCTTCATGTAGCTCGCCCGGTTGTGCTCGTTGACCCGCTCGAAGAGCGAGGTCTCCTGCGCCTGGGCATTGAAGACCTTGACCATGCGCTGGCCCTCTAGCGCCTCCTTGGCAACCCGCGTGACGTCGCCCATCGAATCCTGGATGCGGGTGCTGTACCGGCGCAGCAGCCGGCTGGTCACCCGGATGAGGCCGACGATCAGCGGCGCGACCGCCAGCGCGAACAGCGTCAGCCGCGCGTTGAGGTAGAACAGCCAGCCGAACAGGCCGAGGATGGTCAGCGTGTCGCGGATCAGCGAAGTGATCGCCGTGGTCGCCGCTTCCGACACGAGCTCGATGTTGTAGGTCAGACGCGAGAGCAGCGGTCCCGCGCCGTTCCTGTCGTAGAACGCCGCCGGCAGGTGCAGGTAGTGCCGGAACACGTCGCCCCGAAGGCCCTTGATGACATGCCGGCCGACCCACCCGGGCGCGAACATCGACAGGTAGTCGCCGATGCCGCGGGCGAGGAACAGAGCGACGATGCCGGCCGGGACCATCACCAGCACCTCGGGATCGCGTTCGACGAACGCGCCGTCGAGGAACTCCTTGACCAGCCAGGCGAGGCCCGTGTCCACCGCCGCGAACAGCGCCATGCCGAACACGCCGAGCAGGAACATCGGCCAGTGCGGCCGCGCGTAGGCGAGCAGCCGCAGGTAGATCCGCAGTCCGCCGGCGGTGATCGGCGGGAGGTTCGGGTCGGCCTTACGTCTGCTCACTGACGGTCGCGATGTTGACCTGGGAGAAGCCGAGGCGCGCAGCGACGTCCATCGCGGTGACCACCGACTGGTGCGTGGCCCTCGCGTCGGCGCGGATGGTCAGCGGCGCGTCCCGGCGGCCGTCGGCGACCTTCGCGACCGCAGCGCGCAGCGTCTCGGGCGCGTTGTTGACCAGCGCCTGCTCGTTGACGCGGTAGCTGCCCTGCGCCGTCACGGTGACGACGATCGGGTCCTGCGGCGCCGCGACGGGCACCGGGCTCGCCTGCGGCAGCTCCACCCGCAGCCGGCCCTCGTCCACGAAGGTCGTCGACACCATGAAGAAGATGACCAGCAGCAGCACCACGTCGATGAGCGACGTCAGGTTCAGCTCGGGGTCCTCGCGCCGGCGCGGCGAGAGGTTCATGGCGAGTTCTGCGCGGCCGATGCACCGAGGCGATCGAAGGACTGCACCAGCTTGATTGCCTCCTTCTCCATCTCGATGACCAGCGCGTCGACGCGCCCGCGCAGGTAGCGGTAGCCGATCAGCGCCGGGATCGCGACGATCAGCCCGGTGGCCGTCGTGATCAGCGCCTCGCCGATGCCGCCGGAGAGCACGCGCGCGTCACCGACGCCCTGGCTGGTGATCGCGTCGAAGGCGGAGATCATGCCCGTCACCGTGCCGAGCAGCCCGAGCAGCGGGGAGATCGCGGCGATGGTGCCGAGCGGGTTGAGGAACCGCTCGAGCTCGTGCACGACGTGCCGGCCGGTGTCCTCGATCACTTCCTTCATGATCTCGCGGCCGCGGCCGCGGTTCGACAGGCCCGCCGCGAGCACGCGCCCGAGCGGCGAATTAAGCTCGAGCGCCTCGATGTGGCGGTCGGTGAGGGTGCGCGTCTCGACCAGCTTCCAGACGCGGTCGGTCAGCTCGCGCGGGATCACGCGCTTCGCCTGGAGCGTCCAAAGGCGCTCGAGGATGATCGCTGCCGCTCCGACGGAACAGAGCAGGATCGGCCACATGACCGGGCCGCCAGCCTGGATGATCTCCCACATGCGGCCGGCATGATAGCCTGTCGGCGTCTCCACCTGCACCTGCGCGGCGCCGCCACCAGCGCGGCCGGCAGGCGCGCTCGACGCGCACCGCCAGTTCGCCGTCGCCGACCCGTGCCGTCACCGCGCCCGCGAATGCAGTGTCGAGCACCGTCGCCCCGGCATCCCGCCAGCGACGCAGCACCTCCTCGCGCGGCAGGCCGAAGCGGTTGCCGAACCCGGTGGACACCACCGCGAGCCGCGGCGCCACCGCCGCCACGAAGGCCTCGCCCGACGAGCTGTGGCTGCCGTGGTGCGGAACGAGCACGACCTCGGCGGCCAGCGCCGCCGTGGACATCGCCTGTTCCGCACGACGCCCGGTGTCCGCGAGCAGCAATGCCGCCTGCCCGCCGGCGGCCACGCGCAGCGTGCAGGAGCCGTCGTTGTCGCTCCATTGCTCGTCCCGCCCGGGGTGCAGGACCTCGAACGCGACGCCGTCCCAGGTCCAGGCCTCGCCTGCGACGCAGCGGACCGCGCCCGGCAGCTCCTCGGGGCCGAGGATCCTGCCCACCGGCACCGCGGTCCGCAGCACCTCGAGGCCGCCCGCGTGATCCACGTCGGCGTGGCTCACGACCGCGACCTGCACCTCGTCCACCCCGCGCGCGCGAAGCCAGGGCAGCAGCGAATGCTCCGCCGCGGCGCCCCCGCCGCGCCAGGCCGGCCCAGTGTCGTAGACCAGCACGTGCCGCGCCGTGCTGACGACCGCCGCGAGGCCCTGCCCGACGTCGAGCACGGTCAGCTCGAAGCTGCCCTCCGGCAGGGACGGCGGCGCACGCAGCAGCAGCGCGGCGAGGCCGACGGCCGCCGCCACCCGTAGCGCCCTGACCGGGAACAGCACGGCCGCGAGCGCCATGCCTAGCGCGGCGACGACGAGCCAGGCCGGCGGCGCCGGCGGATGCAGCACCGACCACGGCTGGGCCCCGAGCGCGATCAGCGCCGGCCAGCCGGCGTCGAGGGCCGACGCGAGCTGCCGCCAAAGCGCCTCGGCGGCGGACGGCCAGGTCGCGGTCAGCGCGAGCCCGAGCAGCGTGAGCGGCAGCAGGAGCAGCGTGAACAGCGGGACGGCGAGCGCGTTCGCCAGCGGCGAGACGAGCGGCACGGCGTTGAAGGCGGCTAGCAGCACCGGGGTCAGGGCCACGGTCACGACGGCCTGCGCCACCGCGAAGCCACGCAGCGCGCGCCAGGGACCGCCGGCAGCGTCGGCCGTGGCGAGCAGCGCAGCCACCGCGACGAATGACAGCCAGAAGCCGGCAGAGGTGGCGGCCAGCGGATCGGCGGCCACCAGCAGGAAGGCGGCGGCGGCCAGCACTTCCGCCGGCCCGAGCGCCCGGCGCGCCAGGCGCAGCAGCAGCGCGACCGCCACCATCGCCGCCGTCCGGAGCGTCGGCACCGAGGCGCCAGCGAGCAGCGCGTAGCCGCCGGTCAGCGCCAGCACGCCGCAGGCCTGCAGCGCGGGCCAGGCGGCCGACAGCCGGGGACTGCCGGCCACGGCCCACAGCGCGCGGCTCACCCACAGCAGGGCCAGGGCGAAGGCCGTCACGTGCATGCCCGAGATCGCGATGAGGTGGGCGGTCCCGGTGGCGGCGAAAGCGTCCTCCAGTTCGTCGGGGATGCCGGCGCGCAGCCCGACCGCGAGCCCCTGCAGCACGCCCGCCGAGGCCCCGTCGCCGGCCGCGGCCTCGATGCGCGCGGCGACCGCCGCGCGCATCCGCTGGACCGGCGCGCGCCAGCCCGCCTCCTCCAGGCGGCGCGGCTCGTGACCCGCCGCGACGTAGCCGGTGGCGCCGAGGCCCGCGCGCAGCAGCGACAGCTCGCGGTCCCGTGCGCCCGGGTTGGCCAGCCCGCTGCGGCAGCGCAGCCTCGCGGTGAAAGCCCAGCGTTCGCCCGGGCCGGGCTGGGCGCCGGGCTCGTACCAGGAGAGGCGCACCCGCGGCGGCAGGCCCCGGGCCTGGTCCGCCCGCGACACCGCGAGCTCCACGTCGAGCCTGGCGGACCAGCGCTGCGGCGGCGCCTGCACCACGCCGCTCAGGGGGACCACCTCGCGGTCGCGGCTGCAGGGCCAGTCGCGCGCGAGCGCCGCGTGGCCGTGGCAGGCGGCGACCACGAAGCCACAGGCGAAGGCGCAGGCGGCGAATGCGCGGGCGCGCCACGCGGCCAGCGCCGCGGCCAGGCAGGCCGCGAGGACTGCCCCGGAGGGCAGCTCGGCGAGGCCGAGCACCAGCGCGGCACCGGCCAGGAAGGCGAGCACGGAGACGGTCACGGCGGTCGCGTCCTTGCGAGCCCGAACGCGACGATAGCGCCCGCCACTCCCGGCGGGCGGCGCTCAGCCGGTGCGTTCCAGCAGTTTTCCGTCGCTCAGGACCACGACCCGGTCCAGCCGGGCGGCCAGGCGCTCGTCGTGGGTGACGATCACGAGGCTGGTGCCCAGCTCGCGATTGAGCTCGAGCATCAGCTCGAAGACCTGCCGCGCATTGGCGCCGTCCAGGTTGCCGGTCGGCTCGTCGGCGAGCACGAGCCGCGGCGAGGCGACCAGCGCGCGCGCCACCGCGGCCCGCTGACGCTCGCCGCCCGAGAGCTCGGCCGGACGGTGCTCGAGGCGCGCGCCGAGCCCCACGCGCTCGAGCAGCGCCCGCGCCGCGGCGAAAGCCTCGCCCTTCGGCAGGCGCCGCACGAGGAGCGGCATCGCGACGTTCTCGAGCGCCGAGAACTCCGGCAGCAGGTGGTGGAACTGGTAGACGAAGCCGACGGCGCGGTTGCGCAGGCGGCCGCGCGACGTCTCGTCGAGCGCCGCGAGGTCCTCGCCGTCGATCAGCACGCGCCCGCCGCTCGGCGAGTCGAGGCCGCCGAGGATCTGCAGCAGCGTCGTCTTGCCGGATCCGGAGGCGCCCACCACGGCGACGCGCTCGCCGGCGCGCACCTCGAAGTCGAGGCCACGCAGGACGCTGACCGTCGCCGGACCCTGCCGGAATTCCTTGGTCAGGCCCTCGCAGCGCAACACCGGGTTCTGCGGATCGGTCAATTCACACCTCGCTGCGCAGCGCTTCGGCCGGCGCGGTGCGCGCCGCGCGCCAGGCGGGGTACAGGGTCGAGAGCACGCCGAGGGCCAGCGCCGTCAGCGCCACCCGCGCCACCTCGCCGGCCCGCACGTCGGCGGGGAGCTGATCGATGAAGTAGACCCGCTCGTCGACGAGGGTCGTCCCGAGCAGTCCCTCGAGGCCGTGCACGATCGCGGTCAGGTTGAAGGCGACCAGCAGGCCGAGCGCCACCCCGCAGGCCGTGCCGGCCACGCCGATCGCGGTCCCCTGGGTCATGAACACCGACAGCACCTCGCGCGGCGTAGAGCCCAGCGTCCTCAGGATCGCGATGTCGCCCTGCTTTTCCTTCACCACCATCACGAGCGTCGAGACGATGTTGAAGGCCGCGACCGCGACGACGAGCAGCAGCACGACGAACATGATCGTCCGCGTGACCTGGATGGAGCGGAAGAAGTTCGCGTGGCGCCGGGACCAATCGCTGATGTAGAACCCGCCGCCGAGGTCGATGGCGAGATCGCGGATGAACTGCGACGCCGCGTAGGGCTGCTCGATCGAGTAGCGCAGGCCGGTGACCGCGTCGCCGAGCCGCAGCAGCCGCCGGGCGTCGTCGAGGTGCAGGAGCGCGAGACCGCGGTCGTACTCGTACATGCCCGCGTCGAACACGCCCTCCACGGTGAAGCGCCGCATGCGCGGCACCACGCCGGCCGGCGTGACGTTGCCCTGGGCCACGACCAGCAGCACGCGGTCGCCCGGCGCGACGCCGAGCTGCTCCGCCAGCGCGCGCCCGAGAACTATGCCGAAACCGCCCGGCGCGAGCCGCGCCACGCCGGCCTGGCCGAGTCTCACCAGCCCGGACACGCCGCCCTCCGCCGCGGGGTCGATGCCGCGCAGCTCGATGCCGGCCGAACGGGCGCCCGCGACCAGCATGCCGCGCCCCTCGACGTAGGGCGCGACGGCGACGACCCCCGCCGCGCCGCGGGTCCGCTCCAGCAGCCCCGCCCACTTGTCGAGCCGGCCCTCGAGACCCTCGAGGGTCGCGTGCCCGGCGACGTCGAGGATGCGCTCGCGCAGCGTCCGCTCGAAGCCGTTCATCACCGACAGCACCACGATCAGGACGGTCACCCCGAGCGCGATGCCGAGCATCGCGATCGCCGAGATGAAGCCGATGAACCTGTCGTCCCGCCGCAGGCGCAGGTAGCGCGCGCCGATCCACCAGGTCCAGGGCAGGCGAAGCTCACTCATAGCGCAGCGCCTCGGCGGGCTGCGTGCGGGAGGCGCGCAGCGCCGGGTAGACCGCCGCCGCGAGCGTCAGCACGAGGGCGGCGGCGGCCACGGACAGCACGTCGCCGCCCTGGATCTCGGAGGGAATCTCGCTGATGTAGTAGACGGCGGGATCGAAGACGTGGAAGCCGAGGAGGCGCTCGAGCCGGCCGGCGATGGCGCCGGCGTTGCCGGCGAGCAGCAGGCCGAGCGCGACGCCGCCGGCGGTGCCCAGCCAGCCGATCAGGGTGCCCTGGGTCAGGAACACCGCCGAGACCGCGCCGCGGCCGAGCCCGAGCGTGCGCAGGATGGCGATGTCGCGGCGCTTCTCGCTCACGACCATGACGAGGCTCGCCACGATGTTGAAGGCCGCGACCGCGACGATCAGGAGCAGCATCACCGTCATCATCAGCTTCTCGAGGCGGATCGCGCGGAAGTAGGCGGCGTGGTCCTCGGTCCAGTCGCGCACCGCGAGCCCCGGCAGCCGCGCAGCGACCGCGCGCGACAGCTTTGGCGCCGCGAGCGCGTCGGCGAAGCGCGCGTGCACGCCCGCGGGCGCGGACGGGCCCGCGAAGGCCGCCACGTCGGCCAGCGCGGCGAGCGCGAGCGTCGCATCGTGGTCCGCGAGGCCCGCCTCGAACAGCCCGGCGACCTCGAAGGCGCCGATCTCCGGCTCGAGCGATCCCTCGGCCGTGGCGCGCGGCAGGAGCAGCGTGATGCGGTCGCCGACGGACACGCCGAGGTCGGCGGCGAGGATCCGGCCGAGGACGACCCGATTGGAGCCGCCGCGCAGGTCCGCGAGCGAGCCGACCGCCATCGCGCGCTCGAGTTCTCCGACGGAGGCCTCGGCGGAGACGTCCACGCCGCGCAGGCGAAGCGGCGCGAGGTACGGGCCGCTCGAGGCGAGCCCCTCGACCTCGATGAAGGGCGCGGCGGCGGCCACCTCGGGCTCGGCGGCGATGCGCCTGGCCAGCGCCTCGAGCCGGGCAGGCTCCGCCTGCCGCTCGGTGAAGGTCGCATGCGCGGACAGGGCGAGCAGGCGCTCGCGCAGCTCGCCCTCGAGGCCATTCATCACCGAGAGGATCGTGATCAGCGCCGCCACGCCGAGGCAGACGCCGGCAAGCGAGATCCAGGTGATGAACGAGACGAAGTGCGAGCGGCGGCGCGAGCGCACGTAGCGCAGCCCGATGCCCAGCGGAAGGGGGGTGAGCATGGGGCCGTATTGAATCACAGCTGGCGCCCGCGGCGTGCGGAATTCGGGAAGCCGATCAAGGATTTATGGGGTCATCCTCGACACCTTGGGCACGGGTGCTAGACTCGCCTGCGGAGGATTACCCATGAGACTGGTCCGCCTGCTCGCCCCAGCGCTCGCGCTCTCGGCGACCCTCGCCGGAGCGCAGACCCTCGACGTGCCCGCGGGCGATGCCGCGGCACGGCCGGCCACGCCGGCCCGCGGCGCCTCCATGAGCGCGGTCGAAGCCCGTTTCGGCGCGCCGGCCACCCGGCATGCGGCCGTCGGCCAGCCGCCGATCACCCGCTGGGACTACCCCGGGTTCTCGGTGTTCTTCGAGCACGACAAGGTGATCCACGCCGTGCGGGTGCGAGGCCCAGCCGGCTGACGGTTGCCTTCCGCCGCCCGGCGGGTATCCTGCGCGCTCCCTGAGCCGTGGCGGCCCGCGCCGCCGCGGCGGTGCGCGTGCGTTCCGATCCGATGGCGAATCCCCTCCTCGACCTGCCCGTACCCGGACCCCTCGCCTCGGTGGCGTGGCCGCGCCTCGCGCACTCCGCCCTCGCGCTGGCCGTCGCCGAGCTCGCGAGCCGGGCCGCCGGGCCCGTGCTGCTGGTCACCGCCGGCAGCCAGGAAGCCTCCCGCCTCGCCACCGGGCTCGGCTTCTTCGACGGCGGCGGGCTCCCGGTGCGCGTCTTCCCGGGCCACGAGACGCTGCCCTACGACCCGTTCTCGCCCCACCCCGACCTCGTGTCGCAACGGCTCGAGACCCTCTCGGCGCTGCCGGAGCTGCGCCGCGGGGCGGTGGTCGTGTCGCTCGACGCCCTGGCCCAGCGGCTGCCGCCGCGCCGCTACGTCGCGGCGCACACCCTGTCGCTGACCCGCGGCCAGCGGCTCGACCTCGCCGCCTTCCGCCAGCGTCTCGCCGAAGCCGGCTACGCCCAGGTCGGGCAGGTGGTGGCGCACGGCGAGTTCGCCGTTCGCGGATCGGTGCTCGACCTGTTCCCGATGGGCAGCGAGACGCCGCTGCGGCTCGACCTCTTCGACGAGGACGTCGAGAGCATCCGCCGCTTCGACCCGGAGTCGCAGCGCTCGGGCGACGCCGAAGAGCGCGTCCGCCTGCTGCCGGCCCGCGAGTTCCCCACCACGCCGGAGGCCGTCAAGGGCTTCCGCCAGCGCTGGCGGGCGCGCTTCGAGGGCGACCCCATGCGCTCGCCGGTCTACCGCTTCGTCAGCGAGGGACTCGCCCCGGCCGGCATCGAGGCCTGGCTGCCGCTGTTCTTCGACGGGATCGCGACGCTGTTCGACTACCTGCCGCCCTCCGCGGTGATCGTCGACGCGGGGGGCCTCGGCGAGGCGGCCGCGACACAGTGGCGCGAGATCGAGGAGCGCTACGAACAGCGCCGCCACGACCTCGAGCGGCCGCTGTTGCCGCCGGCGGAGCTGTTCGTTCCTCCGGAAGAGCTGGCGGCCCAGGCCTCGCGTTTCGCCGGCGTGACCGCCGCCCCGGTCCTGCCCGACGCGGACGCGCCCCTGCCCGACCTTCGCGCGGACCCCCGCGCGGCGAAGCCCTGCGCGCCGCTCGCGGCGTTCCTGGAGGACTTTCCGGGCCGCGTGCTGCTCGCCGCCGACTCCGCGGGACGGCGCGAAGTGCTGCTGTCCATGCTGCACGCCGACGGCCTGCACCCTGCCCCGGCGGCAGGCTGGCGGGACTTCCTGGGCCGCGAGGACCGGCTGTGCATCACGGTAGCCGCCGACGTCGGCAGCCTGTCGCTGCCCGAGGCGGGACTCGCGCTCATCGCCGAGGAGCAGCTGCTCGGCCCGCGCGCCCGCCAGGAACGTCGCCGCGCCCGCGCGGAGCGCGACCCGGCCGTGCTCCTCCAGGAGCTCACCGACCTGTCGCCGGGCGCGCCGGTGGTCCACGAGGACCACGGCGTGGGCCGCTACCGCGGCCTGCGCGTCATGGACGTGGATGGCCAGCCGGGCGAGTTCCTGGTGATCGAGTACGCGGGCGGCGACCTGCTGTACGTGCCGGTGCACACGCTCGAGCGCGTCAGCCGCTACACCGGCGCGCCGCCGGAGAGCGCGCCGCTGCACCGGCTCGGCGGCGACCAGTGGAGCAAGGCCCGACGCCGCGCAGCGCAGCGCATACGCGACGTCGCGGCGGAGCTCCTCGACCTGTACGCGCGGCGCGCCGCCCGCGAAGGGCTCGCCACCGACATCCGCGAGGCCGAGTACCAGGCTTTCGCCGCCGCCTTCCCCTTCGAGGAGACCGCGGACCAGGCCGAGGCCATCCGCCAGGTGCTCGACGACATGCGCGCCGGGCGGCCGATGGACCGCGTGGTCTGCGGCGACGTCGGCTTCGGCAAGACCGAAGTCGCGATGCGCGCCGCCTTCTGCGCGACCCAGGCCGGCAGGCAGGTCGCCGTACTCGTGCCGACTACGCTGCTCGCGCAGCAGCACGCGCAGAACTTCGCCGACCGCTTCGCGGACCTGCCCGTGAAGGTCGAGAACCTGTCGCGCTTCAGGAGCGCCGCCGAGCAGCGCAGGGTCGTCGAGGGCCTCAAGGGCGGGGCCGTCGATATCGTGATCGGCACGCAGCGGCTGCTGCAGCGAGACGTCGCGTTCCGCAACCTCGGCCTCGTGATCGTCGACGAGGAGCACCGCTTCGGCGTGCGCGACAAGGAACGTCTCAAGGCGCTGCGGGCCGACGTCGATACCCTGACCCTGACCGCGACCCCGATCCCCCGCACACTCAACATGGCCCTCGGCGGGCTGCGCGACCTGTCGTTGATCACGACCCCGCCCGCCGAACGGGTCGCGATCGAGACCTTCGTCTGCGAGTGGAGCGAGAGCCTCGTCCGCGAGGCATTGCTGCGCGAGATCCGCCGCGGCGGACAGGTCTACTTCGTGCACAACGCGGTGGAGACCATCGACGAGACCGCGGCGCGGCTGTCGCGCATCGTGCCGGAGGCCGCGGTGCGCGTCGGCCACGGCCAGATGCGCGAGCGCGACCTCGAGCAGCTCATGCTCGACTTCTACCACCAGCGATTCAACGTGCTGGTCTGCACGACCATCATCGAGTCCGGCATCGACGTGCCGACCGCGAACACGATCATCATCGACCGCGCCGACCGCCTCGGGCTCGCCCAGCTGCACCAGCTGCGCGGCCGCGTCGGCCGGTCGCACCACCGCGCCTTCGCCTACCTCGTCGCGCCGCCAAGGGCCGCGCTCAAGCCGGATGCGCTCAAGCGCCTCGAGGCCCTCGAGTCCCTAGGCGAGCTCGGCGCCGGCTTCGTGCTGGCGACCCACGACCTGGAGATCCGCGGCGCCGGCGAGCTGCTCGGCGAGGAGCAGAGCGGCCAGATCAACGAGATCGGCTTCAGCCTCTACACCGAGCTCCTCGAGCGCGCGGTGGCCGCCCTCCGCTCGGGCCGCGAACCCGACCTGGAGCGGCCGCTGCATACCGGCCCCGAGATCGACCTGCACGTCCCGGCCCTCCTGCCCGAGGACTACGTCGGCGACGTGCACCTGCGACTGCGCCTGTACAAGCGCATCGCGGCCGCCGCCGACCGCGAGCGGCTCGCCGACCTCGAGGCGGAGCTGGTCGACCGCTTCGGCCCGCTACCGCCGGCCGCGCAGACGCTGCTGCGGGTGGCGGCCCTCAAGCTGCGGGCGGCGCCCCTCGGGATCGCGCGGCTCGAGGTCGGCCCGGCCGGCGGCCTGGTCCGCTTCGCGGAGCAGCACCAGGTCGATCCGGCCCGGGTGATCCAGCTGGTGCAGCGCGACCCGCGCCGCTACCGCCTCGACGGCAGCCACGGCCTCAGGCTCACGATGCCGGTCGAGGGCGAGTCCGAGCGGCTCGAGGTCGCGCGGGGGCTGCTCGCGGACCTCGGCGCAGCCGCTTGAGCCCGGCGCCGGCGGCCGGGCGTCAGCCGGACGGGCGGCAGCGGGCCGTGTCGCCGCTGGCCTGCGCCTCGGCCATCGCGGAGAAGGCCTCGGCGAGCAGCTGACGCAGCTCGCCCTCGCGCGCCGGCACCCCGCCGGCGGCCCCGACCGAGAGGGTCACGTAGCGCCCGTAGCGCGAGCGCGGGTGGTGGATGCGCAGGTCCCGGACACGCGCGCAGAGCGTATCGGCATGCGCGCGCATGCGTTCCGCGTCCATCGGCTCGGTGAGCGCGACGAAGGTGCCGCCCTCCCAGCGCGCGAGAACGTCGCTGCTGCGGCGGAAACAGCTGGCGACGGCCCGCGCTACGCGCTTCACCAGCTGGTCGCCGGCGCCGCGGCCAAAGGTGTCGTTGTAGCCGCCGAGGTCGTCGACGTCGACCGCGAACAGCGCGAGGGCGCGCTCTTCGCGGCGCGCCAGCGCCAGGCGATGGTCGAGGATCTCCTCGAAGCTGCCGCGCGCCGCGAGGCCGGTGAGGGCGTCCTCGCGCGACAGCAGTCCCGGCGCCATCAGGCGAAAGCGGGTCGTGGTCCTCGGATCGGCGGCCGCCCCGCGCGCCTCGGACTCGCGGTTGAGCGACACCCAGTGCGTGATGCGCCCGCCCGCGTCGCGCAGCGGCACCAGCTGCACCTCCATCCAGAAGGACTCGCCGTCCTTGCGCTGGTTCTGCACCAGGGCGCGGGTCTCGAGGCCGGCGCTGATCGCATCGTGAAGTCGACGGGCGCCCGGCTGGTGGCGATGCTCCCCCTGCAGGAGCGCGAGGTTCCGTCCCACCAGCTCGTCGAGCCGGTAACCGGTCAGCCGCTCGAAGGCGGGGTTGACGTAGACGACCGGCATGCCGGGGTCGGTCGCATCCACCAGGGCTGCGCCCTCGGGCATCGCCTCGACGATGAGCCGCCATGGATCGTGTCCAGCCTGGTCCGTCATGCGTCGAGCCTCAGGGCGGGTACGTCGAGGGCGTGCGCCGCGGCGGCGGCCGCCTGCCGCCAGCGGTCGCCGGCGAGCAGTTCCTCGCGCCGCGGAGCTGCCCGGCCGTGCAGGCGCACGAGCCTCACCTGCCGCACAGGATCGGGGGCCGCGGGCAGGCTGTCCAGCAGCTCGAGCACGGCCGCGCGGTCGTTGCACACGACGAGCATGTCGCAGCCGGCCTCGAGCGCGAGCCGGGCGCGCTCGACGGCGCCGCCGAAGGCCGCCGCGCCGGCCATGCTGAGGTCGTCGGTGAACACCGCGCCGCGAAAGTCGAGTGCGCCGCGCAGCTGGCCGTCGATCCAGCGCCGGGAAAGGCTCGCGGGGCGCTCATCCAGCGCCGGGAACACGACGTGGGCCGCCATCACGGCGGGCAGCCCGTTGGCGATCAGGCGACGATAGGGCGCGAGGTCGGGTTCGAGGTCGGCCAGCTCGCGGCGGTCGACCGGCAGCGCTACGTGCGAATCGGCCACGACCCGCCCGTGGCCGGGGAAGTGCTTCGCGGTGGCCGCCATGCCGGCATCTCGCATGCCGAGCATCCAGGCCACGCCGAGCTCGGCCACGGCGTCGCGCGCCGCGGCGAAGGCCCGGTCGCCGATCACCTCGCTCAGGCCCCAGTCGAGGTCCACGCAGGGCGCGAAGGAGAGGTCGACGCCGGCGGCCCGCAGCTCCGCGGCCATGAGCCAGCCGAGCGAGCGCGCCAGCGCGAGCCCGGCCGGGCGGTCCGCGGCGTGGCGGCGGCCGATCATTCGCATCGCGGGCAGCCGGGTGAAGCCCTCGCGGAAGCGCTGCACGCGCCCGCCTTCCTGGTCCACGGCGACCAGCAGCGGCGGGGAGCGCAGCGCATGGATCTCGGCGACCAGGCGGGCGAGCTGCTCGGGATTCTCGTAGTTGCGGCTGAAGAGGATCACGCCGCCGACCAGCGGGTGCGCCAGCATCTCGCGCTCGGCGGGCTCGAGCGCGACGCCGGCGACGTCGGCCATCAGCGGCCCGAGCGTCACGGCAGCCTCACGGCGTCCGCAGCGGCGAGGCGGCCGGATCGGGCGGCGTCGCGCAGTGCGCGCGGCCAGCCGGCGAACGGCTCCGCGGCCAGCATGAAGCTGTAGAACCGCGGCTCCCCGGTCACCTCGTCGCCCAGCCAGTCCGGGCGCTCGAAGGCCTCGTCCGCCGCACCGAGCTCGATCTCGGCGATGACGAGCCCGGCGTTGTCGCCGAGGAACTCGTCCACCTCGTAGCAGTGCCGCCCCGCCGGGACCCGATGGCGGACCTTCTCGACGCGGGGTCCGGACTCCATTCGATCTAGCGCCAGTCGCGCGTCGGCGACCGGAATCGGGTACTCCAGCTCGAGGCGGGTGGTGCCGGGCTCCATGCTCTTGAGCGACAGCCATGCCGACTCGCCGGCGATGCGCACGCGCACCGAGCAGCGCGGCGTGTTGGCCACGTAGCCCTGCAGGAGGCGCGTGCTGTCTCGCACCGCGCCGCGCCAGGCGTCGCTCCTCGGCAGGAACTTGCGCTCGATCTCGATGGCCACGTCAGGCGGGCTCGAACACGGCAATGGACTCGACGTGCGCGGTCTGCGGGAACATGTCCATCACGCCCGCCGCGGCCAGCCTGAAGCCGTGGCCGTGGACGAGTTCGCCCGCGTCGCGGGCGAGGCTCGCCGGGTGGCAGGACACGTAGACGATGCGCGCGGGTCGCAGCCGGCCGAGCATTGCCAGCATGGCGGCAGCGCCGGCGCGCGGCGGGTCGAGCAGCACGCGCTGGTAGGGCCCGGTCGCCCAGCCGGCCGTCCCGGGATCCTGCGCGAGGTCCGCGACGTGGAACTCGACGTTCGCGAGGCCGTTGCGCGCGGCATTGTCGCGCGCCCGGCCGACGAGGCCCGGCTCGCCCTCGACGCCGACCACCCGCGCCGCCCGCCGCGCGAGCGGCAGCGTGAAGTTCCCGAGACCGCAGAACAGGTCCAGCACCCGGTCGCCGGCCTGTGCTGCGAGCAGCCGCAGCGCGAGGCCCACCGCCTCGCGGTTGATCCCCGCGTTGACCTGCACGAAGTCGGTCGGAGCGAAGCGCAACTCGACGTCGAACTCCGGCAGCCGGTAGGCGAGCGGCGTGGCGGGCGGCTCGAGCGGGGCGACCGTGTCGTAGCCGCCCGGTTGAAGGTAGAACTCGACGCCCTGCTCCGCCGCGAAGGACCGCAGCTCGGCAAGGTCGGCCGGCGACGGCGGATCGAGCACGCGCAGCACCAGGGCGGTCGCGCCCTCGCCGGCGGCCACCTCGATCTGCGGCAGACGGTCGCGGACGGACAGGCGGCCGATCAGCGTCGCGAGCGGCCCGAGCAGCGCGCCGACCGGCGGCGCGAGCACCTCGCAGCGCTCGATCTCGGCGATGTAGGGCGTGGCCTTCTCGCGGAATCCGACCAGGACGCGGCCCTTCTTCGCCACCCACTTCACGCCGAGCCGGGCGCGCCGCCGGTAGGCCCAGGCCGAGCCGCCGAGCGGCGCCAGCCACTCGCCGGGCGCGACCTTGCCGATGCGCAAGAGCTGCTCCTCGACGTGGGCGCGTTTGAGCTCCAGCTGCCGACCCTCGCCGAGGTGCTGCAGCGCGCAGCCGCCGCACACGCCGAAGTGCGCGCAGCGCGGCTGGACGCGGCCCGCCGCCGGCTCGAGAATCTCGACCGCCACCGCCTCGTCGTAGCGCCGGTGACGCTTGACGGCGCGCGCCCTGACCCGCTCGCCCGGCAACGCGCCCGCCACGAACACCGCCTTGCCGTCCACGCGCGCGACCCCGCGCCCGTCGTGCGCCAGCGAATCGATCGCGAGCAGCCGCTCGGCCAGCGCGCTCAAGACGGCTCCCAGGCGGCGAGGAACTGCTGCCAGTGCGGTTCGTTGCGGGCCTCGAGCCATTCGTGGACCTGCGCCACTTCCGCCTCGTACGCCTCCGGGGCGAGCCGGCCGCGGATCAGCTCGAAGCGCAGGTAGACGAGGTAGGTGTTCAGCACGTCGGTTTCGCAGTAGGCGCGGATCTCGGCGAGACGACCCTCGCGGTACGCAGGCCAGACGAGTCCGCCGCTCATGCCGAGCTTGCCTGGCAGGCCGAGCAGCAGGGAGACGTTCTCCAGGCTCGCGCGGGCGCGGCCCTGGTACATGGAGAGCACGTCCATCAGGTCGATGTGCCGCCAGTGGTAGCGACCGAGATAGCTGTTGTAGCGGAACGACGGGTCGCTGTCGCCGGTCTCCCAGTAGCGCCGCGCCACCACGCCGTGCTTGAGGGAGCGATAGTGCAGCACCGGCAGGTCGAACCCGCCGCCGTTCCAGGACACCAGCACGGGCTGGGTCTTCTCGAGCCCCGCGTAGAAGCGCATCACCAGCTCGTCTTCGGGCGAGGCGAGGCTGCCCAGGCTCCAGACGTGGAACTGGTCGCCGCTGCGCAGCGCCGCCGAGATCGCGACGATCCTGTGCTGCTCGAAGGGCAGGAAGTCGCTGCCGGTCTCCTCGCGCCGGCGCGCGAACATCGCCTCCGCGACGGCCACGTCGTCCGCGTCCGGCAGCTCGAGGAGCCTTCGGCCAAGATCGGTGTCCGGCACCGTCTCGATGTCGAACACGAGGCAGTTGAGCGTCATGCCGCGGCCTTGCGCATCAACACCGCGACCGCGACCACGAGGCCGGCCTCGTCGGTCAGCGAGACGTGGCCCTCGCCCGCGCCGAGCGCGTCCGCGACCCGCTGGCCGCGCGGCGAAAAGCGCACCTCGGGACGGCCCCAGGCATTCGGCATGAAGCCGACGTCGCGGATCCACACGCCGTGCGCGAAACCGGTGCCGAGCGCCTTCACGATGGCTTCCTTGGCGGCGAAACGCATTGCCAGGAAGCGCACCGGGCGCTTGTTCGCCTCGAAGGCGGCGAGTTCCTCGGGCATCAGCAAGCGCTCGACGAAGTGCCGGCCGAAGCGCTCGTGGGCCGCGGCGATGCGGTCGAGCCGCACCACGTCGGTGCCGATGCCGAAGATCACGGCCGGCGCGCCTCGACCATCAGGCGCTTCATCTCGGCGACCGCCGGCCCGAGCCCCGTGAAGATGGAACGCGAGACGATGGCGTGGCCGATGTTGAGCTCGACGATCTGCGCCAGGGCCGCGACCGGCTGCACGTTGTGGTAGTCGAGGCCGTGGCCCGCGTTGACGACGAGCCCCAGCGCCTCGCCGTGGCGCGCCGCGGCGGCGAGCCGGTGCAAGGCTCCAGCCCGGTGCCCGCACCGCGCCTCGGCGTAGGCGCCCGTGTGCAGCTCGACCACCGGCGCGCCGGCCGCCGCCGCCGCGTCGAGCTGCCGGTCTTCCGGGTCGATGAAGAGCGACACCCGGATACCCGCCTCTGCCAGCCGCCCGCAGATCTGCTTCAGGCGCGGCAGCTGACCCGCCGCGTCGAGACCTCCCTCCGTGGTCACCTCCTCCCGCCGCTCGGGGACGAGGCAGACGTCGGCCGGCCGCAGGCGCAGCGCGAGGGCGACCATCTCGTCGGTCGCGGCCATTTCCAGGTTCATGCGGGTCTTGAGCGAGTCGCGCATGCGCTCCACGTCGTGGTCCTGGATGTGCCGGCGGTCTTCGCGCAGGTGCAGGGTGATGCTGTCGGCGCCGGCCTGTTCGGCGACCAGCGCCGCGAGCAGCGGGTCGGGCTCTCGACCGCGGCGCGCCTGGCGCAGGGTCGCGACGTGGTCGATGTTCACGCCAAGCGCGATCGGATGTGGGTTCAAGCCTCTCCCTCCAGCCGGCGCAAGGCCAGCATCACGTCGCGGCTCCTGAGGCCGCGGCCCTCCAGGCAGTGCGCGAGCGCCTCGCGCAAGAGCCGCCGGGCGCCCGACAGGGCCGCGGGCGTCTCGAGCTGGCCCGCGGCGAGCGCCAGCAGGTCGCCGCCGCGGTAGCTGCCTTCCGGCACCGGCTCGGCGACGGCCCGCACGACGCCGTGCCCGGCCCTGAAATGATAGTACCGATCGGGCTCGAGGGGCTCGCCCCCGCCGGCCTCCCGGGACAGTTCGAGCCCGTAGCCCAGCTGGTCGAGCAGCAGCAGCTCGAACAGCCGCAGCGTCGCCTGCTCGTGGCCGCCGCCCGCCAGCGCCGCCACCGCGGCCGAGTAGCCGCCGAAGATCTCCGCCTGTGGCTCTTCCCGCGGCAGCAGCCGCAGCAGCAGCTCGTTGAGGTAGAAGCCCGACATCAGCCGCGCCGGCGGCAGGGCGCGGCAGTCGCCGGCGATCTCGGCGCCGGTCAGCGTGCCGCCGTCCGCGCGACCCGACCAGGACACGGCGAGCGGGACGAACGGCTGCAGCACGGCCCGCAGCGGCGACCCGCCGCGGCGGACGCCGCGCGCGAACAGGGTCACCCGGCCGTGGCCGCGGGTCACCAGCTCGAGGATCCGGCTCGAGTCGCTGAAGGGCCGGTGGTGCAGGAGCCAGGCCGGCTCGAGCAGCACGCGCCGCCGCGCGCTCATGTGTCGTAGCCGAACTGCCGAAGCGCCGACTCGCTGTCGACCCAGTTCTCGCGCACTTTCACCCACAGCTCGAGGTGGATGCGCCGGTCGAGCAGCTCGTTGAGCTCGAGCCGCGCCGCCTGGCCGACCTGCTTGAGGCGCTCGCCGCGCTCGCCGATCACGATGCGCCGCTGGCCCTCGCTCTCGACCCAGACCACGGCGCCGACGAGCGTGCGGCCCGGCTCGTCGTCCTCGACCCAGCGCTCGATCTCCACCGTCAGCCCGTAGGGCAGCTCGTCGCGCAGCACGTGGGTCAGCTTCTCGCGCACCACCTCCGCCGCGAGGAAACGCTCCGAGCGGTCCGTGACCTGGTCTTCGGGCCAGGCCGGCGGGCCCTCCGGCAACCGGGCCGCGATCAGCCTGAGCAGCCGCTCCAGGTTGTCGGCGCGCAGCGCCGAGACCGGCACCACCTCCAGGAAATCGTGGCGCGTGGCGTGCGACTGCAGCAGCGGCAGCAGCTTTTCCTTGGGGCGCACCCGGTCGACCTTGTTGACCACGAGGATCGCCGGCCGGCCAGAGTCCTTCACCCGTTCGAGCGCCGCGTCGTCCTCCGGCGTCCAGCGCGTCGCGTCGGCCACCAGCAGCAGCAGGTCGGCCTCGGCCAGGGAGCCGAGCGCGGCGCGATTCATGGCCTGGTTCAGCCGCCGCCCGGCACGGGCATGCAGGCCGGGCGTGTCCAGGAAGGTGACCTGGAAGCCCGGCCGCGAGACGACGCCGGCGATCCGGTGGCGGGTGGTTTGCGGCTTGGGCGAGACGATGCTGACCTTCTGCCCCACCAGCGCGTTGAGCAGCGTCGACTTGCCGACGTTCGGCCGCCCGACCAGCGCCACGGCGCCCGAGCGGTGGGCTGCCGCGGTCATCCGCCCGCCTTGCCGTCGACGAGGAGGAGCAGCCGCTCAGCGGCCTCCTGCTCGGCGCGTCGCCGGCTGGTCCCGGTCGCGTCGGCGGCAACGCCCAGGTCGTCCGCGCTGCAGCGGACCCGGAAACGCTGGTCGTGGGGCTCGCCGGTGACCTCGAGGATCTCGTAGCGCGGCAGCGCGAGGCCGCGGGCCTGCAGCCGCTCCTGCAGGCGCGTCTTGGCATCCTTCAGGTCCGCCGCAGCGGGCAGGAGCGACAGGCGCGGGCCGAGCAGCCGCTTCACCGCCGCCCGCGCGGCGTCGAGCCCGGCCCCGAGGTAGACGGCGCCGATCACGGCCTCGAGCGCATCGGCCAGGATCGAGGCGCGCCGGAAGCCGCCCGACTTGAGCTCGCCCTCGCCAAGCCGGAGATGGTCGCCCAGGCCGAGATCGAGCGCGACGGCGCCGAGCGACTCGCCGCTGACCAGGCTCGCGCGGTATCTGGACAATTCTCCCTCCGTGGCATCCGGAAACTCGCCGTAGAGCATTTCCGCGACGATGAACGACAGGACCGCGTCGCCAAGGTACTCCAGGCGCTCGTTGTTGCGCGAGGAGAAGCTGCGGTGGGTCAGCGCGTCGGCCAGCAGCCCCTCGTCGGGCACCCTGCAGCCGAGGGCACGCTCAAGCCACTGGGCCGCCGCATCGGCCGCCATGGCCCGGCCTCAGCGGGCCGGGATCTCGACGGTCTTGTCGAAGTCCACGAGGAAGGAGATGTTGTAGGCGAAGGGCGCGACGGCCTCGTAGGCCGCCGACACCTCGAAGACCTCGCCCTTGCGCTGGATCGTGACGTCGTTGTGGGAGATCACGTTGACCATCTCGATGTCGAAGTGCCGCTCGATCGACTTGCGGATCATGAACTCGCTGCTGCCGGGATTCGACTCGTACTCGTCCCGGACCTTCTCCAGCGTGCTGGCGATCTTCATGTTCTCGAGGTAGAGCGGCGCCACGCGGATGCCCGCGTAGATCCAGCCGCCGACCACGATGATCACGAGCAAGAGCCCGAGGAAGGTCATCCCGCGTTGCCTGGCGCGCATGTCGATGTCTCCTGCGAGAAAACTACTGGATCCGCGTGCCCATCCGGTCCCACAGCAGGACCGAGTCGGGGTCCGGGTTGAAGGACAGCCAGATCGCCACGGCCTTGCCGATCAGGTTATCGGCCGGGACGACGCCGACTTCAGGGAAACGGCTGTCGCGGCTGTTGTTGCGGTTGTCGCCCATCATGAAGTAGTGCCCCTCCGGCACGACCCACTCGCCGTCGCTGGCCGGTCGCGCCGGGTCGATCATGACCGCGTGTTCGGTCTCGCCCAGCCGCTCGCGCCCGACCATGCTGTAGCGGTACTGGACTTCCTTGGGGCCCCGGTAGAAGTCGCCCGCCAGCAGCGGCACCGGCTGGCCGTTCACGGAGACCTGCGGACCGCTCACGCGGATCCGGTCGCCCGGCAGGCCGACCAGGCGCTTGATGAACACCACCGAGGGCTCGGTCGGCTTGCGGAACACGATGACGTCACCCCGGGCCGGCGCGCCGATCGGCAGTATCTTCCAGTTGACCACGGGCAGCCGCAACCCGTACCCCCACTTGTTCACGAAGATGAAGTCGCCCTGGATCAGGGTCGGCATCATGGAGTCCGAGGGGATCCTGAACGGCTCGTACAGGAAGGAACGCAGCACCAGCACGAAGAGGATCACCGGGAAGAACGAGCGCGACCAGTCGACGATCACCGGCTCCGTCGCGCCCTCGCCGCGCGCCAGCCGGCGCGGCCTGAGCAGCCAGTGGTCGACGCCCCAGACGACGCCGGTCACCAGGGTCAGCACCACCAGCACGAACGAGAAGTCGAAGATCATCTAGGGCCTGCCGCTACTTCTTGCCGACCTGCAGCACCGCCAGGAAGGCCTCCTGCGGGATCTCGACCGTGCCGAGCTGCTTCATGCGCTTCTTGCCCTCTTTCTGCTTCTCCAGCAGCTTTCGCTTGCGGGACACGTCGCCCCCGTAGCACTTGGCGAGGACGTTCTTGCGCAGCGCCTTGACCGAGGCCCGCGCGATCACCTGGCTGCCGATCGCCGCCTGGATCGCCACCTCGAACATCTGCCTCGGGATGAGCTCCTGCATCTTGTCCACCAGCTCCCGGCCCCGCTGGTAGGCCGTCTCGCGGTGGACGATGATCGAGAGGGCGTCGACCCGGTCGCCGTTGATCAGCACGTCGAGCTTCACGAGCGGCGCCTTCTGGAACCGCGCGAACTCGTAGTCGAAGGACGCGTAGCCACGGCTGGCGGACTTCAGCCGGTCGAAGAAGTCGAGCACCACCTCGGCCAGCGGCAGCTCGTACTGCAGCGACATCTGGGTGCCTAGCTGCAGCATCTTCTTCTGCACGCCGCGCTTTTCCTGGCAGAGCTTGAGCACGCCGCCGACGTGCTCCGGCGGCACCAGGATGTTGGCGGTGATGATCGGCTCGCGCAGTTCGGCGATCAGCCCCCCGCCGGGGAGCTTGGCCGGGTTGTCCACGTAGACGACGCTGCCGTCGGCCTGCTCCACCTCGTAGATGACGGTCGGCGCGCTGGTGACGAGGTCGAGGTCGTACTCGCGCTCGAGCCGCTCCTGCACGATCTCCATGTGCAGCAGGCCGAGGAAGCCGCAGCGGAAGCCGAAACCCAGCGCCGCGGAGACCTCGGGTTCGTACTGCAGCGACGAGTCGTTGAGCCGCAGCTTGGACAGCGCGTCGCGGAAGGACTCGTAGTCGTCGGAGCGCACCGGGAACAGCCCGGCGAAGACCCGCGGCTGCACGGACTTGAAGCCCGGCAGCGCCGTCGGGCTCTGCCGCGACTCGTGGGTGATGGTGTCGCCGACCGGCGCGCCGCCGATGTCCTTGATGCCGGCGACCATCCAGCCGACCTCGCCGGTGCGAAGCGCGTCGCGCTCGACCCGCTTCGGCGTGAAGCGCCCCACCTGGCCGACCTCCCAGGTCCGCCCGGTCGACATCACCCGGATCCGGTCGCCGCGCTTCAGCTCGCCGTTGACGATGCGCACCAGCGAGACGACGCCCACGTAGTTGTCGAACCACGAGTCGACGATCAGCGCCTGCAGCGGCGCCTCGGCGGAGCCGCCCGGCGGCGGGATCCGCCTGACCAGCGCCTCGAGCAGCGCCCCGACGTTCTCGCCGGTCTTGGCGCTGACCCGCACGGCGTCGCTTGCCTCGATGCCGATGATGTTCTCGATCTCGTCGATGACCCGGGTCGGGTCGGCGGACGGCAGGTCGATCTTGTTGATCACGGGCACGACCTCGAGGCCCTGGTCGAGCGCCGTGTAGCAGTTGGCGACGGTCTGCGCCTCGACGCCCTGGGCGGCGTCGACCACGAGCAGCGCGCCCTCGCAGGCGGCCAGCGAGCGCGACACCTCGTAGGAGAAATCGACGTGTCCTGGCGTGTCGATGAAGTTGAGCTGGTAGGTGGCGCCGTCTCCCGCCCGGTACTCGAGCGTGACCGATTGCGCCTTGATGGTGATGCCGCGCTCGCGCTCGAGATCCATCGAGTCGAGCACCTGGGCCTGCATCTCTCGATCGGCCAGGCCACCGCAGATCTGGATGAGGCGGTCGGCGAGCGTGGACTTGCCGTGGTCGACGTGCGCGATGATCGAGAAGTTTCGGATGTGCTGCATCGACGCCTGTCGCGACGGGAGCCGGGTGGCCCGGCCCTCCGGTCAAAAAAGTCCGGGGAGTATACCAGCGGCGGGTCGCCGGCCCGGTCAGTCGTCGAGCAGCCGTTCCAGGGATTCGAGGTCGAGCCGGCCGTGGCAGGCCGGCACGCCGTCGACCGTCAGGACCGGGACCTTGAGCCCGAACCGCCGCCGGGTGACCGGGTCTGCGTCCACGTCGCGCAGCGTCACCGAGAGGCCGCGCCCGGCGAGCCAGGGCGCCAGCTCTTCCAGCATCTCGTCGCACAGCCCGCAGGACTCGCGGGTGTAGAGGACCAGCCTCCCGGCCGGATCAGCGGCCGGCATTCGGCTTCTTCTGCAGACCCTGGGCGAGCACCTCGAGGGTCGCGGCCGGCACCTCGCCAATGGCCGTCACCTGGTGGCCCTCGACGACGGTCGACAAGGCCGACGCCGGACCGGCGCGCCCGGCACCCAGCGGCGGCCGCTCGCCCGGCGTGGCGGCGCGGATGAACAGCGACACCGAGGCCAGCCCGTCGGAGAACACCAGGTGGTTCACCGGCGCCGGCGCCCCCGCCACGTCCTGGATGGCGGACGCCGAGAGCCTGAACCCCGGCGGCGGGCTCGGCACCGACCAGGCGCCGGCCTCCTGCGCCGGCTGCGCCACCTGGCGCACCCAGCGGAACTCGCGTCGGTCGAAACCCGGGTCGAGCTCGGCCTCGGCGATGTCGTCGCGAAGCTCGAGGCGCGTGAACCGCATCCGCTCGATCGGCCGCCCGTCGCCACCGGACAACTCGGACTTCACGGGCAGCCCGCTGCCCTCGTCGATCCACAGCCGGTGCCCGAAGCGGTAGCCGTCCCGGGGCCGGATCGCGATCTGGACCGCCCGTCGACCGTTCAGCGAAGTGACCTGCCGCTCGAGCGCCACCTCGTACCAGCGCTCCACTTCGGGCCCGAAGCGCGGCATCCGTCCGAACAGCCCGCTGCGCTCCGCGCGGTATTCGATGATCGCGAGCTTCTGGTCGGGCAGGTAGGCGATGACTTCGTCGCCGTCGCGAACGACCTCGCGCCCCGACGGCGACAGCGCCGTCAGGCGCTCGCGCGTCCGGCCCTCGCTCACGTGGTGGACGATCCGCAGCCGCTCCAAGCGGCCGGCCGACTCGACCTCGAACTCGCCGACGTAGCTCGAGGCGGCCAGCGCCTCGGTCATCCGGTCGATCCAGACGCGCGCTTCGTCCTCGGCGCGCGCTGCCCCCGGGCTCGTCACCGCGAGGGCCGCGGCGGCCGCCACGGCGGCCGCGCGGATCATCGGGTCACGGGCTCCGCGGCCGCGTCCTCCGCCGGCGCGGGCGCAGGCGGCGTCTCGGCCGGCGGCGCGACGATCACGGTGCGGCGCGCCAGCGGCGAGGTGAATTCGCTGTGGGCGACGAGGTAGGACGCCAGCTGCGCGCCGCCGAGATTGTTGCCGGCGGCGGGCGCAGGCGGCGTCGTGTACGACGGCGCCTGAGCGTCGGCGGCCGGCGCCCCGGGCGCGGCCACGGCCGCCAGGGCGGGCGCCGCGTCGAACGACGCCTCGAGCGCGACCTGCTGCGGCGCCACGGCCGTCACGTCGGTCTGGAGCTGCGGGATCACGACCAGGGCAGCTGCCGCCACCCCTGCCGCCACGCCCAGGCCGCCGAGCGGCCCGAGCCAGCGCGCGGCCCGCCCCAGGATCGGCGAGGCCGGCAGCGCCGGCTCGATCGCGATCGCGGCGCGGACCCGGTTCGCCACGTGCTTCGCGGCGCTCACCTCGCCATCCGCGCGCAGCGCGGCGCCGATCAGCGAGTAACGCGACAGCGTTCCCTTGAGATCGTCGTCCCGTCCCAGCCGCTTGAGCAGCAGCGTGGTCTCGGCCTCCGGCAGTTCGCCGTCCAGAAACGCGGAGAGCTGTTCCTTGATCGTGTCGGTCATGTGTCGTCCCCGGAGCGCCCGAGACCGCCCTCGAACACCACCTTCAGGTGGCGGTCGATGGCCTCGCGGGCGCGAAAGATTCGCGAGCGCACCGTCCCGACCGGGCATTCCATGGTGCGCGCGATGTCCTCGTAGCTGAGCCCCTCAAGTTCCCTGAGCACGATGGCCGTGCGCAGGTCCTCCGGAAGGTTGTCGATGGCGCGGTTGACCGTCGCGCGGATCTCGTCGGTGAGCAGCAGCCGCTCGGGCGTGTCCGGATCGCGCAGGCGCTGGCTCAGGTCCGGGCCGCTGCCGTCCGCGTCGAGGTCGTAGGTCATGGGGCGACGGCCGGAGGACACCAGCGCGTTCTTCGCCGTGTTGATCGCGATCCGGTACATCCAGGTGTAGAACGCGCTGTCGCCGCGAAAGCCAGGCAGGGCCCGGTAGGCCTTGATGAAGGCGTCCTGCGTCACGTCCTCGGCCTCGGCCGGGTCCCGCACGTAGCGCTGGACCAGCTTCAGCACCTTGTGCTGGTACTTGAGCACGAGCGCGTCGAAGGCGGACTTGTCCCCCTTCTGCACCCTGCGCACCAGCGAAAGATCGCCCGTATCGCCCCCGTTGGGCACCGTCGTCAGCACTGCACCAGCCGATTCCATGCCGGGTCTGACCGGCGGCTCCCCGAGAAGTTCGCGAGGGGGGGCGTCGCGGCCGGATTGCGCTGCCTCCTGTCCGTGCAAGCCGCAATCATATCAGGCGTGGACGCAGATCCTGGCGGCTCGCCCTGAGCAGGACCTTCAGCCGGCGGAAGTCCCCCTCCGGCAACGACTGCCGGGGTATCCACAGCACCTGGCGCCGGCCGCCTGCCTCGCAGGCGAGCAGGACGAGACCCGCCAGCACGCGGCTGCCCGGCAGGACGCGGGCGGCGAGGCCCGAGGGCTGCAGCACGAGGCCCTCGGGGCCCGCGGCCAGCCCGCGGATGGGACAGCCGCGGCCCGGCACGGCGCGGCGCAGCGACGGCCAGGTGGAGAGCGCGAGCAGGGTGAGTCCCGCCGCCGGCAGCGGCGGTACGCCGGCCAGCCAAGGCGCCGCCGCGGCGAGGAGCAGCGTGCCGGCGAACCCGGCGAGCCACCCCGGGCAGGGCGCGAGCTCAGACTGGAAGCGCCAGCAGCTCATCGACGACGGCCTGCATCGGGGCGTCGGGCGCCGGCTCGCCCTTGAGCAGCCAGGCCACGAGGTCGGGATCCTGCGCCTCGAGCAGTCGCAGGAAGGCGGCGCGCGATGCCGGCGTGGCGTCCGCGTAGCGGCGCTCCAGCCAGCGCAGGAGCAGCAGGTCGAGCTCCTTCATGCCGCGCCGGCAGCGCCAGCGCAGCCGCCCGAACTCCGCCGCGGCGTCCATGGCGCTGCCTCAGAGGTGCCGCTCGGCCATCATCTTCTTGATCTCGGCGATGGCCCGCGCCGGGTTGAGGTCCTTGGGGCAGGCCTCGGTGCAATTCATGATGGTGTGGCAGCGGTACAGGCGGAACGGGTCCTCCAGCGCGTCGAGCCGCTCGCCGGTCGCTTCGTCGCGGGTGTCCACGATCCAGCGGTACGCCGCGAGCAGCGCCGCCGGGCCGAGGTAGCGATCGCTGTTCCACCAGTAGCTCGGACAGCTCGTCGAGCAGCAGGCGCAGAGGATGCAGGCGCTGGGCCGGTCGATCTTCTCCTGGTCGGCCGGCGACTGGCGCCGCTCGCCATCCGGCGGGGCCGGCGTGCGCGCCTGCAGCCAGGGCTTGATCGACGCGTACTGCGCGTAGAAGTCGGTCAGGTCCGGGACCAGGTCCTTGATCACCGGCATGTGCGGCAGGGGGAAGATCCTGATCTCGCCCTTCACCTCGTCGATCGGCTTGGTGCAGGCGAGCGTGTTGACCCCGTCGATGTTCATCGCGCAGGAGCCGCAGATGCCCTCCCGGCAGGAGCGGCGGAAGGTCAGGCTCGGGTCGACCTCGTTCTTCACCTTGATCAGGGCGTCGAGGACCATCGGGCCGCAGCGGTCGAGGTCCACCTCGAAGCGGTCGAGCCGGGGCTTGTCGCCGCTGTCGGGGTCGAATCGGTAGATCCTGAGCGCCTTCACCCGCTTGGCGCCCGCGGGCGCCCTGTGGTGGCGACCCGGGATGTCCTTGTAGCGGGAATTGGCGGGGAGCGTGAATTCGGCCATGAGGATACCGTGAAACGTGAGCCGTGAGCCGTGAGCCGTAGGGAATCTAGTAGGTGCGGGCCTTGGGCGGGATCTTTTCAACGTCGGTCGTCAGGGTTTCGAGGTGCACGGGCCGGTAATCGATCCTCACCCTGCCCGCCCCACCCACCCAGGCGAGCGTGTGCTTGAGCCAGTTGGCGTCGTCGCGCTCCGTGAAATCCTCACGGGCATGGGCGCCGCGGCTCTCCTTGCGGTTCTCGGCGGAGCGGATGGTCGCGACCGCCTGCAGCAGCAGGTTCTCGAGCTCGAGGGTCTCGATCAGGTCCGTGTTGAACACGAGCGAGCGGTCGGCCACGCGCACGTCGCCGAAGCTCCTGAAGGTGGCGTCGAGCTTCGCGCAGCCTTCGGCGAGCGTCTCGCCGCTGCGGAACACTGCCGCGTCGTTCTGCATGACGCGCTGCATCTCGAGCCGGATCTCGGCGGTCGGGCGCGCGCCCTTGGCGTGCCGCAGCCGGTCGAGCCGCTCGACCGCGCCGGCGCCCGCGTCCCTGGGCAGCGCGCGCTGCGGCGTGCCCGGCCTGACCACCGCCGCGCAGTGCCGGGCCGCTTGCCGGCCGAAGACCACCAGGTCGAGCAGGGAGTTCGATCCCAGGCGGTTCGCGCCGTGCACCGAGACGCAGGCGGCCTCGCCCACCGCCATCAGCCCGGGCACGACGGCGTCGGGGCTGCCGCCGGCGAGCGTCACGACCTCGCCGTTCACGTTGCAGGGAATGCCGCCCATGTTGTAGTGCACGGTCGGCAGGACCGGGATCGGCTCGCGCGTCACGTCCACGCCGGCGAAGATGCGCGCCGTCTCCGCGATCCCCGGCAGGCGCTTCGCGATCACGTCGGCGCCGAGGTGCTCGAGATGCAGGAAGATGTGGTCCTTGCCCTCGCCCACGCCGCGGCCCTCGCGGATCTCGATGGTCATCGAGCGGCTCACCACGTCGCGCGAGGCCAGGTCCTTGGCGTTCGGCGCGTATCGTTCCATGAACCGCTCGCCGAGCGAGTTCCTGAGGATGCCGCCCTCGCCGCGCACGCCCTCGGTGATCAGGCAGCCCGCGCCATAGATGCCCGTCGGGTGGAACTGCACGAACTCCATGTCCTGCAGCGGCAGTCCGGCCCGCAGCACCATGCCGCCGCCGTCGCCGGTGCAGGTGTGCGCGGAGGTGCAGGAGAAGTAGGCGCGCCCGTAGCCGCCGGTCGCGAGGATCGTCATCTGGGCCCGGAAGCGGTGCAGCGTGCCGGTCGCCATGTCGAGCGCCACCACGCCGCGGCAGGCTCCGTCCTCCATGATGAGGTCGATGGCGAAGTACTCGATGAAGAAGTTCGCGCTGTGCTTGAGCGACTGCTGGTAGAGCGTGTGCAGCATCGCGTGGCCGGTACGGTCGGCGGCCGCGCAGGTGCGCTGGGCGATGCCCTTGCCGTACTGGGTGGTCATGCCGCCGAAGGGCCGCTGGTAGATCCGACCGTCCTCGGTCCGCGAGAAGGGTACGCCGTAGTGCTCGAGCTCGAGCACCGCGCTCGGCGCCTCCTTGCACATGAACTCGATCGCGTCCTGGTCGCCGAGCCAGTCCGAGCCCTTGATGGTGTCGTAGAAGTGGTAGCGCCAGTCGTCCTCGCCCATGTTGCCGAGCGCGGCGCTGATCCCGCCCTGCGCCGCCACGGTGTGGCTGCGGGTCGGGAACACCTTGCTCAGGCAGGCGGTGGCGAGCCCCGCTTCGGCGAGACCCATCGTCGCGCGCAGGCCGGCGCCGCCGGCCCCGACTACGAGTACGTCGTAGGTGTGGTCGACGAAGCGGTACTCGCTCATGCCGCGCCCCCGAGCGAAACCTTGAGGATGGCGAACAGCGCGGCCGCCGCGACGAGCACGTGCAGGAACCGCGAGGCGACCAGCGCGGCGACGCGCGGCCCGGCCGCGCGCACGTAGTCCTCGATGACCACCTGCACGCCGAGCGCCGAATGCCAGGCGGACACCGCGACGAACAGCCCGAGCAGGACGGCCGTCAGCGGCTTCGCGATCCACGCGCTCACGGCGCCGTAGCCGAGGTCGGGCAGCGTCAGCAGCGCGAAGACGAACCAGGGCCCGAGCAGGGCCAGCGCCACGGAGGTCGTACGCTGGCTCCACCAGTGATGGACGCCCTGCCGCGCCGCGCCGTGGCCGAGCACGCGTCCGAGCGGCGAACGCAGGCTCATGCCCCACCCCCGAGGTGCCGCCAGGCGAGCGCCAGCGTGAACAACGAGGCGAGCGCCGTGGCCACCAGCACGGCCTGTCCGCTGCGCCGCGCCGTCGCCTTGTCGAAGCCGTAGCCGGCGTCCCAGACGAGGTGCCTGAGGCCGGCGAAGAAGTGGTACCAGAACGCGATCGCCCAGGCCGCCAGCAGCAGCCTCACGAACGGGTGGGCGAAGACCCGCGCGGCCGAGGCGTAGGCCGCGGCACCGCCCGCCGCAGCGACCAGCCAGTACGCCAGGAGCAGCAGGCCCGCGGACTGGAACACCCCGGTGATCCGGTGCGAGATCGACAGCACTATGGTGTACATGGGGCGGTACACCTGCAGGTGCGGGGACAGCGGTCGTGACTGTGTGATCATCAATGCCTCTCTGGCAGGCGCGGTCCAGGGAGCTCGTGGCCCGCCGGGACTGCGCCACGCGGCGTCGCGCCGTTCAGAAGTCGATGCAGCGCCCCGCCTTCTCCCAGTCGCCGAAACGGGTCGGCTCCGGTCCGGGAGGACCGCCGACTTCCCTCGGTGTGTCCGGGGCCGGGGCCGGTGGCACGGGCGCCTGCGGCTCCGCAGCTGGCCGTAGCTTGGGCGATTCGTTTTGCATCGCCACAATTCTGCCAGACTCGCAGGGTCCCGCCCAAGAGGTTTGCTGAGAAGCGGCGGCCTTGTACAGGATACCGGCGAGATATTCGCCTGAGGCGGGCCGGACCCCGCCACGCTCCCGGGCCGTCGCGCGATACGATGCATTCATGAAAGCCATTTCGCATCACAACCTGCCGAGCCTCTCTGTCCTGTCGTTTCGCGGCTCCGACGCGCTCCGATTCCTGCACGGGCAGCTGACGGCCGACGTCGCGGCGCTGGCTGCAGGCGAGGCGCGCCTCGCGGCCTGGTGCAACGCCCAGGGCCGGGTGCTCGCGGTGCCGTGGCTGGTCGGCGGCGACGATCGCGTGCTCGCGGTGCTGCCTCACGAGCTCGCGGCCGACGTCGCGGACGGCCTGCGCCGCTACGTGCTGCGCGCCAAGGTGTCGGTGTCCGACGAGTCCGGCACGCTGTCCGTCGCCGGGATCGCCGGCACGGCGAGCGTGCCCGTCGCCGCCGGCGCCGTAGCCGCCCGCCTGCCCGGGGATCGCGCCCTCTTGATCGGCCCGCCGGCCGCGCTCGCTGCCGCCTGCGCGGGCCTGCAGGCGGGGGACGAGTCGGCATGGTGGGCGATGGCGATCCGCCGCGGCGAGCCGGTGGTGACTCTCGCCACGCGCGGCGCCTGGATCCCGCAGATGCTTAACCTCGACCTGGTCGGCGCGGTCAGCTTCGCGAAGGGCTGCTACCCCGGCCAGGAGATCGTCGCGCGCGCCCACCATCTCGGGCGGGTCAAGCGGCGCATGGCGCGCTACCGCATCGAGGGCGAAGGCCTGCCGGCGCCTGGGGCGGCGCTGCTCCATGACGGCGTCAAGGTCGCGGAGCTCGTGGTCGCGGCCGGCGGCGACCCGCCCGAGGCGCTGGCGGTCGTCGAACTCGAGGCGCTCGGCCGGCCGCTCGCCGACGAGCGCGGGGCGCGGCGCTTCGTACCGGCGCCGCTGCCCTACGCCGTGCCCGGCCCCGCCTGAGGCCGGCCGCTCACAGGTCGACGAGCTCGACGTCCTCGGCGGCGACCGCCTCGCCGGCGAAGATCGCGCCGACCCGCGCGAATCGCTCCGGGCCGTCGGTCGCGAGCAGCGTGAGCCGCCCGATGCCCTCGCGCCGCGCGAGCCCGAGCGCCGCGAGATCCTCCGCCGTCGCCCGCGCGGTGGTCTGCGCGGAGTCGACGATGGCGACCGCCTCGCCCACGGCCCGGCGGATGGGCGCGAGCAACGCGGGAAAGTGAGTGCAGCCGAGCAGCAGCGTGTCCGGCGCCGCCGCCGCGCCGAACACCGGCTCGAGATAGCGCCGCGCGATGGCCTCGGCGACCGGGCCGTCGGTCCAGCCCTCCTCGGCGAGCGCCACGAACAGCGGACAGGCGCGCTGCACGACGATCGTCCCGGGCCGCCCGGCCTCGATCGCGCGCAGGTACGCGCCGCCGCGCACGGTGCCCTCGGTCGCGATCACCGCGATGCGGCCGACCCGCGTCGCGGCCGCCGCCGCGCCGGCGCCCGGCTCCAGCACGCCGATCACCGGGATGCCGGCATGGGCCTCGCGCAGCGCCTCGATGGCGACCGAGGCGGCGGTGTTGCAGGCGACGACGAGCGCCTTGACGCCCCGCTCGATCAGGACGGTCGCCGCCTGCAGCGAGTAGCGGCGCACGGTCTGCGCACTCTTGCTGCCATAGGGCAGCCGCGCGGTGTCGCCGAGGTAGACGAAGTCCTCCGCCGGCAGCGCGGCCCTGAGCGCCCTGAGCACCGTGAGCCCGCCGACGCCGGAGTCGAAGACGCCGATGGGAGCGGAAACGGTCGCGCGTGACGCAGGCATGTTGGTGGATGGTGATCGGTGATCGGTGATCGGTGATCAGTCAGATTGCTCGAAGACAGGCACTGCGCGGTTCGGCCGGTCACCGGTCACCGGTCACCGGTCACTGCCTGATTCGGGCTTCATCGCCGGAAACAGCAGCACGTCGCGGATGCTCGCCGAGTCCGTCAGCAGCATCACCAGCCGGTCGACGCCGATGCCGAGGCCCGCGGTCGGCGGCAGCCCGTACTCGAGGGCGCGCACGTAGTCGGCGTCGAAGAACATCGCCTCCTCGTCGCCGGCCGACTTGCGGGCCGCCTGGGCACGGAAGCGCTCGGCCTGGTCCTCGGCGTCGTTGAGCTCCGAGAAGCCGTTCGCGATCTCGCGGCCGCCCACGAAGAACTCGAACCGGTCGGTGATGAACGGGTCCGCGTCGCTGCGGCGCGCGAGCGGCGAGACTTCCGCCGGGTAGGCGTAGGCGAAGGTCGGCTGCTCGAGCGCGTGCTCGCAGGTCTTCTCGAACAGCTCGATCTGCGCCTTGCCGGCCCCGTCGCCCTTGCCGAGCGCGATGCCGTGCCGCGCCGCGACCTCGCGCAGGTAGTCGAGGTCGCGCAGGCGGCCGCGGTCGAGGCCGGGGTTGCGCTCGAGCAGGCAGTCCTCGATGGACACGCGGCGGAACGGGCCGGAGAAGTCGTAGGTCGCGCCCTGGCAGGCCACCCGGCGCGAGCCGAGCACGGTGTCGGCGAGCCCCTGCAGCAGGCGCTCGACCAGCTCCATCAGGTCGCGGTAGTCCGCGTAGGCCTGGTAGAGTTCGAGCATCGTGAACTCCGGGTTGTGCTGCGTCGAGACGCCCTCATTGCGGAAGTTGCGGTTGATCTCGTAGACGCGCTCGAAGCCGCCGACGACCAGGCGCTTGAGGTAGAGCTCGGGCGCTACCCGCAGGTACATGTCGACGTCGAGCGCGTTGTGGTGCGTGACGAACGGCCGCGCCGCCGCGCCGCCGGGGATCTGCTGCAGCATCGGCGTCTCGACCTCCAGGAAGCCGAGCGCGTCGAGGAAGTTCCTGAGGTAGCGGACGATCTCGGTGCGGCGCCGGAAGGTCTGGCGGCTCGTCTCGTTGACGATGAGGTCCACGTAGCGCTGGCGATAACGGGTCTCGGTGTCGGCGAGCCCGTGCCACTTGTCCGGCAGCGGCCGCAGCGACTTGGTCAGGAGCCGCGCTGCGTCGGCCTTGACCGAGAGCTCGCCGGCCCGGGTGCGCATGAGGGTGCCTTCCGCGGCGACGACGTCGCCGACGTCCCAGCCCTTGAAGGCCTCGTAGGTCCCGGCGAGCGCGTCCGACTGCAGGTAGAGCTGGATCTGACCGCTCACGTCCTGCAGCTTGGCGAAGGACGCCTTGCCCATCACGCGCTTGAACATCATCCGACCCGCGACACGCACCGGCACGGGGTGGGCGTCGAACCACTCCTGGCTGTGCGAGCCGAAGGCGACGTGCAGGTCGCCTGCGAGCGCGGTCCGGCGGAAGTCGTTCGGGAATGCGCCGCCCGCCTCGCGCAGGGCCGCGAGCTTCGCGCGCCGCTCGGCGATCAGCGCGTTGTCGTCCCCGCCCGCGGGGCCATTGCTGCCGCTCATGTCATGGTTCCTAGAGCCCCTGCTTGAGGCTCGCTTCGAGGAAGGGGTCGAGCTCGCCGTCGAGCACGGCCTGCGTGTTGCCGATCTCGACGCCCGTACGCAGGTCCTTGATCCGCGACTGGTCGAGCACGTAGGAGCGGATCTGGTGGCCCCAGCCGACGTCGGTCTTGGAGTCCTCCAGCACCTGCGCCGCCGCGTTGCGCTTGTTGACCTCGAGCTCGTAGAGCTTGGCCTTGAGCATCTTCATTGCCGTCGACCGGTTCTTGTGCT
The DNA here is from genome assembly GCA_964406445.1 of uncultured Steroidobacteraceae bacterium. Taxonomy (GTDB): domain Bacteria; phylum Pseudomonadota; class Gammaproteobacteria; order Steroidobacterales; family Steroidobacteraceae; genus SG8-30. The sequence goes on from CAYORU010000010.1 coordinate 60,214, forward strand.
GGCTGCGCTCGCTCTGGCAGGCGACCACGATGCCGGTCGGCAGGTGCTTGATGCGCACCGCCGAGTCGGTCTTGTTGACGTGCTGGCCGCCGGCGCCGCTCGACCGGTAGGTGCCGACCTCGAGGTCGGCCGGGTTCACGTCGATCTTGATGTCGTCCTCCACCTCGGGCGACAGGAAGACCGACGCGAAGGACGTGTGTCGGCGATTGCCCGAGTCGAACGGCGACTTGCGCACCAGGCGGTGCACGCCCGTCTCGGTCCTGAGCCAGCCGTAGGCGTAGGGGCCGTCGATGCGCAGCGTCGCGCCCTTGATGCCCGCGACCTCGCCGGGGCTCTCGTCGACCACTTCGACCTCGAAGCCGCGCGCATCGGCCCAGCGCAGGTACATGCGCATCAGCATCTGCGCCCAGTCCTGCGCCTCGGTGCCGCCGGCGCCGGCCTGGATGTCGAGGAAGGCGCTGTGCGCGTCCATCTCGCCCGGGAACATGCGCGAGAACTCGAGCGCCGCCACCCGCTTCTCGAGCTTGCCCGCGTCGCGCTCGAGTTCCGCGAAGCCGGCCTCGTCGTCGTCGGCCTCGACCAGGTCGAGCAGCTCGCCGGCATCGCCGATGCCCCGGGCGATGCCGTCCAGCTCGTCGATGGCGCCGGCGAGGCGGGAGCGCTCCCGGCCGAACTCCTGGGCCCGCTCCGGCGTGTCCCAGATGCGGGGATTCTCGAGCTCGCGGTTCAGTTCTTCGAGGCGCTCGCGCTTGCGGTCGTACTCAAAGGTACCCCCTCAGCGCGACGAGGCGCTGCTCGAGGTCCTTGAGGGAGCGTCGAAGGGGGGCGATTTCCATGATTACGTGAGCCGTGAGCCGTGAACTGTGAGCCGCGGGAGGAGAGCTGCGAGTCGAGACCGCTGGTCACCGCGCAGCATGCTGGAAATGGTAGCAGATCAGCGCCCGCCGAGCGGCTCCACGAGCTCGAGCTTCATCTCCGGGCGCGGCGCGCCGCCGAACTCCGTGACGTCGAGGCGGTAGGCCAGCCGGACGCGCGCGCCGGGGGGCGGCGTCTGCGCCTGCGGCGCGTCGAAGTGACCGAAGGCGATGCCCTCGACCGGCTTCGCGTCGCGCGCGGCGCGCGTCCACAGCTTCAGGTGGCGGGTGGCCACCACGCGGCTCTCGACCACCTCGAACTCGCCGTCGAACGCCGGTTCGGGAAAACCCTGTCCCCAGGGACCGCCCTCGGCAAGCGCCCGCGCCGTGTCGAGCGCGAGCTCCTGCGGGCTGAGCTCGCCGTCGGTCTCGATCACGCCGCGCATCTGCGAGGGCGACAACCAGCGGCCGACCTCGTCGGCGAACGCGTCGGCGAAGCGCGGCAGGCGCGACGCCTCGAGGCTCAGGCCCGCGGCCATGGCGTGACCGCCGTAGCGCTGGATGAGTCCGGGCTCGCGCACGTCGATCGCCTCCAGCACGTCGCGCACGTGCACGCCTTCGACCGAGCGCGCCGAGCCGCGCAGCTCGCCGTCGCCCGCCGGCGCGAAAGCGACGACCGGCCGGTGCACCCGCTCCTTGATGCGCGAGGCCACCAGGCCGACGATGCCCGGGTGCCAGTCGGGGTCGAACAACGCCAGGCCCGGTGGCAGGCTGCCCTCCTCGAGACGCAGCCGCCGCACCAGCTCGACCGCCTCGCCCCGCATCCGCTCCTCGATCTCGCGTCGCTCGACGTTGATCCGGTCGAGCCGCGCCGCGAGCGCCCGCGCCTCGCCCGGGTGATCGGCAAGCAGGCAGCGTATGCCGATCGACATGTCGTCGATGCGGCCGGCGGCGTTCAGGCGCGGCGCGACCGCGAAGCCGAAGTCGCGGGCACCGAGCTGGCCCACGGCGCGGCCGGCGACCTCCGCCAGGGCGCGGATGCCGGCGACGCCCCGGCCGGCGCGGACGCGCCGCAGCCCTTCGTGGACGAGGATCCGGTTGTTGCGATCGAGCGGAACGAGGTCCGCGACCGTGCCGAGCGCCACGAGGTCGAGCAGGTCGGCGACGGGCGGCAGGCGCTCGCCGCGCTCCGACTCGAGCCGTCGGGTGAGGGCCGCCATGACGTAGAAGGCGACGCCGACGCCGGCCAGCGCGCGGCTGCCGAAGGCCGCGTCGCGGAGGTTGGGGTTCACCATCGCGTTGCAGGCCGGCAGCGAGACCGCCGGCAGGTGGTGGTCGGTGACCAGCACCTCGAGCCCACGGCGCCGGGCAGCCTCGATGCCGCCAAAGGCCGCCACGCCGTTGTCGACCGTGATCAGCAGCGCCGGTGGCTCGACCGTCATTTCGTCCACCAGCCCGGCCGTCAGGCCGTAGCCATGGCGCATCCGGTCCGGCACGCAGAAGTCCACGGCGGGAAAGCCGAGCCGTCGCAGCTGCCGGACGACGAGCGCCGTGCTGGTCGCGCCGTCCGCATCGTAGTCGCCGACCACGACGACCTGCGAGCGCCGCGCGAGATGCGCGACCAGGAGGTCCACCGCCGCGTCGACGCCGTCGAGCGAGGAGACCGGCAGGAGCCCGGCGAGCCTGAGGTCCACCTCCCCGGCCGCGCGCAGCCCGCGCGCCGCATACACGCGCCGCAGGACCGGGTGCAGGCTGGCGGGCAGCCCGGCGCACTCCGGGACCGGGCGCCGCTGGATCGTCCGCGGGCTCACGCCACGGCCTCCTGCCAGGGCCGCGCCCGGCGCCAGAACTTCAGCCGGTGTCGCGGCGCCGCGCGCAACGCCCGTCCCGCGACGAAGAGGTCGAGTCTTTCGATCCCTCCCGGAGCCAGCGCGCGCTCGAGCGGCGCGAACCACTGCGCCTCGGCGCGCTCCAGCGCCTCGGCCGGCGTGCCCCCGAGCGCGGCGAGGTCCAGGGTCACGATGCGCGGCCCGGGCGGCCGGTCGCCGAACGCCGCAGCCGGCGCGCTCACCGTGCCGGCCGAGTTCCGCCACAGTGCGGCGAGGAAGGGATCGGCCGTCTCGAGCGGCGGCAGCCCGGCGGGCAGCGCGGGCAGCGCCTCCCCGCCCGTTCCCCACAGCCACAGGCCGTTGACCGGTGCCTCGCCACGCGCCTCCCGCGCGCTGTTCACCGGATGACCGTGCAGCAGCATCTGCGCCTCGGTCATCAGGCGGCGCAACCAGCCACCGTCGGGTCCCGAAGGGAGCCAGGCGCCGGCCTCGCGGCCGGCGAGCGGGGCCGGGTCGTGGGTGTCGGCCGAGACGGGCCGGGCCAGCGAGAGCAGGCCGAGCGACGGCCCGGCCGGCTCGAGCGCGAGTCCGTCGCCGCCGAGCGCGGCGTTGAAGCTCGCCGCGATCGCCGCGAGTTCAGCCGGCGTCGTAGCCGGCAGCCCACCGGGGTGCAGGTGCACGCGATCGAGTCCCGCCACGAGATGCACCGGCGTCGCGAGCGCCCAGTGGCCGGGCCGGCCGGCCATGACCGAGGCGAGCGGCAGGCGCAGCGGCGGCACGAGGCCGGCGAGCGTCAGGATCCAGCGGCGGAAGTCGGCCGGCCCGGGCCTGCGTTCGCCGCGCGCGAGCAGCCGCTCGAGCGCCGGCAGCCGCGGCAGGCCAGCGGTCCCTTCGGGCGCGGCGAGGTCGGCGATGGCGAGCGCGAACCAGGACATGGGGGCGACATGATACCGGCGCACGGCCACCACGGCCGGTATAGTGCGGCGGCCATGAAGTTCACGCTGGAAAACAATGGCCCGGTCAACGCGATCACCGCCCGGGGGCCCGGCGAGGTCCGCGTCCGCGAGCGCGTGTTCACCGCGAGCGTGGTGCTGACGGCGCGCGAGGCGCTGCCGGACTGGCCGGTGCGCGACGCGGCGCGCCTGGAGCTTGCGCAACTGGACGCGGTGCTTGCCCTCGGCCCGGACCTCGTGGTGCTCGGCACCGGCGAGAGGCAGGTGTTTCCGCCCCCGGAGGTCCTCGCCCACGCGGCTCAACGCGGCGTCGGCCTCGAGGTCATGGACAACGCGGCGGCCTGCCGCACCTACAACGTCCTGCTGCTCGAGGGGCGGAACGTGGCGGTGGCCTTGATCATTGGTGATCGGTGATCGGTGATCGGTGATCGGTGATCGGTGATCGGTGATCGGTGATCGGTGACCGGTGACCGGCCGAACCGGGCGGTGCCGAATCGGGCGTTCGCTTACTGCGCGCGGGCGAGGAGGCCAGGGCCACCCGGAGTGAACGCGTAGGTTCCGACTGCGCGAGCGAAGCGGTGGCCCAGGCCGGATCCCGCCCGCGCGCAAGGCGCGGGAAAGCGGGGACACTCCCTCCCGCCCTTACGAGCCGCTGGTCAGCCACCTGCCTCAATAGGGAAACGGAAGAAAGGAATGTCCCCTACTTCCGGCCGATCACCGGTCACCGGTCACCGATCACTTCCTCTCCGGCAGCTGGCTCAGCGGGTCCACCGGCCGGCCGTCGATGCGCATCTCGAAGTAGAGCATCGGCTGCTGCGCGGGCCCGTTGCCCATGGTCGCGATGCGCTGGCCGGCGCGCACCTGGTCGGATTCCCGCACGAGCACGCTCGAGTTGTGGCCGTAGGCAGAGAGCCAGCCGCGCTCGTGGCTCACGATCACCAGCTGTCCGTAGCCGCGCAGGCCGCTGCCCGTGTAGACCACGCGGCCGTCCGCCGCGGCGAGCACGGGCTGGCCGAATTCGCCGTCGATCCGCAGCCCCACGCCGCCGGTCGGCTGGCGCAGCGTGCCGGCCACGCGCCCGCCCTCCACCGGCCAGGTCCAGCGCGGCGGCGCCGGCAGCGCCGCCGGCGCGGCAGGCGCGGATGCCGGGGGCGGCCGCGGTACCGGGGTCGTCGACTGGCCGGCCGGCGGCCGCAGCGCGAGCCGCTGGCCCGGATGGATGAGGTAGTCGCGGCCGATGCCGTTCCAGCGCGCGAGGTCGCGGTAGTCGAGGCCGTGGCGCGTGGCGATGGAGTAGAGCGTGTCGCCTGCACGCACCGTGTAGTAACCAGCCCCGGAAGGGCGGCGCGGCTCGCCGCCGCAACCGGCGACGAGGCTCGTGCACAGGCAGAGGGAGAGCGCAGCGGCGATCCAGGCGCGGTGGCCGCCGGCACGGGACGGTCGGGACATCTTCCCTAGGATACGCCCCCGACCAGCGGGACGAAGCTGACGAAGCCCAGCCGCTCGCGCATGTACTGGTCGCCGCGGCGCGTCAGGCGCAGCAGCTCCTGCTGGCCCTCGGGACCGATCGGCGCCACCAGCCGGCCCCCGTCCTTGAGTTGCTCGAGCAGCTTGACGGGCACGGCGTGCGGCGCGGCCGCGACCAGGATCGCGTCGAAGGGCGCCTGGGTCTTCCAGCCCTCCGCGCCGTCGCCGTGCTTGAAGCGCACGTTGCGGATGCCCAGCGCGCGGACGCGCTCCCGCGCCTTCTCGAGCAGCGGCGCGATGCGCTCGATCGAGTACAGCTTGCCCACCAGCGGCGCCAGCACCGCGGTCTGGTAGCCACAGCCGGTGCCGATCTCGAGCACCTTCTCCGGCGTGCCGCCGACCGTCACCGCCTCGGTCATGCGCGCCACCACATAGGGCTGGGAGATGGTCTGCGAGTGGCCGATCGGCAGCGCGGTGTCCTCGTAGGCGCGGCTGGCGAGCGCCTCGTCCACGAACGCGTGCCGCGGCACGTTGCGGATGCGGTCGAGTACGCGCGGGTCGCGGATTCCCTGCTCCATCAGCCGCTGCACCAGCCGCTCGCGCGTGCGCGCCGAGGTCATGCCGATGCCGGCGTTCCCGGTCTCTCCGGCCCCGCGGTTCAACCGTCCTGCCCCCGCAGCCAGTCCCGCAGCCCGTCGATCGCGCCGTGGCGGGTCAGGTCCACCTGCAGGGGCGTCACCGAGACGTAGCCGCTGGCGACGGCGTGGAAGTCGGTGCCCGGGCCCGCGTCCTGCCCGGGCCCGGCGGCGCCGACCCAGTAGATCGGCCGGCCGCGCGGATCCGACGCCTTGACCACGGCCTCCGCGCGGTGGCGATAGCCGAGACGCGTCGCCTCGAAGCCGCGGATCTCCTCGTACGGCAGGTCGGGCACGTTCACGTTGAGAATCATGGAATGGTGCAGCGGCTCGGCGACGAGGCGCTCCACCAGCTCGCGCGCGACGCGCGCGCCCGTCGCGAAGTGGCGGGCGGGCCCGCGCTCGGGCACCAGCGAGACCGCGATGGTCGGCAGCCCGAGGAACCGCCCTTCGATCGCCGCCGCCACCGTGCCCGAGTACAGGACGTCGTCGCCCAGGTTCGCGCCGTCGTTGACGCCGGCCACGACCATGTCGAACTCGTCCTCGAACAGGCCGGTGATGGCCAGGTGGACGCAGTCGGTCGGCGTGCCGTTGATCACGTACCAGGTGTTCTCGTCGACGCGCTGAACCCGAAGGGGCACGTCGAGCGTCAGCGAATGGCTTGCGCCGCTGCGGTTGCGGTCGGGCGCCACGACCACGAGCGGCGCCACGCCGGTCAGCGCCTCCTTGAGGTGGCGCAGGCCGGGAGCCCGGTAGCCGTCGTCGTTGGCGAGCAGAATCTTCAAGGCCTTGCGCTGCGAAAGCAGTCCTGGAGAGCGCGCCGCCAGGCGCGGCGGCACTATACTCGACCGCGGCCGCCGAGGCACCCGCCGCGGCCGCCCCGAAGCAGCGCGAGGCCGGCATGGGCGAGGACGATCTGGAGCTGTTTCGCAAGGCCGTCGAGGGCGCGCGCCCGCTGGCGCCGAAGCGCCGCGACCTGCGTCCGCCGCCGCCCCGTCCGGCGGCGGCCTTCCGGCGCGCCGACGAGCGCGCGGCGCTCGAAGACTCGCTCGACCACCTTCCCGAGGAACTCGAGGTCGAGAGCGGCGAGGAGCTGCACTTCGGCAGGGACCGCGTGCCCGCAGCCGTGCTGAAGGGCCTGCGCCGAGGGCGCTACGCCATCGAGGACGAGCTCGACCTGCACGGCCTGACGGCCGTCCAGGCGCGCGACGTCCTGCGCGACTTCCTCGCGTCGGCCACGGCGCGCCGCCTGTCCTGCGTGCGCATCGTGCACGGCAAGGGCCGCGGCTCCGGTCCGCGCGGTCCGGTGCTGAAGAAGTCGGTGAACCTGTGGCTGCGCAAGCATGACGCCGTGCTCGCCTTCAGCTCGGCCCGGCCCGCCCAGGGCGGCACGGGCGCGCTCTGCGTGCTGCTGCGCCGCTCAGCCTGACTCCGCCTCCTGCAGGTCGAGGCCGGCCACCTCCGCGAGCACGGCCGTGGCGAAGGCGCCGCGCGGCAGCTCGAACGACACCGCCAGCGCGCCGTCGAGCCAGTGGTGCTCGAGCGCCCGCGGCAGGACGCGCAGCGGGCGGCGGGCCGCCTCGACTCCCGCCTCGCACAGCGCCGCGACCAGCGCGGCGAAGGGCGCGAGCGCCGCGGCCTCGACCACGCCGGCCTCGAGGGCCGGCTGCAGGCCGCCGCGGCCGGGCAACGGGCCGGACGGATGGACGTCGCCAGTGGCGCAACGCGCCTCGAGCCCGGAGTCGATCTCTTCCGCGACGAAGACGCTCGCCGTGCCGTCGAGGCTCACCACTTCGCCGGGCAGGAGCCGGTCCCAGCTGCCGGCCTCGACTCGCGCGGCGAGCAGCGCGTTGAAAGTGAGCGCGCGGGCCGCCGAGAGCACGAAGGCACGCGACTCGCGTTCCACCGGCAGCGCGCCGCCGCCGGTCCAGGCGGCGACCGACTCGAGGTTGGCGCCGTCCCGGCCGAAGCGCTGCGGGCCGAAGTAGTTCGGCGCGCCGTGCGCGGCGACGCGTGACAGCCGCCGCTCCAGCTCCTGCCGCTCGCCCGCGACGTCCCGCAACACGATCCGGAACCGGTTGCCGGCGAGCGCGCCGCGCCTCAGCTTGCGCGAGTGGGGCAGCACGTCGAGCACCCGGAAGCCCGGCCCCTCGAACCCGGCAAGGTCGCGCGGCGGCCGTCCGGCCGGGACCGAGAACCACTGGATGGCGACCGCCCGCCGGTCCTTCAGGCCCGCGAAACCGACGTCCTGCGGGCGCAGGCCCGCCGCGCGCGCCAGGCGGCGCGCCACGAACAGGGTGTTGGCGTCGGTTTTCTCGACGCGCAGCAGCAGGTGCGCGCTGCCGCCGTCGGCATCGAAGCCGAGGCGCTCCTCGACCCGGAAGTCGCCCGGCTCGACCTTGATCCGCGCGACGCCGCGTGGCTCGCCGGAGGCGCGCGGCGGCGCGAGCGCCAGCGTCCGCCAGGCGGCAGGAACGAACGGCCCGGCGTCGCTCACGGGTCGCGCGGCGCGACTTCGAGCACGGCCGTCGCGAGCGCCGCGATGCCCTCCCCGCGGCCCGGGAAACCCAGGCCTTCGGTCGTCGTCGCCTTGACGCTCACCGCCTCCCGCGCGAGCCCGAGGTCGGCGGCGATGTTCGCGCGCATCGCCTCGCGGTGCGGACCGACCCGCGGCGCCTCGGCGATCACCGTGACGTCGCACTGCGCGACGCGCAGGCCGCGGGCCTCGACGACCGCGCGGACCGCGCGCAGCAGCACCCTGCTGTCGGCGCCGCGCCAGCGCCCGTCGGAGTCCGGGAAATGCTGGCCGATGTCGCCGGCCGCCGCCGCGCCGAGCAGCGCGTCGGCGAGCGCGTGCAGGACCACGTCGCCGTCCGAGTGGGCGATGAGACCGGAGTTGTGCGGGATGCGGACGCCGCCCAGCACGACGTGGTCGCCGGGCCCGAAGCGGTGCACGTCGAAGCCGTTGCCGACCCTCATGCGGCGACTCCCAGCGCGGCGAGGCAGGCCGCCGCGAGCGCAAGATCCGAGGGCCGCGTCACCTTGACGTTGAGTGCCGAGCCCTCGACGAGCAGCGGTCGCTGGCCGAGGCCCTCGATCGCGGTCGCCTCGTCGCCCGGCGTGGCGCCGGAGCGCGCGGCCGCCTCGAGCGCACGCTCGAGCAGGCCGCGGCGGAACATCTGCGGCGTCAGCGCGCGCCAGAGCCCCTCGCGCGCCACGGTGGCGGCGACCCGCGTCCCGTCGGCACGCTTCAGCGTGTCGGCGACCGGCAGCGCGAGCAGGCCGCCGACGGCGTCACCCTCGCAGGCCTCGATCAGGCGGTCGAGGTCGGCCGGCGGCAGGCAGGGCCGCGCCGCGTCGTGCACCAGGATCCAGTCGTCGTCGGCCGCCGGCAGGACGCGCAGGCCGGCCAGCACCGAGTCGGCGCGCTCCGCGCCGCCGGTCGCCGTTCGCACCTGCTCACGCAGCGCCGCGGGCAGTCCGCTCCAGCCGCCGTCGCCGGCGGCGAGGGCCACCGCACCGCCCGCGAATCGGGCGTTGCCGGCGAAGGGCGCGAGCGCCCACTCGAGGACGCTGCGTCCCAGGCACTTCAGATACTGCTTGGGCGGGCCGCCGCCCATGCGGCGCGACGCGCCGGCCGCCGGCACGACGTACCACAGCCGGCCGGACATGGAGTCAGCGGGCCGCGGGCGTGGCCGCGGCCTGGCGGGTGGCCGGCGCGGGCGCTGCGCCCGGCGGCGGCAGGTCGGCCGGATCCACGACCTGGTAGAAGGTCTCGCCGGGAGCGACCATGCCGAGATCGTGCCGCGCGCGCTCCTCGAGCGCCGTGAGGCCGCCCTTGAGGTCGGCGACCTCCGCCTTCAGCTGCCCGTTGCGCTCGACGAGTCCCGCATTCTCGCTGCGCTGGGCCTCGACCGCCTCGCGCAGCTGCAGCACTTCGCGCATGCCCTCGTCGGAGACCCACAGCCGGTACTGGAGGAGCACCAACGCGGCGAGCAGAAGGACGGCGAAGAGCCTCATGAGGGCGGGAGCCTAGCAGAAGGGAGCAGGGAGTTGAATCGCGGGCAGTACATCAGAGTGACCGGTGATCGGTGATCGGTGATCGGCCAGAACGCTGGATCGGTGGCGGACCTGGCGCGCGGGCGGGGCCCGGCCTGGGCCACCACTGCGCTCGCTCGGCAAGAACTTACTCGCTCGATCCGGGTGGCCCTGGCCGCCTCGCCCGCGCGCGACAAGGTAACGCCTGATTCAGCAGTGCCCGGCTTGGCCGATCACCGATCACCGGTCACCGGTCACTGACGGTTGGCGCCTGCCCTCACCGCAGCACCCCGTCCGGAAACGCCTCCCGCCCCGCGTACCGCGCCTTCGCGCCGAGTTCCGCCTCGATCCGCAGCAGCTGGTTGTACTTCGCCATGCGGTCTGAGCGGGAGAGCGAGCCGGTCTTGATCTGGGTCGCCGCGGTCGCGACCGCGATGTCGGCGATCGTGCTGTCCTCGGTCTCGCCTGACCTGTGGGAGACCACCGCCGTGTAGCCGGCGCGGCTCGCCATGTCGATCGCGGCCAGGGTTTCCGAGAGCGTGCCGATCTGGTTCGGCTTGATGAGGATCGAGTTGGCCACCTTGCGGCGGATGCCTTCGGCCAGGATCCGGGTGTTGGTGACGAACAGATCGTCGCCGACCAGCTGCGTCCGGCTGCCGAGGCGCGCGGTGAGGCCCGCCCAGCCGTCCCAGTCGCCCTCGGCCATGCCGTCCTCGATGGTGATCACGGGATAGCGGCCGGCGAGACCGGCGAGGTAGGCGCCGAATTCGTCCGGCGTGAAGTGCCGCGCCTCGGACTCGAGGTGGTACTTCCCGTCCTTGAAGAACTCGCTGCTCGCCACGTCGAGGCCGAGGTAGATGTCCTTGCCAGGCTTGTAGCCCGCCTTCTCGATCGCCTCGAGGATCACCCCGAGCGCGGCCTCGTTCGAGTCGAGGTTCGGCGCGAAACCGCCCTCGTCGCCGACCGCGGTCGCGAGACCGCGCGAATGCAGCAGCTTCTTCAGGGTGTGGAACACCTCCGCGCCGTAGCGCAGCGCCTCCGCGAAGGTCGGCGCGCCGACCGGAAGGATCATGAACTCCTGGATGTCGAGGCTGTTGTCGGCGTGCGCGCCGCCGTTGATGATGTTCATCATCGGCACGGGCATCACGCAGGCTTCCGCCCCGCCGAGCAGCCGGTAGAGCCCGACGCCCTGCTCGCGGGCCGCGGCGTGCGCGACGGCCAGCGAGGCCGCGAGGATGGCGTTCGCGCCCAGGCGCGACTTGTTCTCGGTGCCGTCGAGGCTGCAGAGCCGGGCGTCGATGCCGGCCTGGTCGGCCGCGTCGAGCCCGACGATCGCGCCGCGGATCTCGCCGTTGACGTGGCCGACCGCCTTGCGCACGCCCCTGCCGAGGTAGCGGCCGGCGTCGCCGTCGCGCAGCTCGACCGCCTCGCGCGTGCCGGTCGAGGCGCCCGAGGGAACGGCGGCGCGGCCGGTCGCGCCTGACTCCAGGACGACGTCGGCCTCGACCGTGGGATTGCCCCGGGAGTCGACGATCTCGCGACCCCGGATGTCGGCGATGCGGCTCACAGCGTGTCCTCCTCGAAAGGCCTCGATTTCACGGCGCGGTCGAGCTCGACGAGCGTCGACAGCAGGGACTGCATGCGCGGCAGCGGCCAGGCGTTCGGGCCGTCGGAGAGCGCCTCCTCCGGCCGCGGATGGGTTTCCATGAAGATCCCGGCCACGCCGGCCGCCGCCGCGGCGCGCGCGAGCACCGGGACGAACTCGCGCTGCCCGCCCGAGGCGCTGCCCTTCCCGCCCGGCAGCTGCACGGAGTGGGTGGCGTCGAACACCACCGGCGCGCCGAAGGCCCGCATCACGGACAGCGAGCGCATGTCCGAGACCAGGTTGTTGTAGCCGAAGCTGAAGCCCCGCTCGCAGACCATCACCTGCCCGTTGCCGGTCGAGCGGGCCTTCTCGACCACGTTCGCCATCTCCCAGGGGCTGAGGAACTGGCCTTTCTTGATGTTCACCGGCTTGCCCTGCGAGCAGGCCGAGACGATGAAGTTGGTCTGCCGGCAGAGGAACGCCGGCGTCTGCAGCACGTCGACGACGGCGGCGACCTCGGCGAGCGGGGTGTCCTCGTGCACGTCGGTCAGCACCGGGACGCCGATCTGGCGCCGCACCTCGGCGAGCACACGCAGGCCCTCGTCCATGCCGGGCCCACGGTAGGAGCTGCGCGAGGAGCGGTTGGCCTTGTCGTAGGACGCCTTGAAGACGAACGGGATGCCGAGCGACGCGGTCATGTCCCTGAGCCGGCCCGCGATCTCGAGCGTGAGGCCCTCGCTCTCGACCACGCAGGGCCCGGAGATCAGGAACAGCGGCTCGGCCGGGCCGACCTCGAATCCCGCGAGCCTCATGCGCTCGCCGCCCGCGGCAGGCGGCTCGCCGCGCACTGGCGCGCCGCGCGCACGAAGCCCGCGAACAGCGGGTGCCCGTCGCGCGGGTTCGAGGTGAACTCCGGGTGGAACTGCACTGCCACGAACCAGGGGTGCGACGGCAGCTCGATCGCCTCGACCAGCTCGTCGGTGGAGAAGCCGGAGAACACGAGGCCGGCGGCCTGCATGCGCTCGAGGTAGCCGTTGTTGAACTCGTAGCGGTGGCGGTGCCGCTCCAGCACGGTCTCGCCGCCGTACATCGCCTGCATCCGGGTGCCCGGCTCGAGGCGCACCTGCTGCGCACCGAGGCGCATGCTGCCGCCGAGCTGGCTCGACTCGTTCCGGGTCTCCACCACGCCGCTCTGGTCGCGCCACTCCGTGATCAGCGCGATCACGGGATCCGGGGTCTTGCGGCTGAATTCCGTCGAGTGCGCCGCCTCGAGCCCGAGCACGTCGCGGGCGAACTCGATGGCCGCGACCTGCATCCCGAGGCAGATGCCGAGATAGGGGATGCCGTGCTCGCGGGCGTAGCGGACCGCGGCGATCTTGCCCTCGATGCCGCGCTCGCCGAAGCCGCCGGGCACGAGGATCGCGTCCATGTCCGCGAGGCAGCCGGTGCCGGTCTTCTCGATGTCCACCGACTCGAGGTAGTGCACGCGCACGCGGGTCCGGGTCTTGAGCCCGGCGTGCTGCAGCGCCTCGTTGAGCGAGATGTAGGAGTCGCGGATCTGCACGTACTTGCCGACCATCGCGATGTTGACGGTCGCCTCGTAGGCGTGGCGTGCGGCGACCACCTGCTCCCACTCGCGCAGGTCCGCGGGCCGCGCCTCGAGGCCGAGCTTGTCGCAGACGATGTCGTCGAGGCGCTGCTCGTGGAGCAGCAGCGGGATCCGGTAGATGTCGTCGGCGTCGACCGCCGAGATGACCGCCCGCTCCTCGACGTTGGTGAACAGCGCGATCTTGCGGCGCTGTTCGTCCGGCAGCGGGTCCTTGCAGCGGCACAGGAGGATGTCCGGCTGGATGCCGATGCCGCGCAGCTCCTTCACCGAGTGCTGGGTGGGCTTGGTCTTGATCTCCCCGGAGCCGCCGACCACCGGCACCAGCGTCAGGTGCAGGTAAACGCAGCGGTTGCGCCCGAGCTCCACGCCCATCTGGCGGATGGCCTCGAGAAAGGGCAGCGACTCGATGTCGCCGACCGTGCCGCCGATCTCCACCATGCAGACGTCGGCGTCGCCGGCGCCGAGCTTGATCGAGCGGCGGATCTCGTCGGTGATGTGCGGGATGACCTGCACCGTCGCGCCGAGGTAATCGCCGCGGCGCTCCTTGGCGATCACACGCTCGTAGATGCGGCCCGTCGTGAAATTGCTGTTGCGGCCGGTGGTGCAGCGCACGAAGCGCTCGTAATGGCCGAGGTCCAGGTCGGTCTCGGTGCCGTCGGCGGTGACGAAGACCTCGCCGTGCTGGAACGGGCTCATGGTGCCCGGATCGACGTTGATGTACGGGTCGAGCTTGACCATCGACACCTTGAGGCCGCGGGCCTCGAGGATGGCGCCGAGGGAGGCCGCCGCGATGCCCTTGCCGAGCGAGGACACCACGCCGCCGGTCACGAATACAAAACGGGTCATCGGGAACCCCGCCGCGACGGACAAACCGGAGAAGACCCGCGCTGACTGGCCGGGGGCGGCCATCGTCGGGCCCGTTTCACGACGGGGAATCAGTCTACCGCATGGCGGCGGTGGCGGCCACCCGCCGCGCCTTCCTGCCGCCCGGCGCCGCCGTCGCGTTCCTCAGTCGCGCGCAGGCCGCCGGCCGCACGCGCGGCATCGCCGCGCTCATGCGCCCGGCTCAGGCTCCCAGCGCAGGACGACGCCCGGTTCTCCCGGCCGCGCGGCGGCCTTCGCATCGATCCACCGGCTGCCAACGGCCAGCAATCGGGGGCCCGCGTAGAGCAGCGGGGTCCGGTCGCGGATCCACGGCGGCACGCCCGACTTGCGGAACAGCTCGTCGAGCGGCGCGGGACGCGCGAGGCCCGCGAGCTGGATGCGCTCACCGCCATGGCGAAGCTGCAACCGGAGGCTCGCGTCCAGCCGGCCCGGATCGAGCCCCTCGCCGCGGACAGGCGCCAGCACCACCCGCCCGACGCCGGGCACGCTGCACTCCGCCTCTGGGCCGAAGGCCCAGGGCCCGGGGGCCGTCGCCGGCATCGGCCGCATCGCGTAGAGCCGCCCTCGCCAGCGGCGGATCTCGCCTCGCGGCCAGCGGACCACGGGCAGCGCATGCTCCCGAGCGTCGAGCATCTGCCGCAGGCAGGCTTCGAGGCGCGCGGTCGACGGCGCGCCGAGCCCCTGCCCGCGCAGCCACCAGCGCAGCAGGTTCGCCTGGCGCGGCCGCGACAGGCCGGCGAGCGGAGCGACCCGCAGGCAGGCGCCGTCCGCGACCGTGGCCGCGTCGGCGGCCGCGAGGTCGTCGAGCAGGCCCTGCGCCTCGGCGAGGTGCCGCGCCGTGCGCGATGCCGACCGCGCGGCCGCCGGCCAGCGGTCGGCGAGGGCCGGCGTCACTCGCGCGCGCAGGTAACCACGGTCGGAACCGTCCGGCCCGTTCATCGGGTCCTCGACCCAGCCGAGCCCCGCCTCGCGGCAGTAAGCCTCGAGCGCGCGGCGTGGCAGGCCGAGCATCGGCCTCAGGTGCAGGCCAGGGCCCAGCACGGCACGCGCGGGCATCGCCGAGAGTCCCCGCAGGCCGGCGCCCCGCAGCAGCTGCAGCAGCACCGTCTCGAGCTGGTCGTCCTGGTGGTGGGCCGTCAGCAGCGCCTCGCCGGGCCCGAGGCTCGCGGCGAGCGCCGCGTAGCGCGCGTCGCGCGCCGCGGCCTCGACGCTCGCGCCGCGGGCCGGCCGGAGCGCCAGGCCGAGCACGCCCAGCGGCACCGCGAGCCCGTCGCACAGGCGGCGGCAGTGCGCTTCCCAGGCTGGGGCGCCAGCCTGCAGCCCGTGGTTGACGTGCAGCGCGCGCAGGACGAGGTCCGGGTGACGCGGGCGCAGCACCGCGCAGGCCGCGAGCAGCGCCACCGAGTCGACGCCGCCCGACAGCGCGACGCACAGGCGCGCCGCGGGCCAGCCCGGCGCGAGCCGGGCGAGGACCTGCTCGACCTCGTCCGGCAGGGTCGTCGTGGTCCGTCCGGGATTCATGCCGCAGCCGACGCAGCGGGGCGCGGGCGGGCAGCCTTGCTAGGCTTGCCCGTAGACGCCGAAGGCGCGAAGCCGCGCGTGGCGGCGCTCGAGGAGCTCGCCGACCGGAAGCGCCTCGACTTCCGCGAGGTGGTGCGAGAGCGCCGTCTTCAGCGCCTCGGCCATCGACTGCGCGTCGCGGTGCGCCCCGCCGAGCGGCTCGCGCACGACCTCGTCGACGAGCCGCAGGCGACGCAGCCGGTCCGCCGTGATCCACATCGCCTCCGCCGCGAGCTCGCGCTTGTCGGCGCTCTTCCAGAGGATCGAGGCGCAGCCCTCCGGCGAAATCACCGAGTAGATGCTGTACTGGAGCATCAGCAGGCGGTCGCAGACGCCGATCGCGAGCGCGCCGCCGGAGCCGCCTTCGCCGATCACGCAGCTGACCACCGGGACGGCCAGGCTCGACATCTCGAACAGGTTGCGCGCGATGGCCTCGGACTGGTTGCGCTCCTCCGAGCCCACGCCCGGGTAGGCGCCGGGCGTGTCGATCAGCGTGACCAGCGGCACCTGGAACCGCTCGGCCAGCTTCATCAGGCGCAAGGCCTTGCGGTAGCCCTCCGGCTTCGGCATGCCGTAGTTGCGCCGCACGCGTTCCTTGGTGTCGCGCCCCTTCTGCTGGCCGATCACGACCACCGGGCGCCCGTCGAGGCGCGCGAGCCCTCCGACCACGGCCGGGTCGTCCGAGAACATGCGGTCGCCGTGCAGCTCGGCGAACTCGGTGAACAGCTGCGGGATGTAGTCGAGCGTGTACGGCCGCTGCGGGTGGCGCGCGAGCTGCGCCACGCGCCAGGGCGTCAGGCTCTTGAAGATGCTGCGCGTGAGCGCCCGGCTCTTGGCCTCGAGGCGCGTCACCTCCTCCTCGATGTTGATGTCCGAATCGCTGCCGAGGTGCTTGAGCTCGTCGATCTTCGCCTCGAGCTCGGCGATCGGCTGTTCGAAGTCGAGGAATTGCATGGCCATGGGGAGGTCCCGTCGTCGTTATCGCCGCGAGTCTAGCGCATGGGGATCGTGAGCCGTGAACCGGGCGAAGTGACCGGTGATCGGTGATCAGTGATCGGCCGGAACCTCGCTCGGTGGCAATGCCCGGCTTGGCCGGTCACCGGTCACTGGTCACCGGTCACTGGTCACCGGTCACCCTGTTCTGCCCGTACACCACCCTGACCCCATCCCGCCCCACCAGCTGGACCAGCCGCTCGATCAGCGCCCGCGTCGGCCGGACCTGCCAGTCCTGGCCGAGCGCGATGGCGGCGCGGGCGTCCTGTGAGGCGTAGTGCAGCGCGACGCCGCAGGAGCCGCCGAGTTGCGGCCTGAGGGCCTCCTCGAGCTCGCCGACGAGCCGCAGCCCGTTGCCGTTCGACGGCCAGCGCAGCACGATGCGCCGCGCCTCGCGCTCGCGCGCCGAGTCGATGTGGGTCAGCTTGCGGGCGTTGAGGCGCCAGTCCTCGATGAACTCGTCGAAGCGCAGCTGGCCTTCCACCAGCAGGATGGCGTCGCGGGCGATCAGGTCGCGATGCTGCTGGAAGACATCGTCGAACAGCGAGACCTCGAGCCGCCCGCTGCGGTCGTCGAGGATCAGCGTGGTGCGATTGCCGCGCTTCCTGATCTCGAGCACCAGCCCCGCGACGGTCACCGTGCGCCCGCCCCCGAAGCCGCGCTGCTCGCCGACCGGCTTGCCGGCCGCGACGTCGGCGATCCGCCCCGACACCAGGTGGCGCAGGTCGGCCTCGTACTCGGCGATCGGGTGGCCGGTCAGGAACAGGCCCAGCGTGTCGCGCTCGCCCTGCAGGCGCACCGCCTCGCTCCACTCGGGCACCTGCTCCATCTCGACCGGCGGCGGCGCGGCCCCGGCGCGCCCCTCCTGCGGCATCCCGAAAAGGTCGACCTGCCCCGCCTCGGCGGCGCGCGTGCTCTGCTCGGAGAGCTGCATCGCGAGCGGCAGGTGGTGCATGAGCGTCGCGCGGTTCGGCCCGAGCCCGTCCATGCAGCCGGCGCGGATCAGCGCCTCGAGCGTGCGCCGGTTCATCTTCGCCAGGTCGATGCGCCGGCACAGGTCGCCGAGGTCGCGGAACGGGCCGCCCGCCTCGCGCTCCTGCATGAGCGCCTCGACCGCGCCCTGCCCCACGCCCTTCACCGCGCCGAGGCCGTAGCGGATGGTCTTGGGGTCGGCCACGGTGAACTGGTAGCAGGACTCGTTGACGTCCGGCGGCAGCACGGTCAGGCCGATGCCGGCGCACTCGTCGATGAAGGTGACCACCTTCTCGGTCTTGTCCATGTCCGAGGACAGCACGGCCGCCATGAAGGCCGCCGGGTAGTGCGCCTTGAGCCAGGCCGTCTGGTAGGAGAGCAGCGCGTAGGCGGCCGAGTGCGACTTGTTGAAGCCGTAGCCGGCGAACTTCTCCATCAGGTCGAAGATGTGCGCGGCCTGCGCCTCGCGCACGCCGCGCGCCGTCGCGCCCTCGACGAACACCGAGCGCTGCTTGGCCATCTCCTCCGGCTTCTTCTTGCCCATCGCGCGCCGCAGCAGGTCCGCGCCGCCGAGCGTGTAGCCGGCCAGCACCTGCGCGATCTGCATGACCTGCTCCTGGTACAGGATCACGCCGTAGGTGGGCTTCAGCACCGGCTCGAGCGCCGGGTGCAGGTAGTCGATCGGCCCGTCGTTGCGGCCGTGCTTGCGGGCGATGAAGTCGTCGACCATGCCGGACTGCAGCGGACCGGGCCGGAACAGCGCGACCAGCGCGACGATGTCCTCGAAGCAGTCCGGCTGCAGGCGGCGGATCAGGTCCTTCATGCCGCGCGACTCGAGCTGGAACACCGCCGTGGTGCGGCAGGACTTGAGCAGGCGGTAGGTGCCGGCGTCGTCGAGCGGCAGCGCGGCGAGATCGAACGGCGCCTCGCCGCGCGCCGCCCGCTCGCGATTGACGGTGGCGACCGTCCAGTCGATGATCGTGAGCGTCCTGAGGCCGAGGAAGTCGAACTTCACCAGGCCGGCCTGCTCGACGTCGTCCTTGTCGAACTGGCTGACGACGCTCGCGCTGCCCTCCTCGCAGAACAGCGGCGCGAAGTCGGTCAGCACCGAAGGCGCGATCACGACGCCGCCGGCGTGCGTCCCGGCGTTGCGGGCGAGTCCCTCGAGGCTGCGGGCGAGGTCGATCAGGTCGCGGACCTCGTCCTCCTCGCGGTAGCGTCGCGCCAGCTCGGGCTCCTTCTGCAGCGCGTCGTCCAGCGTGATGCCGAGCTCGAAGGGGATAAGCTTGGCGATCGAGTCGTTGAAGCCGTAGGACAGGCCGAGGACCCGGCCCGCGTCGCGCACCACGGCCTTCGCGGCCATGGTCCCGAAGGTGATGATCTGCGACACGCGCTCGCGCCCGTAGGTCCGCGCGACGTAGTCGATCACCCGGTCGCGCCGCTCCATGCAGAAGTCGACGTCGAAGTCCGGCATCGACACGCGCTCGGGATTGAGGAAGCGCTCGAACAGCAGGCCGTGCTGCAGCGGGTCGAGGTCGGTGATGCCGAGGGCGTAGGCGACCAGGGAGCCGGCGCCGGAGCCACGCCCCGGGCCCACCGGCACGCCGTTCTCCCGGGCCCAGCGGATGAAGTCGGCGACGATCAGGAAGTAGCCCTCGAAGCCCATCCCGCAGATCACGTCGAGTTCCTGCGCGAGGCGCTGCTCGTACTCCTCGCGCGGCAGGTCGCGGACCTTGAGCTGCGCCGCGCGGGTCATCGCCTCGAGCCGGTCCGCGAGCCCGCGGGCCGCCTGCTCGCGCAGGAACAGCGCCGGCGTCATGCCGGACGGCACGGGGAAGTCGGGCAGGAAGGACTTGCCCAGCGCGATCTCGAGCGAGCAGCGCCGCGCGATCTCGACGCTGTTCTCGAGGGCTTCCGGCAGGTCCGCGAACAGCTCCGCCATCTCCTCCGGCGTGCGCAGGTACTGCTGGTCGCTGTAGCGCCGCGGCCGCGCCGGATCGTCGAGCAGCGCCCCGTCGTGGATGCAGACCCGCGCCTCGTGGGCCTCGAAGTCCTCGCGCGACAGGAAGCGCACGTCGTTGGTCGCGACGACCGGGGCCGGGCGCACGGCCACGAGCCCCAGCACGCCGCGCAGGTACTCCTCCTCGCCCGAGCGGCCGGTGCGCTGCACCTCGAGGTAGTAGCGGTCGCCGAACAGCGCGAGCCAGCCTTCGAGCAGCCGCTCCGCCTCGTCGGCCCGGCCGGCGAGCAGCGCCCGGCCCACGTCGCCCTCACGGGCACCGGAGAGCGCGATCAGGCCGCCGGTCGAGCGCGGGTCGAGCCACTCGCGATCGAGCAGCGGCACGCCGCGCTGCTGCCCCTCGAGCCAGGCGCGCGAGACCAGCCGCGTGAGGTTGCGGTAGCCAGCGAGATCCTTGGCCAGCAGCGTCAGCCGGGAGGGCTCGGCGCGCTCGCCGGACTCGCGCAGCAGCGCGTCCACGCCGACGATGGGCTTGAGGCCCTTCGCCAGCGCGCCGCGGTAGAACTTGACCATGGCGAACAGGTTGCCCTGGTCGGTCAGCGCGACGGCCGGCATCCCGGCCGCGGCCACCGCCTCCATCAGCGCGGGCACACGCAGTACGCTGTCGACCAGCGAGTACTCGGTGTGCAGGCGCAGGTGGACGAACTGGGGCATCGCGCGGGGACTCAGCGCCGGGCCGGTCCCGATTTTAGCGGCGCGAAGGACCGGCGGTGCAGGCTGCAGGGGCCGAGCGCCGCAAGTGCCTGAAAATGCGCGGCCGTCCCGTAGCCCTTGTGGACCTCGAAGCCGTAGCCGGGGAACCGGCGCGCGGCCTCGCGCATCCACGCGTCGCGCGCGCACTTCGCCAGGATGCTCGCCGCGCTGATCTCCGCGACGCTCGCGTCGCCGCCGACGACGGCTTCCCAGCGGCACTCGAAGCCGAGCCCGTCCGGGCGCGGCAGCGCGTTGCCGTCCACGCGAACGAGGCCAGGCGCCGCCCCGCGCGAGGCCAGCGCGACGAGCGCCCGGCGCATCGCGAGGAAGGTCGCCTCGCGGACATTGATCCGGTCGATCTCCCCGGCGTCCGCCAGGCCGAGGCCGAAGGCGAGCGCCCGGCGGCGCAGTTCCCCGTCGAGCCGCTCGCGGGCAGCCTCGCTCAGGCGCTTCGAGTCGGCGAGCCCGGCCACCGGCCGATCCGGGTCGAGAATCACCGCCGCCGCGAACACCGGCCCGGCGAGCGGCCCGCGGCCCGCCTCGTCGACGCCGGCGACGAGGGTTCGTGACCCCGGGCCGGGCATTTCCCGCCCGGTCACGGCGCCGTCCGGGACTCGGGGATCCTGGCCTGTTCCACCAGCCGCAGCACCGCCTCGGCCGCGCGCGCGCTGGCGTCGCGGCGCAGCTCGCGGTGGATCCCCTCGAACGTGCCGACGAGCGCCTCGCGCTCGCCGGACGCATCGAGCCAGCGCTCGAGCTCCGCGGCGAGCCGGCTGGCGGTGACGTCCTCCTGGAAGATCTCGGGCACCACGCCCCGGCCCGCCAGCAGGTTCGGCTGCGCGAAGAACGGCGCCTTCATCAGGCCGAACGACCTGAGCATCCACGCGGTGAGCCTGCCGAGACGGTAGGCGACGACCATCGGCCGCTTGGCGAGCAGCGCCTCGAGCGTCGCCGTGCCGGAGGCGACCAGCGCCACGTCGGCCGCGGCAAGCGCACGCCCTGCGCCACCGTCGGTGACCGTCACCGCAACGCCGGGCGCTTGCGCGGCGAGCGCCGCCTCGAACGCAGCGCGGGTCCGCGGCCCGGCGGTCGGCGCCACGAAGGCGATCCCGGGCCGCCGCTCCGCAAGCAGCGCGACCGCGCCGGCGAAGTCGGCGGCGAGGCGGGTCACCTCGCCTAGGCGGCTGCCCGGCAGCACCGCGACCAGCTCCCCGACCGGCGGCAGACCCAGGCTCGCGCGCGCACCGGCCCGGTCGGGCACGAGCGGCACCTGGTCGGCGAGCGGATGACCCACGAACTCGGCCGCGAGCCCGTGCCTGTCGTAGAAGCGCTTCTCGAAGGGCAGCAGGCACAGCACGAGGTCGAGGAAGCTCGCCATCTTCTCCACCCGGCCCTGCCGCCAGGCCCAGACCTGCGGGCTGACGTACTGCACCGTGGGGATGCCCGCCGCGCGCAGCGCCGGCGCGAGGTTCAGGTTGAACTCCGGCGCGTCGATGCCGACGAAGACGTCGGGCCGCTCCGCGAGGATCCGCCGTCGGACCCGGCCCCGCAGCGCCAGCAGGCGCGGCAGGTGCGACAGCACCTCGAACAGCCCCATCACGGCGAGGCTCTCCGCCGGCTCCCAGGACTCGCAGCCCTCCGCCTCCATGCGCGGCCCCGCGACCCCGCAGAATCGCGCCTCCGGCGCGCGCTCGCGCACGGCCCGGATGAACGCGGCGCCGAGGTTGTCGCCGGAGAGCTCGCCGGCGACGAGGGCGATGGAGAGGGGGCGCGGCTGGTTCAAGGTGGCGGCAATGCTCGGGGCTCGGGTGGAACGGAGTGACCGGTGATCGGTGACCGGTGACCGGCCGGAATCCGCAGCGAGAGGCACAGCCCGGTTTGGCCGATCACCGATCACCGGTCACTGGTCACCTCACGATGCTCCTCGTCACCGTCCCGAGGAACTCCACCAGCGGCGCGACCTCCGGCTGCTCCTTCGCGAGCTCGGCGAGCTGCGTGGTCGCCTCGGCGAGCTTCAGCCCCGAGCGGTAGAGCACCCGGTAGGCGTTCTTGAGGTTCGCGATCTGCCCGGCGTCGAAGCCGCGCCGCTTCAAGCCTTCCGAGTTGATGCCCTTCGGCTCGGCGGGGGCGCCCGCCACCATCAGGTAGGGCGGCACGTCGCGGGTCACCGCCGCGTTGTTGGCGACGAAGGCGTGGGCGCCCACCTTGCAGAACTGGTGAACGCCCGCGTAGCCGGACAGGATCACCCAGTCGCCGAGCTCGACGTGGCCGGCGAGCGCGGTGCAGTTCGACATGACGCACTTGCTGCCGACCACGCAGTCGTGGGCGACGTGCGAATAGGCCATGAAGAGGTTGTCGTCGCCGATGCGGGTCACGCCGTGGCCGCCCACCGTGCCGCGGTTGATGGTGCAGAATTCGCGGAAGATGTTGCGGTCGCCGACCTCGAGCCGGGTCGGCTCGCCGCGGTACTTCTTGTCCTGCGGCGCGTCGCCGATCGAGGCGAACTGGAAGATCCGGCAGTCGCGACCCAGCGTGGTCGGCCCGTTGATGACGGCGTGCGGCCCGATCCAGGTGCCGGCGCCGATCTCCACGCCCGCGCCGATCACCGCGAACGGCCCGACCTCGACGTCGGGCGCGAGCTTCGCCTCGGGGGAGACGACGGCGCGCGGATCGATCACGGCTTCACCTCCGGCGCCACCATCATGGTCGCCGAGGCGACCTCCCGCCCGTCCACCTCGGCCACGGTCGAGAACTTCCAGATGCCGCGGATCGCCCGCTCGAGCCGGGCCTTGAGGATCAGCTGGTCGCCCGGCTCGACGGGCTTGCGGAAGCGGGCGCCGTCGATGCCGACGAAATAGAAGCGGGTCTGCTCGTCCGGCACGACGCCGGCGGTCTTGAAGGCGAGGATGCCGGCGGCCTGGGCGAGCGCCTCCAGGATCATCACCCCGGGCATCACGGGCCGGTACGGAAAGTGCCCCGGGAAGAAGGGCTCGTTCACGGTCACGTTCTTGAGCGCCTCGATCGACTCGCCGGGCACGCAGGCGATCACGCGGTCGACGAGCAGGAACGGATAGCGGTGCGGCAGCTGGTGCATCACCGCGCTGATGTCCATCGAGAAAGCCTCGCTCATTCCCTCTCCCCTTCCGAGGCCGGGGACCCGCCCTCCAGCCGCGCGAGCCGCGCCTCGAGCCTGTCGAGCCGACGCAGCCGCGCCACCATCCTGCGCCATTCGGCGGCGGGAACGGCCGGCCACCCCGACGAATACATGCCCGGTCCCTTCAGCGAACGGGTCACCATCGTCAGCCCCGAGACCGCGACGTCGTCGCCGATCTCAAGGTGCCCGACGATGCCCGCGGCGCCGCCGATCATGCAGCGCCGGCCGATGGTGGTGCTCCCGGAGATGCCGGCGCAGCCGGCCACGACGGTGTGCGCGCCGATGCGGACGTTATGTCCCACCTGCACGAGGTTGTCCAGTTTCACGCCGTCCTCGAGCACGGTGTCGCCGATCGCGCCCCGGTCCACCGTCGTGTTGGCGCCGATCTCCACGTCGTCGCCGATGCGCACCGCGCCGACCTGCGGCACCTTGACGTAGCCGTCGCGGTCGGGCGCGAATCCGAAGCCGTCCGCGCCGATCACGGCGCCGGCGTGCAGCACGCAGCGGGCGCCGATCGACACGCCCGGATAGAGCGTCACGCGGACGACGAGGCGGCTGTCGGCGCCGACGCGGGCGCCCTGCATCACTATCGAGCCGGGGCCGACCAGGGCCCGCGGCCCGATCACTGCGCCGGCCTCGACCACGGCCTGCGGCCCGACGCAGGCGTCAGGCGCGACTTCGGCAGACGGGTCGACCGCCGCCGTGGGGTGGGTGCCGGCGGTTACCGGCGGCGCGGGATGCAGCAGGGCCGCGATCCGGGCATAGGCCGCGTAGGGATTCCCCGCGAGCAGCGCCGGCACCGGGCAGTCCTGCGCCGACGCCGGATCGAGGACCACGGCGCCGGCCCGGGTGGCCGACAGGAAGCGCCGGTAGCGCGGATTCGCGAGGAAGCTGACCGCGTCCGGCCCCGCCTCGCCGAGCGACGCCACGCGACTCACTTCGAGGTCGGGATCGCCCCGAAGCTCGAGCCCGAACCGGACCGCCAGCGCGCCGAGCGTGTGGGCCATGGCCCGCGCCGCCCGCGCCGGCTCAGTTACTGCGCGGCGCGGCGGGAGCGGCCGGCGCCTTGGCCTTGATCGCGGCCACCACCTGGGCCGTGATGTCGACGGCCGGCGATGCGAACAGCACGCCGTCGCTGACCACGAGGTCGAAGCCGTTGGCGCGGGCGTAGGTCTGGACTTCCTGCAGCAGCGCGCGCTGCACCTTGCCGAACTCCTCGTTGCGGCGCAGGTTCGCGTCCTCCTGCAGCTCGTTGAAGCGGCGCGCGAGGTCGCGCTGGCCGTCGCGCAGCTCGCGCTCGGCCTTGGCGCGATCCGCCTCGGACATCACGGCCGAATCGCGCTTGAGCTTCTCCTCCTTGTCCTGCAGCGCCTTCTGCTGGCCGGCGAGCTCGCGCTGGCGCGGCAGGAACTCGCCCTCGAGGGCGGTCTGCGCGGCGCGGGCCTGCGGCGACTCCTCGAGCAGGCGCGCGGTATTGACGAAGCCGATCTTGGTCTCGGCGAGCGCCGTGGCCGGCGCGAGCGCGAGCGTCGCGAGGGCTGCGAGTGCAGGGAGGGAAACATTGCGGATGCTGTGCATTCTGTCAAAACCTCAGAAAGCGGAACCGACCGTGAACTGGAAGCCTTCGGTCTCGTCGCCGTAGCGGATGCCGTCGCTGGGCTCGTCGTTGAGCGGGATGCCGTAGCTGAACCGGAAGATGCCGAGCGGCGCGAGCCACTGGACGGCGATGCCCGCCGACTGCTTCAGCTCATTGTAATCGAACTCGTAGGAAACCGGCGTCTGCCGGTCGCGTCCGAGGAACGGGATGTCCTGGCCCTGCGAGAAGACGTTGCCGATGTCGAAGAACAGGCTGATGCGGGTGCTCGCCCGCCACTTTTCCGGCACCGGGAAGATGAGTTCGGTCTGCCCCACGACCTTCAGGTTGCCGCCGTAGGGGTTGCCGAAGCTGTCCTTCGGGCCGAGCCGGCTCTCGCGGAACCCGCGGACCGAGCCCGGGCCGCCGGCGAAGAACTGCCGGTAGGGCGGGATCGTCGTCGTGTCGCCGTAGGCGTCGCCGTAGGCGAGCTCGGCCGACAGGGCGAGCGTCAGGCCCAGGAAGGCCGGCTGGAGGTGCAGGAAGTCGTAGCTCGCGATGTAGTACTCGACGTCGCTGCCGGGGATGGTCGCCGTCAGCGACAGCGCGTGGCGCGTGCCGCGGGTCGCGAAGATCGCCCGGTTGCGGCTGTCGAAGGACCAGCCGGCGACCGCCTCGTAGGTCGAGAAACGCGTGCCGTAGATGTTCGTGATCCGAGGCACCAGCGAGCCGGTCAGCGGGTCGGTGAACTGGTCGAAGATGACCCGCTGGTAGGGGTTGCCGTTGTTCTGCACCCAGGTGAGCGCCTCCCGCGCGCTCGAGAACTCGCTGGTCACGAGGTCCGAGCGCTGCGCGATCATGCCCCAGCGCACGCCCTGGTATTCGCTGATCGGGTAGCCGAACTCGAGGCTCGCCGAGTAGGTCTTGGTGGAGAAGTCCGAGGACGCAGACACGAACTGGGTGATGTCCCGGTACTGCAGGCCCACCGTGCGGGCCACGCCGTCGATGTTGGTGTACGGATCCGTGTGCGAGATGCTGTACACCTTCGAGAATCGCCCGCCCGCCGCCTCGACGGCGAGGCGCTGGCCGCTGCCCATGAAGTTCGAGTGCACGAAGCTGCCGTTCAGGATGAACGACTGCGATTCCGAGTAGCCGACGCCGCCGCTGAACTGGCCGGGCAGGCCCTCCTTGACGTCGAAGTCGATGTCCACGAGGTCCGGCGTGCCGGGCACCGGCTTCTGCTCGAACTCCACTTTCTCGATGTAGGGCAGCCGCTGCAGGCGCTCCTTGGAGCGCTCGACCAGCGAGTTGGACAGGTACGAGCCCTCGAGCTGGCGCATCTCGCGGCGCAGGACCTCGTCGTCGATCGCGCTGGTGTTGACGAAGTTCACGCGCCGCACGTAGGCGCGGTTGCCCGGATCGACGAAGAAGGTCAGGTCGACGGTCTTCGCCTCCTCGTCGGCGGTCGGCACCGGGTCGACCTTCGAGAAGGCATAGCCCTCGACGCCGAGGCGCAGGTTCATCAGCTCCTGGGTCTGGGTGATGAGCTTGCGCGAGTAGGTGTCGCCGGGCTTGACCAGGATGAGCCCGCGCAGGTCCTTCTCGGGCACCACCATCTTGCCGGCGAGGCGCACCTCGCCGACCTTGTAGACGTCGCCCTCCTCCACGTTGACCGTGATGAAGATGTCGTCCTTCTCGGGGGCGATCGCGACCTGCGTCGAGGCGATGTCGAAGCTCGCGTAGCCGCGGTCCTGGTAGTAGGAACGCAGGGTCTCGAGGTCGCCCTGCAGCGATTCGCGCGAGTAGCGGTCGTCCTGGCGGTACCAGGACAGCCAGTTCGGTTCCCGCAGCGCGAACTGCTCGAGCAGCGTCTCGTCGTCGAAGGCGTCGTTGCCGACGATGCCGATCTGGCGGATCCGCGCGCGCTTGCCCTCCTTCACGTCGATGGTCACGCGGACGCGGTTGCCGGGCACTTCCTCGACCTGGGTGTCCACCCTCACCGCGTACTTGCCGCGGGCGAAGTACTGGTCGGTGAGGTAGCTCGTGACCTCGTCGAGCACGGACCGGTCGAAGGTCTTGCCCTGGGCCAGGCCCACGTTCCTCAGCGAGCGCTGCAGGTCCTCGGTCTTGATGTCCTTGTTGCCCTTGATCTCGAAGCTCTCGATGGACGGCCGCTCGAACACCGCGACCACCAGCGTGCTGCCGTCCCGGCGCAGCTCGATGTCCCGGAAGAAGCCCGTCGCGAACAGCGCCCGGATGGCCTCCTGGCCGCGGCGCCGGTCGAGGCGGTCGCCGATGTTGATGGGCAGGTAGTTGTAGACCGTGCCCTCCGAGATGCGCTGCAGGCCCTCGACGCGGATGTCGCCGACGACGAAGTCCTCGGCGGACTGCGCCAGGACGGCCGGCGCGTGCGCGAGCAGGAGGGTTCCGATCAACCTTCGAAGCATGGAGGGCGTTTTCCCCGGCGCGGCTAGCCGATCAGCCGCGCGATGTCGTTGTAGAAGGCGAAGCCCATCAGCGCGACGAGCAGCACCACGCCGAGCTTCTGGCCGGCGACCTGCAGTTCCTCCGACAGCGGCCGGCCCTTGACGATCTCGGCCAGCTGGTAGAGCACCTGGCCGCCGTCGAGGATCGGGATCGGCAGCAGGTTCAGCACCCCGAGCGAGATGCTG
This sequence comes from uncultured Steroidobacteraceae bacterium, assembly GCA_964406445.1. Classification (GTDB taxonomy): domain Bacteria; phylum Pseudomonadota; class Gammaproteobacteria; order Steroidobacterales; family Steroidobacteraceae; genus SG8-30. The sequence goes on from CAYORU010000010.1 coordinate 87,706, forward strand.
ACCAGCGCGAGGAAGCCGAGGAAGTAACCGATGCCGCCGAGCGCGGACAGTCCCGCGTACTGCGCGATGTTGATCGGGCCGGAGATGTTCTTGGTCGAGACGTCGCCGGTGACCATGCGCCACAGGAACTTCACGGTCAGCACAGTCTTCGACCAGGTCTCGCCGAGCGCCGGCGCGACCGCCGCGAAGGGACCGTAGCGCTCGAGCGTGCGCATCTCGTCGGGGAAGCGGAGGTTGCCGCCCACCGTCACCCCGATCCGCCCGACCAGCACGCCGTTGTCGGATTCCGCCGCCACGTCGACCGGCAGCTCGAGCGTGCCGCCGGCGCGGCGCAGGGTCAGCGTGACGGTCTCGCCCGGCCGCACCCGTATGCGCTCGACGAAGGCCGTGAAGCCCTCGACCGGCTCGCCGTCCACCGCCACCACCTCGTCGCCGGGCCGGAGGCCCGCCCGGGCCGCGGCGCCGCCCTCGGCGAGCGCCTCCACCACCACCGGCTGGCGCGGCAGCCAGAAGCCGAAGCCAAGCCCGCCGAGCAGCGCGCCCGGCTCGGTCAGCTCGCGCCGCCGCTCGGCCGGCACGGCCAGCGCGAGCGAGCGCCTCGCGCCGTCCGCGCCCTCGACCGCGAGCGTCACCTCGCCGCCGTCCACCAGCGCGTCGAGCATGCCGAGCATCGCCGCCTCGCGGGTCGCGACCGGCCGCCCGTCCACCTCCAGCAGCGTGTCGTCGGGCCGAAGCCCCGCCTGCTGCGCCAGCGAACCGACCGTCACCTCGCCGACGACCGGCTTCAGGCCGGGCACGCCGTTCAGGAAAACGAGCCAGAAGGCCAGGATCGCGAACAGGAAATTGAAGCCGGGGCCGGCCAGCAGCACCGCGATGCGCGCGAGCGGCGGACGGTCCTGGAAGGCCCGCCCGGCGTCCCCGGGCGACACCGGACCCTCGCGCTCGTCGAGCATCTTCACGTAGCCGCCGAGCGGGATCGCGGCCACCACGTACTCGGTCCGGTCGGGGGACTTGCCGATCCACTTGACGAGCGGCCGGCCGAAGCCGATCGAGAACCGCAGCACCTTGAAGCCGAGCCGACGGGCCACCCAGAAATGGCCGTACTCGTGCACGGCGACGAGCACGCCGATCGCCACCACGAAGGCCAGCACCGAGGTCAGCACCGTTTCCATCACGCCCTCACCGGCTGCGCGGCTGCGCACAGGCCGGAAGCTTCGGATCTCGCCCAGCGGTCGGCCTCGAGCGCCGTCGCCAGGTCGGCCACGGGCCCCGCCCGGTGACGACCCAGCACCCCCTCAATGACCGCGGGGATCCCGGCAAAGTTCAGCCGCCCCTCGAGGAAGGCCGCCACCGCCACCTCGTTGGCCGCGTTCACGACGGCCGGCGCCGTGCCGCCGGTCTCGGCGGCGGTGCGCGCGATCCGCAGGCAGGGGAACCGGCTCGTGTCCGGCGGCTCGAAGCCGAGCTGCCCGACGCGCACCAGGTCGAGGGATTCTACACCGGACTCGATTCGCTCCGGCCAGCCGAGCGCGTGCGCGATCGGGGTACGCATGTCCGGGTTGCCGAGCTGCGCGAGCACCGAGCCGTCGACGTACTCGACCATCGAGTGGACCACGCTCTGCGGATGCACCATCACCTCGACCCGCTCCGGCCCGATGCCGAACAGCAGGCAGGCCTCGATCAGCTCGAGGCCCTTGTTCATGAGCGTCGCGGAGTCGACCGAGATCTTGCGGCCCATGCGCCAGTTCGGGTGGGCGACCGCCTGCTCGGGCGTCACGCTGCCGAGGGCCGCGGCGGGCGTGCGCAGGAACGGACCGCCCGAGCAGGTGAGCAGGATGCGCCGCAGGCCCGGCGGCCGCCGGCCGGCACCGATGGGCGGCAGGCACTGGAAGATGGCGTTGTGCTCGCTGTCGATCGGCACCAGCTCCGCGCCGTGGCGGTGGACCGCCTCGACCAGCAGCGGCCCGGCGCAGACCAGCGACTCCTTGTTCGCGAGCAGCACGCGCTTGCCGGCGCGCGCGGCCGCGAGCGTCGGCTCGAGTCCGGCTGCGCCGACGATGGCCGCCATCACGTGCCGTGCCGTGGGCCAGGCCGCGACCGCGGCGAGCCCCTCGGCGCCGCCCAGCACCTCGGTGCCGAGGCCGTGGCGCGCGAGGCCGGCCGCGAGCCGCTGCGCCGCGGCGGGATCGGCCAGCGCGGCGACCTCGGGCCTGAATTCGAGGCACTGCTCGAGCAGCCGCTCGTCGCTCGCCTGGGCGGCGAGGGCCACGACCCGGAAGCGGGCGGGGTGGCGGCGGGCGACGTCGAGCGTCGAGACGCCGATCGAGCCGGTGGAGCCGAGGATCGAGACGCCTTCCATCACAGCACCCCGAGCCACGCCAGCCCGAGGGCGAACACCGGCACCGAGGCGGACAGGCTGTCGATCCGGTCGAGCACGCCGCCGTGGCCAGGCAGCAGGTGACCGCTGTCCTTGAGGCCAGCGTGGCGCTTGAACATGCTCTCCGTCAGGTCGCCGACCACGGAGGCGAGGAAGGCCGCCGCGCACAGCGGCAGGAAGGCGGCCGCCGGGAAGTCGAAGAACGCCCAGCCCGCGACCGCGACCAGCGTCGCCGCGGCGAGGCCGCCCAGGAAGCCCTCCCAGGTCTTGTTCGGGCTCACCTGCGGGGCGAGCTTCTGCCGTCCGAAACGGCGCCCCGCGAAGTAGGCGCCGACATCGGCGGCCGCGGTGAGCAGCAGGACGAAGATCACGAACGGGTAACCGATGCCGCCGGTGCCGTGGAGCTTCGCGAGTCCGAGCCAGAGCGGCGCGAGCACGATCACGCCCGCCGCGCCGGCGAGCGCCGGCCCGCCCCGGGACGGTGCGAGCGAGAGCCAGAGGAACGCGGCGAACCACCAGCCGGCGACCAGGGCCAGGACCGCCGCGAGCGACACCGGACCGCCGGCCAGCAGCCAGAGCCCCGCCATGGCGGCGGCGACGAGCGCGACGTAGGCGAGCCGGCCGGCCACGGACTCGAGGCGCGCGAAGGCGGCCCACTCCCAGGCCCCTGCCAGCACCAGCGCCGCGAATGCCGCGACCGCGAGCGCCGGCGGCAGCGCGAGCAGCACGAGCGCGAGCGCCAGCACCAGCCCGAGCGCGGTGAGCACCCGCTGCCGCAGCATCAGCGCGCTCCCCGCAGCTGCCCGGAGGTCAGGCCGTAGCGCCGCTCGCGGCGCGCGAAGCACTCGAGCGCGGCGTCATACTCGGCCTCGCCGAAGTCCGGCCACAGCGTGTCGCAGAAGTAGAGCTCGGTGTAGGCGAGGTTCCAGAGCAGGAAGTTGCTGATCCGATGCTCGCCGCCGGTGCGGATGAACAGGTCCGGATCCGGGCCATCGCCGAGCTCGAGCTCGCGGCCGAGCAGGTCCTCGTCGATCGCCGCCGGCTCGAGCGACCCGTCCCGCGCCCGCCCGGCCAGCCGCCGCGCGGCCTGCACGATGTCCCAGCGCCCGCCGTAGGACACGGCGACGTTGACCACGAGCCGCGAGTTGACGGCCGTGCGCCGCTCAGCGGCCGCCATGCCCTCGCGGGTGCCGGCGTCGAGCGCGCCGCGGTCGCCGAGGAAGCGCAGGCGCACGCCCTTCTCGGCCAGCTCGTCGACCTCGCGGCCGAGCACCTCGACGAACAGCTTCATCAGCACGTCCACCTCGTCCGGCGGACGGCGCCAGTTCTCGCTCGAGAACGCGAACAGGGTGAGCGCGCCCACGCCGCGGCGGACGGAGTGCTCGACGGTCGCGCGCACGGCCTTGACCCCGGCGCGGTGGCCGGCGGTGCGCGGCAGGTGCCGCCGCTGCGCCCAGCGGCCGTTGCCGTCCATGATGACGGCCACGTGGCGCGGGACGGCGGCGTCGGGTCCTGGCGGGGCGGGCATTCGGGAAGCGCCGGGGCCGGCAGCGACGGCGGCGCCGTCAGACCTGCAGGAGCTCCTTCTCCTTCTCCGCGAGCGTCGAATCCACCTCGGCGACCCAGTGGTCGGTCAGCTTCTGCACCTCGTCGTGTGCGCGGCGCTCGTCGTCCTCGGAGATCAGCTTTTCCTTGACCATCTCCTTCAGCTCGTTCATCAGGTCGCGGCGCACCGAGCGGACCGCCACCCGCGCGTTCTCGGCCTCGTGGCGCGCCACCTTGGTGAGGTCGCGGCGGCGCTCCTCGGTCATCGGCGGCAGCGGCAGCCGGATGACCGTGCCGGCCGTGTTCGGCGTGAGGCCGAGGTCGGACTTGAAGATGGCTTTCTCGATGGCGCCGACGACCGACTTGTCCCAGGGCGAGATCACCAGCGTGCGCGCGTCCTCGACGGTGACGTTGGCGACCTGCGTCAGCGGCGTCTCGGTGCCGTAGTACTCGACCTTGAGCCCGTCGAGAAGGCCGGTGTTGGCGCGGCCGGTGCGCATCCGCCGGAAGTGCTCGCGCAGGCTCGCGACGCACTTGCCCATGCGGTCGTTGGCGTCCTTACGAATGTCCTCGAACATGCATCCTCCCTGGGGCCCGTTGACGCTCTGGCGATCGCCGCAGCGTCGACAGGCCCTCTTCAGGCGTCGTTGACCACGAGCGTGCCCACGTCCTCGCCGTCCACGATGCGGATCAGGTCGCCCTCGTTGAACAGGTTGAACACGCGCAGCGGCAGGTCGTTCTCCCGGCACATCACGATCGCGGTCGCGTCCATGACGCCGAGCCGGTCGGCGAGCACGCGGTCGAAGGACAGCTTCGAGTAGCGCTCGGCCTTCGGGTTGCGGACCGGGTCGTCGCTGTAGACGCCGTTCACCTTGGTCGCCTTGAGCAGCAGGTCGGCGCCGATCTCGATCGCGCGCAGGGAAGCCGCCGTGTCCGTGGTGAAGAACGGGTTGCCGGTGCCCGCGGCGAGGATCACGCAGCGCCCCTTGTCGAGGTGGCGGATCGCGCGGCGGCGGATGTAGTCCTCGCAGACCTGCTGCACGCGCAGCGCCGACATCACCCGTGAGTCGCAGCCGATGCGCTCGAGCGCATCCTGCAGCGCCAGCGAGTTCATCACCGTCGCCAGCATGCCCATGTGGTCGCCCGTGACCCGGTCCATGCCGGTGCGGGCGAGGCCCGCGCCGCGGAACAGGTTGCCGCCGCCGATCACCACCGCGACCTGCAGGCCGCGGCCCATGACGTCGCGGATCTCGCCGGCGATGCGCCGCAGCACTGCCGGGTCGACGCCATAGTCCTGTGCGCCGAGGAGGGCTTCCCCGCTCAGCTTGAGCAGGATGCGCTTGAGCGGGCGGGAGGGTTGGTCGGACATCGGGCCCTCGGGCAGTCGGCCGGCGCCAATTATAGGGAACCCCGCCGCAGCGGGGTTCCGGGTGTCGCTCCGCGGGCCGCCCGCGGGCCCTGCCGGTCGCAATGCAGCGATTGCCGTAGCGTGGTCACGCCCTAGTGCCGGCCCTCCGCCGCCTTGACCTGGGCCATCACCTCGTCGGCGAAGTTCTCCTGCTTCTTCTCGATGCCTTCGCCGACCTCGAAGCGCACGAAGCCCGTCACCTTGGCGCCGGCGCCCTTCAGGAGCTTCTCGACCGTGATGTCCGGGTCCTTCACGAAAGGCTGGCCGGTGAGGCAGATCTCGGCGAGGTACTTGCGCAGGCGGCCCTCGACCATCTTGGCGACGATCTCGGGCGGCTTGCCCTCGCCGGCAGCCTGTGCCGAGAGGATCTCGCGCTCCTTGTCGACGATCGCGGCCGGCACGTCGGACGGCGAGACGTACTGCGGGTTCGCCGCCGCGACGTGCATGGCGACGTCGCGGGCGAGCGGCTCGTCGCCGCCGTCGAGCCCGACCAGCACGCCGATGCGCCCCCCGTGCACGTAGCTGCCCACCCGTCCCGGCGCGGCGAGGCGTGCCACGCGGCGCACGCCGATGTTCTCGCCGATGCGCGCCACCAGCGCGCGGCGGACCTCGTCCACGGTGCCGCCGGGCAGCGGCAGCGCCATCGCCGCCTCGAGCGACTCGGCGCCGGAGGCCAGAGCGGCCGCCGCGACGTCGGCGGCAAAGCGCTGGAAGTCGTCCTGGCGGGCGACGAAATCGGTCTCGGAGTTGACCTCGACGACCACGGCCGCGGTGCCGGTGCCGCTCGTCTGCGTGACGACCACGCCCTCGGCGGCTACGCGACCGGCCTTCTTGTCGGCCTTGGCGAGCCCCGCCTTGCGCATCAGCTCGGCGGCGGCATCGAGGTCGCCGCCGGTCTCGACCAGGGCCTTCTTGCACTCCATCATGCCCGCGCCGGTGCGCTCGCGCAGGGTCTTGACGGCTTCTGCGGTGATGCTCATGAACGCTTACTCCCCTGCGTCGCCTTCGTCGGCGGCTTCTGGCGCTTCCGGCGCTTCGGGCGCCGTAGCGGCGGCGCGGCGCGGCGCGGCCTTGGCCGGGCGGCGGCGCGCGGCCGAGGCCGCCGGCTTGCGG
>CAYORU010000011.1:0-88750 GCA_964406445.1 uncultured Steroidobacteraceae bacterium
TCGACGGCATCGAGACGCACGACTGCTTCACGACCACCGAGTACATGGCGATCGACCACTTCGGCCTGACGCCGCCCGGCGAGAGCTGGCGGGCCGTCGAGGCAGGCGACATCGAGATCGGCGGGCGCATCCCGGTCAACCCCAGCGGCGGGCTGATCGGGCTCGGCCACCCGGTCGGCGCCACCGGCGTGCGCATGGCGCTCGACTGCTTCAAGCAGGTCACCGGCCAGGCCGGCGACTGCCAGGTCGAGGACGCGCGCCGCTTCGCCACGCTGAACGTCGGCGGCAGCGCCACCACCACCGTGAGCCTCGTCATCGAGCGGGCCGCGTAGGAGAACGTCGATGCGGAACTATTCTCAGCAGAATCCCGTGGATCCGCCCGACCGGCCGAGCTGGGTGGACGGCATCGACAACCCCTACCTGCACGGGCCCTACACGCCGGTCATTTCCGAGGTGACCGCCGTCGACCTCGAGGTCGTCGCCGGCGCGATCCCCGACGATCTCTACGGCGCCTACCTGAGGAACGGGCCGAACCCGGTGCTCGCGCCGAAGGGCCTGTACCACTGGTTCGACGGCGACGGCATGGTGCACGGCGTCTACTTCCGCGACGGCCGCGCCAGCTACGTGCGCAAATGGGTGCGCACGCGCGCGCTGCGCGAGGAGATCGAGCGCGGCCGCGTCGAGCTGTCCGGGATCATGGGACCCTTCGACCTCTCGCGCGCGGCGGACGGCCTGCGCGCGGTCAATCCCGACTACTGCAAGGACACGGGCAACACGACGCTCAACTTCTTCAACGGGCGCATCCTCGCGCAGTGGTACAACGCGGGGCGCGTCTACGCGCTCGATCCGCTGACCCTCGACACGCTCGGCGAGGAGACCTTCGGCGGCGGCCTCGACACCACGCTGAACGCCCACCCGAAGGTGGACCCGCGCAACGGCGACTACCTCGACTACGACTACGGCGACTTCAAGCCCTGGCTGACCTACTACGTGGCCGGCGCGGACGGCAAGCTCAAGCACCGCGCGCAGATCGACCTGCCCGGGCCGCGCCTGCCGCACGACACCACGTTCACCCCGAACTACACGATCCTGCACGACTTCCCGCTGTACCACGACGTGGACGTGCTCCGTCAGACGGGGCACCGGGTGGTGCAGTTCCACCGCGACCAGCCCACGCGCTTCGGCGTGATCCCGCGCCTCGGCACCCAGGAGCAGATCCGCTGGTTCGAGTTCACGGCCGGCTACGTGCTGCACATGGTGAACGCCTGGGAGGACGGCGACTGGATCGTCATGGACGGCTGCTTCCAGCCCGACCCGACCATCCGCCGCGACAGGAGCGAGGGCGTGCTGGCCTCGATGCTCGCCTACCTTCGCTACAAGGGGCACCTGCGCCGCTGGCGGATGAACCTGCGCACCGGCGAGGGCCGCGAGGAGCCGCTCGACGACCTGAACGTCGAGTTCTGCCTGCCCGACGCCCAGCTCTACGGCGTGAAGACGCGCTTCTCCTACCACCAGCGCATCCCGACCGACCTGCAGACGCTGGCCTTCGACGCGCTGGTCAAGTACGACCATGACGACGGCTCGCGCGAGATCTACGAGTACGAGCCCGGCTGGTACCCGAGCGAGGCGCCCTTCGCGAAGAGCACGCGCGGCGGCGACGAGGACTCCGGCTACGCGATCACCATCGGCACGAACGTGCACGACTACCGCTCGGAGGCCTGGATCTTCGACGCGAAGCGCATCGCCGCTGGCCCGGTCTGCCGCGTGCGCATCCCGGCGCGGGTCGCGCCGGGCTTCCACGCGACCTGGGTGCCCGGGCGCGAGCTGTGGGGCGCGGGCGGTCCCCGCCACTGACGGCGGCATGAGCGAGGACCTCGCGCGCGTCCCCTTCCGCGAGACCGGCTTCCTGCCGGTGGACCTCGATGTCGAGCGGCGGCCCGACGGCACGGTGCTCCTGCGATCGCGCATCCCGCTCGCGCCGCACGACTTCAACCTGCCGCGCGTGTTCGCCGCGCAGGCTGGCGCGCAGCCCTCGCGCGCCTGGCTCCTGCAGCGACAGGGCCCGGCGCGCGCCTGGACGCCCCTGTCCTACGCAGAGGCGCAGCGGAAGGCCCAGTCGATCGCGCAGTGGCTGCTCGATCGCGGCCTCGGCGCCGGCCGCCCGATCCTGGTCCTCTCGGGCAACTCGATCGCGCACGCGCTGGTCAGGCTCGGGGGCCTGACGGCCGGCATTCCCGCCTGCCCGGTCAGCGCCAACTACGGCCTGCTGGATCCGAGCTTCGAGCGCCTGCGGCACGTCGTGCGGCGGCTGCAGCCGGGGATGGTGTTCGTCGAGCACGCCGCGCCCTTCGGACGCGCGCTCGAAGCCGTCGACTTCGGCGACGCGCCGATCGTCACGCGCACGCCGGCGGAAGCGCCGGGGCCGGCGATCGCGCTCGAGGAAGTCCTCGCGACGCCGGCGACCGGCGCGGTGGCCGCGCGCGTCGCGTCGCTCGCACCCGGCGACCCGGCGGCCTGCATGCTGACCTCGGGCTCGACCGGCCCGCCGAAGATCGTCCTGCAGTCCTACGCCAACCTCGCCGCCAACGTCGCCCAGGCGAACCAGGCGCTCGGGCGCGCCGCCTGCTGGGGCGGCACGACGATGGACTGGCTGCCGTGGAGCCACGTGTCGGGGGCCTTCGCGCCGCTCCTGACGCTCGTGGCCGGCGGCTCGCTCTACATCGACGAGGGCAAGCCGGTGCCCGGCCCGCTGTGGGAGCAATCGCTGCAGAACCTGCGGGAGGTCCCGGGGCCCTACTACGTCAACGTGCCGCTCGGCTACGCGCTGCTCGCGGATGCGCTCGAGGCCGACGCCAGCCTGCGCGCGACCTTCTTCCGCGAGCTGCGCGTGCTGCTCTACGGGGGCGCCGGCCTCCCCGCCCCGCTCCACGAACGACTGCAGCGGCTCGCCGTCGCGACGACCGGCCGGCGCATCGCCCTCGTCTCCGCCTGGGGCGCAACCGAGACGACCTCGGGCTGCATGGCCACCTACTTCGAGACGGACCGCCCGGGTATCGGGCTGCCGCTGCCGGGCACGGTCGCCAAGCTGGTGCCGGTCGACGAGCGCTACGAGATCCGCATCGGCGGGCCGATCGTCACCCACGGCTATCTCGGCGATCCCGAGGCCACCGCCGCGGGGCGGGACGAGGAAGGCTTCCTGCGTGTCGGCGACCTGGTCAGCTTCCACGACGCCGCGGATCCGGCGCAGGGCCTGGCCTTCGCCGGCCGGCTCGCGGAGGAGTTCAAGCTCGGCAGCGGCACCTGGGTATCCGCCGGTGCGCTGCGCGCGAACCTGCTCGCCGCGCTCGGGCCGTGGGTCGGCGAACTCGTCGTCTGCGGCGAAGGGAGGGACTCGATCGGCGTGCTGGCCTGGCCGCATCGGCCCTCGGTGGCCCGCGATTTCGGTCTCGCCGCCGACGCGCCGCTCGAGGGCGCACCGGCCGCCAGGCTGCGCGCCGCGCTCGCGGAGCGCCTCGCGACGCACAACGCCGCGCACCCGGGCGCCAGCACGCGCGTGCGCCGACTCGCCCTGCTCGCCGCGCCGCCGAGCGCGGGCGCGCACGAGCTGTCCGACAAGGGCACGGTCAATCGCCGCGCGGTGATCGAGCGGCGCGGCAGCGAGGTCGAGCGGCTGTTCGCGAATCCGCCCGCCCCGGACGTGGTCGCCCTGGCGTGAGCCGCCGCGACGCGCCCGCCGCGCACGGCGCCGTGGCCGGTGTTCGCAGCACCCTGCGCGGCAGCCGCGTCACGCACGCGATCGGCGTACTCGGCGATCGCTGGTCGCTGCTCATCATCCGCGACGCCTTCCAGGGCGCGCGGCGCTTCGAGGAATTCCTCGAGCGCGGCGGGGCATCGCGCGCGACCCTGGCCCGGCGCCTGCGCGCGCTCGTGGACCAGCGCATCCTCGATCGCGTGTCCGGCGGCGGCGCGACGGGACGGCCCGAATACCGCCTGTCCAGGCGCGGCCGCGACCTCTATCCGCTCAGCCTCGTGGCCTGGAACTGGGAACGGCGCTGGGCGCCGGCCGGTGCCGGGATTCCCGCGCGCCTGCGTCACCTCGGCTGCGGCCGCGAGATGCGCCCGGTGGTCGCCTGCGCGCACTGCGGCCAGCTTCTATCGCTCGGTGACCTGCGCCTCGAGACGCGCGTGGCCGCCCGCGGCCGCCGGCCGGGCGGTCCGCCGCGCTTGCGGCGCCGCTCGAGCACGACGGCCGCGACCCACCGTGGCAGCCAGGCTTCGCTCACCCACATCGCGGACATCGTCGGCGACCCGTGGACGCCGCTCGTGATCGCCGCCGCCCTGCTCGGCCTGCGGCGCTTCGACGAGCTGCGCCTCGCGCTCGGCATCGCGAGCAACATCCTGGCGGGCCGACTCGCGCTGCTGGTCGAGGAGGGCATCCTCGAGCGCCGCCCGTACCAGGACCAGCCGCCGCGCCATGAGTACCGGCTGACAGACAAGGGCCGTGACCTCTTCGCCTACGCGCTGGTGCTCGACGACTGGGGCGGGCGCTGGCTGGGTGCCGCCGGTTCCCCGATGCGGCTGCGCCACCGGGCCTGCGGCCGCATCGCGCGACCGGTGGTAGGCTGCAACCGCTGCGGGGCGCCGCTGACGCCGGGGGACGTCGCGGCCCACGGACGCGCCGCAGGCATGCGCAAGGTTCACTCGTCAAGGAGACAACACCGATGAAGAAAAGGACGGACAGCATCGACACCACCCGACGCCAGCTGCTGGCCGGCGCCGGCGCGGCGGGGCTCGCCGCGACGCTGGGCGGCGCCTCGCCCGGCGCGCGCGCCGAGGACGCGGCGAAGGGCGGCGGACACGGCGACATCTCGGTCGCCAGGAACGGCCGCTACGAGACCGTGCCGCTCCGGCAGGACTCGATCAACGTCACCGCCATCCAGTCGCACGTGCGCTCGGTCGACATCCGCGACCTCAAGCGGACGATGAAGGCCAACCTCGACCATGTGCTGAAGCTGATCGACAAGGCCCAGGGCTCGGTCGAGGAGTGGGGCAACGAGCGGCTGTGGGGCGCGAAGCAGGACCTGGTCTGCCTGCACGAGTTTCCGCTGCAGGGCTTCCAGCCCTGGACGCGCGAGCAGCTGCTGCGCGTCGCGATCGATCTCCCGGGCCCGGAGACCGAGGCGATCGGCGAGCGCGCGAAGCGCTACGGCTGCTACATCTCCTTCGGCGCCTACGCCAAGGAGAAGGACTGGCCGCGGCACGTGATCAACATGTCGGTGCTGATGGGCCCGGACGGCAGCATCGTCTCGAAGCAGTGGAAGGGCCGCAACATCCTGGGTCTCTTCGGCGAGGGCGCGCTGATCGGCACCACCGTCTACGACGTGCTCGACCGCTACGTCGAGATGTACGGCTGGGACGCGACCCTGCCGGTTGCGCGCACCGACATCGGCAACATCGCGATCACCGCGGTGGGCGCCGAGCCGCTGCTCTACCAGTGCCTCGCGCTGAAGGGCGCGGAGATCCTGGTGCTCTCCGTCTCCGGCGGCAGCAACGCAGAGGGCGCCAAGCAGGTCGCCCGCGCCAACCGCATCTACACGCTCGGCATCGGCAACGCGGTGACGCCCGACAACATCGGCTGGCCGGACGCCGCGGGCGTGCGCGGCGACGGCACGCTCATCGCCGATCCGCGCGGCGAAACGATGTCGCAGACCGCCAACCACCACGAGGACTTCGCGAGCGCGCGCATCCCGATCGCCGACTTCCGCCAGACGCGGCGCTTCCCGGAGGTGCCGACCGCGCTGCTGCTGCCGGTGCTGCAGCAGTACGAGCCGAAGTTCAAGCCGAACGCCTTCCTCGACAAGGTCCCGGAGACCTACAAGGAGGCCGGCGCGATGGTGCGGGCCAAGATGGGCAGCTGAGCGCCTCCGGGTTCGGCAAGGGGGGCAACCACAGGCCTGCGGACGGTCGTTCCGTCCGCAGGCCTTTGTTTTGCCGGGGATTGCGCCTGAGTCCGGGCCGGGGAACCGCCGACGGGTCCGGGCCGGTGCGGCGGTCAGGCTGCGTTCAGGCTGGGCAGCGCAGTCTGTGGCCGTCGCCAGGCATCGGAGCCGGCCATGGATTCCGCAGGGTTTCGACAGCACGCCTCCCGCAGCAAGCCCGTCCTCGGTCCGGCGGTCCTGCTGGCGGCGGCTCTGCTCGCCGGCTGCGCCTCGTCGCCGGCCCAGCCCGTACGCACGACCCAGGTCGCGGCGCCGCCGCCGCCCGAGCAGCAGGCGCAGGTCTTCGTGTACCCGGCCGGCGGGCAGGACGAGCGGCAGCTCGACCGCGACCGCTACGAGTGCCACCGCTGGGCCGTGCGCCAGAGCGAGTTCGACCCGAGCCTGCCGGGCATTCCCCCGCACCAGCGCCTGCGCGTCGTGCGCGCGGGTCCGCCGCCGGGCGCCACGGTCGCCGCCGGCGCCGTCACCGGCGCCGCCATCGGGGCGGCGGTCTCCAACCCCTGGGAGCGCGGCGAAGGCGCGCTGGTCGGCGCCGCCGCCGGCGCGGTGATCGGCGCGATCGCCGGGGACGCGCAGGCCCGGCGCGAGCAGGCGGTCGTCGCCGGCAGCAACGGCGCGGCGGTCGCGGAACAGGAACGGCGCGCCTGGGACTACCGCCGCGCGATCACCGCGTGCCTCGAGGGCCGCGGCTACTCGGTCCGTTGATCCGGAGGATCCATGAACACCCGCAAACTCAGGACCCTGCTCGCCGCGACCATCGCAACCGCGGTGACGCTCGGGCCGGCGACCGGCGTCGCGCTGGCGGAGAAGCCCAAGGCCTCGCCTCCGGAGAAGGCGCAGGCCTCGCTCTACGGCCGCGGCGAGGACCGTGGGCGGGGCCAGAGCGAGGAGCGCGGGCGGCGCGACGCCTGGCGCGGCGACGACCGCGGCCGCGGCGACGACCGCCGCGACCAGGATCGCGGGCGCGGTGGCGACGATCGCCACGCGGATCGCGGCCGGCGCGACGACCGGGACCGGCACGATTACGACGATCGGCGCCACGGCTCCGATCGCGACCACCACTACTCACGCTATGCACGGGACGATCGCCGCCGCGACTACCGCCGCGACGACGATGACGACGACGACCGTCGCTACGACTACCGGCACCATGTACGCACGGCCGACCGGCGCGACCACCGCTACTACGACACGCGCTGGAACCACCGCCACTACTACCCGAAGCGCGGCTACTACTACGACCGCCCGCCGCGTGGCGCGGTCGTCATTCACCATCACCATCACCGCTATTACTACGGCAGCGGCATCTGGTACGCGCCGCGCGGCTCCGGCTGGGTGGTGATCGGCCCGCCGGTCGGCGTGTTCGTTTCGCTGCTGCCGTCCTTCTACACGACCGTCTGGTTCGGCGGCATTCCCCACTATTACGCGAACGACGCCTACTACGTGTGGCGCGAGCGCGAGCGCGCCTACCAGGTGGTGGATGCGCCCTACGATGCGCGCGCAACCACGGTCTCCCCCGCCGCCGAGGACATCTACGTCTATCCGCGCGAGGGCCAGAGCCAGGCGCAAACCGACTACGACCGCTACGAGTGCCACCGCTGGGCGGTGGACGAGACCGGCTTCGATCCGACCCAGCCCGCCGGCGGCGTCGGCGCGGACCGCGCGCGCTCCGCGCGCAGCGAGTACCTGCGCGCCATGACCGCCTGCCTCGAGGGCCGCGGCTACAGCGTCCAGTAACGGGGCCGCGGCGGCGGGGGCATCGTGCTCGATGCCGCCGCGCCGGCGCCGCCGCCCGTCACTGCAGGTGTTCGCCGAGCCAGCGGAGCACCTCGGCGTGCCACTGCAGGCTGTTCGCGGGCTTCAGGATCCAGTGGTTCTCGTCCGGCCAGACCACGAGGCGGCTGTCGATGCCGCGGCGCTGGAGCGCGGTGAACGTCGCGAGCCCCTGCGAGTACGGCACGCGGAAGTCGAGCTGGCCGTGGAGCACCAGCATCGGCGTCCGCCACTTCGACACGTATGCGGAGGGATTCCACTTCTCGTAGAGCCCAGGCGACTCGAAGTGGGGCCCGCCGTATTCCCATTCCTCGAACCACAGCTCCTCGGTCGTGTAGTACATCGCACGCGCGTCGAAGATGCCGGCGTGGTTCACGAGGCAGGCGAAGCCGTCGCTCCACTGGCTTGCGATCCAGTTGATCATGAAGCCGCCGTAGCTCGCGCCGAGCGCACAGGCCTTGCCGGCATCGAGCCAGGGATACTTCGCCGCGGCCGCGACGAAGCCGAGCTTGAGGTCCTCGAGCGGCTTGCCGCCCCAGTCCCGGCTGATCGAGTCGGTGAAGGCCTGGCCGTAGCCGGGCGAGCCGTGGAAGTCGATGAACACCACCGCGTAGCCGGCGCCCGCGTACACCTGCGGATTCCAGCGGTAGCTCCAGTTGTTCGAGAAGCTCACCTGCGGCCCGCCGTGGACGATGAAGGCGACCGGATACTTGCGGCCGGCCTCCAGTTTCCAGGGCTGCATCACGTAGCCGTACACGGTCTGGCCGTTCGCGCCGGCGAAGGAGAACTGCTCGTAGCGCCCCATCGTCACGCCGGCGAGCTGGGCCTCGCCGGCCCGCGTCAGCTGCCGCGCGCCGCCTCGACCCTCGAGCACGAAGAGCTGCGCGGGCGAGCCGAGCGACTGCAGGCCGTAGACCACCCGCGGGCCGCCGACCGCGAACTCGGCGACGGTTCCCTCGCCGGTCAGCCGCTCGATGCGCGGCGCCGCGCCCGCCGGCGCGATCGATATGCGGAAAAGTGGCGACTGCCCGACCTCGTCGGCGGCGGCGTACAGGCTCCCCGAGTCCGAGGCCCACACCAGCCGCTTCGGCGAGCGGTCCCAGGCCGGCGCCAGCTCGCGCACCGCGCCGCTCGAGCGCTCGAGCAGCATGATCGCGTAACGATCCGACTCGAAGCCCGCGCGCGCCATCGCCTTCCAGGCGAGGTAGCGGCCGTCGGGCGAGTAGGCCGGCCCCGTGTCGGTCGCCGGATTGCCGGCCGTGCGGTTCTCGGGCGTGCCGCCGGTCGCCTCGACCTCGTAGATGTCCAGGTTGGTCGACCAGGCCTCCTCGCGGCCGGCGACCCGCGCCGTGAACGCGATGCGCGCCCCATCCGGGCTGAACGCGTACTCCTCGCTGCCCCCGAACGGAGTGGAGGGGACATTCGCTTCGAGTTTGCCGGACAGCGACACGGGCGCCCCGCTCGCCGCGCCGTCCGCGCCGAGCGCGACGGAGAAGAGCACGTTCCTGCGCCCGTCCCACCAGCTGTCCCAGTGGCGGACGAACAGCTCGTCGTAGGCGCGGCCGGAGGCCTGCGACTTGCCGGCCGCCTCGAGGCGCCTCGCCGTGCACTCGAGATCAGGGCAATCGCGGAAGACGCGCGAGGAGAAGGCCAGCCGGTCGCCGCGGGGCGAGACGATGAAGTTGTCGACCCCGACCGGGAAGCGCGTCACCTGCATCGGCTCGCCGCCGGTGAGCGCCAGCCGCCAGACCTGCTGCGAGCCGCTGCGCGAGGAGAGGAAGTAGAGCGCGTCGCCCGCGGGCGCCCAGCGCGGCGCGCTGTCGTTCGCCTCGTGCGTCGTCAGTCGCCGCGGCGTGGCGGCACGGCGCGAAGCGTCGACGAGCCACAGGTCCGTGCGGCCGCGATTCGCGGCCATGTCCGTCTCGCGCAGCACGTAGGCGACGTAGCGACCGTCCGGCGAGGGCTGCGGATCGCTGATCCGCTCGAGGCGCACGAGGTCGTCGGCGGTGAAGCCTCGATCCTCGGCGGCGGTGGGAAAGATGACGATCAAGGACAGGCCGGCGAGGGCCGGCGCCAGGACACGGGCGCGCATGGGGCGTCTCCGGAAATCGGGAAGCCCCTATTTTATGGCATGACGCGGATGCGGCAGGGCCGCGGCCGCCGACGCGCGACGGACCGTGCGCTCGCGCCGCCTTGACCCACCCCGCGTGCCGCGCGACCCTATCGGCCTCGCTCGCCCGCAGGACGCGTCATGAATCGAGCCTCGTACACCGCCATCGCCTTCGCCGCCGCCACGCTCGCCGCCTGCGGCCGCAGCGAACCGGATCCCGCGCCGCCGCCCGACGCCGCCGAAAGCGCGCTCGCCGCCGTCATCAACGTCGGCGCGCTGGCGCTGGCGGGCGACGCCATCACGATCCGTTCCCCCGGCCACCCGCAGGCGCGCATCGAGGCCGGCGGCCGGCTGTTCGTGGACGGCAAGGAGGTCGCCGTCACCGAGGCCCAGCGCACCGGGCTCGAGGCCTACCACACCCGCGCCATGCAGCTGCGCGAGGAGGCGAGGGACACCGGCATCGCCGGCGCCCAGGTGGGAATCGCGGCCGCAGGCGCCGTGATCGAGGGCCTCGCGAAGGGCGACGCCTCGGGCATCCGCCCCAAGGTCGAAGCCGAGGCTGGCAAGGTCAAGCAGGCCGCGCTCGAGGTCTGCAGGAGCCTCGCGGCGCTTCGCGAGACACAGGAGACGCTCGCGGCCGGCCTCGAGGCCTTCCGGCCCTACGCGACCATCGACGCGGAGGACGTCGCGAAGTGCAGCGAGGGCGTCGAGGCGGATGGGACCGCGCCCGGGCCGGCGCCGGAGGACGCCCCGCCGGCCGACGAGGTGCCCCCCGGCACGGAGCAACCGCAGCTCATCTGAGCGGACCGCAGGGCCGCCGCCGCGCGAGCGGGCCTGCGCGGACCTGCCGCCAAACCGTCAGCGTGGCCGGTCAGCGCCGATTCGCAGGGCAAAGCCCGCGACGGCGGTGCCGATCCACGCGGCCGCGAGGATCGCGACGGTCACCATGCCCCACACGACCCACAGCAGCACCACGCCGAACTGCTCGACGAGGCGCAGCGACCACTCGAGCCACTGCATCCACTCGGGCGGCAGGGCGAGCATCGCGCCGGCGCCCGTCAGCAGGTCCGCGCCCGCGGTCACCAGCCAGTAGCTCCCGAGGCTCAGCAGCGACCACATCGCGATCGCCAGCAACGCGCCAATCCACACCAGTCGCTTGACCGTCGTAGTCACCTCAGGCCCTCCCCGCTTCCGTCACCGGCACGCTCGCCCCGCCGTCGCCCCCGTCGCCGTCGCGCCGCGTGCGATACAGCGAGTAAAGCACGCCGCCGAGCAGCAGGCCCAGGGTCACCGACAGCGACACCCACGCCGGCAGCTTGCCGACGAGGTTCACCGCGAAGATCTTGCCGCCGATGAACACCAGCACGATCGCGAGCGCGTACTTGAGGTACCTGAAGCGGTGGATCATCGCGGCGAGCGCGAAGTACAGGGCCCGCAGGCCCAGGATCGCGAAGATGTTGCTGGTGTAGACGATGAACGGGTCCTGGGTGATGGCGAAGATCGCCGGCACGCTGTCCACGGCGAAGATCAGGTCGACGATCTCGATCAGCACGAGCGCGAGGAACAGCGGCGTCGCCCACCATACCAGCGGCGCGCCCGGCGCGTCGGACGGCGGGCCGCCCGGCGCCGCGGGCGCCGGCAGCCTGACCCAGAACCTGTTGCCCATCGGCACGGGGGTCACGCGCAGCCGCCTCTGCAGCAAGCGCAGCACCGGGTTGCCGGCGACGTCGAACTGCTGGTCGATCATCACCAGCATCTTGACGCCGGTGAGCACGAGGAACGCGCCGAACAGGTACAGCACCCAGGAGAACTGCGTCACCAGCGCGGCGCCGAGTCCGATCATGATCGCGCGCAGCACGATGACGCCGAGGATGCCCCAGAACAGCACCCGGTGCTGGTAGTGCCGGGGCACGGCGAAGAAGGCGAAGATCATCGCGATCACGAACACGTTGTCCATGGCGAGCGTCTTCTCGACCATGAAGCCCGTGAGGTATTCCATGCCGCTCTGGGCGCCGAGGTACCACCACACCCAGGCGCCGAAGCCGAGGCCCATGGCGATGTAGCCGGACGACAGCAGCAGGCTCTCGCGCACCTCGATCTCGCGATCCTCGCGGTGCAGGATGCCGAGGTCGATCACGAGCAGCGTGACGACGATGCCGAGGAAGGCGAGCCACAGCCAGACCGGCTTGCCCAGGAAATCGGCGGAAAACGCGACGAGCAGCGGGTCCATGGGGCCTCCACGTCGAACAGCGAAGCTGTTCCGACATGGCGGGTGATTTCACCCGTCAGAGGGGCCCGGAACTTTGATGCCTGAATTATACATCGTACTTCTCTGCCGTCAAGGCGCCTAACGCTCGACCTCCACGGTCAGCGCCGACGGCCGCAACGGCTGGCCCGCGCCCCCGGCGAGCACGCGGCCGAGCGCGGGACCGAACGCCAGCACGAGCAGGCCGCCGGCCGCGGCGATCGCCGCATGCATGGCCCAGAAGGCGATCGGCGTCATCTTCTCGTAGAAGCCGCCGATCCAGCCGATCAGGTTGTTCGCGACGAACAGGCTCATGAAGGCAAAGCCCATCATGGTCGCGTTGACCGACGCGGGCGCGGCGCGCGAGACGAGCGCGAGCAGCGTCGGCCAGTAGTAGAGGAAGGCGACGCCCTGCAGCGCGCAATAGAGCAGCGGCCACAGCGGCGAGACCGGCGCATCGCCCGCGGCGTAGATGCCGGCGACCAGCAGCAGGTTTGCCACCATGCACAGGAAGGCGCCCGTGCCGATCTTGCCGAGGTCGCCCGGCTCGCCGCGTCCCGCCGCCTGCCGGGCCCAGAGCCAGAAGAGCAGCGGCACCGCCAGGATGCTGGTGAACGGGTCGATGGACTGGAACCACGGGACGGGCACCCGGAACCCGCCCAGCTCGAGCGCGACGTGCTGCTGGATCCATACCGCCAGGACGTTCACGAGCTGGAGGTAGGCCACCGACTGGAAGATGGTGATCGCCATCACCGCCACGAGCGCCGCGATCACGCGCCAGTCCGCGCGCGTCAGCCTGCCGCCCTCGTGCGTGCGACGCTCGACCCGGGCCGGGAGGTGGCGATAGCCCGCGAGATACGTGGCGAGGCCGCCGAGCATGAAGATCGCCGCGACGCCGAAGCCGGTGTGCCAGCCGTAGAGCTGGGCGAGCAGCCCGCAGACCAGCGGGCCGGCCATCGCGCCCACGTTGATCGCCATGCTGAAGATCGCGAAGCCGCGCGTGCGCCGCGCCTCTTCCTCGCGCGGGTACAGCGCGCCGACCTGCGCGGAGATGTTCCCCTTGAGGAAGCCCGAGCCGACCACGAGCAGCAGGAGCGCGAGCAGGAAGGACCGGTCGAAGGCCATCGCCACGTGGCCCGCGCTCATGCACAGGGCGCCGATCACCACGGCGTTGCGCTGGCCGATCCAGCGGTCGGCGATCAGGCCGCCGAGCAGCGGCGTGAAGTACACGAAGCCGGCGTACAGCCCGAAGATCTGCGAGGCCAGCGCCTGCGTGGACAGGGGCCCGACCACCGACTCGATCGCCCCGCGCAGCGCCTCGAGCCCGGCCACCTGCTCCGCCTGGCCCGGCAGGAGCAGCTGGTTGACCATGTAGAGCACGACGAGCGCCGTCATGCCGTAGTAGGAGAAGCGCTCCCAGGCCTCGGTGAAGGCGAGGTAGTAGAGGCCCGTCGGATGGCCGCGAAAGCCGCCCCGTGCGGGGTGCGCAAGCCCGGTGGTCATGGTGGACGTCTCCCCCGGGCGGCCACCCCCGGGCCCGGCGAGTCTACGCGGCCAACAGGTTCAGCGCCTGTTCACCGCGACCGCCGCACAGTCCGGCCATGCGCTGGATGATCGCCGCCGCCGTCCTGCTCGCGCTCGCCGCCGGCCCGGCCGTCGCGGCCGATGCCGTCGTCGGCCGCGCCGCGGGCGACACGATCGCGGCGCGCGTGCTCGACCTCGTCAATGAAGCGCGCGCCGAGGGCCGCCGCTGCGGGCGCAGGCGCTACGCGCCCGCCGCGCCGCTTGCGCCCTCCCGCCGCATCGAGCAGGCCGCCCAGCGCCACGCCGCCGACATGGCCCGACACGGCTATTTCGAGCACAGCGGCCGCGACGGCAGCCAGCCGAAGGAGCGCCTCGCCCGCACCGGCTATCGATCGAGGCTGACCGGCGAGAACATCGCCTACGGACCGACGTCGGCCGAGGAAGTCGTCGCCGGCTGGCTCGCGAGCCCGGGACACTGCGAAAACATCATGGAGCCTCGCTTCGAGGAGATGGGAATCGCCTTCGCGCGCGGCCGGCGCAGGGGCGAGATCTACTGGGTGCAGCTGCTCGCCACGCCCGGCGTGTGACGCGGCTCACACCCGGCCGTCGCTGTCGGAGGTCGCGCGCCCCGGATCCGGCAGCAGGACCGCGCCGCGTGACGCGTCGACGAGTCCCGCGGTCAACCTTCGTCAGCTTGTGCCGTTACAGCTACGGGATGGTTGCCGTCGCCCAGCCGGACGCCGGCGGCAGCACAGGAAGTGGCCGGCCATGATCTGCAGGGCTCGCGGCATGAAGGGCAGCAGCGTTTCTCTGGTTGCGCTGGCGTTCGCGACGCTGGCGTCCTTGGCCGGCTGTGGGGGCGGCGGCTCGTCGAGCCCGTCCCCTGCGGCACCGCCAATGAGCTACACGCCCCCGGCGCCCGGGTTGTATTCCAACAGGACACTGGCCGTCGGCGCAGTGACCCGTCACTTCGACTACTACGTGCCCCCCGGGCTGCCCGAGCAGGCCCCCTTGCTGGTGCTGCTCCACGGCGGCGGACAGAACAAGACCCAGGTCATCGACGGCAGCACGGGCTCGTCGGGCTGGCGGGACGTCGCCGAGGAACGCAAGTTCCTGCTGCTGATACCGAACGGCACCGATGCGAATGGCGACACCAACGCCGTCACCGCCAGCTGGAACGACTGTCGCAGCGACCAGGTCACCGGCTCCACGCAGGACGACGTCGCGTTCATCGCGGCGCTCATCGACTGGGCCCTGCAGCGCCCCGAGTTCCGGCTGGATCCGGCACGGATCTATGTCACGGGCGTGTCGAACGGCGGGCTCATGAGCTACCGGGCCGCCCTGCAGCTCGGCCATCGGATCGCCGGCATCGCTGCATTCATCGCGAACAATCCCCGGAACCTGGAGCCCGACTGCGCCGCCGCGGTCGCCCTGCCCGACCCACCTGCGGTGTCGGTCATGGTCGCCGTCGGGACACAGGATCCGCTCATGCCGTTCGCGGGAGGCGCCGTGGCGTTCGGCAACGGCGGCCAGGTGTACTCGGCCGAAGAGACCCGGAACTTCTGGCGCGCGCGCAATGCAACGACCGTGACCGGGCCGGTGGTCAACTACCCCGACGTCGATCCCACGGACGGCTCGACGGTATCGGCCGTCGTCGACAGCGGCGGGCGACAGGGCTCGGCCGTGGCCTTCCTGGTCGTCGCCGGCGGCGGTCACTCGATGCCGAGTCCGACCTATGTTGGCATCGGCAGCCAGAACAGGGATGTCGAGAGCAGTCGTCTCGCCTGGGACTTCCTTCAGGACAAGCGCCGCTAGCGCAGTCCCGTCCCTCGCCCCGACACGACCGAACGCACACCCGGGCCTCTTGCGTCGGTTCGGCTGTGCGCGGGTCGACGCCTCGAGCATTCGCGCCTCGGGGCCGACACGTTGCGCATGCTGCCGTACGGATCGCCCGCAACTCCGCGGTTCGGTCAGCGGCAAGGGCTCAGGGCGTCACGATCGCAAACCGCCCGTCCGGCCGGTCCAGCATCGAGAACAGCAGCAGCAGCTGCACCCGGCTTCCTTCGACCCTGAGGTCGTCCGACATCAGCAGGTCCTTCACGCCCGCCTCGCCGACGCCGAGGCGCACCAGCAGGTCGCGGGTGAGGTAGACGGTCGCGTCGGCCTCCTCCACCGGCGGCGACTCGCGGTGGTGCAGCACGGCGTTCTCGAGCTCGACCACGTGCGACTCGCGCAGGTCCTCGAACACGAAGTTGAAGGTCATTCGCTTGCCGTCCGCCTCTGGCCCGTTCAGCCGCACGGCCAGCGAGTCGAGCATCCGCGCCGGCGGCGTCTCGAGCAGGAGACCCAGCGCGTTCCTCGGCGCCGTGGCCGGGCCCTGCGCGCCGTGGCGAAGCTCGTAGGCGCCGGTCAGGTAGACGTCGCGCCAGGGCCCCGACTCGGCCCGATAGCCTAGTTGATCATAGGTTTCGGCGAGCAGCGCCTTCGCCTCGCGATGGCCGGGCTCGGCGAACACGAGGTGATCGAGCAGCGTCGCCGCCCAGCGATACTCGCCTGCCTCGAAGGCCGCCCGGCCCTTCGCCAGCACCTCGGCGGCACCGCCCATCGCCGCCACGTACTTCTCCGCCGCCGCCTCGGGCGGCAGCGGGTCGAGGTTCGCCGGGTTGCCGTCGTACCAGCCGAAGTAGGCCTGGTAGACCGCCTTGGCGTTGTGCTTCACGGTGCCGTAGTAGCCGCGGTTCGCGAAGCGGCCGCGCAGCGTCGAGGGCAGTTCGAGCTCTTCGGCGATCTCGCGCGGCGTGAAGCCGGCATTCGCGAGCCTGAGCGTCTGGTCGTGGAGGTAGCGATAGGTGTCGCGCTGGGCCTTCAGGTACTCCACCGCGCGGTCGTTGCCCCAGACCGGCCAGTGGTGGCTCGCGAACACGACCTCCATGTCGCCGAAGCGACGCAGCGCCTCGTCGATGTAGCCGCTCCACTTCATCGCGTCGCGCACCTTCGCGCCGCGCAGGGTGTAGAGGTTGTGCATCGTGCGCGAGACGATCTCCGCGCCGCACCAGGCTTTCTTCGCCGGCAGGTAGAAGGTCAGCTCGGCCGGCGCCTCCGACTCCGGCGCGTACTGGAACACGAACTCGACGCCGTCGAGCGTCATGGCCTGCGGCGTGCGATCGACGAGCAGCGTCGGCGCCCGGATGCTGAGCGTGCCGATGGCCGGCGCCTTGCCGAGGCCCGTGTCCACGTGGCCGGTCGGCGAGCGCGGCAGCGGCGTGCCGTACATGAAGGCCGCGCGCCGCGTCATCGCGATACCCGCCAGCGTGTTCTCGCTGGTCGCCTCCTCCATGAAGCCCGCGGGAGCGACGATCGGGATGCGCGCGGCGGCGGCCGGGTCGTCCGGCAGCACGCCCGCCACCCCGCCGAAGTGATCCGCGTGGCTGTGCGTGAAGACGATCGCCGAGATCGGCCGGTCGCCGAGGTGGCGGCGGGCGAGCGCAAGCGCCGCGGCGGCCGTCTCGTTCGCGGTCAGCGGGTCGACCAGGATCCAGCCGGTCTCGCCCTCGATCAGCGTCATGTTCGCCAGGTCGTAGCCGCGCACCTGCCAGACGCCCGGCACGACCTCGAACAGGCCGTGCAGGCCATTCAGCTGCGCCTGTCGCCACAGGCTCGGGTTCACGGTCGGCGGCGCGTCGCCCGCGACGAAGGCGTAGTCGCTCGCCTGCCACAGCGCCGAGCCGTCCGGACCGACGATGGCCAGCGGCTCGTCGGTCGCGATGAAGCCGCGGCGCGCGTCGTCGAAGTCCTGCGCATCGGAAAGCGGCAGCGCTTGCGCCACCGCGCGATTGAATTCAGCCGTGGCGGGCGTCGCGGCCGTTTTGGCGCGCGGGTCGCTCGCGGGCGAACACGCCGCCAGCAGGCCTGCCGTCACGAGCACCAGCGTCCCGCGGATTTCAATGGTCATGGGCACCCCCTGGGCGGGATTGTGCCACCGCCGGGCCCGTCATCCGCGCCGGCGGGCTGCGTCGCACCGGGGCCGTCCTCGAGCCCCGCGCGAGCCAATCGCGCCACGACGATCGTTTCAGGAGCGGAACCCCAGCAGCGACTCGGAGACACCGCATGTCGACCAACGACCCGTCCGCCGGCGTCACCCTGACCCGCCGTGAGCTCTTCGCGGGAGCCGGCGCCGCGGCGGGCGCGCTTGCCGCGCTCGGCGGCCTCGGCGCCACGCTCGCCCCTGCCGCCCAGGCGGCGGTCAGGAGCCGGCAGTATTTCGCCAGCTTCGTGAACCTCGAGCTCGACGGGCAGTTCGCAGGACGCCTGCTGTCCGCCACGGGCGGCGAGGCGTTGATCGTCCCCGCCGGCTTCGACGAGGCGACCCGGACTCTGAAGGGCCCCTCCCTGCGCTACGAGCCGCTGGCGCTCGTCTTCGGCGACATGTCGGCCGCGGTGTTCGACTGGGTCGGCAAGGCGTCGACCAACAGCGCCAGCCCGCGGACCGCGGCCGTGGTCGCCTACGACGCGGCTGGCAAAGAGGTCTATCGGCTCGCAATGCAGAACGTGCGACTGTCCGAGATGCTGTTCGACTCGCTCGACGCCGGGCGCGCCGAAGTGCTGCGTGTTTCCGCGAAGCTGCAGCCCGGGCAGTCGACCCACGATCTGTCTGCCAGGACGACATACAAGGGCGAGGTCTTCAAGCAGACCCCGCTGCTGCGCTCGAACTTTCGCCTCTTGGTGCAGGGCGTCGAGTCCGCCACGACGCGGGCCCGCAGCGTCGACCAGGTCGGCCTGCTGGCACGCCAGGACGGGCTGCTCGCGCCCTCGTCGCTTCGATTCACCGTGCCGCTGGCCTACGCCGCGCCGCTCTTCGGCTGGATGAACGATACGCTGGCCGGAAAGTCAGGGCCGCGGCCGGCGGAACTGCAGCTTCTGACCCGCGACCTGAGCCGGGTTTCGGCCTCGGTGACCTTCGAGCAGCTGCAGATCCTGCGCATCAGCTGCCCGCTCGACGCGCGGGGCGACCGGACGCTGCAGGAGGTCGAGGTCGAGTGCCTGCCCGCCGCGACGGTGTTCAAGATGGGCGACCTGCTGGCTTGACCGCGGCGGGCTCGACGCCACTCACCCCAGCGTGAGCGTCGCCCGATCCCGCTCGACGCGAAGCGCCGCGCCCAGCTCCCCGCTCATTTTCGCCAGGCGACCGAGGATGCGCTCGGCAGCCGCACCGGTCGCGATCCGCGGCCGGCCGCGCGTTTCGAGGTGGCGCGCCGGGTCATCACCGGTCTCGTTCAGCACCACGGGCACCGCCTCGAGGGCCGCCAGGCGCCCGTCCTCGAACTCGCAGTGGACAATCACCGTCTCCCACACCTCGGCCGGGTAGTAGCCGACTTCCGTGCGGGTATGGAAGACCAGGCTGCCGAGGTCGTGCAGCAGCGGCCGGCCGCGGTAGAGCTCGATGCCGTGCAAGAGCGGCGCGCCGTGGCTGACGAAGACCTGTGCGCCGGCCTCCACGCAGCGGCGCGCGAAGTCCCGCGCCCAGGGCTTGGTGACCGCCATGTCCTCGCCCCATTCGTGGTTGTGCAGGTAGGCGACGACGCAGTCGCCCGAGGCGGCGGCGGCGGCGATCGAGTTCAGGTTGCGCGCGACGTCGGCCTCGTCGAGCGCGCCACCGGCGAAGCGCAGCTCGTTGACGCCGGCGCGGGTGTCGGTCGCCGCCCCGCCCTCTCGGATCTTGCCGACCGCCATGGCGACGAGCCCCACACGCGGTGCGCCCGCGACGAAGCCCGCAGCGCTCGCGGAAGCGAGGTCGGGGCCGGTGCCGGCATGCGCGAAGCCGCGCGCCGCGACCGCCTCGCGGGTCGCCAGCACGCCCTGGGTGCCGAGGTCCCAGGCATGGTTGTTGGCGAGCGACAGCAAGTCGAAGCCCATGCGCTTCACGCAGTCGAGCACCGCGGGCTCCGCCGCGTGCATGAAGCCGCCCTCGCGCGTCGGTGCTCCGCTCCTCGGCGTGCGGATCGCGACCTCGAGATTCGTGAAGGCGACCTCGCCGCGCGCCAGCTCGGCGACGACCTGGTCGAAGCCTGGGTAAGGATCGGCGCAGAGCGGGTGCTTCATCAGCGCCTGGCCGGCGAGCGTCAGGCGCAGTCGCCGCGACCTCGCCATCGTCGCGCAGCCGCCGAGCGAAGCGAGCGCGAGCGCGGCCGCACCGCCCGAGAGAAAGCTGCGGCGCCCGAGGTCAGCGCCCATCGCCGTGCCGCGCGCCGGATGCCGGCATCACGTCGAGCCACAACCGCGAGGGCTTGTCCCGGCACAGCCACACGCGGTTGCTCGCGCTGCGCGGCGCGTCCGCCCCACCCTGCGGCCCGCCGGTGTTGGGATTGATGTCGAATTGCGGGTAGTTGCTGCTCGATACGTCGAGCCGCAGCCGGTGGCCCCTGGCGAACCGGTTGCTGGTCGGGAACGCGCGCACCTCGACGCGGTACACCTCGCCGCGCACCGCGGCGACCTCACGCTCCCAGCCCTCGCGGTAGCGCAGCCGGAAGATACCGTCAGTCACGTTCATCGCGAAGCCCTCGGGCAGCGACTCGTCCGGCGGGTACACGTCGACCAGCTTCACGGTGAAGTCGGTGTCGGGGCAGTCAGTCGATACCCACAGTTCCGCGGTCACCTCGCCGGTGACGACGAGGTCCTCGGCGAGCGGCGCGGTCTCGAAGCTCAGGACATCCGGGCGTGCGGCGAGTGGCCCTTGCGCGGCATCCGGGCGGTAGGTGAAGGTGTCGGCGTCGATACGCTGATCGAAGGCGCCGCCCGACATCACCGGCTCGCCCGAGGTGAGCGCACCGCCGATCGTCGGCACCGGGTCGCGCGGGTCGTACAGGTATTCGGCGAAGGCGGCCCCGGATTCTGGCGGCGCCGCGTCGAGCCGGCCGCCCTCGTGCAGGTGCAGGACGGTCCGCCGCGCTTCGCGCGGTGGCCACGCGTCCGCGGCGCGCCACCGCCCTCCGTGCCGGAGCCTTCCTGCCGCATCGCGCCCGCCGGGCCCACCGCCCATCTCGAACCAGGTCACCGGCTCGCCGAGCGCGGTGGATGGAGAACCGCCTCGCTTCAGCCACCGGTCGAACCAGCCGAGCCTCAGCGCGAGGTAGTCCGGCGCGACGTTGCCGTCGAGCGTCGCGGCCGCGCCGAAGTCGACTTCGCCGGCATGCGACTGGGACCGGTCGCCGTGGGTCCAGGGTCCCATCAGCAGCCGCACGGGCCCGCGCTTGCGCCGCGACAACTCGGTGAAGTTGCGCGTGCAGGTCGACGCGTACGGGTCGTACCAGCTGCCGACCACCGCCACCGGCACGTCCGGCATCGCGTCGTAGTGGCCCTCTGCCCACAGGCCGGGCCGCTGCCAGTACTCGCCGAGCGTGCCGGCACGCCACTGCTCGAAGAGGTAGGCCTCGTACTCCGGCGCCGCGGCAAGCGGCGAGTGCCCGGGGCGCCAGGGCATGTCACGGAACCACTCTACGAGGTCGACCGCCTCGAGCGCGGCGCGCCGCGTCGGGTCCGCCGCCGTGCGCGGGCTCAGCCGCGCGTGGCGAAAGGCCCAGGTCGCCTGCTTCAGCTCGAAGGCGCCGCCGCGGCGGATCCCTCCCTCGTAGGCGCTCGCAAAGCCGCCCGAGTCCATGAACATGCAGGCGAGCCCGGGCGGCGCGAGACAGGCCAGCGCCATCTGGGTGTGCGCGCCGTAGGACAGGCCCATGGTCCCGACGCGCCCGTCGCACCACGGCTGGCGCAGGATCCAGGCGAGCGTGTCGAAGCCGTCCTCGGCCTCGTTCACGTACTTCGTGAACCGGCCCTCCGAGCGGTAGCGGCCGCGGACGTCCTGCATCGCCACCGCGTAGCCGCGGCCCGCGAACCAGCCGGCCACCGCGGGGCGCGTCATCGGCTCGGGCCGGACGAGGCTGATCTCGCTGCGGCTCGCGCCGCGCTTGTCATAGGGCGTGCGCTCCAGCAGGACGGGGAACGGTCCGTCGCCGTGGCCGACGGGCAGGTAGACGTCGGTCGCGAGCCTGATGCCGTCGCGCATCGCGACCATCGCGTCGCGAATCGTGGTCACGCCTTCGCTGGCGATCGCGGCCACGGGCTCAATACCCGATCCGCAGCGCGACGGTCAGCATCGCGACCGCCACGCCGATGTAGATGAGCCACAGCCACACCGCGTAGCGCGCCCACTGCGCCCAGCCGACCTGCGCCGCGGCGAGATAGGCGAGCAGCGTCCCGGAGGTCGGCGTCAGCAGGTTGGTGATGCCGTTGCCGAACAGGAACGCGAGCACCGTGGTCTGCGGCGACACCCCGGTCAGCTGCCCGAGCGGACCCATGATCGGCATGCTCACCGCGGCCTGCCCGGAGGTCGAGGGGATCAGGAAGTCGAGCAACAGCTGCGAGACGAACATGCCGATCGCCGCGACCCAGGCGCCGTCTTCGCCGACGAGGCGCGTCAGCCCGTGCACGATCGAGTCGAGCACCTGCCCTCGCTCGAGCGTGATCGCGACCGCCGAGGCCACGCCGATGAGCATGGTCGCCATCAGGATCTTCTTCATGCCGCGGACGAACGCGTCCGCCGCCTCGCTCGGCCCGAGGCGCCCGGCCGCGGCGATCGCGACGCTGAGCGCGATGTAGTACGCGGACAGCTCCTCGTGGCTCCACTGCCAGCGGTTCGAGCCGTACACGAGGAAGGCGATGCCGAGGCCGACGACGCCGAGGATCAACCGATGGCGGCCCGACAGGCGCGCATCGCTGAACTCGCGCACGATGCCGTGGTCGTGGCCCTCGCGGCGGATCATGAGCAGCACGAAGGCGATGCCGACGGCCAGGAACACCAGGTAGCAGATGAAGCGGAAGCCGGCCCCGCTGAACACCTGCACTCCCACCAGCGGCTGCGCGATGGACAGCGGGATGGGATTGCTGACCGACGACAGGTAGCCGGCCTTCACTGCGACCGTGACGATCGCGAGGCCCGTGATGTTCGAGAGCCCGAGGCGGTTGGCCATCGCCACCATGAGCGGGATGACGAGCAGGTACTCCGAGGCGAGGCCCATGAAGGTGCTGCCGGCCGAGTACACGGCCATCAGCACCGGCACCAGCACGTACACGTTGCCGCGGATGCCGGACAGCAGCCGCTCGAGGCCCGCGTCGATCGCGCCGGTGTGGGTCATGATGCCGAACATCCCGCCGATCACGAGCACCATGAAGATGAGCCCGGCCATCCGTTCGAGCCCGCGCGGGATCGCGAGCGCCGTGTCCATCAGGCTGACCGGCCGGGCCACGCCGGGCGGGGCTGGTTCCTCCGACAGCGCGAACAGGCGCAGCGGCGAGCGGTCTTTCTCGAGGGTCTCGTAGCTGCCCGGCACGACGAGCCGTCCCTCGCGCGCGTAGGCGCCGGAGTCGAGCAGGTAGGTGAGCGCGGTCGCCAGCAGCAGGATGCCGAGCAGCACGATCACCGGGCTCGTGTGCTTCCGTTCCGTGGCGTTCGCGTCGCTCGTCATGCGGATCCGCTCGCTGGGGGCAGGCGCGTCATTCTAGGGCGGGCCGTGCCGGCCCGCGGGCAGCCTCGGCGCCGGGCCGGCGGCACGCCGCCGGCCCGGAGGCTGCTCAGAGGTCGAGGTCCCAGGTCAGGCGCCCGTAGAAGAAGCGCCCGACCGGGTCGTAGGTGTTGATGTCGAAGTTGATGTTGAGGTTCGTGAGCGACACCGGCGGCTGCTTGTCGGTGACGTTGTCGACGCCGATGCGAATGCTGAGTCCGTTGTCGAAGTCGTAGCCGCCGGCGACGTCATGGTAGGTCACTGTGCGGATCTTGCGGAAGTCGCCGGGGCTCGGCTCCTCGACGGTGTCGCCGATGTAACGCGCCTTGTAGCTGCCGCTCCACGCACCCTTGCTCCATTGCGTCTGGAACGTGGCGCGCCACTTCGGGAACGCTTCGCGGCTCGCCGCCGTGCCCACCTTGTCGACCACGAACTCGCTTCCGTCCGGCAGCGTCGAGCGCTCCTCGAGGTCGAGCAGGCGTGCGCCCGAGAGCATGAAGCTCCAGGTGCCCGAGTCGGCCTCGAGCAGGTAGCGGGCGACGATGTCCACGCCCTCCACCTTGGTGTTGTTGAGGTTGATCGGGCCGTCGGCGACGTTGGCGATCTCGCCCGAGCTCTCGCGCTCGATGAAGCCGCAGCGCTGGCCGGTGGACGCGCACAGGTCGAGCAGGTTCTGCGCGCCATAGGCCGAGATGGTGTCCTCGATCTCGATGCTGAACCAGTCGACCGTCAGGCTCGCGCCCGGCAGCGCCGTCGGCGTCAGCACGAAGCCGAGCGACAGGTTCTCGGAAGTCTCCGGCTGCAGGTCGGGGTTGCCGCCAACCGTGGCCGGAACATTCGCCGTCGGCTGCACGTAGGTCGCAGGCACGCCCGCGCAGCCCGGCAGGCCGGCGCCGCCGCCGCTGCAGGGATCGCTGACCGGCACCGAGGTCTGGCGCAGGCCCTCGAACAGCTCGAGGATCGACGGCGCCCGGAAGCCCTCGGCCCAGGTGCCGCGCACCAGCAGGCTGTCCACCGGCCGCCAGGCCAGCCCGACCTTGCCGTTCGTGGTGTCACCGAAGGTGCTGTAGTCGGAGTAGCGGGCCGCGGCCTGCAGCCTGAGCTCCTGCGCGCCCGGGGTGTTGCTGAGCAGCGGCACGTCGAACTCGACGTAGAACTCGTTCAGGTCGTACTTGCCGTCGGTGCCGTCGCGCGGCGCCGAGGTCGTGGTCTGGTAGGTGTTCACCCGCGGCGCAGCGTTGTTGTAGCTGTCCGGCGTGTCGAGGCCCTTCTCCTCGCGGTACTCGAAGCCCGCCGCGAAGGCGAGCGGCCCGGCCGGCAGCTGGAATAGGTCGCCGGTCAGGTTCAGCGTGAAGTCGACCTGCTCGGCCTTGTTGACGTCGCGGCCCGTGTAGCGGATGTAGTCGACCATCGCCGGCGTCAGCGGGTTGAACATGTTGACCGGCACGCAGCCCGAGGCCAGGTCCGAGACGTCGGCGGTGATGCCGGTCGTGCTGCAGGCGCGCAGGCCGAGCGCGAGGCGGTCGAGGTCCACCTGGTTGCGCGAGGTGAAGGTGCCCTCGTTCTCCGCCCAGGACAGGAAGCCGTCCCAGCGCCAGCCGTTCGGCAGGTCGCCGGCGAGCCCGGCGCCGATGCGCAACGTCTCGACCGTCTGCGCGTTGACGCGCTGGCCGACGTCCTCGAAGAAGTTCTCGATGCGGAAGTCGGAGCCCGAGAAGGTGATCCCGAAGGGGTTGACGCGGGGATCGTTGGCGATGATGAAGCCGCGGCTGCCGCCGCGCACCACCGGCGCAGCGCCGGAGAAGAGCTGGTCCGATTCGCGCTCGTTGTACAGCGCCTCGAGCCTGAACTCCAGGCTGTCGCCGAAGTCGGTGGTGTTCTGCAGGTAGACCGAGCGCAGGGTCAGCGGGCCGGTCACGTAGTTGTTGTCGTAGCGGTTGAAGCGGTCGGTGGCCGGGTTCACGGCGCGCCAGTTGGAAGCGACGCTGCCATCCACGCCCGGATCGCGGGTGATGCCGTTCGCCGCGACGTAGGGGAAGCCCACCACCGCCGCCAGCCCGTTCTCGCGGAACAGGCCCTCCGGCGTGCCGAGCGAGAGGCCGTTCAGCGGGATGGCCGTCAGCGCCCGGTCCTGCGAGTAGATCGGCTTCTTGTCCACGTAGGACAGCGCCAGCATCCAGTTGCTCGAGCCGAAGCTGTGGCCGAGCAGCAGGTCGGCGCCGATCGACTCGCGGTCGCCCGCGTCCGCCTGCCCGAAGTAGGCCTTGACGCGGCTGCCCTCGAACTTGCGGTAGGTCTGGATGTTGACGACGCCGGCGATGGCATCGGCGCCGTAGATCGCGGTCGCGCCGTCCTGCAGCACCTCGACCCGCTCGATGATCGCCTGCGGGATGGTGTTCAGGTCGACGAAGTCGCGGAAGCCGCGCGTGCCGGCGCCGTTGACCCAGCGATGGCCGTTCACCAGCACCAGCGAGCGGTTCTCGCCCAGGTTGCGGAGATTCAGGCTCGCCGAGCCGTGGCTGGTGCCGGCCGAGCCGTTCAGGTTGAGGCTCGGGCCCACCGAGGGCAGCGCCTGCAGCGTCTCGCCGATGGAGATCGCCCCGTTGATGCGCAGGTCCGCCTCGCCGAGCGTCTGCACCGGGCTGCTCGACACCTCGTCGACCCGGCGGATGCGGGAGCCGACCACCGTCACCTCCTGCAGCGCCGCCTCCTGCGCCAGCACCGGCGCGGCTGGCGCGCCGAGCGCCGCCGCGATCGCGGCCAGCAGCACCGGCGAGACTCGCTTGATCGAGGACGTGTTCATGAAGGACCTCCCCATTCGATGCATCCCCAGTCGGATCCCGCGGCCGCGCTGGCTGCGGGAAATTCCGGCCGATCCTAGGCAGCATCCGCCAGGTCATGCAATCTGATTACCAATCTCGATTATCGAATAACAAATTGTTATGCTAGTCACGGCCAGCCGGGGAGCCCCATGCCGCGCGCCGACTTCGTCCCGAACCTGCGTAGCCTCGAGTGCCTGCGCGCCACGATCGCGACCGGCTCCGCGACCGGCGCCGCGCAGCAGCTCGGGCTCAGCCAGCCGGCCGTCAGCCGGCTGCTCGCTGTGCTCGAGCGCAGCGTCGGCTTCCCGCTGTTCGACCGCCGCAAGGGGCGCCTCGTGCCGACCCAGGAGGCGCTCGCCTTCTCGCGCGAGGCCGACATCGCGCTGCAGAGCGTGGACCGCGTCGCCAAGCTCGCCCGCAACCTGCGCAACGAGAATTTCGGCGAGCTGACCATCGTCTCGCCGCCGAGCTTCGCCGAGGGCATCCTCGCGCCGGTGATCGCGAGCTTCATCGCCGGCCACCCCGGGGTGCGCGTGAGCCTCGATTCGCAGAGCGTCGAGGTCGCGCGCGAGATGGTCGCGCTGCGCGCCGTCGACTGCGGCTTCGTCAAGCTGCCGGTGGACTACCCCGGCCTCGCCTGCGAGCCGCTGCTGCGCGCCGGCACGCTCTGCGCCGTGCCCGAAGGCCACCGGCTCGCCCGGCGAAAGGTCATCGCCATCGCCGACCTGCGCGGCGAGGCGCTGATCCTGCTCGGCAAGGGCCGCGCGTCACGCGCGCAGATCGACGACGCCTTCCGCGCGGAAGGCGTCGAGATGGACGTCCGCGTCGACACGCACACGGTCAGCGCCGCCTGCGCCTTCGCGCGCGGCGGCACCGGCATCGCCATCGTCAACGAGATGCTCGGCGTGCTCTACGCCGGGCCCGGCCTCGTCCTGCGCCGCTTCGCGCCCGACTTTCCCCACGAGTACGCGTTCATGACGTCATCCGACGCGCCCATGACCCGCGTGACCCGCGGCTTCCTCGAGCACTGCCGCGGCTACTTCGCGCGGCGCCGGCGGGCCTACACGCTCGCGGGCAGCCAGCGCCGCGACGCGTCGCCCGGCGCGCGGTGATGCCGTCGACGGAACATCGCGACCGGCCAGCCGACCGGTCGCGGAGGCGCCTGCCGCGGTCGATTACGCGGGATCGGTTCCCGCGTCCGGCTGCGGCGCGGGCGGGGGTGCCGCCGGTGCCGGGACCGCGGGGGCCCCGACGCGCGGCAGAGGTATGACGAAGCTCTCCGGATACTCCCGGTGCTTGTCCGTGATCGCATCGACGATGCCGAGATCGAGGAACACGGCGCTCGCCACGATCTTTCCGCCCATCCGGCTCGGGATGGCGCCGGCCACGTCGCGTCCATCCTCGGTCTCGCAATCGTAGGTCAGCGCGTCGTCCGACTTGCGGACCATCACCGTCGCCGGGATGGACGTCTGCCAGAGACCCCGCTTGTTGCGCAACTTGCAGGACCCATTGGACCCGTCGCTGAACGACACAGCGACCGGCGTCATGGCGTCCTCGGTCAGGGTCGCGCACCCGACCGTACCCGCGGCGAGCGCCGCGACCAGCAGATACCTCATGGAACTCCTCCCTGGAGCTTGAGACGGGCGGGCCAGTCCTGCTCGACGGTTAGCGACTTCCTGGCCGGCCCGCAGGCAACGAACCCATCCCTCCGACGACCGTCCCGGGAGATATACACCCGCCGAGCATGCTTTCCAACGGGGAGCCGCCGCCGTAGCGGCCGTCAGGCCTCGACGACGGCCTTGAACCCCCCGTAGATCATCCGGCGGCCGTCGAAGGGCATCGCTTTCGGGTCCATGTAGGGCGCGAGCCGCGGATCCTTCATGACCTTCGCGTTGACCTGGTCGCGGTGCCTACGCGAACGATAGGTGATCCAGGAGAACCACACGACCTCGTCGCGCTTGAGCTTCACCGCCTGCGGGAAGGACGTCCACTTGCCCGGCTTGACGTCCTCCGCCATGCATTCGACGTACTCGAGCGCGCCGTGCTCGCGCCATACCTTCGACGCCAGCCGGGCGATCTTGCGGTACTCGGCGACCCGCTTCTTCGGCACCGGCAGGATGAATCCGTCCACGTATCGGGCCATGGCGGTCTCCCCTCGTACGGCCGGAAGGGCCGCACCGCCAGTGTACGCCGCCGCCCGAGAGCCGGTGGCCGGGGCGGCCCGAAGCACTCAGCCTTGCGGCGGAACGCCGGCGGCCTTCACTTCCTTGCGGCCCTCGACGAAGTAATAGACGAGGTAGGCCAGCCCGACCGCGAACGGGATGCAGGCCAGCGTCGCCTCTTCTTCGCCGGCGACTGCGCCGAGCGTGAAGTAGCCGGCACAGCCGACGAAGGTCCAGATCAGGCCGCGCAGCAGGAACCGCGGCCGGCTCGTCTCGGCATCGACCGCCTCGGGCGGCAGATCCAGGCCCTTCTCGATCGCTGCCAGCCGCTCCTTGTGGCGCAGGTCGGCGCGCTGCAGCACCTGCCGGTGCCGGGACACGATGCCGACGATGCCGGCGCTGATGCCGAGGATGATTGCGCTCAGCGGAATCAGGACGGCGATTGATTCGGTTTCCATGGCGATCTCCAGGGTTGAAAGGCGGATAGGATCGGATCCGGACTGCGCTCAGCCGACGACCAGCAGCGCCAGCCATTCAAGGAACACCTGCCACCCTGATGTCGCGGACTGGCCAGCGAGGAACCCGACGGCGGCCGCGGCAGCGAGGTCGAGCGTCGAGTTCCAGGGCGGAAGGCAGCGGCGTAACCTGTCCATGGCCGTTGATACGCAGGACCGGTGCACGAGGTTTCACCTGGGCAGGTGAAACCTGCCGGCGTGATGGCGCGTATCAAGCCCATACCGCGGGAGACGAGCCAGGCGTGGACGAGGCGATCGTCGAGCTGATGCAGGCCGGCCGGCCTGATGCCGCGCTGGCGAGGCTCGTGCCGGCGTACCGACGCCGCGTGTTCGGGCTCGCCTACAGCATCCTGCGGGACCGCGCCGCCGCCGAGGACGTGGTGCAGGACGTGTTCGTGAAGCTTTGGCAGGTATCCGGCAGCTATGACGGCAGCGCGAGGCTCTCGACGTGGATCTATGCGATCACGCGCAATGCCGCCATCAGCGTGCTTCGCAGGCGCACACCGCTGGTCTCGCTGTCGGAGCCGGCGGTCGCGGCGACGGTGGAGGCATTCGAGGCGCAGGACCCCGCGGCCGCCGACCCGCGGCTGTGGCAGCTCGTGGACGCCCTGCCCGACCGGCAGCGCCAGGCAGTCGTCCTCTTCTACCAGGAGGACCGCTCGCTCGAGGAGGTGGCGGACATGATGGGCATCCCCGTCAACACGGCGAAGACCCACCTGCACCGCGCGCGGGCACGGCTCGCCGCCCAGCTCGGCCCGGACCAGGAGAGCGCGGCATGAAGGACACGGGAGACGACAGCATGCAGGCCCTCGACTCGCGGCTCAGGAAGATGTTCTCAGGTCTCGACGCGGCGCCGGGATTCGACGCGCGGCTCCAGGCGCGCCTGGACGAACTGGCCGCGCAGCCCGAAGCGGCGCTGCGCGCGAGGCTCGAGCGCGAGTACGCCGCAGCGCGCGCCGCGGCGCTGCGCACGGCCCGCCTCGAGGGCGCGACGATCGGCGTCGCGGGTCTCGGCGCGCTGCTCATGGTCTGGCGCCTTGGGCCGGATCTCGCCCAGCTGTATTCCGCCTCGGTCCAGGCCGCCGGCCCGGTGACGGCAGGATTCGTGGTGCTGGCGGCGAGCGGCGCCGCGCTTTGGGCGATCCTGCGGCGCTTCGGCGTCGACCTGCGCCGGCTGATCCGCCCGTAGCGCCCGCTCGCGGAGTGCGCGTCCGCCGCTCACGGGCGGCGCGGACCCGCTTAGCGGATCGACTCCATCAGCGGCCTGGGATCGTGGACCACGCCGCCCTTCACGACCCGGTACACCTTCGCGAGGTTGCCGACGTCCGCGAGCGGATCCGCATCCAGGATCACCAGATCCGCGTGCAGGCCCGGCGCGATGCGGCCGACTTCCCCTTCCATGCCGAGGGCCCGCGCGCCGTTGACGGTGGCGCTTCTCAGGATCTCGAGCGACGTGAGGCCCGCCTCGAGCATCAGCGCCATCTCGCGATGGATCGAGGGGCCGTGCAGCGTGCCGATGTTGCCGGCGTCGGTGCCCATGACCACCGTGATGCCGGCTTCGGCCACGCGGCGCAGGTTGTCCATCCCGATCCGCGGCGGCGGCGCGATCACGTCTGCGGTGACACCCGGCGCCGCCGCCCGGGCCACCAGCTTCGCGACGCGCTCCGGCCGCTGTTCGGGCGGAATCCCGTCGAGGTCGTCCATCGCGGCGAGCACCTCGGGGTCCGCGCGCCGCGCCTCGATCGGCGTCGGGCGCCACAGGCCGGAGAGCGCGAGCGGGTAGCCCTGTGTCACGAACAGCGTCGGGCAGTAGAGCACGTCGCGGGACTTCGCCAGCGCCAGGAATTCCTCGTCCACCGGCGCATCGAACACCGAGTGCACCAGCATGTCGGCGCCGGCCCGCAGCGCCGCCTTGGCGACGACGAGCTCGGTCGCGTGCACCGCGAGGCGCAGGCCCGCTGCGTGCGCGGCGTCGCCGGCCGCCTTCACGATCGCCTCCTGGGCGGCGAGGTCGTCGCCGGGGCGGTGGATGAACCACACCTTGATCCAGTCGGGCTCGAGCGGCAGCTGGCGCGCCACCAGGGCGCGCGCCGCCTCGGGCGAGTCGACGCCGATGATCGGCGGATCCCCCAGGTCGAGCTGCGGCCGCGACACCATCGAGATGAGCGGACCCGCGACCGCCACGTGCGGCGCGATCGGCAGCGCCGCCGCCTGCTTGCGGACCTGGAAGTTCCAGAACGGCCCGCCGACGTCCACCACGCCGGTCACGCCGCTCGCGAGCCACACCTTGAAAGTCGCCTCGAGCCGCGCGCGGTTGCGCGCGTCCTCCTTCGCGTAGGGCATGGCTGCATTGAAGTCCGCCGCGTCGGGGCGCGTATACAGGTTGCCCGACTGGAAGAAGTGCACGTGCGAGTCGACCAGACCCGGCACCACCCACTTGCCGCGCGCGTCGATGACTTGCGCGCCCTGCGGCAGCTCGAGGGTGATGCCGCTGCCGGCGAGCTGGATGCGGCCGTCGGAGACCAGGATGGTGGTGTCGCGCCGGACGGCTTCGTCGCCTGTCTTCGAGGGGTCGATCAGCGTCGCGCCGTTGATGACGAGGACGGGCGCGGCGGCGGCCAGGGTCGACCACAAGAGCAGCCAACAGCCGAAGCCGAGCCTGCAAGGCATGCGAATCCCCCTCTCCGTGCAACCCTGATCGTCCCGCGCGGGGGCAGGTCGGTCAAGACGGCGGCGTGCCTGCCAGGACGGCCGGGGTCGGGTCGCTCAGGGCGCTCGTGACGCGCCGGCGCCACGGCAGTGTTCCCTGAAGTGACGGCGGAACGCCGCAACGCTGCGATACCCGACCTGTCCGGCGAGGGTCTTGTCGGCTGCCGCGCCGCTCCTCACGAGGCGCTCCGCGGCCTGCATGCGCCTCTGGCGCAGGTAGGCGATCGGCGGGCAGCCCAGTTCGTGGGCGAACCAGGCGGCGAACTTGGCGCGCGACACCCCGGCGAGCGCCGCGAGCTCGGCGACCGTCCACGTGCGCGCGAGGTCATCCTCGATCGCGTCCAGCACGGCCCTCAGGCGCGCGTCG
This sequence comes from uncultured Steroidobacteraceae bacterium, assembly GCA_964406445.1. Taxonomy (GTDB): domain Bacteria; phylum Pseudomonadota; class Gammaproteobacteria; order Steroidobacterales; family Steroidobacteraceae; genus SG8-30. Next base: position 31,778 of record CAYORU010000011.1, read on the forward strand.
CGCCGCGCCGCCATGAGCCCGGCCGCGCCCTGTGCGTTCTCGCAGTGCTCGCGCACGCTCATCGCGAGAAAAAGCTCCGCGACCCGCGAGGCGAGGCAGTTCGCGTGGTCCCGGGCGGCGTCGGCCTCGCTCGCCATCAGCCGCGCGAGCCCGAGCGGCCAGCGCGTCGCGGCCTGGCTTCCGGCCACGATGCAGGCGGCCGGAAAGGAAGCGAGCCAGGCCGCCGTCGCCGCATTGCGCGCATCGAAATAGCCGCATACGAGGCCGGTCGCCGGCAGCCGGCTTGGCGCGCCAAGGGCCACGACGGCCTCGGGATCGCGGCGATCGCGGAACTCCCTTGCGTCGCTGACCACGTGCGGCACGCCGCGACCGAACAAGAGCGCGTCGCCGGGTGCGAGGCAGCGCGGCCCCGGCAGCGCCGGCGCGTGCGCCCAGCACCGTCCCGAGACGACGATGTGAAACCCCAGGCGGCCGTCCGCCGAGGTGTCGATGCCGAAGCGGCCGCACATCTGGCCGTGGAAGAAAACGTCGACGTCGAAGGCGAGTTCGGCGATCTGCAACGCGGCGGCCTCCTGCCGGCAATGCCCGCAGGGTATGTCCAGCAGACCGCCCGCGGCGGCCAAGTGTCACGCCCGTAGACGCGCGCAGCGCAACCGTGGACTCTCGCGCACGACGCGCACGACGCGCCCGCCCCGCCCGGCAGGCGGATGCCGCTGATTCACAAGGCTTATTGATGCCGTCTCGCGCCGTGAGGCCGAGCCGCCCGCACGGCTTGAAGGGTGATGCCGGTCTTCCTGATCGACCTGCCCTCGCGGCAGCGCCGAGAGAATTCAGGCAAGTCTCATCAAGGAGAGGACATGCGTATCAGGACACTCGCCGGCGTCGCCGGCCTGCTCTTTGCAACCGTCACCCCGGGCGCCTTCGCCGAGGGGCGCCTTCCTGCAACCTACGAGGTCCGCGTGACGAACGTCACGGCGGGGATCTACTTCACCCCGACGCTCGGAGCAACGCACGCGCCCCGGGTGCGCATGTTCATGCTCGGCCAGCCCGCCGGCGAGGGGCTCGCCATCCTCGCCGAGTCCGGGGACGTCGTCCCGCTGCGCGCCGTGCTCGACTCGATCGGCCGCGATGTCAGCGCGACCGCCGTCGCCGGCGGCCTGCTCGGTCCGGGTGAGAGCACGAGCTTCACGATCGAGGGGCGGCCGAACCGGGACCGCCTGAGCGTCGCCGCGATGCTGCTGCCGACCAATGACGGCTTCTACGCCGTGGATGCGGTCGCGCTGCCGACGCACGGGACGGTGCACTACACGGCGCTCGGTTACGACGCGGGCAGCGAGTTCAACGACGAACTGTGCGCCAACATCCCCGGCCCGCAGTGCGGCGGCGCGGGCCTCTCGGCCGAGGACGGCGAGGGCTACGTGCACGTCCACCCGGGCACGCACGGGCTCGCGGACCTGAGCCGCGCGAGCTACGACTGGCGCAACCCGGTCGCGCTGGTGACAATCACCCGCGTCAAGTGAGCCACGGCTTGGGTGGCGGGCTGAAGGGCCCGCCACCCACCCGGGTCGTGGTCGAGGTCATGATGTGACGGCCACGACGAACGAAGTCCTGCTCGAAGCCCAGCTGGCCACGGCCGAATCCGCGGCCCCCTTCGGCCGTCTCATCGGGGCCGCCGCGGCGGGCAGCGGCCGCGGCACGCGCTTCTACGGCGACGCGATCGAGTTCTGGGACGTACCCGGGTTCCGCTCCGACGAGGACACCTGCCTGTCGGTGGCCCGTGTCCAGCCGCGCGAGCCGCGGGTGCTGTGGATGGAGCGGCACTTCAAGCACACCCAGGCCTTCATATCCCTCGACGGGCAGTCGTTCGTCGTGGTCGTCGCGCCGCCGAACCAGTCGAACGCCCCCGATCCCGCCGCCGTCCGCGCGCTGCAGGTGCCGGCCGGCTGCGGGCTGCAGCTGCACATCGGCACCTGGCACGAGTTCCCTTTCGCCATCGCGAAGCCGCTCGACCTGCTCGTGATCCTGCGCAACGAGACCAACCGCAATCTCGAAGTGATCGAGGACGGCGAAGCGGTTGGCGAGGACCTGGAAAAGCGCTCGATCGAGCGCCGGCTGGGCGTGAGCTTCGTCGTCGAGATGCCCGTCGAGGCAGAGTCACCAGGCGGCTTCCCCGCCTAGCGTGGCGCGGCTGGCGTACGGCTGTGAGTGGCGCCGACCGCGGACTCTTCGCGCGCGAGCCACGCAGCAACCCGCTCCGCGATCGCGAGGTGGTTGAGCTCGATCGGGAACAGGTGGCCGTTCCCCTGAAGGCCCCAGTCCGCCTCGAGCAAGGCGAGCTCGACGCCCCAGAACTCCGCCGCGGCGGCGACCCGCGCCGGCGGCGTCGCGTTGTCGCCCTCGGCCGCGACGACCAGCGTCTGGATTCCATCGAAGAGCCCGGGACCATGTTTCGACGCAAGGTCGGGGACTACGATCTCGTTGAGGCTGCGCGGACTCTCCGGCACGAGCGAGCGCTGGTACTGGGCGTAGGCCTGTTGCGGGAACTGGGGTGCCGGCACATCGCCGGCCATGGCGAACAACTGGAACTCGAGCTCGGCGGGAAAGCGAAACGGCGCCGACTCGGGCAGCGGGAAGCCCTCGAGTGGCGTGCGCAAGAGCTCGGCCGGCCCCACCGGCGCGAGCAGCACGGCCGCCCGGACCGCCGCACGCTGGCGGGCATCGGCGGCGGCGAGCGTCTCCTGGATGACCCGCGCGCCCATGCTGTGCCCGACCAGGATCACCGGGCCGTGCCGGTCGATGAGCTCGAGCATCGCGGGCGCGGTCTGTGCGTTCGACATGCGCGGGAAGTCCGCGACCGGCGGCGCACGGCCGTGGCCGGGCAGGTCGACGACGCAGCTGCGATAGCCCTGTGCCGCGAACCACGGCGCCCAGCCCGGACGCTGGTCGGGCGTCGCAGTGTAGACGACGCCCGTGTGCGACGCGCCGTGCACGAACACGATCGTCTCTCCACGGCTCGCGCCGGCGTGGCCGGTCCGGCACTCCACGTACATCACGTGCGAGTCGGGACCGAGGAACTCGATAGTCGACCCGGCCGCGGTGAGCGCCTGCGCCGGCGCTGCTCCGGCCAGCACCCAGGCGAACAGCGCCGCCGCCGCGGCGCGGGCGGGCACGGACTCGTGACGAGGCTGCATGTCGTTTCCTTTCAACGGCCGTTCATACAGGACGTGCGGCATTTGCTGCGAGGCTACCCTCGGATCGCGATCGCGCCGAGGTGCGCGAGGACGTGCGCGGCGATCGCGGCCTCGAGCCCATGCCGCCAGAACAGGTAGCCGGCCACGACCCCGAACAGCGCGTTGCCGGCGACGACGTAGGCCCCGATCGGCAGCGGCACGGTTCCGAGCGCCGCCGCGACCGTCGGCAGGTGCGCGGCGCCGAAGATGACGGCGCTCAAGCCGATGGCGAGCCACGCCGACCCGTCGGCCAGGGCGCCGGCTCCGCCCTGGAACAGCCGCCAGCCGGCCCAGGCGAGCAGGGTCATCAGGCCCCAGCGGACCAGCACCTCCTCGGTGATGCCGCCGTAGAGCAGGCGCGCCGTGAGCGGCATCGAGACCTTCGCCTGGAGCAAAGCCAGCGGCTCGGGAGCGAGCGCGTGAAATCCCAGGATGATGGCCACGCCGACGAGGCCGCCGGCCACACCGGGCGCGAGCTGCGGCCGCAGCGCGCCGATCGCGTCGCCGCCGCCGACCAGCGCCGACAGGGCCGGCGCCTGCAGGCCGACCTTCGGCGCGAGCAGGGCGCCGACGACGGCGGCGACCGCGACCAGCATGGCGCCCTGCACGGCGGAAGCAACCTGCAGGGTTCGCAGCGGCACCTCGAGCGCCTTGTCACCGATCAGCGAAGGCAGCGCCAGCCAGGACATCGCGATCACGCCCGGCACGGCGAGCAGCACGAGCAGAAGTGTCAGTCTCCAGGCCACCGTCGAAGCTCCTTTCCCCTGCGGCCTGATCAGGATACCGTGCGAGCGTCTGGATCAAAAATGAGCCGTCCCGGTTGACGCGGCAGGGCCGGCGGCCTGCGAAAACAGCAACAACGTACAAGAGGGGGACCTGCGATGACTCACGACCACGAGCACGACCATGTGGGCGCCTGCTTCGTCTGCAGCGCGCGCGAACGAGCCGCCGACGGCCCGGACGCGCCGCGCGACGCCGGCCGCCGGAGAGTCCTGAAGGCCGCAATGGCCGCGCCGCTCGCAGCCGCGCTGGCCTCGCCCGCCGCCAAGGCCGGCCCGGCGCCGCACAGCTCGGCCTACGAGTCGCTGCGCGGGGGACGGCAGCGCTTCTTCATCGACGCCGGCCAGGCGCTGATCGAGCGCAACGGCAAGGCAGAGATCGTCCGCGACGTCGCCATCCTGGTGAACGACGACATGATCGAGGACGTGGTGACGGGGCGGTCCAAGGGCCGCATGGGCGGCATCCACCGCGTCGGCGCGCGCGGCGATTTCGTCACGCCGGGCTTCATCAGCGGCCACACGCACGCGGCCGGCGGCACGACCACGCGCGGCATCATCGAGATCGGCCGGTCCTTCGCGCGGCCGCTCGAGCTGGTCGAGCGGTTCACCGACGACGAGCTCGACGCCGTCACGGCCTTCAACGTGGTGGAGTTGCTGATTTCAGGTTGCACCACGCACGTCGAGCAGAGCCTCAGCCTGCGCCAGGCCGAGTCCTACGTGCGCGTCGCGCGGCAGTTCGGCGCGCGCGGCTACCCGGGCGGCATGATCCCGGGCATCGCGCGGCTGTTCCCGATCTGGTTCCGCGGCAGCAACGACCAGGCCCTGTTCGACTCGGTGCCCGGCACGCTCGCCGAGATCCAGGCCAACCTCGAGTTCGGCCGGCGCGTGAACGGCCTCGACAACGGCCGCATCCGGCCGATGATGGCGCCGCACGCCACCGACACCCAGACGCCCGAGACCATGGTCGCGATCGCCGCCGCCGCCGCGGAGCTCGGCAACGGCATCCACTTCCACCTCTCGCAGTCGGCCAACGAGACGAACGTGGTCCGCCGCCTGTGGGGCATGACGCCCACGGCCTGGTGCGCGAGCTTCGGGATGATGAACGGGCCGTTCTTCGGCGCGCACATGAGCGGGCTCGACTTCACCGTCGACCCCGCGATCCTGAACGCGAACGGCGCGGTCTACTCGCACTGCCCGTCGGCCGGCGGCGCCGGCGGCGGCACCCAGCCCTATCCCGAGGCGCTGGCGCAGCAGATGAACGTCAACATCGGCATCGACACGCACTCGAACGACTACCTCGAGAACCTCAAGCTCGCGGTGCTCTACGGGCAGGCCCGGCACTCGCTGATCGCGACGACGAGCCCGATCCCGCTGCGCCGGCCGACGATGTGGGATGCGATGGAGGGCGCCACGCGGGTCCCGGCCGCGGGCCTGCGCCGCGGCGACCTCGGCCGGATCGCGCCCGGCGCCAAGGCCGACCTCGTGACCATCGACGTCAGCGGGCCACTGGTCGGCGTCGGCACGCTGCCGCCAGAGCCGCTCAGCAACCTGATGTACGCCAACGGCCTGTCGGTGCGCCACGTGTTCACCGACGGTCAGATCCAGGTGTTCAACGGCCGCTTCGTCGCCGGCGACTTCGAGCGCATCCGCCGCGAGGCCGGTGCCGCCATCCGCCGGCTGTGGGGCATGCTCGACGCCGAGGGCTGGTTCGGCTGAGGCGCAGCTCTGGGTCGAGCCACGGCCGGTGGATGCCGAATGGGTGGCTGGTTGATCCGCGCGGGCCCCGTCTCCGACTTCAGGCGGCGGGGTCCGCGGGCTCCATGAACCCGCCGGCGCGGTAGGTCACGACCAGCGTATCGCGGCAGCCCGGCCCCTCCGCCGGCAGGATCGGCGTCGTCTCGTGGATGACGCGCGCGTCGTCGAGCACCAGCACCGAGCCCGGCGCCTCCATCGTGAAGCGCACGCCGCGGGGCCCTTGGGCCTCGAACACGCGCGTCTCGCCCGAGACGACGGCGTCGCGGCCGGCGAGCCATACCGCGACGAAGTCGACGCCGTCGCGGTGCGCGCCCTCCGGCGTCGGCCGACCGATGCCGTCGGCCGTGTCGATGCGCACCTGGTGCACCTCGATGAACCAGCGCTCGACGGGGTGCAGCCGCGCCGCCTGTTCGCCGATCGCCGCCAGGCAGCGCTGCAGGCCCGGGTCGTCGAGGAACGCATCGACCACCGGCTCGAACCAGCGCTGCATGCCGCCGTGCAGCGCGTTGTACTCGGTCGGTTGCCAGTGCGCGCGGTGCGCCACCCGCTCGAGACGTCCGCTGGCCAGGTCGTGAACGAGGCTCGCGTGACGCCGCGCGCGGTAGCGCCCGCCGTCCTTGAGGTGAGGATCGCGCGGCAGGTCCGCCCAGAACGCCCGAAGCCTTTGCCACCCGGCCGCGTCGAGGCCGGTCAGCGATCGCGTGACTTCGGGCCCGAGCAGCGCGTAGCCGCTGCGCTCGAGCGCGAGCGGCAGGCCGGCGGGATCGTCAGGGGCTTCGAGCTGCATGCGGGCTACGCCTCTTCTGGACTGGTCGGACGGCGGAACCTGCCGCCGAAATCCTTTGACCGGAGTATGCCATATCGTTAGGATTCCTTCCCATGAAGTTCGACCGCATCTCCGAGCCCCTCGCCACGCGCCTCGCCGACGGCCTCGCGCGGCTCGCCGCCGTGGCGCGCCAGCTCGACTGGCAGGAGGCCGAGGCGGCCGGGCTCTCGCCGACCCAGGCCGACATCCTGCGCTTCGTCGCGCAGCGGCCCGGCGGCGTGCGGCTGACCGACGCCGCCGCGCACGCCGGCATCCGCAAGCCCACCGCGAGCGATGCGGTCGCCGCCCTCGAGCGCAAGGGCCTCCTGCGCAAGCACGCCGACCGGCGCGACGCGCGGGCCGTGTCGCTGCGGGCCACCGCACAGGGCCAGCAGGCCGCGCGCGCCTGGCCGGCCAGCTACGCTGCGGTGATCGACGGCCTGTCGGCGGCAGAGCAGGCGCTGCTGCTCAAGCTGACGGTGCGCATGATCCGCCAGCTGCAACTGCGCGGCATGATCGCGCCGCAACGCACCTGCGTGAGCTGCCGGCACTTCCGCGAGAACGCCGAGCCCGGCGCCGCGGCGCCGCACTTCTGCGCGCTGGTCGGCGCGGCGATGGCCGACCACCACCTGCGCGTGGACTGCCCCGAGCACGAAGCCGCCTGAGCGCGGCGAAGGCCCCCGCCGCGCCGCGGCGGGGTCAATGACGGCTGTAATAGTTAGGAGTCCTTGTCATGACCAACTTCCGCATCGCGACAGTGGCCGCCGGCCTCGCCCTCGCCGGCCTGGCGGCCGCCACCGCCTCCGACACCGGCGTCCCCTATCCCGAGGGTTACCGCGACTGGCGGCACGTGAAGAGCATGGTGATCGAGGAAGGGCACGGGCTGTTCGCGTCCTTCGGCGGCATCCACCACCTGTACGCGAACGCCAAGGCCCTCGAGGGCTACCGGAGCGGGCGCTTCCCCGACGGCGCGGTAATCGCCTTCGACCTGCTCGACGCGAAGCACGCGGACAACGCCGTGACCGAGGGCGAGCGCAAGGTGCTCGGCGTCATGCACAAGGACGCGAAGAAGTACGCCGACACCGGCGGCTGGGGCTTCGAGGGCTTCGCGGCCGGCGACCCCGCACGCCCGGTGGTCGGCGCCGACGCGAAGAAGGCCTGCTTCCAGTGCCACATGTCGCAGCGCGAGCGCGACTACGTGTTCAGCGAGGCGCGCGACTGAGGCCGCGGCACGGCGTCCGGGGCGACGACCCCGGACGCCGCCGGCCGCCCGGTCCCTACTCCGCGCGTTTCGCGGGGGCCGCCCGCAGCGTTGCCGGCGCTGGGTCTTCCTCGTCGTCGCCCGCGCCGCACAGCACGCGGTAGCGCGCGACGATCTGGCCCTTCGGTGCGGGCGAGAGCACGTCGAGCCGGTACCAGCCCTCGATGACGTTCGCCCCCGCGCCGCCGCCCGCGCTCAGCGTCTTGCCAGCCTCGGGCTCCGACACCGTCGTCTGCCAGGCGCGCGTCGGCTGCGTGCCTGCGCCGCCGAAGGCGAGCTTGAACTCGGGCGACTTGCGGCCGTCGTGGCTGACGTATTGATAGGTCACCGTGCCGGCGCGGTTCGCCGTCATCGTGCCGGCGAAGCGGATCGGCGTCGGACAGGCCCCCGTGTGCACCTCAGGCTCCGCCTCGAAAGTCGCCGCGGCGAGCAGCGGCTGCGCCCGCGCCGGCATCACCTTGGCGCGCGCCGGCTTCGGCTTGTCGGCAGGAATCTTCGCTTCCGCCAGAGGTGAGGCACCGCACTTGACCCGCGCGTTGACCATCACGGACTTGGTGTCGATGTCGGTGAAGCCCGCGCCGGTCGGCTTGCAGGTGAGCGTGTAGCTCGCGCGAAGCGCGGCCGGATAGTCCACGCGGAAGCCCTCCGCCAGGAAGTGGTAGCGGGTCTTCTTCGGGTCGGTCGCGGCGCGCTTGTCCAGCTCGTCGTTGCAGGCCTTGACCGGATCGAACTGCTGGCCCTTGCCGCCATCCCAGCGGAACACGCCCGAGGCGCTCCTCGAGTGCGGGATCAGGAAGTTCGCCGGCTCCTTCTGGCCCACCAGCACCATGCCCGGCACGCCGAGGCTGCCGCTGTAGGCCTTGTTGCCCTTGCCTTCCCACTGGCACTCCGCACGCAGCTCCACCTCGACCTTCGAGGTGTCGGTGGCGTCGACCGTGGTCCAGCGCTCGCCGTCGGTCGAGTAGACCTCGAGTTCCGGCGCACGGTCGAAGCCCTGCGGGTTGCCGAGGCTGAACTGCTTGATCTTGTTGGCGGACGCGGCCGGCGAGAAGGCGACGGCGGCCAGCAGGAGCAACGGTGTGAGTCGCTTCATCATGCCCCCCGATGGACAGTTCGCGGTGGGCCGATGATAGACCCGTCGCGCCGCGAAGGGGGCGGCCGGGGTCTCAGTTCGGGCCGATCAGCCCTGCATCACGTCCGCCCACTCCGGGTGCCGCTCGTACTGCGAGCGGACGAACGGGCACAGCGGGATGATCCGGTAGCCGCCCGCGCGCGCGTCCGCGACGAGCCGCTCGGCGAGCGCCTTGCCCGCGCCCGTGCCGCGCATCGAGTCCGGCACCGAGGTGTGGTCGGCGATGATCAGCGTCGGGCTCGCCTTGCTGAAGGTCAGCTCCGCCTCGCCCTCGCGACCGGCCACGCGGCCCACGTAGCGGCCCTTGGTCGGCGTGTCTTCGCGGGTAATGTCGAGGGCGGCGCTCATGCGTCACATCCAGGCGCGCATCGCGGCGAGGGTCACGCCGAGGATCACGCCGACCGCGGCCACCATGCCTGAGCCCAGCCAGACGAGCGTCGAGAGCCGCATCGCATCCATGTCCTTGCGGAGCAGGGCGATGTCCTTGCCGATGTCGCCACGCAGGATCTGGAGGTCCTTGGCCAAGTCACTACGCAGGCTCTGCAGGTCCTTGGCGACGTCGCTGCGCACCGATCGAGTCTCCTGCCCAAGCTCGGTGCGCATACCGACGAGCTGCTGTTCGAGCAGCTTCAGGTCCTGCTTGGTCGCGAGCGTCGTGCCCATGTCACGCTCCATGGCATCCACCACCGCCCGGGCCTTGTCGGACGGGACGTTGATGCTGACGAGCGCATCATACAGCGAGTACAAGTAATCCACGTGGTCGCCCTACGTGGCGCGTGATCGACTTTCAATACAGCCTTGCTGCGGTCCGTTGGCCCCGGCCATTTCGACGGAAAGCAGGCCAATTCGCGTCAACCCGAAAAGGAATTGAAGCGCCGCAGTGTCCGGAAGCGGGGCACTGGAGTCGCCGCGCAGTTGTCACCCGCGGTTTGCGGAGTATCCTGAAGCGGCGATCAACAGATCGCCGCCACTGAAAAATCGAGGGGGACACCATGAATCGCTTTCCGACCGCAGCGCGACTGCGGTCGCTCGCAGCCGGCGCCCTGGCTGCCGTGCTGACCGTCGTCTCTGCCGGGGCCCAGGCCGGCGGCCCGGTCACGACGACCAGACTCGACATCGTCCCGGGCCCGCCCGAGACGCGCTCGACGCCTTTCCTGGCGTGGTACCAGGACCTCTCGCAAGTCGGCTATATCGAGGAGGAGTACCTCGTCAGCGGCACGGCGAACGTCTACGGCTATGTCGACAACGTCGCGCAGAGGCCCGAGGTCGAGGTGATCGATCCCGCCGTGCCCTATACCACCCGCATCCTGGTGCGCCGCCCGATCAAGCCCGCGCACTTCAACGGCACCGTGTTCGTCGACGTGCTGAACGCCACCGCCGGCTGGGACGGCGACGCCATCTGGTACGGCACCTACCCGTACCTCACGCGCACCGGCGCGATCTGGGTGGGCGTGTCGACCAAGCCCGTGACCGTCAACTTCCTCAGGAACTCCTGGGGCCGCCCGCCCTGGCCGACCCGCAACGCGAGCCGCTACGCGACGCTCGCCATGCCGTTCTTCGGGCAGGTGTGGGACATGATGACGGACGTCGGCACGCTGCTGAAGTCGGGGGGCAACGCCCACAACCCGCTCGCCGGCTTCGACGTCGAGCGCCTGGTCATGGTCGGCTATTCGCAGTCCGCCGCCTACCAGGTGACCTACGCCAACTCGTTCCACGAGCGCACGCGCCTGCCGGACGGCATGCCCGTGTATGACGGCTACTTCATCGCCGCAGGCGGCGCACGCGCGAAGAGCGTCACCGGCGCTTCGTCCGCGACGGAGAACCTTCCGGCCGGCGACCTGCGCAACTTCATCCACGTGGACGCTCCGGTCATCCGCTTCCAGTCGCAGACGGAAGTGGTCAACTTCCCCTCATGGACCGTGCGCCAGAACGAAGCGCAATACCCCTGGCTTCGCACATATGAGCTCGCGGGCGGCTCCCACGTGGACCTCTGGCGCGACGTCGAGGGCGGCAAGGCGCTGACTCGCGACCTCGGCCTGCCGCCGAGCTTCTGCCCCGCGCCCGCCACCGCTAAGAACCCTCTGAACACGGGTGTCTACGAGGCTGCGGCAATGGAGAACCTGGTCCGCTGGATCAAGTCCGGCGTCCAGCCGCCGCCCAGCCGGTTCATGGCGCTGACCAACACATCCACCGGCGCGGTTGCGCTCGCACGCGATGCCGACGGCAACGTCATCGGCGGCGTGCGCCCGCCCGAGCTGCGCACGCCGATCGGAACCTACCTCGAGTCGAACAGCGGGCCCGGCTTCTGCGGCCTCTATGGCGGCTTCTCGCCCTTCTCCGCCGCGCGGCTCGACCAGCTCTACCGCAATCGCGGGGCGTATGTCTCGAGCTTCGTACGCGGCGTGGCGCGCGCGGTGCAGGAAGGCTACCTGCTGAACACGGACGCCGAGCAGCTGCGCAAGGAGATGATCGGCAAGTAGCCTTCCGGTCAAGTCGCCCAGGATCCGGGCGGGCGGCGGCGGCTGCCGCCGCCTGTCCCGCCGCTAGCGCGCGCTCATCCGCCGGCTGTGGCTCGCCCGGCGCGAGCCAGCAGAGCGTGCAGGAGCACGTTGGTCCCGGAAGCGAGCTGCGCTGGCGTGGCGCTCTCGGCCTCGTTGTGGCTCAGGCCGTCCTTGCATGGCACGAAGATCATGGCGGTCGGCACGACCTTGGCTACGTTCATGGCGTCGTGACCGGCCCCGCTCAGCATGTCCATGTGCGTATAGCCGCAGCCCGTGGCAGCATCGCGGACGGCGTCGACAAGGGCACCGGAGAAGTGAACCGGAGGCTTTTCCAGCAGGCGCTCGATGCTGACCTGCAGCCCCGCGCCGGCGCCGATCTCACGCGTGATTCGCTTGATCGACTCCTCGAGGAGATCGAGCGTCCCGGAATCGGGGTGCCGGAAATCGCAGTTGAAGACCACCTTGCCCGGAATCGTCGCACCCGAATTCGGCTCCACCTCGATGCGTCCCACCGTGAGCCTGGCCCAACGGTCCTGGCCTCTCGCCATGCGATTGAGCGCGACGATCATCTCCGCGGCGCCCACGAGGGCATCCCTGCGCCGGTCCATCGGCGTCGTCCCGGCGTGCGAGTCGGAGCCAGTCACGGTGACCCGTGACCAGCGAATGCCCTGGATTTGCGTCACCACCCCGATTTCGAGTCCCGCGGCCTCGAGAATCGGGCCTTGCTCGATGTGCGCCTCGATAAAGCAATCGAGCTTCCTGCTGCCGGGTATCTCGGCGCCGAGATAGCCGATCTCCTCGAGATCCTGCCGGACCGTGGTCCCGTCCAGGGTCACGGATCCATGAATCGCCTCGACGCTGGCGGCACCTGCAAAGGCGGATGAACCGGACAGCGGCGGCCCGAAGCGCACGCCCTCCTCGTTGGTCCAGACGACCACGTCGATGGGCGCCTCGGTCTGGACACCGGCATCGTTGAGGGTCCGCACCACCTCGAGGCCGGCAAGCACCCCGTAGATGCCGTCGAACTTGCCGCCATGGGGCTGGGTGTCGAGATGGCTGCCGGTCGCCACGGCGGGCCGGCTCGAGTCCCGCCCGGGCCTGCGCGCGAAGATGTTGCCGACCTGGTCGTAGGTAACCTCGCACCCGGCCTCCCTGCACCAGCGGACGAAGAGGTCGCGACCCGCCTTGTCGTCTGCGCTGAGCGCGGCACGGCAGCAACCGCCATTCGGCAGAGCGCCCACCTCCCCCATTGCCATGTGGCTCCGCCACAGGCGCTGATCGTCGACCCGCAGTGGGCTGCTCATGTCTTCAACCTCGCTCTGGCCTTGTCCCGCGCCATCACGAGACGCCGGCCGGAAGCCCGCAGGCGGTCCCGCGGGGGATCCGCAAGGAAGATCGCCCGGTACCACATCACACTCAGGACGTCGGCGACATCCTCCGGCCGGCGGCCGAATTCGAGCAGGTCTTCCGTCCGGCGAATCAGCGCCTGGTGGATCACGCCCTCGGTCATCGCGCCGAGCACGAAGCCCATCCGGCGCGCATGAGCGGCGTCGAAGTCCGCCTCGCGCCGCAGGAACTGGGCGACGCGGAGATTCCAGCGATGCGCGTTCTCCTTCCAGATCTGGTCGAACTCCTCATAGTCGCCGGCCAGGCCGAACATGCAGGCGAGGATTCCGGGATTCTCTGCAAACCGGGTAACGGCACCGGACAGGCTGTGGAAGATCCACTCGTAGGGATGGCCGTGCCCGGCACCCGGGTCCGCGTCGGCGATCAGCTCCTCGAAGAAGTCCTGCGCGAGTTCCGCCGCGACTTCCCGCAGGTCGTGAAAGTAACGGTAGAAGAGCCCGGTGGCGACCCCGGCCCGCTCGGTGACGTCCTGCACGCGCAACAGCCGGAAGCCGCGCTCGTTGAGCACCTCCCGTGCCGCCCGCTTCAGACGCTCCCGGCTGCGCAGCCCCCTGGCGTTCAGGGCCGCCGGGGGCTGGACCGAGGCCCTGCGCTCGGTCCGCCCCCGCGACTTGCCATTCAAGGCCGGCTACCTCAGAACTTGTACTCGAACTCGACGCCCCAGGTGCGGGGCATCCCCATCACGATCTCCGAGAAGCCGAGCGCCAGCGCGAGGTCCTGCGCAGCCGACCGATACTCCTCATCGCCGAGGTTCCGGCCGAAGAGCGCGACCTGCCAAGGCCCGCCGTCGCGCACCAGGGCGATGCGGCCGTTGATCAGGAAGTAGCCATCCTCCGACAGGTACTCGCGGTTGTTCGGCTCGAGGAAGTGCTCGTCGACATAGACGAAGTCGGTCTGCAGGCCGAGGCGCATCGTCCCGCCCACCGGCAGGTCGTAGGCGATTCGCCCGTTGAAGGTGTACGAAGGCGCATTCGGGATCTCGTTGCCCTTGATCGTCGCCTCCGGGCCCCCGTCGAGCGGCGGCAGCACGACGTCGGTCCTGACGATCTCCGTATCCAGCAGACTGATCCCCGCGCTTATCGCGAGATTCTCGATCGGCAGCCAGTCGAGCGACACGTCGATACCGGTGATCTCGACGTCGCCAGCGTTCTGCAGGCGCGCGCTCGCCTCGGTCGCCCGGACGAAGTTCGCCTGGAAGTCCTTGAAGTCGTAGAAGAACACGCTGCCGTTCAGGCGCAGCGAATCGCCCGCGAAAGACAGCTTGGCGCCGAGCTCGTAGGCCGTCAGTTCCTCCGGACCGTAGGGCTCGAGGGCCGCCTGCGAGAAGATGACTGCCGAGGAGTACCCGCCGCTGCGGAAGGCTTCACTGACCGACAGGTACACCATCGCGTCGTCGGTCGGCTTGAACTTCAGGACCGCGGAGTAGTCGAGCTGCTCCTCGCTGACCTCGGTGGGGAAGTCGAGCGGGCCACCTGCGCCGGGATCGCCCGCCGGCAGCGGCAGCTGCGAGAGCCGCGGCGCGCCGCTCGCATAGGCCTCGGCCAGGTTGGCGAAGGTGCCGACGAACGTGGCTCCGGTCCACTCGCGCGTCTCGTCCGTGTAGCGCAGCCCCCCGGTGAACTCGAAACGCTCGCCGAGCGGGATCGTCAGCTGCCCGAATACGGCGAAGCTCTCCGTGCTCTGGGTCGCGCCGTTGCTGGTCGGAATCGCCAGGTCGGAGAGGTCGATGGTCTGGAACCAGTCGATGTCCGTCTTGCCGTAGTTGACGCCGACGATCCACGGCAGCGCGAACGAGTCGTCGGAAGTCAGCCGGATCTCCTGCGAGAAGTTCTCGACGTCGTTGAACGTGAAGTTGTCCGCCGCGACGTTGGGGCTGGCGTCGATGTCCTGGCTCTGCTCCTTGGAAAAATCGGCGTACCCCGTGATCGCGGTGAGCGTCGCCCGGCCCACGTCCAGGTTCATGATCAGCGTCACGTCGTCCGAGCGCAGCTTCAGGCTCGGATCGACGTTGGCAGCTCCGTCATAGACATCGCCGTCACCATCGAAATAGCCGAGGAAGTCGACGCACGCGCCAGTGAAGTCCGCGCGGCCATTGATGACCGGCTGGCAGATCGCAAAAGTGTCGGGGTCTCGCGTGCCCACGTGCTGGAGGAGTGCCTGCTCGGATTCCGCATCGCCGTAGTTGTAGATCAGGCGCAGGTCGAACGTGTCAGAGGGCTTCCACTCGATCTGGCCGCGCAGTGCCAGTGACTCGACCTTGCCGAGCTCGTTGTCGGTGAACCGGTTTTTTGAGTAGCCGTCGCTGCTCGAGCTGTTGACCGCGTTTACGGCAAGCCGCGCGGAGACCGTGTCCGCGAGAGGACCGCCGATCGCGCCGGTCAGCGTCACGGTCTCGAAGCTGCCGTAACCCGCCCGAACGTATCCCTCAGGTTCCGGCGTCGGCCGCCTCGTCAGGAAGTTGACGGCGCCACCGGTGCTGTTGCGGCCGTAGAGCGTACCCTGCGGACCCCGCAGCACTTCGACGCGCTCGATGTCGTAGACGGCGAAGTTCAGCATGTCGGGCGTCGGCTGGAAGACCTCGTCGACGTATACGCCGACGGACGGGTCGACCGTGCCGGTGAAGTCATTGATGCCAACTCCTCGCATGTAGAAGCCGACGGTCGCCAGGCCGTTCGGGCCGTACTTGGTCAGCAGGCCGGGCGTCTGCTCGGCGAGGTCGCGGGGCTGGATGACGCCTAGCGCGCTCAGGTCGTCGCCGGAAAAGACCGTGGCCGAAGTGGCGACGTCCTGCAGGCTCTCCGCGCGCCGCGTCGCGGTGACCGTGATCTCCTGCAGCGCCACCTCTTGAGCGACAGCAGGGGCGAGCGGCGTCGCCAATGCGACGATCGTCAGACCTGGAACGAACCTTGATCTCATGACTCACTCTCCCCTGTGGATGGGAACGATGGAGGGTTGCGGACTAGGCGCCGGCCGCTGAGGACGGCACGCGGATGATGATCGATCCGGAGGGCTCGACCTCGGCGACACAGTCGGGCGGAACCACCGTGGTGGAGTCCCGCTGAAGCAGCACGGCCGGGCCGGGTATCGAAACTCCGACCGGCAGGCGGCTGCGGTCGAAGAAGGTGGTTTCCAGAGTCGCGAGCTCGCGGCCCTTGCGGAACACGGCACGGTCCACGCGCAGGCGGGCGTCCTCGATCGTCCCGCCCGCTGGCCGGGGCGGCGGCCCGATCTTCGGCACCGTCCCGACGGCCGTGATGCGAAGGTTGACCAGCTCGATGGGCGAGCCCGGGAAGTGGTGGCCGTATTCCTGCTCGTGCAGGTCGTGGAACGCCTCGAGCGCCGTCTTGACCGCCGCCGCATCTAGGCTCCCGTCGGGCAGCTCGAGGCGGAGCTCGTAGCCCTGACCGACGTAGCGCGCGTCGGCATAGCGGCTGAACGTCGTGGTCGCGACGTCGACGTCGTCCGCCTCGAGCTGCTCCCTGAGCGTGGCCTCCATCGCCGCAAAGTCCGCGTTCATGCGCGCGACGTCGAGGGCGGAGGAGACCGTGAAGGCGGTGCGGACGATGTCGTACTTGAGGTCGGTCGTCAGCAGGCCGATCGCCGAATTGATGCCCGGGTGCGGCGGCACCAGCACCTCCGGGATGCCCAGCATCCTCGCCACCTCGGCGCCGTGGAGCGGGCCGGCGCCCCCGAAGGCGGCGAGCGCGTAGGCGCGCGGATCGATGCCTTTCTGGACGGTGCGGGCACGGATCGCGTTGGCCATGTTGGCATTCAGCACGGTGACGATGCCCTCGGCCGCCTCGAGCAACGAGAGCCCCAGCCGGTCGGCGACGGCCTGGACCGCGCGCCGGGCCGCTTCCGCATCGAGCGACATGCTGCCACCGAGGAAGTTGTGGACGTCGAGACGCCCGAGGACGATGTTGGCGTCGGTGACCGTCGCCTCGCTGCCTCCCAATCCATACGCTGCCGGGCCGGGCACGGCACCGGCGCTCTGCGGCCCGACCTTGAACGCGCCGGCCGGGTCGCGATAGGCGATGGAGCCGCCGCCGGCGCCGATGGTGTGAAGGTCGATCATCGGCACCAGGATCGGATAACCCGCCACGTAGGTGTCACGTGCCGAGGCCTCGGCGAAGCGACCCCCGGTCACCACCCCGATGTCGGCGCTCGTCCCGCCGATGTCGAGCGTGATGACGTTGCGGCGCCCGGCCAGCTCACCCACCCATGCGCCGCCGAGCACGCCCGCCGCGAGGCCGGACATGAGCGTGTAGACGGGCAGCTCCGCGATGGTACGCGCCGGAGCGACGCCGCCGTTGGAGCGCATGATGTGGACTTCGCCCTCGAAGCCTGCCGTCCGGAGGCTCTTCGCCAGCCGGTCGACGTAGTCGCGCACGAGCGGACCTATGAAGGCGTTCATCGCCGTGGTCGTGAACCGCTCGAACTCGCGGAACTGCGGCGAGACCTCATGGGAACAGGTGACGAAGACGCCCGGGCAGCACTCCTGGACGATCTCCTTCGCGCGGCGCTCGTGCTCGGGATTCAGGTAGGCGAACAGGAAGCAGATGGCGATCGATTCCACGCCCTCCTCGCGCAGCTCCGTGGCGGCCCGCCGCACCTGATCCTCGTCGAGCGGCAGGATCACGGTGCCGGCCGGCGGCGCCAGCCGCTCGGTGACGACCTTCCGGTACCTGCGCGGCACGAGGGGCTGGTCCTGCCACGGGATGGTCTGCTGGATGGAGTAATGCTGCGGGCGCTGGTGGCGCCCGATGTGCACCACGTCGCGGAAGCCGCGAGTCGTGATCATTCCGGCCTTGCAGCCGCGGTGTTGCAGGGCGGCGTTGGTCGCCACCGTGGTGCCATGGAAGATGTGGTCGATCGACGCCAGGGACGCGCCCGCCACGCCGCAGATCTCGGTGACGCCGGCCAGGAACGCGCGGGCGGGGTCGTCCGGCGTGCTCGCGACCTTGTGGGTCAGCGTGCGGTTCGACTCCGTGTCCGTGAACACGATATCGGTGAAGGTGCCGCCGACGTCGACGCCGATGAGCCGCATGGATCTCCCGCCCGGCAATGCCCCGGCACGCGTCGCCGGTCGCCCAGTTTCTACCCAGAATTGAATCTGGCGTCAACTTCAATTCTGCTTGTCGCCGGGCTGGCCCTGCAGTAGCCTGTGGCGGTCACGCTTTCTCGGTTCCCAACCCGCGGGGAATGCACAAGATGAGTGCAAACGTAGTGGATGCCGGCGCCGTCGCGGTGCAGCAGCGAGTCGATCCTGTCACGGCCAGCATCATCCACGGCGCGCTGGAGAACGTCGCCATCGAGATGGGCTACAAGCTCATGCGGATGGCGTACTCGAGCATCATCCGCGAGTCCGAGGACTTCGGCGCCGCCCTGTGCGACGAGCGCGGCCGGCAGCTCTGCGAGTGCTCGAAGAGCACGCCGCTGCAGTCCGGCCCGATCCCCGGCTACGTCCGCGGCATCATCCGGGAGTTCGAGGCCCGCGGGGAAGAGTTCCATCCCGGCGACGTCATCATCCACAACGACCCGTACAACGGCGCCTCGCACAGCCCGGACATCGGGTTCTGCGTGCCGGTCTTCCACGAGGGGCAGCTGATCGGATTCTCGGTCACGACGGCGCACCACCTCGACATCGGCTCAAGCCAGCCTGGCAGCGTCGGCGTCGTGGTCTGCGCGGACTCCTACGCGGAGGGACTGCGATTCCGGGCGCTGAAGGTGTACGAGCGCGGCAAGCGCAACGAGGCGCTCTGGCGGATGATCACCGACAACGTCCGCGTGTCGGAGCTGGTGGTTGGCGACATGGATGCGCAGATCGCGGCGTGCCACGTCGGCGCGAAGCGCCTGCTCGACCTCGTGCAGCGCTACGGCCTCGCCACCCTCCGCTCCGCCATCGAGGACCTTTTCGACTACTCGGAGCGGCTGATGCGCGCGCAGATCGCAGAGCTGAAGGATGGCAGCTACAGCGCGACCGGCTACGTGGACGGGTTCCTCGGCAGCGACGACCCGAAGCTCAAGAACCTGCCGCTCAAGATCACCGTCACCGTCAGCGGCAGCGACCTGACCATCGACCTCACCGGCACCGCGCCGCAGGTCGACGGCCATGCGATCAACATGCCCTTCGTCGGGACCGTCGACGTCGCCATCTGGCTGACCCTGCGGTCGATCCTCCTCGACAGCGAGACCTACGGAAACATCCCGCAGAACGACGGCCTATACCGCCCGGTCCGCATCGTGGCGCCGCGCGGCTGCCTCGCCAACCCGGTGTTCCCGGCGCCGACCATCGCGCGCTTCGCGCCCGGCAACGTCGTGGCCGACACGCTGATGAAGGCGCTGGCGCCGGCCGTGCCCGACAAGGTCTGCGCCGGCGTGGCGAACCTGAAGGCGGTCACCTTCAGCGGATTCGCTGGCGAACAGCAGTGGGTCCACATCGAGATCTTCGAGGGCAGCTACGGCGGGCGCCTCGGCAAGGACGGCATGGACAGCGTGGACACTCTCTACGCCAACACCCGCAACAACCCGGTCGAGGACATCGAAAGCCACGTCCCGCTGAGGGTGATGCGCTACGAGCTGCGCGAGAACGCGGTCTCTCCGGGCAAGTGGCGCGGCGGCCTCAACTCGGTGAAGGAGGTCGAGTTCCTGACCGACGGCGCGATCAGCGTCGAGGGCGACGGCCACGGCCACGCGCCCTGGGGCTTCCTCGGTGGCGAAGCCGGCCGTACCTCGCAGCTGCAGCTCATCCGCGGAGGGCGGGATCCCGTCGACATGCCCTCGATGATGGCGGCCATGCCGGTCCGAAAGGGCGATCGCATCCGCGCCATCGGGGGCGTCGGCGGAGGCTACGGCAAGCCACTCGAGCGCGATCCTTCCCGGGTCCTCGAGGACTTTCTGGACGGGCACCTCTCACTGGACGACGCGGCGCGGTGCTTCGGCGTCGTGATCACCGCCGACGGCGCAGTCGACGGCGACGCCACCGCCAGGCTGCGCAGCCCGGCCTGACGCGAGGCCCCGGCTCAGGCCGGGCGCGGTGACAGCAGCGGGTGCAGCACCAGGTAGAGCACGAACCCTACCGGCACCCCGATGAGCCATGACATCGGCAGGAACCAGGTCATCGTGACCACGGCAGGTACCGCCACCGCTACGACGCCGGCGACGTTGAACCCCCCGCGACACCAGTAGCGGCTCGAGGGCCCGTCGGCGTACAGCTCCTCGACCACGAGTTCGCGCCTGCGGAGCACGAAGTAGTCCGCGAGCATCACGCCTAGAATCGGCCCGAAGAAGGCCGAGTAGTAGAGGATGAAGCCCAGGAAGGCCTCGAAGTTGGCCATCAGCAGCCAAGGGAAGGACAGCGCCCCGAGGACACCCGTCAATACCACGCCGGTGTGCCACCGCACCTTGAAGGCATCCATGAAGATGAGGGCCGGCGGCAGGATGTTGATCGTCAGGTTCGTGGTGATCTGCGCCAGCAGGACGAAGGTCAGGAGCACCACCATGGCGAACGGGTTCGGGCTCAGCTGGATCAGCGCCTGCACGGGATCCCAGATGCCGAGCGCCGCGCCTGCGACGAGGCCGAGGATCAGCATGAAGAACCACGGCGGCGCGACGCCGAACAGGTGCCCAAGCCAGTTTGCCGACTGCGACTTCGTCAGGTGACGCGTCATGTCGCTGATGTTCAGCATGACCGTCGCCAGAACGCCGATCGCCGCGGTGAGGCTCACCCAGAACGGCGTGCCCCAGTCTCCGGCGTGGCGCCAGGAAGCCTCGATCTGGACGCCGTGGGTCTGAACGATGTGCATCAGCATGTAGAGCATGATCACGGCGATCACGATCGAGCTGACCCCGTTGAACCACTTCATCGTGCGGATGCCGCGCCACGCCAGCCACGTCTGGACCCCCTGGAGCGCAACGAAATAGGCGTACTTGGCGGACGGGCTGGTGAATCCGGTCAGCTGGGTCAGGATCCCGTCGAGCGAGAGCGCGGCAATCCAGGTGCCGATGCCGTACCAGACGATCGCGGGAATCGCCCGCAGGAACTCGACGAGCTTCGAGCCTCGTATCCCGAAGCCGGCGCGGGCCTGGACCGAATACGGAATGCCGTACTTCAGCCCGGCCTGGCCGTTCAGCGAGAACGCCACCACGAAGATCGCAAGCGCCACGACCATGACGAGGATCGCCTGGAACAGGTTCAGCTTGCCGATCGGAGGCAAGAAGCTCTGGCCGAGGGCGAACGCCTGAACGACGATCAGCGACGACCACCACATCAGGACGTAGGACAGGCCGGTGAAGACCCGGTGGCGATCGTCGGTCGGCCGCAGGCTGTCGGCCTCGGCGGCAGGGCTCGAATGGTCGTTCACGGCGGGTACCTCACGCGCAGGACGCGGCACAGAGTGCGCGACCTCGGGGCGCCGTTCAAGAGAAATGGCGCAGCCTGGCCTGCCCGCGGCGTCGGCTCCTGGCATCCCGCCCTCGCCGCGCCCACAATGCGATGATGACCACCCGCAAGCGCGTCCAGCCCGACTCCGCCCGCCTCGACCGGGTCGTCGCCGAGGCCCGGCGTGCCCGCGAGGAGCGCGAGCGCGGCTACCGCGCGCAGGCGCTGAAGCTGTTCCCCTGGATCTGCGGCCGCTGCGCGCGCGAGTTCACCCACGCCAACGTCCACGAGCTCACGGTCCACCACAAGGACCACGACCACGACAACAACCCGCCGGACGGCAGCAACTGGGAGCTGCTGTGCCTGTACTGCCACGACAACGAGCACCAGCGGCAGGTCGAAGCTACAACCGCGGTGGCTGGCGAAGAGCGAGCGACGGGCGCGACCCACACGCCCTTTGCCGAGCTTGCGGCGCTGCTTCGGCGAAAAGACTAGGCCGGGCCTGCCTGCATGCCGTAGCGCCTGACCAGGCGTCCGGGCCGTGCCCCGGTGGCCTCGACGCCGTCCCAGACGCACTGCCCGGCGACGTACACTGACGCCACGCCGCGACTCGCGCGCCGCGGCTCATCGTAGGTCGCGACGTCCGCAACCTGCAGCGCATCGATCACGGAAACGTCGGCGTAGGCGCCAGGCCGCAGGATGCCGCGATCCGCGAAGCCGAAACGAGCGGCCGGCAGGCTGGTCATGCGTCGAACTGCTTCCTCGAAGGAAAACAGCCCGGCATCGCGGGAATAGTGGCCCAGCACTCGGGTGAAGGCGCCCCAGAGTCGTGGATGCGGATGCTGGGTCGCGACACCGTCGGAGCCGATCATCGCTTCCGGATGGGAGAGGATCCGCTGCACGTCGGCGTCGTGCATCAGGAAGTAAATGGCGCCACCCGGGAGCAGCGCCTGGATGGCGTCCGCCTGCGTGAGGCCCATCGACCGGGCGACGTCGCCGAGTTCGCGCCCGGCCGCCTCGGGATGCGGCTCGCTCCAGGTGACGATGGTCCGCGCGGCGGCCGCGCACAGCGCCTCGCTCAGCATGCTGGCACCGGCGGTGTAGGGATACACGTCGAAGCTCACGGGCTGCTGAGCGGCGGCGCGGCCGATGTGCTCGAGAGTCTCGCGCGAGCGGCCGAAGTTCGCGCGACCGGCGACCTTGTGGTGCGACAGCACGAGCGGCGTCCCGGCCGCCGCCGCCACCTTGCAGGCCTCGTCGATCGCCTCGATGACCCGGTCGCCCTCGTCACGCAGGTGCGCGGTGTAGACGCCGCCGGCGGCGCCGGACAGCGCCGCGAGCGCGGCCACCTCGCTCCAGTCGGCGGCGCGCGCCGGCGGATAGAACACCCCGGACGACACACCGATCGCGCCCGCCTCCAGCGCCTCGCCGCACAACGCCCGCATGGCGTCGAGCTCGGCCTCGGTGGCGCGACGGTCGAGGTCCGCCATGGTCGCGACGCGAAGCGTTGTGTGCCCGACCAGGCACGCGGCATTGATGGCTGCCGGCGATCGCCGCAGTTCGTCGACGTACTGCGCGAAGGTCGCGAAGCGGAACGCCCGCCCCATCTCCGACAACGGGGCCGGAACCGTATCCCGAACCAGCGGCGCGAGACTCACCCCGCAGTTGCCGACGACGACCGTCGTCACGCCCTGGCTGACTTTCGGCGTCATGGCGGGATCGTCGAAGAGCAACTGGTCGTCATGGGCATGGACGTCGATGAACCCCGGGCAGACGTGGTGACCGCTCACGTCGATGCGCCGGACCGGCCGGTACGACCCGCAATCGCCGACGGCCACGATGCGCTCGCCGCGGATGGCGACGTCGCCCGGATACGCGGGCTGGCCGCTGCCATCGACGATGCTTCCGCCCTGAAGAAGGACGTCGCAGCGACGGTCGTCGGCGGTTGCGCTCAAGGTCCTCGACCCACGGCTGGAGATTCTCCGGATGCGGGGGGCGGCGCCCGCAGGATTGCCAGCATGGTGGCGGATCCGAGCAGCACCACGGCGCCGCCGGCCAGCGTCGCTGGAATCCCGCCCCGATCGAGCGAATAGGCCGCGACCAAAGGCCCGAGCGCGAAGCCGATCATGAAGAACGATCCCTGCACCGCATAGATGCGGGCGAAGTTCCTCAGGCCGAAATAGCGGCTCGACAGGTAGGAGATCACGTCGCTCTCCGCGCCGGTGCATACACCGAGCGCGATGCCGACCAGCAGGAGCAGCAGCGCCGTGTCGGGGCCGCTCGCAAGCAGTGCGATGCCGGCCGCGCCGAGCAGGGCCGCGACCGCGCCGACGAAGTGCGCCGGCACCAGGTCCATCATGGCGCCGCCGCCGAGCCTGCCGGCGATCGTCGCCATTCCAACGGTCGCCTGGAACGCCGGCACGTGAACGGCGCTGATGCCGAGCCCCTGCCAGATGCTCGTCAGGTGGGCGATGACTCCCGACAGCACCATCCCAAGCAGCGCAAACGCTGCGGTCATCTGCCAGAACACCCCGCGCTGGGCCGCGCCGCGCAGCGTATAGCCGGCGGCTGCCGCCGGACCACCCGAAGCTGCCTTGCCGCTGCCGACGCTGAGGCCCGCGAGAAGCCCCACGCCGGCGGCCAGCATGGCCAGCGCCTGGAACGCCTCGCGCCAGCCCTGCTCGACCACGATCGGCTGCGCCAGCGCAGGCAGCAGCGCGCCGCCGAGGCCGGTGCCGCTCAGCGCGATCCCGAGTGCCAGGCCACGATGTGCGTTGAAGCGATGCACGATGACCCGCGCGTAGGTGACCGGCGACGCGCCCGCGCCGGCGAGCCCGGCCAGCGCGAACGCCGCGTAGAGCGCGACGCGCCCGCCTTCCACGCGGGAGATGCCAAGCAGCGCCAGCCCGAACAGCACCGCCGACGCGCAGATCACGCGCCGCGCGCCGAAGCGGTCGGCCAGGGCCCCCGCCGCCGGCAGGGCGATGATCAGCATGGCCAGGTGCACGCTGAGCGCCGCTGTCGTCTCCGGGCGCGACAGCCCTAGGTCGCGCCCGATCGGCTCGATCATGTAGTTGAACACGGTGATCAGCAGGACGGTCACGCCGCAGGCGATGCCGAGCGCCGCGGCCACCGGCACGAGCGCGAGCGCGGCGGTCAGGCGGTCGCGCGGGAGCGGCGGCAGCGACGCGGCGGGATTGCCGTCATTCATGGCGAGTACGGGCGCAGCGTCTGCGATGCCGGGCCCGCGGCCGCGCCCTGGCGACGATGGGCGACCAGCGCCTGCGGGGCAATGTCGCGTTCCACCCAGTCCTCGAGTGCGGCGAGCCAGTCGACTTCGCCCGCTCCGGGGCCGCCGCCGCAATGAAGCATGCCCGGGACCATGAACAGCCGGTAGAACTTCGAGGTGTCGCCCATCCGACGCTGCACGCTCTGGAAGTAGGCGATGCTCATGTCCGCAGGGATGCCCGGGTCGTTCCAGCCGTGATACTGGATCAGGCGGCCGCCGCCGGCCGCGAACGCCCGCAGATCGGGATCGGTCGCGTCGATGATCCTGCCGAAGCGGGCATGCCCCGCGGCAACGTCACGCGCAGTGAGCCCGGCTATGTCGAAGGCCGGGTCCTTGCGGACAAAGTACGCGTAGAAGTTGCGTGAGAAGGCGCGGCCGCCGGATTCCGCCGCGGGATCGTCGCCGTCGCCGAGCAGCCAGCCCGCCCAGCCGCCCGGCTCGGCCTCGGCCCCGGGCGCGGGGCCGCGCAGGACTCGCCCCGTTCGCGGATCGGCGACGCCAGCATAGATGGCCCGGGCGGTCTCGATCTCGTCGGTGGTGAGGCAGTCGTCGCGCATCGCGTCGTCCGTGGCGCAGGCGAGGCTGGCCGGATCGAACGCGCACTGCGCGGGATCGGCCACGATGCCGTCGCCATTGCCGCAGGCAGCGATCGCCGCCCGCTGCAGCGCCGGCAGCTTCGAGGCCGGCAGCGCGCCGCCGGCCGAGGCAAGGCGTTGCGCGATCCGGCCGTGGAATGCGAACAGCGCGGTCATGTGGCTCGCGGGCGCGCCGGCCACGATGCCGGAGAAGTCGCGCGGGTAGCGCTGCGCGGCCTGCAGCGCCTCGCGCCCGCCGTTCGAGCAACCGACGAAGTACGCGCGCCGCGGCTCGCCGCCGCCGAACGCGCGCAGCAGCGCGCCGGCGGCGTCGCGGGTGCTCTTGACGGCGCGATGGCCGAAGTCCCTGACCGCTTCCGGCGCGTTCATCGCCCAGCGCCCGTCGGTGAAGTCCGTACCCACGTGGCCGCCGTCGCTCGCACCGACGGCGTAGCCGCGCGCGAGAGGGGCAGCGAAGTCATGGTAGGGAATGCGGCCCGCGAAGCCGCCGCTGCCGAGCTGCAGGTACTTGCCGTTCCAGGCCGCGCCGAGCGGGATCATGAGCTCGAAGCGAATCCGCGAGGCGCGGCTCGGGCGCGCGATGCCGGTGACGCGGCAGACCGGCACCGGCAGCGCGAGTGGCGCGGCCTGCCCCGTCACTGCCGGCGGCAGCGCGTCGAGGACGGGTTCCGCGCCGGTCAGCCCGACGTTCTGGATCCGCAGCGCCGCCAGCGCCTCGCAGGAACCGGCAGGCTCGACTGCGCCTTGCGACGCGAACGTCCAGAGCGATCCGCAGGCCAGCAGGAGCGCGGCGCCGCGACGCCCGGCGCCGGAGACGGGGCGTCTATGGCAGGCGCGCATAGCGACCCTCGAACAGGACCTGCCAGTCCGCTCCGCCGCTGGTCGACAGCTCCCACAGCTGTCGGACGCCGTCGGCGGGCAACGGCGACCAGCTCATCCGGTGCAGGCCGAAGACTCCATCGAAGGTGAAGTTCTCCCCCTCCAGCACCAGCGTCCCGTCGACGAAGGTGCCACTCAAGCGCAGGACGTGGCCTTCCGAGTGGACGAAGGTCATGTGCCATCGGCCGGTGCCGCGATCGAAGAAGCTCCAGGCCTGGCCGTCGCCGGACACGGCGCCCTGCCAGTGCTCGACCAGCGCACAGCCGCCCAGGATCGCCTCGACCCGGGAGGAACCTGCCTCGATGCCGTCGACCGTGGTGACCTTGAACCGCCCGAGGCGGAAGTCGAACTGGCGGTGCGCGGCGGCGGCGCATGCCGACTCGCCGCTGGGCGAGGGCTCGGCGCCTGCCGGCCGCGCCGCCCAGACGGTCGTTGCCAGCGCCAGCAGCAGGCAGATCGGCGCGCGTCGCCTCACGGCGCCAGCTCGATGACGTGCAGCTCCAGGCGCGAGGGCCGCGCCTCGTCCTGGAAGATGCGCTGCTCGGCCCGCACCCAGCGCGTGTCCGTGCCGACATCGTCGCCGGTGCCCTGGTTGGGGTTGATGCCGGGCGTGCTGCTCGCGACCTCTAGCCGCAGCCGGTGTCCCGGCAGCAGGACGTGGCCGACATCGAAGAATCGCAGCCTCAGTTCCGTCGGCGCGTGCGGCGTCATCAACACCTGGCGCTCGTAGCCTTCGCGATACCGTGCCCGCAGGACCGCCGTGCGGAAGACGATCCGCAGGCTGCGGCCTGCGGGATCCACGTCGTAGAGGTCCGCGACGAAGTCCGTGTCCAGCGCCGAGGTCGAGGCGTGCAGCACGAGGTCCACCGGGCCGAGCATCGCGAGCGGCTCGGTCGCGACGGGCGTCGTGTACACCAGCACGTCCGGCCGCGGCTCGCCCGCAGGCTGGTAACGGTCGAACGCGCCGCGCGCCGGCACAGGATCGCGCGGATCGAACACGTAGCTCTCCGGCGGGCCGTCGGGCGCGGGCGCAGACCAGGCCAGGCGCCCGCCGCCGCCGCGGATCTCGGCCGCGTCGCCGTCGCTGTGCAGGTACAGCTGTCGCTGGCGCGCCGCGCCTGCGGGGTACTCCGGCAGATCGAGCCAGCGATTGATCCCGGTGAGGAACACCCGCGCCGGCGGCGCGTCGAACTCCGCCGTCGTGCCCGCGAAGCAGCTCTGGAACCAGCGGAAAGCGAGGTCGTCGATGTCGACCACGGACGCCTCGCCACGCTCCCGGTCATTCAATTGCGCGCTGCCGCCGCTGCGCGTCTCGCCGTGGTTCCACGGCCCGATCAGCAGCCGCTGGGAGGCCGGCGCCGCGGACAACTCCCGCATGCCGCGCCAGTAGTGCAGCGTGCCCGGCAGGAGTCCGTCGTACCAGCCGGTGACGTGGAACGCGGGCAGGTCGAGGCCACGGAAGTGCTCGGGACCGAGCATGATCTCGCGCCACCAGTCGTCGAGCGTGGCGTGCCGCAGGAACTGCCGCAGGAGCGGCAGCTCGCGGCCGAGCGCCTGGTCCATCGTGGCGATCGGCCGATGCCGAAGAACCGGCTCCCAGTCGGTCAGGCTCGCCACGTTCTCGTGCATCAGCCGCCCCGATACGAGCAGCGGCCAGCTCATCGCCCAGCGAAGCTGGAAGGCACCGCCGATGTACGGCACCTCCTCGAACGGATACGCGGTCGGCGCCTGCGAGAACAGGCAGGTCAGGTGCGGCGGACGCTCGCGCGCCGCCAGCCATTGCACCGTGCCGACATAGGAACCGCCGAGCATGGCCACCTGGCCATTCGACCAGGGCTGCCGCGCAATCCACTCGATGGTGTCGTGGCCGTCGCGGGACTCGCCGTGGAAGTAGCGGAACTCGCCGCCCGATTCGCCGCGGCCGCGCACGTCCTGGATCAGGAACCCGATGCCGCGGCGGGCATACGCGTGGGCCTCCCGGATCACGGAATCGTAGGGCGGGCGCACGTCCATGTTCCGCTGGTAGGGCGTGCGGTACAGCACGACCGGGTGCGGACCGCCGGCGGCCGGAAGCCACAGGTCGCCGACGAGTTCCACGCCATCGCGCATCGGGATGGACACGCCGAGCATCTGCCGGACGGCCGGCTGCGGCGCGGCCGGCCACTCCCCAGCGGCATCGGTCGCCACCGGTTCCGCACCTACCTCGGTGGCCATCGCCGCCAGCAAGACGCCGGCGAGCAGGCAACAGGCGAGCGACCCACTCGCGGGCGCCGCGGCGCGTCGGGTGCCGTGATCGGCCAAGAGAGTAATGTCGGGGGCCTCCGTGATCATCGGCGTCAACCGTCGAAGATGCACCCGGGGTTCAGTATCCCCGTCGGGTCGAGCGTACGCTTCAGGTCCAGCATGAGCCGGATCTCCGTCTTCGACCGGCTATGGCCGAGCCAGCGCTTCTTTTCGAAGCCGATGCCATGCTCCGCCGAGACCGATCCGCCGAGATCGGCGAGCGGCCCGTACACGATCTCGTCGCTCGACTGCTGCGAAGCGGTGGCCTCGTGCGGCTGCACGAAGAGGTGGAGGTTCCCGTCCGCGACGTGACCCATGGCCGGGCACCGCCCGGCCGGAAATCGCTCGCGGACGCCGGCCTCGACGGAGGCGAGGTATCCAGGCATGGCCGCGATCGGCAGGCTGACGTCGTACAGGAAGGTGGGCGTCACGCCGACGATGGCCTCGAGGTCCTCGCGCAGGCCCCACAGGTCGTGGCGCTCGCGATCCGACTGGGCGATCAGTGCGTCGGCGATCAGCCCATCTGAGAGCGCGGACTCGAGCGCCTCCGCAAAGCGGGCCGCGTCGGCCTCGGGATGCACCCCGGCGGCCTCCGCCAGCACGTACAGCGGATAGCTGCGCTCGAACGGGGCGCGATGGCGGCCGCTGTCGACCTGCTGACGGACATAGCTCTCCCACATCGCCTCGAATGCCGACAGGCTGCCGTCGAGATCGCGCTGCAGCCGCACCAGCAGCTCGGCAGCGGCCGCGAAGTCGTTCACGGCAACCAGCGCCGTCTGCTGGCTCGTCGTGCGCGGGTACAGGCGCAGCACGGCGCGCGTCACGACGCCGAGCGTTCCCTCGGAGCCGATGAACAGCTGCTTGAGGTCGTAGCCCGCATTGAACTTCTGGATCGCGCTGAGCGACGACACCACCGTCCCGTCGGCCAGCACCACCTCGAGTCCCAGCACCAGCTGCCGCGTCATGCCGTAGCGCAGCACGTTGATGCCCCCGGCATTGGTCGCGATGTTGCCGCCGATCGTGCACGAGCCCCGCGCGCCGAGTTCGAGCGGGAAGCAGAACCCGGTGCTGGCCAACGCCTCGTGCACCGACTGCAGCACCGCGCCGGCCTGCACGAGGCAGGTGCCGCCAACGAGATCGATGCGCTCGATCTGCTGCATGCGCTCGAGCGAGAGCGCGAGGCGATCTGGGCCGGCCACCGCGCCGCCGACCGTTCCGGTCAGCCCGCCCTGCACCACGACCGGCTGCCCGGCGGCGTGGCAGGCGGCGAGCACGGCGCTGACCTCGGCCGTGCTCTTCGGGCGCAGCAGCGCCCGCGCGCGCATAGGCGCTGGGTCCCAGTAGCTGGTGGCGCGCGCGCTCACCGCATCGGGCAGGAGCACGCCTTCCGGGCCGAGCAGCGCGACCAGCTGGTCAATCAGAGGCGACATCTTCGTCCTGGGTCGAGGAAGGCTCGGGCATGCGATATTCGGCGGGCGGCGACTCGCCGCGCAGGTGCTGGACGAAATAGTCCCACTGCCTGCGCACCGCGAACCGGTCGAAGGACATGTCGTGGCCCATGCGCGGCACCACGACCATGTCGAAGCTCTTGCCCGCGTCGATCAGCGCCTGGACCACGCCGTAAGATGCAGCGAGCGGCACGTTGGAGTCCATGCCGCCGAGGATCAGCAGCAGCCGGCCTTGCAGGCTCGCCACGAAATTCTGGTTCGCCCGGTCGGCGAGCGCGTCGATGCCCGCCTGCCCCGCCGGTACGCCGGGGGCGCCGGCGGGCATGTACTTGCGCAGGTCGTGGCTGCCGTTGGCCGCGACGCCGACCTTGAAGAACTCCGGGTAGGCCAGCATCGCGCGCAGCGCCGCGTAGCCGCCGTTCGAGGTGCCGGCGACGCCGACGCGCTCCAGGTCCATGTACGGGCGGCTCGCCGCCAGCGCGCGGATCGCGTGCACGTGGTCGCCGATCCCGGCGACCTGGTCGGGATGCCGCGCCGAGAATTCGAGAAACGCGCGGGAGCGCAGCGGCGTGCCGCGCGCGTCCATGACGATGACCACGAAGCCCAGTTCGGCCAGGCTCTGCGCCTCGCCGAACACCGTGCGCGCGAAGCGGCGCGGGTGCTCCACGACCTGGGGGCCGTTGTAGATCGCGTCGATGACCGGATACTTCCGCGCCGGGTCGAAGTCGGACGGGAACAGCAGCAGCCCGTGCAGCTTCTCCTCGCCGGCCGGCGCGGGCACGCTGAAGCGCTCGGGCGGCCGGTAGCGTTCGGCCACGAGAGGCGAGAGCCGGGCGCGTCCCAGCTCCGCGATCACGCGGCCGTCCGCGGCACGCAGCACGCTGACCTCCGGCTGCAACGGCGTCGATGCCGTGGAGACGAAGTGCCGGCCATCCGGCGCCACGCCGCGCGAAGTCACCGGCGCGGGCGCGCCGGGCCCGATGAACTCGGTCGCGACCTGGTGATCGGCGGTCTCGGGCGTCAGGCGGGCCAGGCGCGTGCCGTCGAGCCGCACCCGGTACACCGAGGCGAAATACGGCTCGTCGGCGTATGTGTCGCCGCCGGCGGCGAAGTAGATCCAGCCCGCGCGCTCGTCGACGAACAGCAGGCGGTGAACGGTCCACGGACCCTGCGTCAGCGCGTGGCGGACGGCGCCAGTCTCGCCGTCGATCCGGTAGAGGTGCCCGAAGCCGTCGCGCGACGAGTACCAGACGATGTCGCCGCCGGACAGCAGCGCCACCGCAGGCGGATGCTGCAGCTCCCCCGCGATGGCAACCCGTCGCGGGTGCTCCTCCCGGAACAGCCGGCGCGCGGCACCGCTTGCCGGATCCACCTTGTGGAGTTCGATCCAGCGCTCCGCCGGATCAGCGATGGCGACCGCCAGCTGCCGACCGTCGGCGCTCCACCAGGCCCGGCGCATGAAGAGGGTCGAGTCGAACGTCAGCGGCTGGGTCTCCACCTGCAGCTCGCGCACCGTGCCGCCCACGGTGTCCACCACGTAGAGTTGCTCGCGCAGCCGCCCGGGCTCGGTCACGAAGCCATAGCGGAACGTGTGGACCTTCGGCAGGAGCGTGTCGCGCGGCACTTGCTCGACGACCGGGAGCTCGCCCAGTTGCGTCTCGTCGATGCGCACGGTCAGCAAGTGACGGCTGTCCGGCGACCAGATCACCGCCGGAGCGGCCTCCGCCGGCAGCGGCAGGCCCATGAGGATGCCGAGCGCCGTCTCGGAGGTCGAGGCATAGGCCGCGTGGCGCCGGCCGTCGGTGGTCAGCGGTCGATCTTCGCCCGTCTCGAGGTCGCGCACCCACAGGTTGAAGTCGCGCACGAACACGGCGCGCCGGCCGTCGGGGGAACGCGCCATGTTCGCCGTGGCGCCCGCCGCGCCCGTCGCCTGGCAACCGGGCTTTGCCAGCGGGCAGCTGAAGCGCCGGCCCTTGCTCGAGAGGTCGAGGCGCTTGCCGTCGTCACTGAGCTCGGGATCGGCGGCGAGCAGCGCCGCCCGGCTCGGTTCGAGGCCCGTGTCGGCCGCCACGGCCGCCAGCCACCGCGCGCTGTCGAGGCGATGCAGCACCGCTCCGTCGCGCGCCCGCCGGACCATCAGGTCGGCGCCACCGGGCCGCTCCAGCAGGTACCACAGCGCCTGCCCGTTGGCCGACCATCGCGGGCGGAGGTCCGCGTTCAGCAACAGCGGGCCGGCGTTCCACGCGGCGAAGCGCGCCGCGCGGTCGTAGCGCCCGGCGATCGTTTCCGCGACCGCGGTGCAGGCGAAACCCCCGGCGGCGCAGGCGGCAAAGGCAAGCAACGCCTTGCGGCTCGACATGACCATGGATCGATCCCCAGGCACCCGGCCGCGCCGCGAGGACGCGGTCATCCGCGTCAGCGCCAGCGGTAGGTGGCACCAATCTCCCAGGTCCGGAACTCGCCCGCGTTGGCGAAGTTCGACCCGGCGTAGAAGTCGAAGAACTCCTCGTTGGTGAGATTACGCCCGGTGGCCGTCAGCGCCCATCGGTCGTTGAGGTCGATCCGTGCAGACATGTTGACCAGGCCGATCGCGTCCTGGGTCGCCAGCGCGTTGTTGTCCTCGTCGAAATAGGTCTTGCCGCGGTAGTTGTACTCGACCCGGAAGGTGCCCTTGGCAACGGCGCCCAGGGGCACGTCGTCCAGCGTCAGGCCCGTGGTGGCCGAGAACTCGGGCGCGCGCGGCAGCCGGTTTCCCTTGTAGTTGACGGGCTGGCGATTGGGGCCGACCGTCTGGTAATCCTCGTACTTCGCGTCGAGATACTCCGCGGCGGCGCTGAAGGTCAGGTAGCGCGCCAGCCTGAGCTCGGTCAGCTGCAAGTCGATGCCGTAGATCCTCGCCTCACCCGCATTGTCGGTGAAGAAAAACGCCGGGCGGCTGGGGTCGAGCGATCCGTCCGGCAGCAGGAACAGCCCGCCGACCGAGACCTGCATGTCGCGGTAGTCGTAGTAGAAGGCCGAGACGTTCAGGAAGCCACGGTCCTCCCCGAGCACCGACTTCACGCCGACCTCGTAGGCCGTCAGCTTTTCCGGATCGACCTTGTTCGGCAGGTCGTCGCCGGTCAGCGCGTCGGTGCGCGTCTGGTTGAAGCCCGCCTGGAAGCCGGTGGAAACAGAGCCGTAGACCAGCAGGCCATCGCGCATCTTGTAGTCCAGCCCCAGCTTTCCGGTGATCTCGCTCTCGTTGCTCGACAGATCGAACGACGTTCCGTCGATGATCCCGTTGCCGACGAAGGAGTTCCGCACCTTGTCGCGATTCCAGCGCAGGCCGGCGTTGAGCGTCAGCTGCTCCGTCAGGCCATAGTTGCCGTCGACGAAGACCGCAAAGCCCTCGACGTCGTCCTCGCCGCTGTTGTCGAAGAGCGGCAGGCCGCCCGGGTTCAGCTCCAGGTAGCGCTCGTTGCTCTGCCTGTCATCGAGGTAGTAGGCGCCGAGCACCCAGTCCAGACGCTCGCCGCTGTAGAGCAGCTGCAGCTCCTGGCTGAACTGCTCGGCGAACTGGGGGAACGCGATCAGGAGCTGCGTGACGACGTTGGGCTGCGGGTTCACGTCGATCAGCGACGCGTCCTCGTAGTCGATGTACCCGGTGATCGACCTCCAGGTGTAGCGGTCGCCGACCTGCCCCTCGAGCGCCAGCCCGGCGATCAGGCTCTTGCGCTCGATGGTCGGCTCGGTCGGATTGTCGAGCGCGGTGCGGTCCCAGCCGAGGCGAGGCACCGCGCGGCCGTTCACGACCGACACCGGGATCAGGGTGGGCTGCGTGTTGTCGTCGTCGCGCGAGTACTGCACGAAGGCGGTGACGTCGACCGCGCCGGCAGTGCCGCCGAGCGTCAGGCGCCCGCCGAGGTAATCGTCGTTGCCGACCTTGCGGCCGGTGACCACGTTGGTGAACTGCCCGTCGCCCTTCAGGTACGAGGCGGCCGCGCGCACGCTCCAGGCGTCCGACAGGGGCACCGTGACCCCGCCATCGGCGCGGACCGTATCGTAGGTGCCGTAGCCGACCGACAGGTCCGCATCCGGACTCGCGCCCGGCGTCTTGGTGATGATGTTGAGCGCGCCGCCGGTCGAGTTGCGGCCGTAGAGCGTGCCCTGCGGACCCTTCAGGACCTCGACCCGCTCGATGTCGAACAGGCGGTTCAGCTGCGCGGCCGCCGAGGACTGGTAGACGCCGTTGACGTGGGTCGCGACCGACGAGGTCCCGCCGGCGATCTGCGCCCCCACGCCGCGCATGGTGATGGTCGCGCGGGTCTCGAAGTTCTGCACGTAGAACCCCGGCACCGCGAACTGCAGCTCCGCGGCGCGCAGCACACCCTGCTCGGCGAGCTGGCCGCCGCCGAGCACGTCGATGGTCAGCGGGACTTCCTGGACGTTCTCGTCACGCTTGCGCGCGGTGACGATGACCTCGTCGAGACTGGTGGCCGCCGCCGCCTGGCCCTGCGCCCGTGACTCCTGGGCCGGAACGGCGAACGCCAGCACGGCGCTGACCGCCGCGGCCACCGAGATGGCCGGCAGACCCTTCCGACCGCTGCAGCTGGACCTGTCGATTCCCATGGGTATCCCCTCGAAGTGCTTGGGCGGTACATCTGGGAGCAACTTTTCCCGCTCCCGGACTCCCGCCGATATGGTTGTCATCGCAACTTATAGAATGCACGTCTCAATCATTGATTCCGTGCATTCCTTGTTTTGTGCCGCTTTTGCAACAGATTCGCACCACTCGTCATACAGAAACGGTTGCTAGTGCAACTATGTGGACTTATAGCCCGACCCAGAATCGGTTGTCAACGAGAGCACTTGTCCTCCCTCGTCGACGCGCCGAATTGCTACAGTCCGGGTGTCATGCCCCAATCCAGACGCAGTCCCGAGAGCCCGCCCGCCAACCCCGAGATCACCGCGGGCATGTCCACGCCGGCGCACATCGCCTACCAGATGACGATCGTCGCCAACCTCATGGCCTTCGGAACCAATGCCGAGAATGTGGAGCGGTTCGGCCTCAGCTTCCGGCAGTGGCGCGTCGTAGGCTCGATCGGCCGGACCGGCCCGATCACGGCGCGCCAGATCGTGGACATCGTCCACCAGGACAAGTCGAGCGTCTCCCGCGCGGTCGCCGAGCTGACTGCCCGGCGGCTGATCCGCAAGCTGCCGAACACGCTGCACAAGGCCAGTCCGATACTCGCGCTGACCGAAAGCGGGCAGGCGCTCTACGACCGCATCCTGCCCGTATGGGAATCGCAGGCCGCAGAGCACGTGTCCTGCCTGACCGACGGAGAACAGCGACTGCTGTGCGAACTGCTCGACAGGATGAAGGCGCACATGGAGCGCAACCGCGAGGCCCGCGCGGCGGGGACGCCTACCACTCCACCAGCGCACCCTCTCCCCGCTCCCGCGCCACGCAAGTGACCCGCCAGGCGGCGTACAGGTCCTGGGCGAAGATCCCGACCGACTTGTAGAGCGTGATCGCGTCCGCCTCGGCGCGGCCCGCAAGCCCGCCGGCGACGACTTCGCCGATCTCGCCGCGCATTGCATCGAGGGACCACGCGCCCTCGCCTGCCGGGATGAGCAGGTCGCCGGCCTCCGCGAGCGCGCTGTCGCGCGAGTCGACGTAGACATCGGACCGAGTGATCGTGGCGGTGTCCGCCTCGCGCGCGTCGGCCCTGTGGGCTCCCACCAGGTTGACGTGGGCGCCCGGTCGCAGCCATTTCCCGTGCAGGATCGGCTGGCTCGCGCCGGTCACCGTCGAGACGACGTCGCATTCGGACGCCTCCCACGGCTCGCGGACGGCGCGCACCCGCCGGCCGAAACGCCGCGAGGCCTGCTCGGCCAGCTCGCTGGCCTTCGCGTGATCGCGGCCCCACACCCGTGTTTCTTCGATGCCCGGCCGCGCCGCCAGGATGGCGTCGATGTGCGCGACCGCCTGTACGCCCGTGCCGAGAATCCCATGACTGCGCACGTCCTCGCGCGCCAGCAGCCGGGTCGCGAGCCCCGAGGCCGCTGCGGTGCGGATGGCGGTCACCGCGCCGCCCTCGACGAGCGCGACCGGCGCGCCGGTCGCGTGGTCGAACAGCGCGATGAAGCCCTGGATGGCCGGGCGCCCATGCTGCGGATTGCCCGGCAGCAGGCTCACCACCTTCGCGCCGAACACGGGCGGCGCAAGGCTCGAGCCCGGCATCACGGCCAGCAGACCCGAGCGGTCCTGCAGCGCGCCGATCAGTCGCTTCGGCACCGCGACCGTCCTGTTCGATACCGCGAGCATGGCCTCCGCCATCGCATCGATGCACGCCGTCATGTCGAGCAGGCGGTGGACCGCCTCGCCGTTCAGCAACAGGATCCTGCTCATCGGTCGGCCCGGTACGGACGTGGGTCGACCGACGGAGCGGCGCCCAGCATCAGGTCGGCGAGGAGCTCCGCGGAACCCGCGGCCATCGTCCAGCCGAGGTGGCCATGTCCGGCGTTGATCCACAGGCCGTCCGGGCCCGCCGCGCCGATGAACGGAAGGCCGTCGGCACTCATCGGCCGCAAGCCCGCCCAGGCCACTGCACGTGCGCGGTCCGCGCGGGGCTCCAGGTGCGGGAACAGCCTGGCGAACAGCCGGAAAAGGTTCTCGACGCGCGCCGGCTCGATGGTCCGGTCGAAGCCGGCGAACTCCGCGGTGCCCACGAACCTCAAGGCGTCGCCGAGGGGCACCACCGCGGCATGCATCGCGTCGTCGATCACCGGCAGGCGCGGGCGCGACGCCCAGCCGTCCGTGCCGACGGTGACGGAGTAGCCCTTGGCCGGCTTGATCGGCAGCCTGACTCCGAGGCGGCGGGTCAGCCCGGGCGCCGCGACGCCCGTCGCCACGACCACCGCACCCGCTGGCAGCACCTCGCCCCCCTCGAGCTCCACGCCGCTCACGCGACCGCGGCTCAGGCAGATCCGCCGCACGCGGGCGCCGAGCCGGATCCCGGCACCGGCCTGCCGGGCCCGCGCGGCAATTGCCTGAACGAACGCAAGGGCATCGCCACAGACGTCGTCCGGATAGTAGACGCCACAGGACAGCAGTCGCTGCGCCTCGCGCAGCTCCGGCTCCCGCGCGAGGATCCCGTCCCGGTCGAGGACCTCGTATCGCAGGCCTTCCGGCGCGAGCCGTCGCGCCAGCTCGATCGTGCCGCGAGCCGCCTCGCGCGTAGCGAACACCTTCAGCGTGCCGTCGCGTGCGAGCGGCTCGTGCGCCGGCAAGCCGCGCTCGAGCTCGAGCGTCAGCTCCACCGAGCGGCGCGCCAGCGCGAAGGCATGGGAGGTCGCCGCCGCATGCCGGGAAGGCGCCGAGTTGCGCAGGAATCTCAGGCCCCAGCCAGCCAGGCCCGGCAGCGCACTCAGGCGGAGCTTGAGCGCCGCGTACGGATCGGTGAGCGAAGCGAGCAGCGCCCAGGCCGCCCCGGGGCTGTTCCAGGGATCGGACATCGAGGCTGTCAGCATGCCGCCGTTGGCGTGGCTGGCGCCCGTGCCGAGTGCAGCGGCTGCATCGAGGAGCAGCGCCGGCCTGCCGCGCTGCGCCAGCGCGGCCAGCGACGTCACGCCCGCCAGGCCGCCGCCAATGATGATGATTCTGTCCGTGTTCATGGTGGTTGCGCGCCGCGAGCGTACCATCTTGCAGCCATGTGGCGGATCCTGAGGCAGCGCTCGCGCGCAGCCCGCTTCTGACCGGCGCGCCACGACTTGCCGTCAGCCGGCGAGCTTCCCGCAGGTCGTGCCGCCGTGGATGATCTGGTCCTGGATGCTCAGATGCGCGCGAGCGCGATCCGGGCTGCGGCCCGGACTAGAGCCCGAAACGGATGGCGGCGAGGATGACGCCGACGCCCGCGGCCAGCATCGATCCGAGGCGAAGCGTCATCGAATGCCGCAGCGCTTCCATGTCCCGGGCAATGTCGCTGCGCAGGATCTGCTGATCCTTCACGAACTCACTGCGCAGGAGTTGCAGGTCCTTGGCCACGTCGCTACGCAGGCTCTGCAGGTCCTTGGCCACGTCGCTACGCAGGCTCTGCAGGTCCTTGGCGACGTCGCTGCGCAGGCTCTGCAGGTCCTTGGCCACGTCGCCACGCAGCGAACCGATCTCCTGACCAAGCTCGTTGCGCACGCCGACGATCTGCTGTTCGAGCAGCTTCAGGTCCTGCTTGGTTGCGAGCGTCGTGCCCATGTCCCGCTCCATGGCATCCACCACCGCCCGGGCCTTGTCGGACGGCACGTTGATGCTGACGAGCGCATCATACAGCGAGTACAGATAGTCCACCCAGATGCCCTCCGTGGCATGAATCGGCTCTCAGCGTAACCGTGCGGCAGGCATTGGGGGCCGCAGATATCCGGTCTGAACGACCGAATTCTCTGCTCGCCGCGGGATGTCAGTCCGCCAGCGCCTCCATCGTCTCCACGGTCCGGCCGAGCTCGGCGGCCAGCTGCTCCGGACCGCCGCGCGCGAATTCCGCGGCGAGCGCGCGGTAGTACCACAGTGTCCCGTCCCGCTTGCCGGTGAAGCGCTCGAAGAGCGCTGGACCCATGACCCTGAGGTCCGCCACGATGGCCCGCGCGTTGTGCAGCTTGTCGGCGCAGGAGACGAGCCGCACCGCGGGCGGCGCCTTTGCGAGGTGCGCGAGGTAGGACTCCTTGCGCGCCCGCCAGGGCGGCTTCGGGTCCACGTCGGCATCCGTGCAGCCTTCGACGATCGCAAGCACCTCGGGCCCGAATTCGCGCTCGATGTCGCGGCGCAGCTGCGCCCGGCCATCGGGATAGTCCGTCGGGCAGTCCTCGATCGCGTCGTGCAGCAGCCCGGCGATCGCCTCGTCGCGCGCGCCGCCGTGCTCGAGCACCAGCCCCGCCACCGCGATCAGGTGCGAGATGTAGGGTATGTCCGTCTCCTTGCGCAGCTGGCGCGCGTGCAGCCGTGTCGCGAAGCCGAGCGCGCGCTCGAAGTCCACGTGAAAAGCCACCCGCTCAGCGTCATTCATCCCGTCACCTCCCGGATCATGGGTGGAAGCTCGAGTTGCCCGGTGCGCCCTGCGTCGATGGCCAGCAGGCGTGCCTCCCCGGCGCGCCAGGTGTCGGCCACGCAGGCCATCCCGTAGCGGCGCAGCAGGATTTCGTCCAGCCGGTCCGCCGCCGTGTCGGAGGCCTCGAAGTACCGATAGACGATGATCTTCGCCACCGTCAGGTGCGCCTCGATGTCCTGCATCATGGCCGCGACCTCGGCCGCGTAGAAGCTTCGCCAACCGTCGAGGCAGGCGATCCGGTAACGCTCCGGCTCGCGCGCCCGACGCACGGTCGCAGGCTCCTCCTGCAGCGCCCAGCGGTAGTACGCCGCGATGTGCTCGTAGTGGCACTGCAGCAGCTTGTGGCTGAAGCCGTCGATTGTCTTCATCCGTGCGAAATTCCGCTCGAACCACGGCACCTCGTCGCGCAAACCCTCGGCCCAGTTGACGACCAGCTTCCACCACCACGACAGCGCACCGCCATAGTCGAGCTTCTGCTGGGGCCTGAGCGGCATCCCCCAGTAAAGATCGTGCTGCGCCAGTTTCAGGACCTCGTCGTCGTCGCCCTCGAAGCAACTGTAGATCCACATGAGTTCACGCCTCCTCTTGCTCGAAGCGCGCGCCGCGCACATCCCTGCCCCGCGCCGCGCGCGGTCTTCCCGACCGTCGCCCTCGACGGCCGCGTTCGTCAGCTTCGGTATTGCGGGCCCGGGCCAGCCCCTTCGACATCGCCCGTGTTGTCACCCGGCGGGTGACGTGTTTGCCTTCCGGCCATGTGCCCTGCTTGCCAGGGGAACCACCGTGACCCGCGAGGGGCTCGGTTGGCGGAGGCGGTGGCCTCCCTCTTCACACGCCAGAATTGTAGCGGATCAGCCCCAGCTCGCGGGGCGGACTTGACTCATTCAGACGGTCCTGCGCCCCTGGTGTTCGCGCCTCGCGTCGGCGCCTACATCCAGATTCGCAGGGCCGCGAGGATCACGCCGACCCCGGCGATGAGGCCCGAGCCGAGCCAGCCGATGATGGACAGGCGCATCGTCTCCATGTCCTTGCGGAGCAACTCAATCTCGCTGCTGCTTTCCTTGCGCACGAGGGCGAACTCGCCGCCAAACTCCCTGCGCACCGTCGCGATCTCGCCGGCCACTTCCTTGCGCATGGCCGCGAACTCCGACGCGAACTCCTTGCGCACTGCAGCGAACTCGGACGTGAACTCCTTGCGCACGGCAGCGGAGTCAGCCGTAAACTCCTTGCGCAAGCTCTCGAGCCCGCGGTCGAGGTCGGTGCGCAGTGAGCCGATATCCTTGCCCATCTCGGTCCGTAGGCTGCCGATCTCCCGCGACAGGAGCTCGTATCGGTTCTCCACTTCCTGGCGAATCAGCAGCAGATCCTGCTTGGTGGCGAGCGTCGTTCCCATATCCCGCTCCATCGCGTCGACCACGGCCCGTGCCTTGTCCGACGGAACGTTGATGCTCACCAAGGCATCATACAGGCCGCCTCACTCCACCACCGGATAACAGGCATCCCCCCACAGCGTCTTCGGGTGGTCGAGCATCACCTCGATCACGAGCGGCACCAGCTTGCCCATGAAGGCGACGCAGTCGCGCACCTGGTCGCGGTTCACCGAGCTGCCCCAGGTCGCGCCGCCGTGGATGAGCTGGTTCCGGAGCGTATAGATGCGCGAGAGCACGATGCTCGTCACGGTCACGGTGTCGTGCCGGCCGAGCGCCGCCTGGGCCGCGCGGTTGGCCGCGGCGAAGCGCTCCTTCCACGCCTCGGGCGGCAGCGTGCCGTTGTGCGACTGCCAGAAGTCCTGGAAGACGTAGGGGTTCTTGAGCAGCACGCGGATGCTGCCGGGAAACT
This sequence comes from uncultured Steroidobacteraceae bacterium, assembly GCA_964406445.1. GTDB lineage: Bacteria > Pseudomonadota > Gammaproteobacteria > Steroidobacterales > Steroidobacteraceae > SG8-30. Next base: position 72,436 of record CAYORU010000011.1, read on the forward strand.
CCGTCCACAGCAGCTCGCCGAACCGGTTGCGCGCACCGTCGAGGTCCACGAGCTTCTGCAGGAAGGCCCGGAACGTGTCCTGCTCCGCGAGCCGGTACTTCGGATCGATCTCGGTCGCGTAGGCCGCGTTGAAGGCGATCCAGAGGAAGATGAAACGACCGTCCGGGTCGTCCGCCTGCTCGGCGCGGTTCAGCCAGCTGAGCGCTCGATGCACGCGCAGCGCGAGGTTCGGTGGGTGGCCGTCACGCTCGGCGCGCTGGCGGGCCTTGAGGAGTTCGTAGCTCGACATGAGGTTCAGCTCGTCTAACTCGAAGTCGTAGAGGCTGACTGCTTGCATCGGAATCGAACCGATCGAACCAGATTCTCGGCTGTCACTGGATGCGCGTCAGCGGCCGTGCAACAGGATGGGTGGGCGTGGCGTCGATGGCTGCCACGACGGCAGGCAGCTTGAATTATTGTGTATGCGCATATACATAGAATGTCGTCCATCAGCTCCGGGCGCTCGGGCTCATCGCCGGACGACTGCACGCCTTGGTGTTCACGCCGCGGGCGGGAAAGGTTCACGTGATCAGCCTGCGGAAGGCCAACCGTCGCGAGACGAAACACTATGAAGCGCAAGACCAGCACCAGGAAACGGGCGACCGAGAACCCTGAGTGGACCAAGGCGACGTTCGCCAAGGCCCGCCCGGCGGCCGAGGTGTTGCCGGAAATCTTCGAGGCCAGTACTGCCAGGAAGATGCTGAAACCTCGCGGACGGCCAAAGACGGGTAAAGCAAGGACGGCCATCTCCCTCCGCTTGCCGCCGGAGACGCTCGCACGCTGGAAGGCGACTGGTGCCGGCTGGCAGACTCGCATGGCAGAGGTGCTGGCCAAGGCCGTCTCAGGCCAACGCTGAACCAGGCGACGTCGCTGGCAAGAGGGGTCGCACTCCCAGACGTGTCTAAGTCCGGTTGATACTCACGCGTTATCGAACAAGCCCCGGGCTGCCAGCGCGAGCATCAACAGCAGCAGGAACCAGTCCACCGTGAACGCGCGCCGGCGATGGGGCACGTAGTTCGAGCCGACGTGGATCCAAGCGTGCACCAGGCGGCTCGCCACGAACAGCCACGCCACCGCCAGCGCGGCCACGCCCACTGCGTCCATCGCCCACAGCGAGAACGCGAGCACGTAGAACAGCACCGGCAGCTGGAACTGGTTGCGGATGTTGTTGTTGACCTGCTGCACGTCGTCCGGCCAGGCGTCGTCGTGCAGCGCGCGCCGCGCGAGATCCACGGTGCCCACCTTCACCGCGCGGGTCTTGGCCCTGATCAGCGCCACGTACATCAGGAGGGTCAGCAGCACCTGGACCAGGACGGGCGCAAGGATCCAATTTCGACTCATGGAATCAACTCATGAAGGGCATGCAGCCCACTTCGGAACGAACCCGCGTCGTGCCCATGTCGCGCTCCATGGCATTCGCCACCGTCCGTGTCTTCTCGGAAGGCAGCTGGGTGCCGCCGAGCGCATCATGCAGCGAGTACAGGTAATCGACGGGCAGCCCCTCCCTGGCGCCGCCGCGGCTCGGCAATAAGCCTACGAACCCACCACATTGTTCGGTGCACAGCGGCCGGCTCCGCAGGCAGTCTCGCCGAATGGCGGACTACCGATTCACGACGTACTTCGAGCGCGACGTGCTCCGCAAGCGCGCCTATCTGAAACGCGAGTGGTGCGTCTTCGTCATCGAGCATCCTGTCCGCCAGGAACGCCAGGAGCAGAACCGCTGGCGGTTCTGGGCCGCGATCCCCGAGCTTGGCGGACGCTACTTGAGGGTCGTCACGCTCGAGGATAAGGTGACCATTCACGACGCCTTCCCCGACCGCGGATTCAGGCCATGAAGCTCAACTACCACGCCGAGACGGACTCGCTCTACATCGACCTGTCCGAGCGGCCGAGTGCCGAGAGCAGGGAGGTCTCCGAGGGCGTCGTGCTGGACTACGACGCCGAGGGCAACCTCGTGGGCATCGACATCGACAACGCGAGCCGCAAGGTCGCCCTGCAGCGGCTGGTGCTCAACAGCCTGCCCGGCGTCGTGGAGACGAGCGCGGCCTGAGCGGCGTCGCGCGGCCGGGCGACCTACAGCCAGAGCCGCAGCGTGCCCAGGATCACCGATACCGACACGCCCAGGCCTAGCACCAGCATCGAGCCCAGCCTGACCGTCATGGACAGGCGCAGCGCCTCCATGTCCTTGCCAAAGTCGCTGCGAAGTATCTGCATATCCTTGGCCACCTCGCCGCGATGGCCCTGCAGGTCCTTGGCAACGTCGCTGCGCAGCGAGCTGAAACCCTTGTCCATGTCCGTTCGCAGGCTGCCGATCTCCCGCGACAGGAGCTCGTAGCGGTTTTCGATCTCCTGGCGGATCAGGAGCAGGTCCTGCTTGGTCGCGAGCGTCGTGCCCATGTCACGCTCCATGGCATCCACCACCGCCCGGGCCTTCTCGGAGGGCACCTGGATGCTGATCAGCGCATGATACAGCGCGTGCAGGTAGTCCACCGCCGCGCCCACCGCGGCGGGAATTTCCAATCACTATATCGGGGGATCGAACGCACGAGCTTCTAGTGTCTGCTGGAAACGATGCGATTCGGTCCTGCGTCACACGAGACAGCGAAGCTGCGCCGCTTGCCCGGCGTGACCGCCGCATAGAGGACCCTGGCGGCCGGCAACCCTTGGCGAGAATCAGCCGATGCTGCGGGAGCGGCCCGTCCAGAGTGACTGCCGCAGAGTCGTCTTGAGGATCTTGCCCATCGGGGACAGCGGCATCGCGTCCCGGATCTCGAGGGAACGCGGACACTTGTAGCCGGCGATCCGAGACGCGCAGTGCTGGCGCAGCTGCTCGAGCTCGAGCGCGGCGCCAGGCTTCAATACGACGACGGCATGGACACGCTCACCGTAAGCATCGTCGGGGGCGCCCACCACGGCGCACTGCGCCACCGCCGGATGCATCGAAATGGCGTTCTCGACTTCCACGGAGTAGACGTTCTCGCCACCCGTGACGATCATGTCCTTCACGCGATCGAGCAGCGTGACGATGCCCTGCTCGTCCATGATGCCGGCGTCGCCGGAGCGCAGTCCGCCGGCATCGAGCACGGCGGCCGTCTCGCCCGGCTTGTTGAGGTAACCCTGCATCAGTCCCGGTCCCTGGAACGTGACCTCGCCCAGCTGTCCTCGCGGCAGATCGCGGCCCTGTGCGTCGACGATCCGCACCCTGTACAGCGGCCCCGGCTGGCCGGCCGCATCGGGCCGCGCACCAGGGCCGCGGTGCCAGCGATCCGACAGGACTATGGCGATGCCTACCTCAGTCATGCCATAGATCTGGCTGATCGCCGCTGCCGGAAACGCCGCGAGCACGCGCTGCAGGAGCGCGGCCGGCATGGGCGACGCACCATAGGTCACGCCCCGCACGCCGCGATAGTCGGCCGGGTCGAAACCCGGATCGTCGAGCAACATGCCGAGCATGGTCGGGACGAACGCCAGCGCATCAGCGCCGAGCTCGGTGACGGCCTGCCTGAGGATGTCCGGCCTGAACATCGGGCCGACGACGATCGTGCCCCGCTGCAGCAGCTGGGCGATGGCGAGCCCGATCGCGCCGGAGTGGAACAGGGGCAGCACCAGCAGGCACCTGGACTCCCGCGGAATTCCGCCCATGCAAACGCAGTTGAGCCCGCTTGCGAAGAGCGAGGCCTGGGTGTGGACGGCGCCCCGCGACGCGCCGGTCGTGCCGCCGGTGTAGATGACCGCGACTGGCGTGTCGGCGGCGGCCGGCGAGGCGGCGGCAGGCCGCGACGCTGCGAGCGCCTCGAGTGACCCTGCGGGGTCGCCCACGGCCGGGTGTCCGATCGCAACGACGTGGCGCAGCCTGTGCGTCTTCTCGCGGATCCGCTCGACCGTCGACTGCATCGCCTCGTCGACGAACAGGACCTCGATGCCGGCATCGTCGATGGCGTAGGCGAGCTCACTGGCCGACCAGCGGACGTTGAGCGGCACGGCGACACGTCCGCCCCACGCCGCTGCGAACAAGAGCTCGACATAGGCTCTGGAGTTGAGCGCGAGGATGCCGAACGCGCCGCCCGCGCGTGGCTCGAGATCCGCAATGCCTGTCGCAAGTCCGCGGACCCGGGCGCTGAACCGGTCGTAGCTCGTGTGTGTCCCGTCGAGGTCGATGAACGCCGGCACGCCCGCGTCCAGCCCCTCTGCAGTCGCAACGACTTGATTCAGCATGAACACGACTGGATTCCCAAGCGCGGCGCGACGTCGGCGTAACGCGCTATTCGAGCGCGCTGATCGCCGCCGCCACGAACGCGGCCCGACGGTCCCAGTAGCCCGGTCCGCCGGCCACCGGCCACGAGCCCTGCAGGACGACGACCACGTCGTTGTCGAGACCAATGTGGACGGACTGGCCGTGAATGCCCAGCGCGCTCAGGATCGCGGCGTCATGCTGAACGTACCACTGGCTGCCGTAGGAATACTTACCGGTCCAGCCCCAGAGCCCTTCGCGCCAACGCCGGGAATCGCCTCCCGCCTTGATCCTCGCGACCACTTCGGCCGGCAGCACACGTCGCCCACCGAACATTCCGTCGTCGGAGATCATCTGCGCGAAGCGGGCAGCGTCGCGCAGGGTCAGCGCGAGTCCGCCGGCCGCGGTCTGGGTGCCTTCGTCGTCGACCAGCACGAACGCGTCACGTTCCGCGCCTAGTGCCCGGTAGATCCGCTCCTCGAAGACGTCCGCCCAGTTCGCTCCGGCCGCCCTGGCAACGATCCAGCCGAGCACCTCGCTGGTCGGGGTGACGTAGTCGAAGAACTGGCCGTGCTCGTCTTTCTTGCCGAGCGTCTTCAGGAAAGCGTAGAGGCTCGGGGCCGCCACGACGCCTGCCGGCGGCTGTCCGAGCCCCGCGGCGTAGAGGAACTGGTTGACGTCGGAGCGCGGGTCGTCGAGCGTCTCGTCGTAGTCGACGCTCACGAGCATGTCCATGACCTGCCGGACCGTCGCGTCGCCGAAGGCGCCCGCCTGCAGTTCCGGAACATAGTCTCGAACGTACTTGTTCTCGTCGAGCACACCGTCGTGGATCAGCAGCTCCGCGACCGTGCCGACCACCGACTTGCCGACCGACATCATGATGTGCCGGTCGCGCGGCTGCTGGCCGTTGCCGTATCGCTCCAGCACGACCTTGCCACCCTTGAGCAGGATCAGGCCGTCCACGTGGTTGTCGCGGAAGAAGGCGTCGAGGTCGAGGGCGCCGGAGCTCATGGCAAGCTCAAGCCGGTTCCTCGCCCCCTCGTCGGCCGCCTCCAGCGGCACGACTGGCCCCTCGCCGCGGAACACGGTGCGGGTCGGCCTCACCTGCTCGAGGTGGCGAAAGCTCCACACCTGGTAGGGCGGGGTTCGCCAGTTGGCGGCCGTGACGATCGCTTCCGGCGGGGGCGGGAACCCCTGCATCAGCGACTGCGGGTCCACGTCGGCCGCGCGTGCCGGCCCCGCGGCCATGAGCGCCGAGAGCAGCACCCACGGCGCCATGCGAAGCTTTCCGCCCGGCCTGCTCATCGATCAGCCTCCGAACCCGTAGCGGACGTCGATGCCGTAGTGCCGGGGCGCTTGGTAGTCGCCGGTAACCTGGCGGCGGATGTCCTGGGGAGGGAACAGCCCGAACGCCTCGTAGAAGCCCTCGGCGTCGTTCGGCTGGCGGAGGATGATTGCACGGTCGTCGAGCGCGTTGCGAATCCAGCCCGTCACGCTCCAGCGATCCGTGATGTCGTAGCGCAGCCGAAAGTTCAACGAGTCCACCGCATCGGCGTTATAGCTCGGCCGCAGCGGCGAGGCAGGATCGCCGGGGATGATGGGACCGCTCGGCAGGGTCACGGCCTGCGGCGCCCGGGACCGGTACAGGTACTCCACCGTCGCCTTCAGCGAGCCGGTAGGCAACGGGATCCTGTAGTCCGCGAGCAGGTTGAAGGTCAGGTCGGGAGCCGCGAGCTTCTTGTCCTTCTCGTCCGAGAAGCCGGTCGCCGTCTGGCGAAGCCAGCGGGTGTAGCGCGCATCCGCCGTGCCGATGCTGGCGTTCACCGTCAGGTTCTTCCGCTCGTACTGCGCGGTCAGTTCCAGCCCTTCCGTGCGAGCCTGGCCGGAATTCTTGGTGGTGATGACCGGCAGGGGCTGGCCTGGCACGAGCGTGTACTCGGATTGCTGGAGATCGTCGTAGTCGGTGCGGAACAGCACCGCGTTTACGAACAGGGAATCAGTCAGCTGCATCTTTGCGCCGAGCTCGTAGTGGTCACCGCTCTCGTCGTCGAACTCGAGGGGAGTCAGCACCGGCGCGGTCACGAAGTCGATGTTGTAGCCGCCGGACTTGAATCCCTTCGAGTAGCGAAAGTGCGTATTGATGCCCGGCCTGGGCCTGAAGGCGAGCATGGCCGTGTAGCTGACGTTGTCGACCTCGCGATCGAGCGGACCGACGTCGATGTCGATCAGTCCGAGCATCGTGCCTCCGGACTGCCGGTAGTCGCGCAGCGTCTTCTCCTCGTCCTCCCAGCGGATGCCGACCTCCGCGCGCCAGCGCTCGCCGAGCTGGTAATCGACGTTGCCGAAGGCCGCGACCACCGTTGACTCGATCTTGCCCTGCACCCGGATGTCGGCGAGATTGAAGATGCGCGCCACGCGGACCGACTCCACCTCCTGGTCCTGCCAGTAGGCGCCCACGATGTAGCCGAGGGGGCCGGTCGTCGCCGCGTAGCGGATCTCCTGGCTGGTCAGCACCTGCGCGGTGCTCCAGGTCGGGCCCTCCTGGAGCGGATAGGCATAGGCGTCGCCGTCGAAGGGAACGTCGCTGTCGAAGTCGCGGTGCGCCGTGATGAGCGTCAGGTCGCCGGCGCCCACTTCGCTCGTCAGCGTCAGCACGCCGCCGAACTCGCGCAGCTCGTGCGTGCCCATGGTCGCGCTCTCGCGGACGTCGACCGGCAGAGCGTCGAAGCCCTCGACCCTGGCGAGATACACGTCGTTTTCGCGCTCGGCGCGGGTGTAGTCGAGCAGCAGGTCGAGGTTGGTCCGGCCGAGGTCGGCCACGAACTCGATGGAGCCGCCGTTCGACTCGAAGACCGGGCCTTCCCGGCCATCGAAGGCACCGTCCGGATCGAAGACCTGCCGGGAGGCCGGGATCACGTTGCGGTAGTAACCGTCGTATTCCCGCCGGCCCGCCGCGAGGGTGACCCCCGCGTTGTCGGTCATCGGCCCCGAGGCGCTGACCCGGTACTCACGGGCGCCGTCGTTGCCGAGGCGCGCCTCGAGCGAGCCGTCCCAGACGGAGCCCGGCTTGCGGGTCACGATGTTCATCACGCCGATGGTCGTGTTCTTGCCGAACAGCGTGGCCTGAGGCCCGGGCAGGAACTCGATGCGCTCGACGTCGGGCAGGAACTTGTTGGCGGCCTCGTTGCGGCCCGCATAGGCGCCGTTCAGGAAGATCCCGAAGCCCGACTCGAAGCCGATGTTGCGCCCGTAGGTGTTGATGCCGCGGATGTACGGCGTGAAACTGAACACCCCCGCACCCGCCGGCTGGTCGACCGAGCTGACATTCGGCAGCCTCGCGGCGATCTCGGTCACCCGGGTCGCGCCGACGCTCTCGATCTGCTGCGCGCCGATCACCGAGATGGCGACCGGCGCTTCCTGGAGCGACTCTTCGCGCTTTCGCGCGGTGACGACGATCTGTTCCAGCTGAACGCTCTCGGCGGATGAATCGACCGCCACGGCCCCGGTCGACCCGAAGGCGGTCGCAATCGCCACAGCCAGCAACGTCGTACTGCGCATATGCCCCCCTAGTCTGCGCCATCCACCGGGCCGGAGCGACCCGCGGAGGGGTACAATATTCGGACGTTTGTTAGATTGTGTCAATACGCCAGTTTCTGAGCAGGTTTTCCCATGGTGGTTGAAAGACTGTGTAGAGACCGTATATATTCGCGCGCCTCGGCAATAACAAAACATTTGTTTGATTAAAGGAACCAGAAATGGCGCTCGACTACGCCGCGCTGACCAGCCATGAGTTCGAGCCCATCCGGCACACCTACGCACGCCGCGACGTGATCCTCTATGCGCTGGGGCTCGGCGTCGGCTCGGTCGACCCCTGCGACCGAGGCGAGCTCCGCTACGTGTTCGAGAAGGACCTCGTGGCCATGCCGACGCTCGCCGTGGTGCTGGGACTCGACATCTCCTGGTTTGCCGTGCCCAAGTTCAACATCACGTTCCACATGCTGCTGCACGCCGAGCAGTCCCTCACCCTGCATCGTCCCTTGCCCGTCGAGGGAACCGTCGTCAGCCGGCAGCGGATCGAGGCCGCCTACGACAAGGGCCCCGAGCGGGGCGCGATCCTCGACATCCGTCGGGAGCTCTACGACGCCGCCACGGACGAGCATCTGGCCTCGGTGGGGCATCTCATGGCACTTCGCGCCGACGGGGGCTTCGGCGGACCCAATCGCTCCCTGCCGCTGCCCGGCTCCATTCCCGACGATCGGGACCCCGACCTGCGACTGCCGTTGCCGACCTCGCTGAACCAGGCGCTGATCTATCGCCTGTCCGGCGACTACAACCCCCTGCACGCCGATCCGGTGGCGGCACGGGCCGGCGGCTTCGATCGACCCATCCTGCACGGGCTCGCGGCCTACGGGATGGTCGGACGAGCCTTGACCAAAGCGCTGTGCGATGACGACGCAGGTCGCTTCCGACGGCTCGATATCCGCTTCACCAGTCCGGTCTATCCCGGCGAGCCGCTGCACGCCGAGGTCTGGCGCACGGGGTCCGGCGAAGCCGCGGTTCGCCTCGTGGCCAGCGACCGGAACCAGGTGGTGGAAGACTTCGGGCGATTCGAATTCGCCGAGTAGGCCGGGCCAGCTGCGGCCGTCTCGGGCCGCCGGAGGCGGGGTTCAGCCGTTCGGCTGCGGCGCCTCGACGAGCACGAGGCTGGTCAGGATGTCGGCGAACTCTCCGGTTCCATACCGTCCGTTCTTGCGGAACCAGGTGACGGCACCGGTGTTCGCCCCGTGCATGATCCGCAGCGCCGCCTCCGGCTCCAGTCTCAGGATGCCCGCGTCGTGGCATTCCTTGAGCAGCTGCCGCCAGGTCGCGAAATAGCGCTGGCGGAGCATTTGCAGCTCGGGGCGTACGGCGTCCGGCACGTCGCGCCACTCCGAGACGAGCACGGCGAACTGGTGACGCGTGCCCTCGCCTACCAGGCAGTTCAGCTCGAACCGGACCAGCGCCGCGAGGCGCTCGTCCGGTGGGCCCTCACGACCCGCGGCCGCCTCGGCGCCGATGCACAGCGAGAGCGAAGCCTCGCGCAGCATCTCGACCAGCAGCTGTTCCTTGGACGCAAAGTGATGAAACAGGCTGCCGGGCTGGATTCCGACCGCCGCGGCGATGTCGCGAACGGTCGTGCCCTGGTAGCCCCTCTCGCGGAACAGCCGCGCCGCTTCAGCGAGGATGCTTTCCCGCGGGACGCTCTCCTGTAGACGCGGCCGGCCTGTCCTGCGCGGTCGCGCCGGCGGAGGCGATGCGTTCTTGCCCTGCCTGCCTTTCGTTCGAGTGGTACGCATCAAGGCTCAAGATATCTGAAAAACCCCGCAGAAAGTCTAGCATGCAGCCATCTTCATGCCGGCCGGGCGATCGCGTTCCTCAACCGGATAGCCGGCATCTCCCATACTTATCCGTAAGCGGTACGATCTCTCTGAAGCGAAGCGCGCAGCTGCAGCGCCGGCTAGCCCTGGACGCAATCAGTCTCCGCAAAGACCGACCGCAGCCATTACCCTGCCAGCACCCCGCTCGTGCACGCAGGACCAAGCGCCGGCGCTGCGCTTTGGCTAGCGTTGGTAGCCTTGCGGCACCGTTGATCCCGCACCTGACCGGGAGGTCCACACTGATGCAAGAACCTGGCCCTGTAACGTCCCTCCGCGAACTCGAGGACCGGGTCGATCCGGCCACGCGCGAATTCGTTCTGACGCAGACGATGCTGCGGGTCAGGGACCCTGTAGCCTCGATCGACTTCTACACACGCGTCCTAGGCATGACGCTGATCAAGCAACTCGACTTCCCGGAGATGAAGTTCTCGCTCTACTTCCTCTGCTACCTGCGGCCGGCCGATCCGCCGGTGCCGGGCGACCCGATCGACCGTGCGGCCTGGGCCTTCAGCCAGCGGGCGATGCTGGAGCTGACACACAACTGGGGCACCGAGACGGATGCCGGCTTCGCCGGCTACCACAGCGGCAACAGCGAGCCGCGCGGCTTCGGCCACATCGGCATCAGCGTTCCCGATGTGGACGCAGCCTGCGCGCGCCTCGAGACGCTCGGCGTGAAGTTCGTGAAGCGTCCGCAGGACGGCAAGATGCGCAAGATCGCCTTCATCCAGGACCCGGACGGCTACTGGATCGAGATCCTCTCAGGCGCCAGCGCCGCAGCCATCCGTGAGCATCTTGGAGAACGATCGCGGTGACAGGCCGTACTCGCTCTTGAAGCGTCGGTTGAAGTGCGTGACGTCGCTGAAACCCCATGAGAACGCCACGTCGGCGATCTTCCGGTTCTTCATCATCGGGTTGCCCAGGTCGCGCCGGCAGCGCTCGAGGCGCTCGCGGATCACGAACTGGGTGACCGTGGTGCCGATGCTCTCGAACAGCCAGTGCAGGTACCGGACCGAGATACGGTTCGCGGCGGCTATCCGCGAGGGCGTGAGATCCGGCTCGGGCAGGTGCTCGTCGATGTAGTTCCTGACGCGCTCCAGCTGGAGTTCCCGCATGCAGTCGGACGACTTCAGCTGGTTGAGTTCCAGCGCATTGATCAACAGCCCGATCGTGGTCTCGATCAGGGCATCGCCGTTGTTGATGCCGTCGACGGACTGGCGTGGCGCCAGCGAGCGAAGGTAGCTGGACAGCAGTCGCGCAGCGGCCGTGTCCGGCGCGATCACCCGCCGTATGTTCTGCCAGCGATTGGGCAACCAGTTCCGCAGCCGCGCAAGGGGGAGGATCACCGAGAGCTTGTGCAGCTGTTCCACGACCTTGAAGTCCATCGGGCGCAGGCTGTCCCACACGAGGATGTCGCCCGGCTTGAGAAGGAACTCCTCGCCGGCGAAACGGACTTCCTCCTGCCCGCTCAGCACCAGCTGCAACGCCACGATGTCTTCCCGGTTCTGGTCGACATCGGAGCGCGAGCGGGTGCCCGCGCAGGGATCGCAGACGCACTCGATGACACGAAAGGCGTCCACGAGGCCGCACTCGACCGTCGCCGAGAAATTGGGCTGGTGGTCCGGGAGGGACGCCCAGCGGCCATAGTTCTCGTTGAGTGCGTCGTGCCAGGCGTCGAACCGGTCGCCTGGCGCGAACTGGTCTGTCGTCCAGCGGACGAAGGCACTGGCCATGGCGTCCCCCCCTGCAACAGCCGCCGTACCGCAGTCTACGACGCCGGTCGCCCGATTTCAGCCGCCGTGGCCGATCTGCGACAGCCACAGGTCCTGGGCCTGCTGCCAGGTGATGACCACGATGGTCGTGCCGTCCTCGTTGATGAAGTTCAGCGGGCCCAGGAACGTCATGTAGAACTCGCCGTGCTCGACGAAGTACGTGCGGTCGTGGCGGGCATTGCAGGCCTCGTAGCCGTAGGCGGGGGCGACCGCTGTGGCGCCGCCCTGGTCCTTGCCGCCGCGGACCTCCATCTTGCCGCGGGTGAGGTAGTACTCGCCCGGCCCGATGTGGATGTGCCGCGCGAAGGACGAGCCCTTTGGGCAGTCGAACATCGCGGTCCACGCCCCGACCTCGGGCGCCACGTGCAGGAGCTTCCACCGGATGCCGCCCTGCGAGAGCGTATCCGGGAACGGCTGCCAGTCCACCGCGTCGATCTGCACGTACTCGCCCTCGGCCGCTGGCCGCGGGGCATAGTTGAGCTTGTTGCTGCTTGCGTTCATCTGCGAGTCTCCCGTCAGAACATGACCTTGATGGCCGCCGTGAAAAGCCTCGGCTGTCCCAGCGTGCCGATGATGATGCTGTCGAGCGGCACCAGCGGATTGAAGTTCGGGAACACCGTGGCGTCGGTGTAGTACTCCTCGTCGAACAGGTTCTCGACGCCTGCCGACAGCTGCCAGCGCTCGTTGCCGATGCCGGCCCGCAGGCTGGCCACCGTGAAGCTCGGGTTCTCGACCGTGTTGCCGAGGTCCACCTCGAAGCTGCCGCTGTAGCTGACCTGCGCCCTCGCGAAGAAGCCGAGGCCGGCGGCAAGCTCGCGGTCGTAGTCGGCCGCAATGACCGCGGTGAAGTCCTTGACGTACGGCGGCGTGAGGCCGCTCAGGTCAGTGCCGTCCGCCAGGATGGTCCCGGAATCCCACTCGGCGTCCACGTAACCGGCCCCGATCGACAGTCGCAGGCCCGCGGTCACCTGCCAGGCCAGGTCGATCTCGGCGCCGTACTGCGTCGAGTCGCCCGCGTTGACGATGCCCTCGACGAAGTCGCCGGTGACCGGATCCGCCGCCTGCAGCTCGAACTGCCGCTTCTCGTAGTCGATCAGGAAGGCGGCGGCGGTGAGCGTGACGCTGCCGTCGGCGAAACGGCCCTTGAAGCCGACCTCGTAGCTGGTGGCCTCCTCGGCTTCGAAGCCGAACAGCTCGTTCGAGCCCGCGAAGTTGCCCAGGTTGAAGCCGCCGGGCTCGAAGCCGCGTGCCGCGGTCGCGTAGAGGTTGCTGCCCTGGTCATCCAGGTACCAGGTGAGCGACAGGCGCGGCAGGAACTCCGTTTCCGACTGTCGCCCCGACAGGCTGCTCTGGCGGTTGGTCGTCTCGACCTCCCATCGGTCGATCCGCGCCCCCGCGCCGAACTCGAGGTCGCCGCTGCGATAGCTGGCCGTGACGAATGCCGCCTGCTGCTTGCGCTCGCGCAGGCGATCCTCGAAGGGCACCACTTCGACGACGTCCTGCTCGGTCGACGGATCGGGAATGATGCCGTCGAACAATGAGGCGCCGCCGAAGAAGATCAGCGTGGAATCGAGGTCGTCCTCGTAATCGAGGTAGTAGAGCCCGGCCAGCCACTCGAACGGGCCACTGCCGGTGGAGGTGAAGCGCAGCTCCTGGCTCAGGACCTTGAGTTCCTGGGGCCGGAACAGGTCGAGGATGAACTCCTGCGAGTTGTCGAGATCCGTCTCGCGGTCGGAGTCGGTGTCGGTATAGGAGCTTACCGACGTGACCGTGAAGGCCTCGGCCTCGTAGACGAATTCGAGCGTCGCCCCGATCGTCTCGCGCTCGTGGCGCGGGTTCGTGCTGAGATCGATCCCCGAGGGGAATTCGAAGTCGTCGTCCAGCTCGAGGCTCCACGGATCGTTCGGTCCGTCGAGCGCGTTCCAGCGCACCGAGGCGTGCAGCGACAGCCGGTCGGTCAACGACCCCGCGACGGCGACCCGCACCGACTCTTGGTCGACGGCACCGATGTCGCGCGAATTGGCGTTGCGCAGCCCGTTCGCGCGCGCCGAGTTGGGATTGCTGAGATAGCCGTCGTTGCTGCTCGCCATGCCGAACAGCCGCAGCGCCCAGTCGGAGCCGCCGAGCGGCACGTTGAGGCTCGCCTCGACGTCCAGCAGGCCCTGGTCTCCGGCGCTCAGCATCGCGTGGCCGAAGAAGTCCGAGGGATCGGGCTTCGCGGTGACGAAGCGCACCGCACCGCCGATGTTGCTGCCGCCGTAGAGCGTGCCCTGCGGCCCCTTCAGCACCTCGATCCGCGCAAGATCGCCGAAGCGTGCCGAGGCGTCGGAGAAGACCTGCACGTCGTCGAGGTAGAAGCCGACGCCCTGCGTGTTGCCGAAGGAGCCGACCCCGCGGACCGATACGTTGGGAAAGCCGTCGGTGCGCACCGAGAGGTTGAGGTTGGTGACCAGCTGGCCCACGTCCTCCAGCCCCGTGACGCCGGCACGCTCGATGGTTTCCTCCCGCAGCGAGCTGATCGTCTCCGGGATCTCGAGCGCCGACTCGGCCCGCTTGCGGGCGGTGACGATGACCTCGTCGAGGACCGAGGTCGGACCCGCCGAACGGCCGTCGGCGGCGACCGCCGGGGTCGAAACACCCACGGCTGCGGCCACGGCCAGACCTATGACGCTGCGTCGCGCACTCATGTTCATGAATCCCCCTCCACAAGAGTGACGGATCGGCTCCCGGCCTTTCAGGGCCTCAGGTTCCGGAATTCCGACTCGTCGGAACCCGAAGCTATGGGACACCGGGCGGCGACGCGGTGCCGACAACGCAAGGCCGGTTGACCGAGCGTGCAGCGGCGGCGGAGACGCGCGAAACAGTCATTGATTCAACCACTTGAAGTCGGCCCTCGGCGGCCAGCCTGCTTTGCCGGCAGGCCCTGGCACCGCTAGGATCGGCAGCTGTTCACCCTGGACGCATGACCGATGCAGGATCCGCGGCACCTCTACGACCGACTGACGGCCGCGCTTGGGACAGCGGCCGTGGTGGCCCCGGAGGGCATCGCGGCGCGGGCCGAGACCTGGGGGTCGAGCCGCGCGTGCCGGGCGCGCGCCGTGTTGCGGCCCGGCTCGACTTCCGAGGTCGCCGCAGCGCTGCGCGCCTGCCATGAGCTGCGCCAGCCCGTGGTGCCTTACGGCGGCGGCACGGGCCTGGTCGGCGGCGCCATCGCGACCGAGCAGGAAGTGCTGCTGTCCCTCGAGCGGATGCGCCGGATCGAGGAGATCGATCCCGCCGGCCGCGTCGCCGTCGTCGAGGCCGGCGTGTCGATCCAGGCCGTCCAGGAAGCCGCCGCCGAAGCCGGGCTGTTCTTCCCGCTCGACCTCGGCGCCCGCGGCAGCGCCACGGTCGGCGGCGCGATCGCCACGAACGCCGGCGGCAACCGCGTGCTGCGCTACGGCATGATGCGGGAACAGGTGCTCGGACTCGAGGCAGTGCTGGCCGACGGCAGGGTGCTCTCGTCGTTGAACCGCCTGCTCAAGAACAATGCCGGCTACGACCTACGCCAGCTGTTCGCCGGGAGCGAGGGCACGCTCGGCGTCGTCACCCGCGCTGTCCTGCGGCTGCGCGAAGCGCCGCAGAGCCAGAACCTCGCGCTGCTGGCGGTGCCGGGCTTCGATTCCCTGGTGCGGCTGCTCAAGTCCGTCGACCGCGGCCTCGGCGGCACCCTGAGCGCCTTCGAGGTCATGTGGCCCGAGTTCTACGAGCTGGTCACCGCTCCGGCAGGCCGGCACGAAGCCCCCCTGCCGCACGGGTCACCGCTCTACTGCCTGGTCGAGTCGCTGGGCGGCGACGAGCAGCGCGACCGGGCGCAGTTCGAGGACGTCCTGTCGTCGTTGCTCGAGGCCGGCGTCGTGACCGACGCCGTCATCGCCGAATCGAAGGCCCAGGTCCAGTCGCTGTGGTCGCTGCGCGACGACGTCGAGCAGATTCTGCGCATCGGCCCGGTGTTCATGTTCGACGTCGGCCTGCCCATCACCCGCATGCCGGCCTACCTCGACGAACTGCGCGGCCAGCTAGCGGCCCGCTGGCCGGACATGCGCTGCGTCGTCTGGGGTCACGTGGGCGACAGCAACCTGCACATCTGGCTCACCGTGCACAGCGAGGCCGAGGAAGCGCGGCTGGCCGTCGAAAGGCTCGTCTACGGTGGACTTGCCCAGATCGGCACCGTCTCCGCCGAGCACGGCATCGGACTGGAGAAGCTCGATTACCTGCGATTCAGCCGCTCGGCGCCCGAGATCGAGACCATGCGCGAGATCAAGCGCGCACTCGACCCGCTCGCGATCCTCAATCCCGGCCGGGTGTTTCCGCTCGGCTGAACGGTCGCGGACACGGCAGGGTCGGGAGCAGCAGACCGCCGGGATGGCGCGCTTCGAGGAACGCGTTGCTCGACCCTGCGTCCTACAGCCAGAGCCGCAGCGTGCCCAGGATCACCGATACCGACACGCCCAGGCCGAGCACCAGCATCGAGCCGAGCCTGACCGTCATGGACAGGCGCAACGCCTCCATGTCCTTGCCAAAGTCGCTGCGAAGGATCTGCATATCCCTGGCCACCTCGCCACGATGGCTCTGCAGGTCCTTGGCAACGTCGCTGCGCAGCGAGCCGAGGCTCCTGTCCAGATCCACTCGCAGGCTGCCGATCTCGCGCAATAGCAACTCGTAGCGGTTCTCGATCTCTTGCCGGAGTTCAGTCCGCACGCCCGCCAGCTGATGCTCCAGCAGCTTCAGGTCCTGCTTCGTCGCGAGCGTCGTGCCCATGTCGCGCTCCATGGCATCCACCACCGCCCGGGCCTTCTCGGAGGGCACCTGGATGCTGA
>CAYORU010000012.1:0-84096 GCA_964406445.1 uncultured Steroidobacteraceae bacterium
GGGTGGTTCCACGAATCAGGACGGCGCTGCGGGGTGCTTTGAACTTCCTATCCGCTCACTGAAATGGCGGATTCGTAAACTGTCTCGGTTGCGGCATCGGTCACAGTACCGGCCAAAGCGGCTCGGCCGGTTAGTGACAAGCTGCTGTTTATAAGACTATTATTCCGGCCATGGAACCGGCCACAATCCGTATTCATTGGGGCGTGCCTTGACCCCCGCTTCCGCCGAGCCGTTTATGCCGGCCGAGGGCACGGCCGTGCTCGAAAACCTGGCCTTCGACCTGGCCCGCGAGGCCAGCGAGCTGTCGGCCCAGCTGCACCCTGTCGTGCGGCTGTCGGTCGCCGAGCTCGTCCGGTCGATGAACTGCTACTACTCGAACCTGATCGAGGGCCACAACACGCAACCTCGCGACATCGATCGTGCCCTCGCGGCGGACTATTCGAGCGACCCGCATCGCCGTGATCTGCAGCTCGAAGCCCGGGCGCACATCGAAGTGCAGCAGATGATCGACGAGCGTGTGGACGAACTGCCGCGTCCACCGGCTTCGCGAGCCTTCTTCGAATGGACGCATCGCGAGTTCTGCGAGCGATTGCCTGAAAGCCTGCTGGTTGTCGAGAATCCTGACACCAAGGAGCGTATTCCGGTGGTTCCGGGCCAGATGCGTTCGCGCACGGTCGCCGTAGGCCGGCACGTCGCGCCTGCGGCCGAGGATCTCCCGGCCTTCATGCAAAGGTTCGAGGAAGCATACGACGCGGTCCGCTTGACGAAGCCGCGCCAGGTCATCGCCGTTGCCGCAGCTCACCATCGCTTTCTGTGGATCCATCCCTTCCTGGATGGCAACGGTCGCGTTGCACGCCTGATGTCGCACGCGATGTTGCTGGAGATCGGAATCGGCTCCGCGCTCTGGTCCGTTTCACGCGGGCTCGCGCGCGATTCCGCCGACTACAAGCGCCTGCTGATGGCGGCCGATGAGCCACGCCGAAGCGATGTCGATGGGCGAGGGGCACTCTCGCACGTCGCGTTGATCGACTTCTGCAAGTTCTTTCTCGAAATCTGCCTCGACCAGATCCGCTACATGCGTGAGCTTCTCGATCCTTCCGAGTTGCAGCGGCGCATGGAGCTGTACGTGCGCGATGAGGAAAGCGCGGAGCGACTTCCGAAGCGCAGCTACGTGGTGCTGCGCGAGGCATTGCTCTCGGGAGAACTGGAGCGAGGTCGAGTGCCCACGCTGATCGACACGAGCGAGCGCACGGCCCGACGCGTGGTTGCTGCGTTGGTCGACAAGCGACTGCTCGTCGCGACGTCGCACAAGTCGCCCTTGCGACTGGGCTTCCCCATCGACGTCGTCGAACGCTGGTTCCCGAAGCTCTATCCGATGACCTGATGGCCGGTGACCTGATGGGCAAGGCGGCCGACTGGGCCTTCACCAAGCGCTTCCGTCGCGGGGGCTTCGATTGGCGCGCGAGTCGGCTGGCCAGCGAGCGCATTGCCGAGGCACTGGCGGAAATTCATGCCGTCGCCCGCCATGATCCGCTGCACGCTGCGGATGGCGCTGTGCGGCTTCTCGTGAAGCTGTCTCCGGCGCTGGAACAGGTAGACAGCTCCTCCGGCGCTCTGGGTAGCGCGGCGCGTGCGGCCGTCGATGCGCTCGTTCCTGTGATCGCGCACGCACCCGCCGACGGGACCGTGCGCGAGAAATGGCTGGAGCAGATGTTCGCGGCGATCCAGGACGATGATCCACCTTACCTTGAGCTTCTCGATGAGCGCTGGGGTGAGTTGTGCGCGACGCAGGAAGTGGCGTCACGATGGGCGGACCGCCTGAAGGATCTCGTTCAGCATGTCCATGCCGAGCGGCGTCGCGGTCGGCACGCCTTCACTCGATCCGAGTCGGCCTGCTACAGCGCGTTGTTTGCCGCGGGCCGGCAAGATGAGCTGATCGCCCTGATTGGCAGCAACCCGCGCCCCATGTGGAATGACCTGCTGTGGGTCGGTCGGTGCAGTGTGGCCCGAGGCGAGATCGACGAAGCCATCGCGTTCATGACGAAGGCCGTGAATCCGTGGACGCCGATGGCTGGGCTCGCGCGCTTCGCCGAAGGCGTCCTGCTGCAGGCGGGCCGCCGCGTCGAGGCGTACGAGAAGTATGCGCTGGAGGCAAACCGCGCCACGACATACCTCGCGACCTTTCGTCTGCTGTCGAAGAAGTATCCCGAGATCGACGCGGATCGGCTTCTGACAGATCTCATCGCGACCACGCCCGGAGAGGAGAGCAAGTGGTTTGCCACGGCGAAGACGCTCAAGCGATTCGACCTGGCGATGCAGCTTGCGTGGAAATCGCCCTGCGATCCGAAGACGCTGATCCGCGCCGCCAGGGACAACGTCGCGAAGAACCCGGCGTTTGCCGCAGAAGTCGCGCTCGCGGCGTTGTACTGGATCTGCCAAGGTAGGGGCTATGAACTGACCTCACTCGACGTGCAAATGGCGTACCGGTTCGCGACCGAGGCTGGTCTGGCGCTCGGGCAATCGGAGCGCGTGGCGCTGCGAATCCAGACGATGCTCAAGCCGATGACCCGGGAGGTTCGATGGGTCAGAGAGAGGTTGAACTTGCCGGCTTCCTCGGAAGCGGGCCGCTCGTGAGCGGATGAGTTCGGCATCTATCGCGGTCTATCGGATCCAAGCGGCGTGTTTTGTCGGTCGGGGTGACGGTAAACTCGCGCAGCGTGTTAGAGAATTTCAGCAGCTGCGCGGACTTGGAATGCTGCGAGACAATAGAGTGGGAGTGAGGGCGCCGCGCCGCAACAGGCGTCGCAAACTCGTGCTCCGGATGGTCCGCGATTGCCGGGCCTGGCTTCGGAACGCCCCACAGACCCGGCTCTGCGCCGAATTCGAAAGGCGCCAAAAGCCAATCTCGCGCAGCCGCTCGTTGTTAGGGCTCCAGTGACCGAGGAGTCGACCATGAACACGGGCCGCAGGCTGTCCTTCGCATTGCTGGCGTTCCTGCTGCAGACCCGGGCAGCGGATGCCGCGCCCGGCGACATCGATACGACGTTTGGCCAGGGTGGCTTTGCCCATGTCGGCTTCGCTGACGTCGGGCGCAATTACTCCGAGGCGCTGGCGGTCGCCCGGGACGCGAACAACCGCCTCGTGGTTGTAGGGCTGGCGAGGGCCCAGGGTGGTGTCTTTACCGACGGCTCGATCGTCATTGCCCGCTTCAACGCCAATGGAACGCTCGACCCGACTTTCGGCCAGGACGGCCGTACGCGGATCGACGCCGACACGTTTTCTGTCGGTTCGGGCGTCGCCATCCAGGGAGACGGCAAGATCGTGGTGGCCGGCTATGCCGCTCCGGATACCTCCGGCGCCAGCATGCGCCGGATGATCTTGTTCAGATTCAACCCGAACGGCCTCGCGGATTCGACCTTCGGGGCCGGTGGCATGACGAGTGTCGAGATCGGAAGTGGCGGTCAGATCACGGCGATGCGCCTCCAGCCGGACGGCAGGATCGTAGTGGCGGGCCAGGTATTCCACGCCAGTGGCGGCAACGGCGATTTCTACGTTGCGCGCTACCGCACCAATGGCACGCCGGACACCAGCTTCGGTGCAACAGGCAACTTTCCGAACCTGACGGCCTCGGTGCGCATCGACTTCGGTGGACGCGATAGCGCCAGCGACCTGGCCATCCAGTCCGACGGCAGGATCGTCCTGGTCGGGACGACCGAAGCCAAGGGTGGAAACGCGTTCGCCGTGGCCCGCCTTTCGGCCGGGGGCTTGCTCGATTCCACGTTCGGCACGGGCGGCAGGGTCACCACGAGCTTCGTCGACGGAGATACGGGCTCCGGCGGCGATCGCGCCCACGCCGTGGCGCTGCAGAACGACGGCCGAATCGTCGTCGCCGGCCAGGCGGAGATGCACGCCAACATCGACCGCAACGACTTCGCGCTGGCGCGCTACAACTCGAATGGTTCGCTCGACACCTCCTTCAGCGGCGACGGCAAGGTCACCACTGACTTTGGACTGGCGACGAACGCCAGCGACACTGCGTTCGCGATGCTGATCGAGCCCAACGGCCGCATCGTGGCCGTCGGCTATGCCGGATACACCGGCGGCGATACGCGACTTGGCCTTGCAAGGTACGACGCGAATGGTTCGCTCGACACCACGTTCGGCAGCGGCGGCACAGTGGCGGTGGCCGACGTACGCGCACGAATCGCCCGTGCAACGGTCCTGCAGATGGTCGGGTCGAGCGGCCAGATCGTCGTCGCCGGAGTTGGATCGCCGCCGAACGGAACGTCGCGCATGATGCTCGCACGCTTTGCCGCCTTCACACAGGTTCAGTTGCAGTTGCCGCGGCGCAACTAGGACTTGACGGTCGGCCGGGGCCGCGGACCCGCGGGGTCTGCGGCCTCGCTGTCACCGGCGTCGGCTTCTGCTGACCTGCAATGGCGCCTGCTCTCGCCCGCGACCCGTGCGCGTCTGCCGAAACGATCCTGACTATGCGGCGTTCGTCGGCGCTCCGCCAGGCTGGTCGAGCCAGTGATCGATCGCGGCGCGATACACGCTCGCGCGGCGCTGCTGCCGGTCGCGGTCGTCGGTGGTCTCCTCGGCCAGTCAGCGCAGTTGACAACGGACGGTCCCTTGATAAGCAACAGCATCTGCGGTGGCGAAGGCTGTGAGTTGACCTCGCTCGATGTGAAGCGTGCCGGACTTGCCCGTACCATTGGCCACACCGGCGCCGTGACGCTGATCCAGCGCTTCAGCTCCGCGCTGAACCCGAACATCCACTTCCACATGCTGTTCCTCGATGGGGTGTACTTGATCGACGACGCCAGGCAGACACCGTTCCGGCAGGGGCCGCACCCCGGCCCACATGACCTGCAGATCCTCGTCGAACACATCGCAGAGCACATCGGCCGCGCCCTCGAGAAGCGGGGCCTGATCGAGCGCTACACGGGGAACGACTGGCACGCCGAACATGGCAAGGGCGGCCCGCTCGACGACCCGCTCGGTCATTCCATCACGTACCACATCGCGGTTGGCCCGAGAGCCGGGCAGAAGCTGTCCACGCTGCACACGGTGCCGGCCAGGACCCCGGAGTCGCTGGACGAGTTCAACAGCGCGGGAAACTCGAGCGCCTGTTCCGCTACGTGAGCCGCCCGCCGATGGCGAGCGAGCGCATGGCGATCACTTCATCCGGCCACGTGCGCTGCGCGCTGAAGACCCCGTATCGCGACGACACCACGCACAGCGTGATCGAGTCGCTGGACTTGATGGCGCGACTGGCTGCGCTGGTGCCGCCGCCGAGGATGCACCTGAGCCGGCATCATGGGGTGTTCTCCCTGCACCGCAAGCTACGCGCAGCGGTGACGCCAGCGCACCGGGGAGCGTGCGCATCAAGGCAGTCTGTCACTCAAGCAGAGTCGGCCAGGTCACCAACAGCTACGCACGCGGCGATGAGTTAGGCGCGACGGCTGAAGGGCATGTTCGGCTTGGAGATCGAGGACTGTGCCCGCTGCGGCGGGAAGCTCAAGGCCATAGCCAGCATCGAGGCACCGAAGGTCATCGCGAAGAATCTCCTGCACCTGGAGAAGAACGCTTCCGCTCAGCCCCAGCCCGCGCAGCTGCGCTGCGCGCGTGCGCCGCCGGGGCAGGCGAACCTGATTCGAACTCGAGGGTAACGGCGCCTTCTGCTGGTTCCGGTTAGCCGGCCGCCGAGGCCGGCTGCGCCGCATTCAGGCCGAGGGCCGCCACATCATGCGGGATTTCGGGCGGCGGGGCGGGTAGGGTGGGGGGGCTTGAGGGGCGGGAAGGCCGTCCGGCCGGCTGCCTGGGCGCCGGGTCGGCGGGCTTCCGGCGGCTGGCGGCAAGCTCGACCCCGAAAAACGACCCGTTCGACGAAGCAGGCCATGCGGAACGGGCCGTTTGAACTTCCCATTCGTGGCTTAATGGGCCCGATGAAACTTCCGCGCCTGCGTACCCTGCTCCTGGCACCGCTCCTCCTGTTCGCCGCGTTCTACGCGTTCGGGGTGGTGGCCAACTTGCTGGACGATCGGCGGGTGGAGCCTTTGCGCGCCGCCCCTCCCGGCAGCCTGGAGGAAATCGCGATCTTCGGCGCCAGCGGCACCGCGGGTGACGGCATTCTCAAGGCAGCGCTGGCCGACCCGGACGTGCTCACGGTTCACGTCATCACGCGGCGCGCCACGCCGCGCATGGAGGCCGGGGTGGCCAGCGGCAAGGTGGTCATGACGCGGCATCTGGATTACCTGGACTATTCCGCGGTGCGGGACCAGCTGCGGGACGTCAAGGCCGTTTACTGGGCTCTGGGCACCAGCACGCGAAACGTGGATGACAAGACCTACAGCGTCATCCACGTCGATTTTCCGGTGCAGTTCGTGAAGGAATGGCTGCAGGTCAGCGAAGGAACGGAGGTCGGCTTCCACTTCATCAGTTCCAGCGACATCTCCGAGGACTCGTCCATGCACTGGGCGCGCGAAAAGGTCCGCGCCGAGAAGGCATTGTTCGCCCTGGCCGAAGGCACTCCGATCAAGGTGATCGCGTACTGCCCCGATTACATCGGGCCTACGGAAGAGCAGTCGCACCTGGGCCAGGAGCTGCTCTACGGTTTTTTCGCCCCCGTCCGGGCCGCCGTGCGCGCGCAGCAGATCGGCGAATCCATGCTGGAAGTCACCGCGCGGGGTAGTGAATTCAAGAACGGCGACAAACTGGGTACCGGCTCGATCCTGCGCTACAGCGAGGCCTATCGCCAGCGCCAGGGATCCGGCATGGCCCGGAACTAGACAGTCATGACGGCCCTTGACCTGGCGCAACTCGGCTGGCGTCCTTTTTTCCAGCAGAAAGTCGACCTCGAGCTCCGGGAGCATCCGGTGGGCCGGGTGGTCACCCAGCATCGCAACCGCCTCGGACTGCGGTCCGCGGCGGGCACGCTGGAACTCGCCATCGGGCCCGCCGTTCCGGCCATCACCGTCGGCGACTGGCTGTTGCTGACGCCCGAGGGGCGCTTCCTGCGCCTGCTGGAGCGCCAGAGCCTGTTTCGCCGCAAGGCCCCGGGCAGCAAGGTCGAGGAGCAACTCATGCGCGTAGCGTTGCGGGGCTCCGGACGCTTGCGCCCGGCGGGATCGACGGCGAGGGCAGGCGGGCCCGCTTGGCCGCACTCGACATGGCGTTGCGCTCTGCCGAAAGCTTGGACGGGCTCTTTGGCGAGCGCATAGTCCCGGTATTCGCCGCCGGAGGCCACATGTCTCGTATCCCGCCTGCGCCGACCCTGCATGTGCTCGCTGCCCTCGTGATTGCCTCGCCTCTGTCACTTTCAGGCGGCCGCGCCGCGGCGCAGCAGGTACCGGCCAACGATTTCAAGCCGGCTGCGGAAGTCTGCGCCCTGCAGGACCTGGGTGGCGCCGCGGACCGGCCGCGCTGGCCGAAGGAGCCCGGCCTGCTGGCCGAGGGCGCCGACGGCCTGATCTACGGCACGACGCCCTCGGGCGGCGCGCACGGCGACAGCGGCACGCTGTTCCGGATCTCGCCGGGGAGCGGCGCGCTCGAGGTCCTGCACTCCTTCGCGCTCGACGCGCGCGGCTCGAACCCGCTCGGCGGGCTCGTCGATGCAGGGGACGGGTCGTTTCGCGGCACGACCTACACCGGCGGCATGTACCGGATCAACGCGGCCGGTCGGCTGCGCCTCGGCACCGGAACCGTCTTCAGCTACCGGCCGGGCCAGCAACCGGAGATCCTGCACGTCTTCCGCAACGGCGACCTCAGCGGCATCGTGCCCGAGCTGTGCCCGCCGAAGCGGCCGTGCCAGCATTCCCCGCAGCAGCGGCTCAATGCCGCGGCTTCCTACCCGATATCGGCGCCGGTGCGCGGCAGCGATGGCGCCTATTACGGCGTGGCGTCGTTTTCCTGGAATCAGAAGTACGGCGCGCTCTACAGGGTCGAGCCGTACAAGGGCGAGAGCGGCATCACCACGCTGTGCATCAACGGCCCGATGCCCGAGATGCCGGATCTCACCGACGCGCGGCTGCGCGACCTGTGCCTGTTCAACGTCGCGAACGGAAACTATCCGGTGAGCCTCGCCGCGGATCCCGGCGGCGACCTCTTCGGCGTCACGCTCGGCGGCGCCACCGGCAATCCCCACGGCACGGTGTTTCGAGCCACGATTCCCGACGGGCGCGTCACGACGATCCATCGCTTCGACGGCAAGTCCGGCTCGAAGCCCTATGCCGTCGTCGCAGGCTCCGACGGGTTTCTCTACGGTACGACGCTCGAGGGCGGCACTTTGCTGTCCGGTGGCGCGGGCCTGGGCGTCGTCTTCAAGATGACCCAGGCCGGCATCCTCACGCCGCTGCACACCTTCTCCGGCGGCAAGGATGGCGCCCAGCCCATATCCGGGCTGCTCGAATCGCAGACGAAGGACGGGCTCGTCTACTTCTACGGAACCGCGCGCTACGGCGGCGAGGGCCGCGGCGTGCTCTACCGCGTGAGCCCCAGCGGCGACTTCAAGGTGCTGCACCGTTTGCCGGCCCAGTGGAGTGCGACCGGCCGCACGCCCTCGACGACGATGCTCGAGATCGACGGCGTCTTCTACGGTACGACCTACCAGGGCGGCAGCAACGATGCCGGCGTCATCTTTCGGTTGACCGGGGTGGACATGCCGCCGTCGAAGCAGCTCCTGGGAACCCCGAGGTTTACGACGGGCAAGCCCGAGCGGTCCGAGAGCATCCCGTGGCCCGGGCAGGCCCAGCCGATCATCATCGAGACGTACAGCGGCGTGGCCGCGACGTCTTCGATACCCGGGCTCACCAGCGACGGCTTCAAGATCCGCGTCTCGAACTGCCGCAATCCGCACGTGCTGCAGTTCATCCATCGCGAAAAGATCGGTGTGGACGGCGTGCGCTTCGGCGGCGGCTACAGCACTTCGAACGGCGAGACCTACGAGTTCACGACCGATCCGAACGATCCCGCCTGGCACACCGACGGCGGCGCCGGCCGCCCGAGCCCCTACTACGAGCAGGGCGCCGGCGTCGCGCGGATCGTCAACCCGTTCGGCCTGACCATGTTCGACCAGCCGAGCTTCGCCGAGCCCATCTACCGGCCGGGCGCTCGCGAGACCTGGCGGGCGACCTTCAAGGACTACGTCATCTGCAACTGCCAGGTGGTGCGTGAGATCCGCTGGGCGCGCGAGGTGCCGTGGATGCCCGACCTGACGCCGTCGGAGACCCACGATCCCCTTCGCGGCAGGCAGGGACCACCCCGCTACGTGGACGTTGAGATCCTGCCGCCGACCGACCCGGACCTCAGCTGGGCGGAGGCGCAGCTGAAGGCCGACGGGTATCTCGTGCCCTGGCGCGGGATCCACGACCAGTGACGACCCTGCGCGACCCTGGAGCTGCAGTCCGGCGGCGAGGCGGTGATGAGCGATGAGCCCCGGTGCCGACCGACGGTTTGACGGTAACATCCGCGAACATGCCCGTGATGAACGATCCCGCATCCGCGACGCGGCCGCCGGTGCGCACGCCCCAGCTCATCGTGGTCGACGACTACCTCCCGGACCCGGATGAGGTGCGGGCGGTCGCGCTGGCGGAGCCGTTCGTCAAGATGCACTGCGCCGGGCTTCGGACGCAGGCGCAGTTCCTGCACCTTGCGCCGTTTCGCAGCGACTTCAGCGCGCTGCTTGGCCGCGCGCTGACGCACTGGGACGACAACGACGCCAATGGCCGATTCCAGTGCTGCCTGGCAGCGGATGCGATCCCCTACCACTCGGACAGCCAGTCCTATGCGGGAGTGCTCTTCCTGACGCCGGACGCGCCGCGGGAGGCGGGCATCTCCTTCTTCGAGGGCCGGCTCGGCGGACTGCGCCGGCGGTCGACGGATGCGCAGAAGATGGCGCTGACCTTCGGCGGCGGCGCCGAGTTCGACCGCAGCCGATGGATCGAGGTGGATCGCGTGGCCAACCTCTACAATCGACTGGTGCTGTTCGACGCGCACCTCGCCCATGGCGCGAGCGCGTATTTCGGTGACTGCATCGAGAACGGCCGGCTGTTCCAGAACTTCTTCTTCGACGTGGCGTGAGCGGCCGGCGTCAGTCGGCCCAGTGGAGATCGCCGGCGCGCAGCAGCCCCCACGCGGTCAGCCAGACCGCGATTCCAAAGAGCGCCAGTACCTCGCGGTCGGACCGGTCCTGCCACGCGCCGAGTTCCAGCACCCTGCGCTGCAGCCAGTCCGTCGAAACTCCGAGATGGCTGAAAACGTCGCGCACGTCCTCGAACGTGGCGGCGATGCTCTCGCCGTGCCGTCGATACGCGCGCGTCCAGACCCCGTCGTAGGCCACCTTGCCTTTGCGCTCGAGGACCGCGTCTGGCAGCAGGTCGCGCGCAGCCTGTGCCAGGATGCCCTTGTGCGGACGAACGCCGCGGCTCGCGCAGGCGCGCGACCAGGTCAATGCGCTCCGAAAGACCTGCAGGTCCGAGAACGGCGTGCGCATGCTGGAGCCGAAGGTCTCCTTTCCCCAGACGACCTGGCGGGCATCGAAGACGAAGGTGCCGAGGCGGCGGTCGTTCCAGGGCGAGCGGTGCGTCTCGTCGATGGCCCGGCGGACCTCGCGCCAGGCGCGGACCGCAAACGGCCCGCGGGTCAACGCGTTTGCGGCGAGCGGCTCGGGCGCGCAGAGGTCGGTCGCGAAACACTGGTCCCCGCCGTGGCCTACGTAGAGCCGTTTCGCACCGAATGTGCCGCCGAGGCGCGCGACTGCCTCGGCGTGGCGGATGCCCGTCACGAAGACGGTCGGCTCGTCGAAACGCGCCGGCGCGTCGCCTGGCGCATACGGGAACAGGCCGAGGCCGTCGAGTTCCACGCGGGGGATGCCGAGGAATTCCGCGGTCGCACGCTGCACCGGCGCCTCGAACCGGAACTCGTAGTAGGGAAAGACCACGGACACGCCGCGCATCCCTTGCCGGGACGGGCCGGCGGCGGCGAGCGTGCTGTCGAAGCCGCCGGACAGCTCGAGCAGCGACGCGTGGATGGAGTGCTGGGAGCGGCCATAGGAGTCAAGGGCCGCGCGAACCTGCGTCGCGACCGCCGACGGATCCGCGCGCGGTTCTTCCGGCGGCGGCGGGAATGGCCGTTCCTCCAGCAGCCGCGAATCGCGAAAGCGCAGCAGCGCGGCGCGTCGCACCCGGCGCCAGTGCGCGAGCGGCGTGGCGACGAACCCGTTCGGCTCGTAGGAACCATGCAGGCAGGCGGCCGCCGCGGCCGAGACGAGCCCGGCTCGCGAAAGAGGGCCGCCCTCCAGCAGCGGCAACGCGGTCGCGAATCTCAGCCGTCCGCCCTGCGCGCTCCAGTAAAGGGGGAAGGTGGCCGAGCCGCCGCGTGCCACCCGGAGCTCGTGCCGCGGCCCGGACCAGATCACCGCGTCCGTCAGCTCGAGCGGCAGCCAGCGCGGGGCGCCGACGTCAGGCTGCCAGGCCGACCAGAGCGCCTCGGCGCGGGCGTCGATCTCTTCCTCGTAGACGGACAGGTACAGGCAGCTGCCGTGGGCGAAGTGGCGTTCGCGGCATGCGACGGCAGGTCGCAGCACAAGCTCGGCCGATCCGATCGGCACGCGCTGGCCGGCAGGCGGCGTCGGAATCGATGCGGTCACGGCGACAGCGCCAGCCTCCACAGCGGCTGGTAGAGGTAATGCTCCGGCAGCGGCTCGTAGGGCAGCTCGCCGTCGATGCTGCACCAGGCGTGCATCTTCCGGGTCGGCGCGAGCACACCCACCGTCAGGAGGCAGGGCCTGCCCGCCGCGCCGGCGATCAGCGCCGTCAGGAGCGCCCGTGGGTAGCAGTCCGAGCGACCCAGCTGCTGCTCCACGGCGTGCACGAGGCGCCCGATTTCCGACGTGCTCAGCTTGGCCGGGGCGATGCGGCCCAAACCCGCCGCGCCAAGACGGCGGATGAGCCTCGCTGCGGCGCGCAGCGGCAGTATCCGCCGCGAGCGGCTCAGCGAGCGATAGGCCAAGCCGGGCCAGGGCGGGATCGGCTGCCTTGGCGCATCCGCGAGGCTCGGCAGGTCGTGGACGATGCGGGCGACTGGGTCGGCCAGCTCGTCGAGCCGGGCGTCGTCGGCGAGGCCCACGACGCGACGGAAGATCGGGTCTCTCGACGACGACGTCGGCAGGAGATAGAGCCTGCCGAGGCGGGGGCCGTAGACCAGCGCCAGGTGATCGTCGACGGAGACCTCAGCCCAGGCCTCCGGCGACACCGGCCGGACCGGTCAGCCGTAGGTCTGCGGGTGGCACTGCTCGTTGTAATGACCGCTGCCGCCCCGGACCGCCCGGGCGCCGGCGTATTGCCCGAAGAACGCGAGGAAAAGCGCCTTGAAGATCCTCATGTCCGCATGCTCCCTTGAACCGGTGGATACCGGCATGGATGACTCACGTCACCCGAGTCTCGCTCCGCATCCCCGGGGTGTCAACGCAGGCTGCGTGACGGCGCCGGGATCGGGCCGTCCGATTCGCGGTCGAGTGGCCTGTTCGGTCCGAAGCCGGCGACTGCGGTCCGTGCAGGCGTACCGGTATGTCCCGCGGGCGTGGCTTTGCGTACTCTAGCTGGCGCAGCCATCGTCGCCCAGCACGGCAGGGACGTGATGCCGGACTCGACTCACCTGGTCATGCTGCTGCTGGGGGCAGCCCTTGGCGCCGCTGGCGTGCTCGCATTGCGAGCGAGGAATCGGCAAGCGACGGCGCCGGTCGTCGCCGAGGCGCCTGAGAGCCTGACAGCCAGGCTGCACCGGCTGGCCGCGTCGATCGAGTCGTTCGCGGAGCGCAGCGCGCATCCGCGGGAACTTGGCTCGGCGCCGGAATTCGGGGAGCTCGTCGCCGCCTTTCGCGATCCGTCGGTGACGCCGACGACGCTCAGGGAGTATGTCTTCGGCGACAGCTGGACGCTGTCGAGCGCCGCGCTCGCGGCGCTCGCGGCCCGCGACGATCGCAACGAACTCGCGGACGCCGTGAGTCGCGACTTCCGGCTGCTGCGCCCCTGGGCCCTTCACTACGGCCTCAACTACCTGCTGAGCCTCGACCCGCGCCCCGCGGTCGGGTTGCCCCTGGCCTGCGCGCAGGCCTGGTGGGCGCAGAATGCCGTCATTCCAGGCCTCTTCCGCGACTACATGGAAGAGCGCTCGAGCTCAGGCGATCCAGCCGGCTTCGGGGAGTCGCTGTCCGGCGTCGACGTCGATGCGGCGGCGATCGAGGCGCTCTTGAAGCGTATCGACCATCCCTACGCCGAATCGCTCCTGGGCGGGTTGCGGCGCTGGCAGAGCACGACCGCCGATCGCGCCTTCCTCGAATCATTTGGGCGACTCTGGTCGGAAGCGTCCGATGGCGACTTTCTCGCCGAGCCAGACGCCTGGCAGCCCCAGCTGGCCGCGGCGCAGGCGGCCGTGCTCCGGGAGGACGCGAGGTCCGTGATCGTCAGCGGCGAGCCGCGCACCGGCAAGACGTCGTTCGTCCGGCTGCTCGGCCGCAGGCTCGCGAAGCAGGGCTGGACCGTATTCGAGGCGGGCGCTGCCGACCTCATGGCCGGCCAGGTCTACATCGGCGAGCTCGAGGCGCGCCTGCAGCGACTGACCCGCGAGCTCGCGACGGAGAAGCGCCACGTCTGGTACGTACCCGACCTGCTGGCGCTTGCGAACAGCGGATCGCATCGCGGGCACAGTGCAACCATCCTGGAGCAGGTCATGCCCGCGCTGGTCGCCGGGCGGATCGTCGTGATCGGCGAGACGACGCCGGCCGGCGCGACCCGCGTCCTGCAGAACCGGGCGACCCTGAGGAGTCGCATTGAGGCCGTCCGGCTCGAGCCGATGGACGAGCGTGAAGCGGAAGCCCTCGCACGGCGGCTCGGACGGCGCATCGAGCGGGACAGTGCCCTGCGGGTGGATGACGCGTCCATTCCGGCCGCAACGCATCTGGTCAAGCAGTATCTCGGGTCGAGCATGCTCCCCGGCGCATTGCTGGACCTGCTGAAGTTGTCTGCGCAGCGCTGCGTCGCCGAACGGTCGCCGGTGCTGGCGCCACGCGGCCTCCTCGCAACCCTGTCGCAGGTCACCGGGCTGCCGGAGGCCATTCTCGACGACGGCGAGCGACTCGATCTCGCGACCGTCAGGCAGTTCTTCGCGGAGCGGGTCATCGGGCAGGACGAGGCGGTCGAGACAATCGTCGAACGCATCGCGATGCTCAAGGCAGGTCTCACGGATGCGAGCCGGCCGGTCGGTGTCTTCATGTTCGCCGGGCCGACCGGTACCGGCAAGACGGAGCTGGCAAAGAGCCTGGCGGAGTACCTGTTCGGATCGGCCGAGCGGCTGGTTCGCCTCGACATGAGCGAGTTCCAGAGCCTCGAGTCGATGGCCAAGATCCTGGGAGGCCCGGCGGCGGCTGCCGATTCCGACAGCCTCGTCGATCGCGTCCGCAAGCAGCCCTTCTCGGTCCTGCTGCTCGACGAGTTCGAGAAGGCGCATGCCAGCATCTGGGACCTCTTCCTGCAGGTCTTCGACGACGGGCGGCTCAGCGATGCGACCGGCCAGGTCGCGGACTTCCGCCACTGCATCATCATCATGACGTCGAACCTCGGCGCCACCGCGCACCAGGGCCGCGACATAGGCTTCAACCCGTCGCCGAGCGCCTTTTCGCCGGAACAGGTCGCCCGGACGATCGGGCAGACGTTCCGGCCCGAATTCGTCAACCGCTTCGATCGCGTGATCGTGTTCCGGCCGCTCACCCGGCAGCTGATGCGCCGGATACTGCAGAAGGAACTGTCGAGCCTTCGCGATCGACGCGGGCTGCGCAACCGGGAATGGGCGGTCGAGTGGGAGGACTCGGCCCAGGAGTTCCTGCTCGACCGGGGCTTCACTCCCGAGCTGGGGGCGAGGCCGCTCAAGCGGGCTATCGATCGGTACGTGCTGGCACCGCTCGCGGCTACCATGGTCGAGCACAAGGCGCCCGAGGGCGACCAGTTCCTGTTCGTACGCAGCGACGGTCGCGACATCCAGGTCGAGTTCGTCGATCCGGACGCCGAAGATCCCGCGTCGCCGCCCGTGGGCCCGATCGAAGGCTCCGGTCCGGAGCTCGCGGCGATGGTGCTCCAGCCGCGCGGGACGGCGGAGGAGCTGCGCGAGCTGGAGACGCTCTGTGAGCAGGCGGCAGGTCGCCTGCAGGGCGCCGACTGGGAAGCCCTCAAGGACTCCCTGGCCGGGGAGATGGCGCATCCGGAATTCTGGACGAGGCCGGACCGTCAGCGGGTGCTCGCGCGGTTCGCCGCAATGGACCGGGTCAAGGCCGCGGTCGATACCGCCGTGTCGCTCAGGGATCGACTGGGGCGCAGCTCAGGAGCGAGCGGGCGGGTGTCCCGGCAGATGATCGAACGCCTCGCGCTGCAGCTGCATCTCGTCCGACACGGGGTCGCCGACGTCATCGAGGAATCGCCGGTCGAGGTTGCCCTCGCTGTCGACACGGTGCTGGAAGGACCGGCGAACCCCGACCCTCGGAGGTCGTGGCAGCGCTCGCTGCTCGACATGTACCGCGCCTGGGCGGCGGCACGCCGCGTGCAGGTCAGCGAAATACCGCTCCCGGGGCGGGACGAGCCTGCGCTCCTCATGAGCGGGTTCGGCGCGCACCGGTGCCTGGCGCCGGAGGCTGGACTACACGTACTCGAACTGGACGGCCCGCCGGACGGCGGGCAGCGCGTCGTCGCGCGCGTCCGCGTGATCCCGTCTCAGGACGTCGATTGGAGCGACGAACGGCAGCGGCATCGGCTGGCAGATTCGCTCGAGCATTCCGACGGGCCGGGCCAGGTGGTCCGAAGGTACCGTCGCGATCCGTCGCCGCTGGTGCGGGACGCGCGCAAGGGCTGGCGAACGGGCCGCATCGACTTGGTCATGGCGGGGAATTTCGACCTCGTCGGGGGATCGTAGTCGGACTCTGCCCTGCGGCGGAATCAGGGAGCGATCTCGTAGTGAATGAGCTCGAAGCCGGCATCCGGCACGAAGCAATGCAGTCGTGGGGAGGTCAGCCGCGTCGCGAGACAGCGGGGCTGGGAACGCAGTGCGGCATCGCCACGTACGAGGTTCGGTCGCCGCTGCCGAGATAGAGCCGCTGCAGTCCATTGTCCAGCCCGACTGCGAAGCCGGTCGTGTTTCCGGACGCGACGACGCAGGCCGGGTCGGAGGCGATCCCGCCGCCGCTCGAGCTCCAGGCGTCTGCAGGCTGCCGGGAATCGAGTCGGCGGCTCCAACGTTCGCCATTCAGGCCCCGGCCGGCGCAGCTGAGTACAGCATCGCTCTCCTGCACGCATGACGTAGCGCTGGTGAGCGTGCCACCCCAGTCGCGCCGTCCGCTCGCCGGAATCGTCATGTTGCCGCTGACATGCTTCCTCCGGAAAAACGTCGCGCCGAGCACGTCGTTCCGTGGGCCACGCACGAAGCATTCGATCCCGGCCGGGGACTCGACGCAACTTGCGGAGCCGGTCAGCCGGACTCCCGTGCCTCCGCGACGGTCGAGTGTGGCGCAACCCATGCGACACGGGAACGAACGACCGATGGCGGTTTGCCTGAGAATCACTGCGGCGCGGGCGCAGAGCATCGAGCCGTCCGGTGCATCCAGCTTCGCGCGGCGTCCTGTCGCGGATCATCGACGCCGGCAGATGCGGAGCATTCTTCGTCGAATGCGCCGTCGAATCGCCTGCCGGCCGCAGGTTCCTGAAGGACGCGGACGGTTCGGAAGACATTGCCATGGTTTCCCATCGCGAAGGCAATGATGGCGTCTTCTTCCGGGCGGGAATCGTTCTTCTGGCGGTGCCCTGACGCCGCCAGCGGCGGCGCCTGGTTGCGCCTGCCAGAGAGCAGGCGACTTCATCGACTGGTAGTCTTGTCGCATGGATGCCGAGCTCGGACGGACCTTCGAGGACTGGCTGTTCGATCCTCTGACCGGGAAGCTGGTCTTCCTGCTCGTGGGTCTGACGGTCATCGTGATCGCCGTCAGGCTGATCCGGCGGGCCGCCGCGAGCTACCTCAAGGACAGCGCGACCCGCTACCAGGCCCGCAAGGCGGTGGCGTTCTTCGGCTACCTCGCGGCCGCGGTGTTCGTCGCGCTGGTGTTCAGCGACAAGCTCGGCGGGCTCACCGTGGCCTTCGGCGTGGCGGGCGCCGGCGTGGCCTTCGCGCTGCAGGAAGTGATCGCAAGCGCCGCCGGCTGGGTGGCGGTGTCCTTCGGCGGCTTCTACCGCGTCGGCGACCGCGTGCAGCTCGGCGGCATCAAGGGCGACGTCATCGACATCGGCATCCTGCGCACGACCATCATGCAGACCGGCGAGTGGGTCAACGGCGACCAGTACAACGGCCGGATCGTGCGGGTCGCCAACAGCTTCGTGTTCAAGGAGCCGGTGTTCAACTACTCCGGCGAGTTCCCGTTCCTGTGGGACGAGATCATGGTGCCGATCAAGTACGGCAGCGACTACCGGCTCGCGCGCCAGCTGATCGCGCGGGTCGCCGAGGAAGTGGTGGGCGAGTACGCGCGCGCCGCCGAGCGCGCCTGGGAGCCGGTCACCCGCCGCTACATGATCGAGAAGGCGAGCGTCCAGCCGACGGTGTTCATGACGGCGAACCAGAACTGGATCGAGTTCAACCTGCGCTTCGTGGTCGACTTCAAGGCCCGGCGCGCGACCAAGGATCGGCTGTTCGAGCGCATCCTCGAGGAGATCGACCAGACCGGCGAGCGCGTCGGCATCGCCGCCTCGACGCTCAACATCGAGAAGCTGGCGCCGCTCGAGGTGCGTCTCACCCGCGCGGACGCGCCGGACGGCGGCAGGGCGGCCGGCTGACCGCTTCCACGGCGAGGCCGGCGGGATGCGCCGGCCGGTTTCCGGTATCTTCGGCTCCACGCCAGTGAATCACCGGATTGGAGTGCAAGACCTCATGGACAAGATCAAGCCGCTTTTCACCGCCCAGGCCACCGCGACCGGCGGCCGCAACGGCCGGACCCGCGCCGCCGACGGCAGCGTGGACGCCGCCCTGTCGGTCCCGAAGGAGATGGGCGGACCGGGCAAGGCTGGCACGACGACGCCGGAGCACCTGTTCGCGGCGGGCTACGCGGCCTGTTTCGGCGGGGCGCTGGACTACGTCGGCAAGCAGCACAAGAAGAATGCCGCCGGTGCGTCGATCACCTGCGACGTTTCCATCGGCCCGCGTGACGCCGGCGGCTTCGGCCTCGCGGTGCGCATCCGGGTCGAGGACAAGAGCCTGCCGCAGGCGGAGCTCGAGGCGCTGGCGCGCGAGGCGCACGAGCAGATCTGTCCTTATTCGCACGCCACCCGCAACAACGTGCCGGTCGACCTGGTGGTCGTCGGCGGCTAGAGCGTGGCCGGTCTTCGCCACCCGCCGGGGTGGCGAAGATTCACGGCGGCCTGTTCCCCGTCGAGCTGGAACAGGTGGATCCAGCCGTGCTCGACCAGCTCGCGAACCTTCGCGTGCTTCGCGAGCACCGCGTCGATCGCCTCGCGCGGCGCCTCGATGAACACGGCGAGGCGCCGCGGCGTGTGCACGAAGCGCTCGCCGTCGTGCAGCGACTGCATCGGCAGGCCGATCCTGAGGTCGCCGCCGTTGCCCTCGAACACGCCGAGGTGTCCGCCCACCACGTTCTGCAGCACCTTGTTGCCGCTGCCGAAGCGGCGGTTGTCGACGGTCGAGGCGTAGTACTGCAGGTTGATCCAGTGGGTGACGACCATCGGCGCGGTCATGATGAGCTCGAGCACGCCGAAGCCCGCATCGTCCTGCCAGCGGTAATCGTGCAGGAACGACCGGCCGCCGAGGTCGAGCTGCCGGCTGCGCTGGCGCGGCGCGACGATGAAGGCGGCGTTGTCGGCGAGGCCCCACTCCGGGCGCACCTGCGACCAGTCCTTTGCGCGGGTCCCGATGGCCTCTCGCAGCGCGTCCGCCCCCATCTGCGGCAGGCCCAGCCGCCCGGCGCGCTCGGCGCGGGCCCGCGCGCCTGCGGCGGCGAGCCAGCCTGACAGCGCCGCGAGGTCGTCGCGGTGCGAGGCCGGCACCTCGTCGAGGTCGTGGAGCACGATCTCGTCGGTGGTGGTGTTGTGCAGGCCGGCTAGGAACCAGGTCGTGGCGGGCACCACGATGCCGCGCGCCGCGAGGCCGCCGCGAACGGCCGGCTCGTTGAGCAGTGCGGCCAGTGCGCGGGCGTTCACCTCGCCGGTCTGCCCGCAGCAGGCGCCGCAGTCGAGGCCGGCCGCGTGCGGGTTGTTGACGGTCTCGCTGCCGTGCCCGGCGAGCAGCACGAGCCGCGCGAAGCTGCGCGTCAGGCTCATCGCCCGCAGGATCCCGGCCGCGAGGTCTGCGCGGGACTCCGCCTGCGCCGGCTCGCCGGCGCCGACGAGGCGCGGCTTCACCCCTGCGGCCTCCGTGCGGCGGAGCCCCGCGCCCTCCGGCTGCGGCACCGGCCGGCCGCGGCCGAGGCCCTGGGCCACGAGCTTGCCCGCGTAGAGCAGGCCGAAGGACTCTACGAAGGAGAAGCCGGAACTCGCGGCGAGCTTGAATTCCCGGAAGGCGCTTGCGGCGTCGAGGCGCGCCTGGCGCCGCGCGCCGAGCCCGGGCTCGGCGCAACGGTCGGCGGCGCGCATCGCCGGGGCGAGCAGGCCGGGCAGCTGCGGTCGCGCGGCGGCGCCCCCGAGGGGCAGGTAGTCGATCGGCAGGCCGAAGAACCCGGCGAAGCCCAGGGTCTCCACCTCGGGCGTCGTGGCCTCTAGCGCGCGGCGCAGCACCTCGGAACGCACGTCGATGCAGAAGGCCGCCTGCACCGCGGGCGACTGGCGGGTCGGCGCCGGCTCGCGCAGTCCCTCGGCAAGGCCGCGGCAGACGGGCGCCTGCCAGGTGATCTCGACCGCCCGCTGCAACAGCCAGTCCAGGTCCTGCGCCCGCGCGGCGGCGCGGTCGGCCACGGGCCAGGCGGCCATGGCGCTGCGCCAGCGCAAGGTGAGTTCCGCTGGGCCGGCGCGGAACAGGATGAGTTCCCAGGCGAGGCGCAGCGCCAGCAGGTGAACGATCGCATCGTCGTCGCCGCCAATGAGGCGGGCCTGCCAGCGCTGGTAGGCTGCCCAGGAGGCCCAGCCGTTCAGGCGCAGCAGCGCCGCCGTGAAGTAGCCCTCGCGGTCCGCGGGCGCGACGCCGAGGACCTCGACCGCCTCGGCGATCAGCGAGCGCGGGTCCGCGGGCAGGCTCCGCACGCTGTGCCGGAAGCCCTTCATGCCCATCAGTAGCCGCGGGCTGTGGTCGTGGGCGGCTTGCCGCAGCCAGCCGGGATACAGCCCCTCGGCACGGTCGGGCCCGAGCCGCGCCTGGCCGTCGTCGAACCACGCGGCACAGTACTGGCTGGTCGCATGGGTGACGAAATCACACCAGGAGACGCGACGCGCAAGGTTCCGCCCCGCATCGAGGACGTCGGCGACGAGGGCCCGGCGCGGCGGCGCGGCCTCCTCGGCCTCGAGGAGCGCGAGGAGGTCGGCGACGGTGCAGGGGGCGCCGGCCTCGTCGATTGCGGCCTGCAGGCTCGAATCGCTCAGCCTGCCGGCCTCCCGCTCGCCGCGGAACCAGGCCCGCGGCATGAGGAAGCGGCTGCCGCACAGGGCGGCGAGCCGGGCGGAGGCCTCCGGCAGCGGCCGCTCGGTCCAGCCCCACAGCGGGTTCACCGCGATGAACTGGTCGAGGGGCCAGGTCGGCGCGATCCGCGCGCAGGCGGCGTCGATGTCACGGTCGAGGACCGGGTCGGCGGCGGCGAGGTTCGTGGCGGTCCGCATGGTCAGGCCTCCTGGCGGCGGAGTTCGTGGGCGGGCGGGGCCGGCCGCGCGGGCAGGCGGGCCGGCCAGACCCGGAAGGTCAGGCGGGTGAACAGCTCGTCGAGGTAGAGGCCTGCGTAGAGCCGCGGATAGAGGCGCTGCGCGAGCCGGCCCCGCGGCCAGGCGCTCATCACCGCCTGCAGCATCCACAGCAGGGCGAAGCCGGCGATCACGAACGCGAGGGCCGGGGCCGCGGGCGACGCCGGCGGCAGCGCCAGCACGCCGGCGAAGAGCGCGTGCCAGCCGAAGTAGAGGACGGGCACCGCGAGCGCCGTCGCCGCCAGCGTCGCCAGTCGCGCCAGGTCGCCGGCCAGCGCACGCACCAGGAGCGGGGTCAGCGCCAGGGCGACGATGGTGGCGAGCGCCCACAGCGCAGGTTCGTCGGCCGGGCGCACGCCCCAGGCGGCGCCCGCCGCGATCACGCCGAGCGGCGCGAGCGCGCCGGCGAGCAGCCAGCGGCCGAAGGCCGGCGGCTCGGCCCTCGGGCGCAGCGCCTCGATGCGCCACTGCTCGACCGCGCTGCCCGAGCCGAGGAAGGCGTGGGCCTTGTACAGCGAGTGCGCCACGAGATGCAGCAGGGCCAGCGACCAGGCGCCGAGGCCGCACTGCAGCAGCATGAAGCCCATCTGCGCGCAGGTGGACCAGGCGAGGGCCACCTTGATGCTGACGCGGGTGGTCATGACCAGCGCGGCGACCACGGCGGTGAGCGTGCCGGCGACGACCAGCATCAGCTGGGCGGCCTCGGCGGCGCCGACGAGCGGCGCCAGCCGGATCATCAGGAAGCCGCCGATGTTGACGATGCCGGCATGCAGCAAGGCCGAGACCGGCGTCGGCGCTTCCATCACCTGGATGAGCCAGCCGTGGAAGGGCAGCTGCGCGCACTTGAGCGCGGCGCTGGCGGCGAACAGCACCGCAGCGACCTCTAGGCCCGTGGGCAGTTCGGGCAGCGCCGCGATGCGCGCCAGCGCGACGTCGAGCTCCAGGCTGCCGGTGCCGATCCCGACCAGCGCGACGGCGGACAGGAGGCAGAGGTCGGCGACGCGGCTCGCGAGGAACTTCTTGTGCGCGGCGATCAGCGCCTGGGGCCGCTCCGGGTAGAAGGTCAGCAGCTGGTGCAGCGCGAGGCTGGTGCAGATCCAGGCAGCGGCGAGCAGCAGCAGGTTGTTGGAAACCACCAGCAGGGTGACCGCGGCCAGCGTGGCGCTGAACCAGCGCGCGTAGCGGACCTGGCCCGCGTCGCCGTCGAGGTAGCGGCGCGAGTAGCCGAGGATCACCCACCCGACGAAGCACACGAGCACCAGCATGACCGCCGTCAGCGCGTCGAGCCGCGCGCTGAGCGCCAGCGTGCCGACCGGGCCGAGCGGCAACTGTGGCCCGGCGTGGAAGACCCCCGCGCCGCCGAGCGCCGCGGCAAGGGCGGCGACCAGGGCCAGCGCGAGGCCCGCGCCCGCGCCGGCCCGCGCCACCGTCCACTGCGCGGCGGGACTCGCGGCCCGGCACGCGGCGGACAGCGCATAGACGAGCGGGACGGCGAGCAGCAGCGGGCCGGACAGGGTGGGCCAGGCGTTCGGGGCGTCGGCCATGTCGGGGTCCTCGGGCGGCAGTCGACGGGCGGCACTCTGCCCGGCCGCGCATCTTCAGTAAAATTCATATTTGATGCAAAATCGTTCTATCCAGGCGAACAGTCTCCGGCATGGCGCGGCTCAACTACCACCACCTGCAGTACTTCTGGGCGGTCGCGAAGGAGGGCAACCTGACCCGGGCCGCCGCGCGCCTGCACGTGTCGCAGTCGGCGCTGTCGGTGCAGATCCGGCGGCTGGAAGCGCAGCTCGGCCAGGCGTTGTTCGTCCGCAGCGGCCGCAGCCTCGCCCTGACCGAGGCCGGCCGCATCGCGCTGTCCTACGCCGAGCAGATCTTCGGCGCGGGGGCAGAGCTCGTGGCGACGCTCAGCGAGGGGCGCCGGCCCGACCGGCAGGCGCTGCGCATCGGCGCGGTGGCGACCCTGTCGCGCAACTTCCAGGAGTCCTTCGTCAAGCCCCTGCTCGCGCGCGCCGACGTGGAACTCGTCCTGCAGTCGGGCAGCCTCGGCGAGCTGCTGATCCGCCTCGGCGCGCATACGCTCGACGTGGTGCTCGCCAACCGCGCGGTGCACGGCGACGCGGAGCACCCCTGGCGCTGCGTGCGCATCGCGCGCCAGCAGGTCAGCCTGGTCGGCCGCCCGCTGCGCCGGCGCCGTCCGCTGGCGCTGCGCGAGGTGCTCGCGGACTTCCCGCTCATCGTGCCGGGGCCCGGCAGCGAGATCCGCGCCGGCTTCGACCTGCTCTGCGAGCAGCTCGAGGTCCGCTGCCGCATCGCGGCCGAGGTCGACGACATGGCGATGCTGCGCCTGCTGGCGCGCGACGCGGGCGCCGTCGCGCTGCTGCCCTCCGTCGTGGTCCGGGACGAGCTGCG
Source organism: uncultured Steroidobacteraceae bacterium (assembly GCA_964406445.1). GTDB lineage: Bacteria > Pseudomonadota > Gammaproteobacteria > Steroidobacterales > Steroidobacteraceae > SG8-30. The sequence continues at coordinate 23,334 of CAYORU010000012.1, forward strand.
CGACCGGCGGCTCGCGGAGTACTGCGCCGTGCCGGGGCTGCACGAGCACTTCTACGCTATTACCGCGAGGCGCAGCTTCCAGTCGCCGCTGCTCAAGTCGCTGTTCGCGCGAAGCGGCGCTGAGGTGCTGGCGATGGCCGGCGCCGACTGAGGCCCGCCGCGGCGCGCCGTTGTACCATGGCCGCGGCAGGGCACAGGGCGGGCGGAGCGGTGAGGACCGACGCTGACTTCATGCGCGAGGCGCTCGCGCTCGCGGCGCGCGCCGAGGCGCAGGGCGAGGTGCCGGTCGGCGCGCTCGTCGTGCGCGACGGGCGGGTGATCGGCGAGGGCTGGAACCAGCCGATCTCGCTCAGGGACCCGACGGCCCACGCCGAGGTGCTGGCGCTGCGCGCGGCGGCCCGCGGCGTCGACGACTACCGGCTCGGCGGCAGCACGCTCTACGTGACGCTCGAGCCCTGCCCGATGTGCGCCGCCGCGCTGGTGCACGCCCGCGTCGCGCGACTGGTCTTCGGCGCCTGGGACCCGCGCCAGGGCGCTGCGGGCAGCGCCTTCAACCTCGTGACGGCCAAGGGGCTCAACCACGCGGTCGACGCCTTCGGCGGCGTCCTGGCCGACGAGTGCGGCGCGTTGCTCAGGGCCTTCTTCGAGCGCCGCCGCGCCGGCGCTGCCCGCGGCTGAGGCGGCCGGCTCAGCCGCCTTCCGCCGCCGCCTGCAGCCGCGCCTCGCCCTCGGGCGTGGCGGTCATCCAGACCAGCATGTTGAGGTAGCCGCGCACGTTCTCCACGAAGTGCACGGGCTCCCAGCCGCGGGCGTAGCCGCGGCGGGTCTCGACGAACCAGCGCTCCTGCGCGAGCAGCGGCAGGTAGCGGCGCACCTGCTCCCAGGAGTCGGGATCGCGGCCGTGCCGCTGGGTCAGGATGCGCGCGTCCTCGAGGTGGCCGAAGCCGACGTTGTAGCCGGCGAGCGCGAACCACATCCGGTCCGGCTCGGGGATCCGCGCAGGCACCTTGGAGCGCACCTCGACGAGGTAGCGGGCGCCGCCGAGGATGCTCTGGCGGGCGTCCTCGCGGTCGGTGACGCCGACCCGCCGCGCGGTGTCGTGGGTGAGCATCATCAGGCCGCGCACGCCGGTCGGCGAGACTGCCCGCGGGTCCCACTTCGACTCCTGGTAGCCGACCGCGGCGATCAGCCGCCAGTCGAGCCCGGTCTGGGTCGCCGCCTCCTCGAAATGCGCCCGCAGGCCGGGCAGCCGCTCGCGGACGTGCCGCAGGAAGTTCACGGAGTCGAGGTAGTCGAAGTCCTCCGCCTCGGCGTAGTAGCGGTCGAGCAGGGCGGCCAGCAGGCCCTGCGCCTCGAGTTCGGCGAAGTACCCGGCCACGGCGCCGTCGAGCGTGCGGTCGAGCGGGCTGAGGGCCCAGGCGACGTCCTGCTTCTCGGCGATCTCGAAGGCCTGGCGCAGCTCGGGGTGCAGGTGGCGGCCGACGGCGAAGTCGTTGGAGTTGGCGATCGTGGCGTCGATGTCGCGGGCCGAGACGCGGTCGAGCAGCGCGAGCTGGTCGATGCCCGAGACCTCGTGGTAGACGAGTCCGGGCACCTGGGCCGCGAGCTCCGCGAGCGCCGCCGCGTGGGGCGAGCGGGCCAGCACCTCGATGCGCATGCCGACCAGGTCCGTGGGCGTGGCGGGCCGGCGCCGGGCGGAGTGGTGGATGACGTGCTGGCTGATGCGCTGGTAGGTGGGGCCGAAGGCCAGGCTTGCGCGGCGCGCGCCGGTCGCAACGATCCCGGCGGCGGCGAGGTGCGCGCGATTGTGCCGGACTTCCTCGATCGCGGCCGCCGCCGAAGGCGCGACCCGCAGCTCGAGGCGGACGCCGAGGCGGCGGGCGAAGCCCTCGGCCAGCTCGTACTCGGGCCCTTCGGGCCCGTCCACGCCGAGGTAGTAGGCCGTCGGGCTGTTGCGGGTCGCGACCTTGAGTACGCCGAGCGAGCGCACCTGCTCGATCAGGGTCGGCGGCCGCGAGCAGGTCCCCAGCGTCAGCGCCAGCGCGACGGCGGCAGCGGCGCGGAACGCCGGCCTGGCCACGGGCTGCGGCGGGCTGGGAGAGGCCGCGGTCATTCGTGTAGACTACCGGCCCGCGGCGCCGGCGTGCCCGGCACGCGGCAGGAACTTCCGGAGAGGTACCGAAGCGGTCACAACGGCACCGACTCGAAATCGGTTGGGGGCATTGCGCCCCACGTGGGTTCGAATCCCACCCTCTCCGCCATCCTGACCCGGCCGGCGCACCCGATGCGGGTGCCGCAGCGCCTCACGTCGAATCATCGTCCCGCGACGAGGCCCGCATTCCTCCGGACGTCAGGGCCTGATACGCCCGCGCGAACTCCTCCACGAAGGCCGGCGGCAAGCCGGACTCGCCGCGCGTGATCGCGGCCTTGTGCATTTCCCGGTACCGAGCCCAGTAGCGCGCCATCGTCTCGACGTTCGCCGGTCCCCGAGCGCCGCGACCGAACTGCGACTCGAGCTCGTCGGGGTCGAGGCGCTCGAGCAACGCGGGAATGGCCTCGCGCAGCGCGACCAGCACCGCCTGCTGGTGGTGCCTGGCCTTGGCGAACTGCCCGCGTACCTCGTCCACCGCCCGCACCGCGTCCGGCCCGCTGCCGGTCAGCAGGCGCGATAGGGCCTCTTCCACCGCGCTCAGCTGCAGGAGCGGGCTGGTCGCGTCGCGCTGCCGTCCGCTGGTGATGCCGACTTCCGCCGAGAACTCGGCGCGCGCGCGCGACAGGTCCATCAGGCCCAGCATGGTCTCCCTGAGCGCCTGCCCGGCCTCCTGCAGCAGCTGCGTCCGTCCCTCCGCCGGCAGCGACACCGGGTCGATGCCCGCGCCGCGACAGAAGGCGACGATGCCGGGCCACAGCTCCCGCTCGTCGGCGCCACCCTTGCGCGTGGCGGCTGGCTTGTCCTGGGCCGGCTTCTCCGGTCGCCTCGCCGCCCGCTTGCCGGGCGGCGCGCCGGCACGGGCGGGATCCCGGGCGGCCGGCGCCGCGCTCGCGTTGAGCAGGCCGGGGAGGTCGATGTCGATGTCGAGGGAATTGTCGAAGGCGGTCTCGGTCAGGCTGAATTCCTGCTCGGCCGGGAAGTCGTTGCCCGTCGTCAGCTCGACAACGATCTCGTAGGGGCCGATGCGGACCCGGTCGCTGTCCGCCAGCCGCTGCCGGCCGCCGCGGCCGAGCGGGCGCTGGCCGGCGTTGACGAACACCCCGTTGGTGCTCAGGTCGACGATCCACCACTCGCCGCCGCGATGCTCGATCTCGGCGTGGTGGGCGGAGATGTAGCGCTGCGAGTCGATCAGGACCCAGTCGTTGTCGAGCGCACGGCCGATCCTTCCGCCGTTGACGCCGAAGGTCCAGCGATCGAACTCGCCGGCCTCCGCGCCGTTGTCGCTGACGATCCTGAGCTTCAGAGCCATAGATCCCGTCGTCTTGCAATACCCCGTGCCGGGGTCGACTCGGCCAGCAGATCGTTTCCGGCGGTGACGCGCACCGCCGGCCGTGCCGGACGCCTATAATGCCACCTGCACCATAATCGTCCCACCGGCGCAGCGAGATGGCCGCAAGTCACATTTTCAAGGTGCTCTTCGCCAACCAGGGCAAGGTCTACGAGATCTATGCCCGGAAAGTGAGCCACGGCGGCCTGTTCGGCTTCGTCGAGGTCGAGGAGCTGGTGTTCGGCGAGCGCAGCTCGGTCGTGGTGGACCCGTCCGAAGAGAAGATCAAGGCGGAATTCGCGGGGGTCAAGCGCAGCTACCTGCCGATGCACTCGATCCTGCGCATCGACGAGGTCCGCAAGCAGGGCGTGAGCAAGATCACCGCGCTCGAGGGCGGCGGCAACGTCAGCCAGTTCCCGGTGGTGCTGCCCGGCGGCGACCCCGGGCCGCGTCGCTGAGCGGCGTCCGGCCCGCCTGCCGATGCTCCGCCTGGACGGTCCGCCGGCGCTCTCGCCGTTCCGTCTCGACAAGCTGCTCGCGGCGCTCAGTGCCCGGGAGCCGCGGGTGCGCGGGCTCGGCGCGCGCTTCGTGCACTTCGTGGACGCCACGCGGCTGCTCGAGGCCGGCGAACTCGAGCTGCTGCGGAAGCTGCTGACCTACGGGCCGCGACGGGCGGCGACCGCGGAATCGGGCCGGCCGCTGCTCGTGGTGCCGCGACCCGGCACCGTGTCCCCGTGGTCGACCAAGGCCACCGACATCGCCCACGTCTGCGGCCTCGCGGCGGTCCGGCGCGTCGAGCGCGGCATCGAGTATCGCCTGCAGGCCGACGGGCTCGACGACGCGGCGCTGCGCGCGCTGTCCGGCCTGCTGTTCGACCGCATGACCGAGGCGGTGCTGCTCGACGGCGCGGAGGCTTCGCGGCTGTTCGAGGCCCACCCGCCGCGGCCGCTGACCCATGTCCCGCGCGGCGCGGATGCCGTCGCGGCGATCGCGCGGGCCGACCGCGACATGGGCCTCGCGCTGTCGGCCGACGAGATCGACTATCTCGCCGATGCCTATGGCCGCCTCGGCCGCGACCCGACCGACGTCGAACTCATGATGTTCGCCCAGGCGAACAGCGAGCATTGCCGGCACAAGATCTTCAACGCCGACTGGATCGTCGACGGCGAGCGCCAGCCGAAGTCGCTGTTCGCGATGATCCGCAATACCCACGCGAAGAGCCCGCGCGGCGTGCTGTCGGCCTACAAGGACAACGCGGCGGTCATCGAAGGCCCGCGCGGCGCGCGGCTGATGCCCGACCCGGCGAGCGGCGAGTACCGCTGGGTCGAGGAGCCGATCGACATCCTGATGAAGGTTGAGACGCACAACCACCCGACAGCTATCTCGCCGTTCCCGGGCGCCGCCACCGGCTCGGGCGGCGAGATCCGCGACGAGGGCGCGACCGGCCGCGGCGCGAAGCCGAAGGCGGGGCTGGTCGGCTTCAGCGTGTCGAACCTGCGCATTCCCGGCCACGAGCGCCCCTGGGAACGGGACCACGGCCGCTCGCCGCGCATCGCCTCCGCGCTCGAGATCATGCTCGAGGGCCCGATCGGCGCCGCCGCCTTCAACAACGAGTTCGGCCGGCCCAACATCTGCGGCTACTTCCGCAGCTACGAGCAGCGCGTGGCCGGCGACGACGAGGACGTCGTGCGCGGCTACCACAAGCCGATCATGATCGCCGGCGGGCTCGGCAACGTGCGGCGCCAGCACGTCGAGAAGTCCGAGGTTCCGCCCGGAGCGCACCTCGTGGTGCTCGGCGGGCCGGCGATGCTGATCGGGCTCGGCGGGGGCGCGGCCTCGTCGGTCGGCAGCGGCGCGAGCTCGGCCGACCTCGACTTCGCCTCGGTGCAGCGCGGCAATCCCGAGATGCAGCGCCGCGCCCAGGAAGTGATCGACCGCTGCTGGGCGCTCGGCGAGGCGAACCCGGTCCTGCTCATCCACGACGTGGGCGCCGGCGGGCTGTCGAACGCCGTGCCCGAGGCGGTGGCGCACAGCCACCGCGGCGGCGAGGTGGACCTGCGCGCGGTGCCGAGCGACGAGCCGGGCATGTCGCCGCTCGAGATCTGGTGCAACGAGGCGCAGGAGCGCTACGTGCTGGTGATCGAGCAAGGCGGCCTGGAGCGCTTCGCGGCGCTGTGCCGCCGCGAGCGCTGTCCCTGGGCGGCGATCGGCCGGATCACCGACGACGGCATCCTGCGGGTGAGCGATCCGCTGCTCGGCAGCAAGCCGGTGGACCTGCCGATCGACGTCCTGCTCGGCAAGCCGCCGAAGATGCTGCGCGACGTGCGCCGCCGCCGGGCGGCGGGCGACGGCTTCGATGCGGCGGACGTCGAGCCGCGCGAGGCGCTCGGCCGTCTCCTGCGCCTGCCGGCGGTGGCCGACAAGACTTTCCTGGTCACCATCGGCGACCGGACGGTGGGCGGGTTGGTCAGCCGCGACCAGATGGTCGGCCCGTGGCAGGTCCCGGTGGCCGACGTCGCCGTCACGCTGTCGGGATTCCGCGGCCGCACGGGGGAGGCGATGGCGATGGGCGAGCGTACGCCGCTCGCCGTGCTCGACGCGCCCGCCTCCGGGCGAATGGCGATCGGCGAGGCGATCACCAACATCGCCGCCGCCGACGTGGCCGGACTCGGCGACGTGCGCCTGTCCGCCAACTGGATGGCCGCCTGCGGCCAGCCCGGCGAGGACGCGGCGCTCTACGACACGGTGCGCGCGGTCGGCGAGGAGCTCTGCCCGGCGCTCGGCATTGCGATCCCGGTGGGCAAGGACTCGCTGTCCATGCGCTCGGGCTGGAACGAAGGCGGCGTCGAGCGGGCGGTGACGGCCCCGGTGTCGCTGATCGTCTCGGCCTTCGCGCCGGTCGTGGACGTGCGCCGCACGCTCACGCCCGAGCTCGCCCGCGAGCCTGGCCCGACGGTGCTGCTGCTCCTTGACCTCGGCGCCGGGCGCGACCGGCTCGGCGGCTCCGGCCTCGCGCAGGTCTATGGCCGGCTCGGCGACGAGACGCCGGACCTCGACGACCCGGCGCGGCTGCGCGGGCTGTTCGCGGCCGTGCGCGAGCTCGCCCGCGGTGGCCGGCTGCTCGCGTACCACGACCGCTCCGACGGCGGGCTGGCCATCGCCGCGCTCGAGATGGCCTTCGCCGCGCGGCTCGGCGTCGAGCTCGATCTCGGCGACGCCGCGCGGCCGGTCGCCGCGCTCTACGGAGAGGAACTCGGCGCGCTGCTGCAGGTCCGCGAGCCGGACCTGCCGGCGGCGCTCGAGGCCTGCCGGCGCCACGGCCTCGGCGGGATGGCGCGCGTGGTGGGCCGGGTGATGCCCGATGCCCGCTTCACGGTGCGCCACCGCGGCGCCGTCCTCATCGACGAGCCGCTCTTCGCGCTGCGCGAGGCGTGGTCGGAGACCAGCTGGCAGATGCAGCGGCTGCGCGACCATCCGGATTGCGCCGACGAGGAGCAGGCGGCGCGGCTCGAGCCGGACGACCCCGGCCTGTCCTGGCGGCTCGGCTTCGACCCGGACGAGGACGTCGCGGCGCCCTTCATCGCCACCGGCCGGCGGCCGCGCGTCGGCGTGCTGCGCGAGCAGGGCGTGAACAGCCAGATGGAGATGGCCGCGGCGCTCGACCGGGCCGGCTTCCAGCCCGTCGACGTGCACATGACCGACCTGATCTCGGGCGCGCTCGACCTCGGCAGTTTCGACGGCCTCGTCGCCTGCGGAGGGTTCAGCTACGGCGACGTGCTGGGCGCGGGCGAGGGCTGGGCCAAGTCGATTCTCTACAATCCGCGGGCGCGCGAGGCCTTCGCGGCCTGGTTCGCGCGGCCGGACACGTTCACGCTCGGCGTCTGCAACGGCTGCCAGATGCTGTCGGCGCTGAAGGAGCTGGTTCCCGGCGCCGCAGCCTGGCCGCGCTTCGTGCGCAACCGTTCCGAGCAGTTCGAGGCACGCCTGTCCCTGGTGGAGGTCTGCGAGTCGCCCTCGCTGTTCCTCGCGGGCATGGCCGGCTCGAGGATGCCGATCGCGGTATCGCACGGCGAGGGCCGGGCGGAGTTTCCCGACGCGGCCGCGCTTGCCGCCGCCGCGCCGCTCACCGTGCTGCGCTACGTCGACAACCGCGGCCGCGTCGCGTCGCGCTACCCGGCCAATCCGAACGGCTCACCGGAGGGAATCGCCGGGCTCACCACCGCGGACGGCCGCGTGACGATCACCATGCCGCATCCCGAGCGTGTGCACCTGACCGCGCAGAACTCATGGCACCCGGCCGGGGCGGGCGAGGTCAGCGGCTGGATGCGCCTGTTCCAGAACGCCCGGCGCCACCTCGGCTGAACGCGGCGTCCGGCGGCCTAGGAACGCGCCTTGTCGAGCGGCGTGACCTTGCCTGAGGGGTCGGCGCCGAAGTAACGGCGCACCATCATCGCCTGCTGCAGCTTGCCGCGGCGGACGTAGGCCTCGTAGAGCAGGTCCTTCATGACCTCGAGCAGCACGCCCGCCTGGCTGCCGTCGAGCGCGGGCAGGTTGGGACGCGGCTCGTCGTCGCTGCCGAAGATGACCTTCTTGACCGCGAGGAACGTCGGCTCGTCGATCTCGGCCATGCGCCGGACCTTCCCAAGCTCGTCGTAGAGGCGCAGCTTGCCGTCCTCGCCGAGGTCGTCGAACACCGCCTGCGCGGTGCGCCTGCACATGGCGGCGAAGGCGATGTAGCAGGCGCTCGAGAAGCAGGCGAGCGCCTCCTTGAACAGCGACTCGGTCTCCTCCGGCAGGTGCGTGAAGCCGAAGCGCTCGCGAGGCCGCTCCAGCTCCACGAAGCTCGGCGAAAGTTCGACGCGGCTGCCGGCGTAGAGCTTGACCTGGAACTTGAGGAAGATCGGCGCGTTGCAGGACTCGCAGCGGTAGACGATGCCGACGTGGCTCGGCTTGTGCAGCTGCAGCTCGTCGAAGTTCGGCACCGAGACGGGCGTGATGTGCGCGAGGACCTGGCAGTGCGCGCAGTTGAGGGCGAGCCCGCGACCCTGATCGTGGTTCAGCCGGCCGCTCGAATCGATGAAGACGGACATGGCAAAGACCTCGCCGTTGGGCAAGAGTCTAGCTGGATCAAGGGGATAGGGCAAAATCGGAGGTGAGGCGTGAAAAGTGACCGGTGATCGGTGACCAGTGACCGGCCAAACCGGACCGGTCCTCGCGTCGCGCCTTCCGGCCGGTCACCGGTCACCGGTCACCCGTCGCGGCTCGAGGCCTCGTCCTCACCGCCTACGCATGAATCGGCTTGTACCTCAACCGGTGCGGCTGGTCCGCCGCCTCGCCCTTCCGCTTGTGGTAGTCCGCCGTGTATTCCTGGTAATTGCCCTCGAACCACACCACCTCGGAGTTGCCCTCGAAGGCGAGGATGTGGGTCGCGATGCGGTCGAGGAACCAGCGGTCGTGGGAGATCACCACGGCGCAGCCGGGGAAGTTCAGGAGCGCCTCCTCGAGGGCGCGCAGCGTCTCGACGTCGAGGTCGTTGGTCGGCTCGTCGAGCAGCAGCACGTTGCCGCCGCTCTTGAGGAGCTTGGCCAGGTGCACCCGGTTGCGCTCGCCGCCCGAGAGCTCCCTGATCTGCTGCTGCTGCTGGGCGCCGCGGAAGTTGAAGCGGCCGACGTAGCCGCGCGAGGCGGTCTCGTAGTTGCCGACCTTGATCATGTCGAGGCCGCCCGAGATCTCCTGCCAGACCGTGTGGTCGCCGTTCAGCGAGTCGCGCGACTGGTCGACCGCCGCCAGCTGCACGGTCGGGCCGACGCGGATCTCGCCGGCGTCCGGCTGCTCGACCCCGGTCAGCATGCGGAACAGCGTGGTCTTGCCGGCGCCGTTCGGGCCGATGATGCCTACGATCCCGCCGCGCGGCAGCGCGAACGACAGGCCGTCGATCAGCAAGCGGTCGCCGAAGCCCTTCCGGAGGTCCTTGACCTCGATCACGAGGTCGCCGAGGCGCTGGCCGGGCGGGATGTAGATCTCGTTGGTCTCGTTGCGCTTCTGGATCTCGACCGACTGCAGCTCCTCGAAGGCCTTGATGCGCGCCTTGCTCTTGGCCTGGCGCGCCTTGGGGTTCTGCCGGACCCACTCGAGCTCGCGCTCGAGCGTGCGGCGCAGGCCCTCCTGCTGCTTCTCCTCGACAGCGAGCCGCCGCTCCTTCTGCTCGAGCCAGGAGGAATAGTTGCCCTGCCAGGGGATGCCGTGGCCGCGGTCGAGCTCGAGGATCCAGCCGGCGACGTTGTCGAGGAAGTAGCGGTCGTGGGTCACGCAGATGACCGTGCCCGGGTACTGCTCGAGGAACTTCTCCAGCCAGGCCACCGACTCGGCGTCGAGGTGGTTGGTCGGCTCGTCGAGCAGCAGCATGTCGGGCTTGGAGAGCAGCAGCCGGCACAGCGCCACGCGGCGCTTCTCGCCGCCGGAGAGCTTCGCGATCTTCGCTTCCCACGGCGGCAGCCGCAGGGCGTCCGCGGCGATGTCGAGCTGGCGCTCGAGGTTGTGTCCGTCGACCGTTGCGAGGAAGGCCTCGAGTTCGCCCTGCTCGGCGGCCAGCTTGTCGAAGTCGGCACCGTCCTCGCTGTAGGCGGCGTACACCTGCTCGAGGCGGGCGAGGGCGTCCTTCACCGGCTGCACGGATTCCTCGACGATGGCGCGCACGTCCGCGTCGGGGTCGAGCGCCGGCTCCTGCGGCAGGTAGCCGATCTTGATACCCGGCTGCGGCCGCGCCTCGCCCTCGATCTCGGTGTCGACGCCGGCCATGATCCGAAGCAGGGTCGACTTGCCCGATCCGTTCAGGCCCAGCACGCCGATCTTGGCGCCCGGGAAGAACGACAGCGAGATGTCGCGCAGGATGTGCCGCTTCGGGGGCACGACCTTGCCCACCCGGCTCATGGTGTAGATGAATTGGGCCATTTCCGGCAGTCCGTCTGCGAGGGGGGCGCGGATTATCCGGCAAAACGGCGACCGGCGCGAATCCGTGAGCCGTGAGCCGTGAGCCGCAGAAGGTGACCGGTGATCGGTGATCGGCCAAACCGGGCAGTGCCTCTCCTCGTGCGTTCTGGCCGGTCACCGGTCACCGGTCACCGGTCACCGATCACTCTTTCCGGCTCACGGCTCACGGCTCACGGCTCACTATGCTTCCCCCGCCAACCGCCCTATTCTTGCCGCTGCCGGCCCCCGCCGGCGGGGGGATCGATGCCGCGAGCGCGCCGGAACACGAGCCTGGTCTGCGGCGAGGAGATCGCCCGCTACGGCTTCGGCAGCGGCCATCCCTTCGGGCCCGATCGGCACGACGTCTTCATGCGGGAGATGACGGCCGAGGGGCTGGACCGGTCGGTGACCTCGCTCGAGCCGCGTCTCGCCTCCCGCGAGGAACTCGAGTGCTTCCACAGCGCGCGTTTCGTCGAACTCGTCCGCGAGCGATCGCAGGCGGGCGAGGGCTACCTCGACGCGGGCGACACGCCGGCCTGGCCGGGCGTCTACGAGGCGGCCTCGTACGTGGTCGGGGCGGCGCTGGTCGCGGCCGAGGCCCTGATGGAGAAGCGCAGCCGGCGGGCCTTCGTGCCGATCGCGGGCCTGCACCACGCCTCGCGCAGCCACGCCGCCGGCTTCTGCGTGTTCAACGACTGCGGCGTCGTCATCGAGGTGCTGAAGCGCCGCTACGGCCTGCAGCGGATCGCCTACGTCGACATCGACGCGCACCACGGCGACGGCGTGTTCTACGCCTTCGAGGACGACCCCGCGGTCGTGTTCGCCGACATGCACGAGGACGGACGGTTCCTCTATCCAGGCACCGGCGCCGCCGGCGAGGTGGGCGTCGGCGCGGCCCGTGGCACCAAGCTCAACCTGCCGCTCATGCCCGGCGCGGGCGACGAGGAGTTCCACGCCGCGTGGTTGCAGATCGAGCAGCATCTCGAGAGCCACCGGCCCGAGTTCATCCTCTTCCAGTGCGGTGCGGACAGCCTGAAGGGCGACCCGATCACCCACCTGCAGTTCTCCGAGGAAGCGCATGCCCACGCGGCCGCGCGCCTCGTGGCGATCGCCGAGAGTCACTCCGAGGGGCGGATCCTCGGCGTCGGCGGCGGCGGCTACAACCGCCGCAATCTCGCCCGTGCCTGGACGCGCGTGGTCAAGGCCTTCGTCGAGGCGGGTTGACGGCTGCCGCGGGGCGGCCTGGCTGGGGTAAAATGCCGGATTTCCACGCCCGTCCCACGGAGGCCCAGGCCCCATGTTCGGTCCCGACCTGACCATCGACGGCTTCGACCCCGAGCTCGCCGCGGCCATGCAGGCCGAGCGGCGGCGCCAGGAGGAGCACCTCGAGCTGATCGCCTCCGAGAACTACGCGAGCCCGCGGGTGCTCGAGGCGCAGGGCTCGGTGCTTACCAACAAGTACGCCGAAGGCTACCCGGGCAAGCGCTACTACGGCGGCTGCGAGTTCGTGGACGTCGCGGAGCGGCTGGCGATCGACCGCGCCAAACAGCTGTTCGGCGCGGCCTACGCCAACGTGCAGCCCCACTCCGGCTCGCAGGCCAACGCGGCCGTGTTCCTCGCGCTGCTCAAGCCCGGCGACACCCTGCTCGGGATGAGCCTCGACCACGGCGGGCACCTGACCCACGGCGCCAAGGTCAACTTCTCCGGCAAGGTGTTCAACGCCGTCCAGTACGGCCTCGACCCCCAGACCGGCGACATCGACTACGCGGGCGTGGAGCGGCTGGCGCGCGAGCACTCGCCGAAGCTGATCATCGCCGGCTTCTCGGCCTTCTCGCGGGTGGTGGACTGGGCGCGCTTTCGCGCTATCGCCGACGCGGTCGGCGCCTACCTGCTGGTGGACATGGCGCACGTGGCCGGGCTCGTCGCGGCGGGCATCTACCCGAACCCGGTGCCGCACGCCGACGTCGTCACCACGACCACGCACAAGACGCTGCGTGGCCCGCGCGGCGGGCTGATCCTCGCGCGACCGAACGAGGAACTGCACAAGAGGTTCAACTCGCTGATCTTCCCCGGGACCCAGGGCGGCCCGCTGATGCACGTCATCGCCGCCAAGGCGGTCGCGTTCCTCGAGGCCCTGCAGCCGGACTTCGCCGTCTACCAGCGGCAGGTGGTCGAGAACGCCCGCGTGATGGCCGCGGCGCTGCAGGCGCGCGGCTACAGGATCGTCTCGGGCGGCACCGACAACCACCTGTTCCTGGTCGACCTGATCGGCCGCGAGTACACCGGCAAGGACGCGGACGCGGCGCTCGGGCGCGCGCACATCACGGTCAACAAGAACGCGGTCCCGAACGATCCGCGCCCGCCGTTCGTCACGAGCGGCCTGAGGATCGGCACCCCGGCCATCACGACGCGCAGCTTCGCCGCCGGCGAGGCGCGCCTGGTCGGCGAGCTGATCGCCGACGTGCTGGACCGGATCGGCGAAGAGGCGGCGATCGAGGGCGTGCGCGGCCGGGTGCTCGAGCTCTGCGGCCGCTTCCCGGTGTACGGGCGGGCGTGAGGCGGCCCGCGGGGCGAGGCCATGCACTGCCCGTTCTGCGGCCACGAGGAAACGAAGGTGACCGATTCCCGCCTGGCGGGCGAGGGCCGGCAGATCCGCCGTCGCCGCGAGTGCCTGGCCTGCGGCGAGCGCTTCACGACCTTCGAGACCGCCGAGCTCGTGATGCCTCAGGTGGTCAAGGGCGATCGCAGCCGCGAGCCCTTCGACGAGACCAAGCTGCGCGCCGGCATGCTCAAGGCGCTCGAGAAGCGACCGGTCGCGCGCGACGACCTGGAGGCGGCGGTCGAGCGGATCTGCCACCGCCTGCGCAACCTCGGCGAGCGCGAGGTGCCGTCGCGCTCGGTGGGCGAGCTGGTCATGGAGGAGCTGCGCCAGCTCGACGAGGTCGCCTACGTGCGCTTCGCCTCGGTGTACCACCGCTTCCAGGACGTGGACGCCTTCCGCGAGCAGATCGACCAGCTCGACGTCCGCCGCCGCCGCGACCCCGGCACCGGCCAGCTGCCGCTGCTGCCCGGCGCCGGCCGCGAAGGCAAGGGCAAGCCGTGAGCTTCGACGCGCTGGACGCCCGGCACATGGCGCGCGCGCTCAGGCTCGCCGGCCGCGGCATCGGCAGCACCGACCCCAACCCGCGGGTCGGCTGCGTCATCGCCCGCGGCGAGCGCGTTCTCGGCGAGGGTTTCCACGCCCGCGCCGGCGGGCCGCACGCGGAGGTCGAGGCGCTGCGCGCCGCCGGCGCCGCGGTGCGCGGCGCGACCGCCTACGTCACGCTCGAACCCTGCAGCCACCATGGCCGCACGCCGCCCTGCGCCGACGCGCTGGTCGAAGCCGGCATCGCCCGCGTCGTGTACGCGATGGGCGACCCGGATCCGCGCGTCGACGGCAACGGGGTGGGGCGCTTGCGGGCGGCCGGCCTGGTCGTGGAGGGTGGCCTGATGGCCGGCGAGGCGCGCGAACTCAACGCCGGCTTCGTGTCGCGGGTGGAGCGCGGCCGGCCGCTGCTGCGCCTCAAGCTCGCCGCGAGCCTCGACGGGCGCACCGCGCTCGCCTCCGGCGAGAGCCGCTGGATCACCGGCGAGGCTGCGCGCGCCGACGTCCAGCGCCTGCGCGCCCGCGCGGGCGCGGTCATGACGGGCATCGGCACCGTGCTCGCCGACGATCCGCGCCTCGACCTGCGCCTGCCGGGCGCCTCCCGGCAGCCGCTGCGGGTGGTGCTCGACCGCAGCCTGGCGCTGCCGCCGGCTGCCCGCATCCTCGACGCGCCCGGCGAGACGCTGGTCCTGACCGCCGCGGCCGAGGACGGGCGCGCCGACGCGCTTCGCGCGCGCGGCGCGCGCGTCGAGCGGGTGCCCGAGGCGGGCCGCGGCCTCGACCTCGGCGCGGTGCTCGCGCGCCTGGCCGCGCTCGGGGTCAACGAGCTGATGGTCGAGGCGGGCCCGACGCTTGCCGGCGCACTGCTCGAGGCGGGCCTCGTCGACGAACTGGTGCTCTACCTGGCGCCGGTGATGCTCGGTCCGGACGCGCGGCCGCTGGCTGCTCTGCCGGCGCCGGCGGACATGGCCGGCCGGCTCGGCTTCGAAACGAGGGACCTGCGCCGGCTGGGCGCGGACCTTCGTCTCACCCTCGTTCCGGCCGCCGCGAGGAGCGCCTGATGTTCACCGGAATCGTTCAGGCCGTCGGCCGCGTCCGCTCCCTCGAGCCGCGCGGCGGAGACCTGCGCCTCGTCGTCGGCACGGGCGGCCTCGACCTCGCGGGCGTGGCGGTCGGCGACAGCATCAGCGTCAGCGGGGCCTGCCTGACGGCGGTAGCGCTCGAGCCGGGCGCCTTCGCGGCCGACGTCTCGCGGGAGACGCTCGAGCGGACCATCCTCGGCGGCCTCGCGCCGGGCTCGCCGGTCAACCTCGAGCGCGCGCTGAGGGCCGGCGACGCCCTCGGCGGGCACTACGTGACCGGCCACGTGGACGGCCTCGCGCGGGTCGTGGACCTGCGCGAGGACGCGCGCTCGTGGCGCCTGCGCTTCGAGGTGCCGGCCGGCCTCGCGCGCTACCTCGCGCCGAAGGGCTCGGCCACCGTGGACGGGGTCAGCCTCACCGTGAACGAGGTGGAGGGCCGGGTGTTCGGCGTGAACCTGATTCCGCACACCCTCGAGGTGACGACCCTCGGCGCGCTCGAGCGGGGCCGCGTGGTCAATCTCGAGGTCGACATCATCGCCCGTTACGTGGAGCGGCTCATGGCGGCCGGCCCCCCCGTCGGCGTAGAGTGACGCCCCCCTTCCGCGGACCGCCGGCATGGCCGAACTGAACAGCATCGAGGAGATCCTCGCCGACCTGCGCGCCGGGCGCATGGCCG
The DNA here is from genome assembly GCA_964406445.1 of uncultured Steroidobacteraceae bacterium. Taxonomy (GTDB): domain Bacteria; phylum Pseudomonadota; class Gammaproteobacteria; order Steroidobacterales; family Steroidobacteraceae; genus SG8-30. Next base: position 38,685 of record CAYORU010000012.1, read on the forward strand.
TGATCATGGACGACGAGGATCGCGAGAACGAGGGCGACCTGATCATGGTCGCCGACAAGGTCCGCCCCGAGGACGTGAACTTCATGGCCCGATACGGGCGCGGGCTGATCTGCCTGACGCTGACCCGCGAGCGCTGCCGCCAGCTGCGCCTGCCGCTGATGGTCGGCGACACCGACGCGGGCCACCTCACCAACTTCACGCTCAGCATCGAGGCGGTGGAGGGCATCACCACCGGCATCTCGGCCTACGACCGCGCCCACACGATCCGCACCGCGGTGCGCCCCGACGCGCGCCCGGAGGACCTGCGCCAGCCGGGGCACATCTTCCCGCTGATGGCCCAGCCGGGTGGCGTGCTGACCCGCGCCGGCCACACCGAGGCCGGCTGCGACCTCGCGCGCCTCGCGGGCTGCGAGCCCGCCGCCGTGATCGTCGAGATCCTCAACGAGGACGGCACGATGGCGCGCCGCCCGGACCTCGAGCGCTTCGCCGCCGGGCACGGGCTCAGGATCGGCACCATCGCCGACCTGATCCGCTACCGCCTGCACAACGAGCGCTCCGTCGAGCGGGTCTCGGACCAGGCGGTGGACACCGACTTCGGGCGCTTCCGGATGTGCTGGTACGAGGACCACGTGCACCGGACGGTGCACGTCGCGCTGGTGCGCGGCGACATCGCCGGCGACCCGCCGCCGCTGGTGCGCGTGCATCTGAAGGACACGCTGCGCGACGTCATCGGCGTGCACGGCGAGGGCAGCGGCTGGACGCTGCGCGCGGCGATGCAGCGCATCGCCGAGGAGGACAGCGGGATCATCATCGTCCTGCGCCACGACGAGACGGCGCGCTCGATCATGGACTCGGTCGCGGCCCTCGAGCAGGGGCGCGGCCACGCCGGCGCAGCGCAGCCTGGCGGCACGGTGCTGCGCACCTACGGCATCGGCGCCCAGATCCTCAAGGACCTCGGGGTGTCGCGGATGCGCGTACTGTCGTCGCCGAAGCAGATGCTCGGCCTGTCGGCCTTCGACCTCGAAGTGACCGATTACGTGGACTGACGGATATACTCCGCGCATGGACAACCTCCGCGTCATCGAAGGCGACCTGCTGGCCCGCGACCTGCGCTTCGCGATCCTCGCCACGCGCTTCAACGAGCGCGTCGTCGACGGCCTCGTGCGCGGCGCCGTGGACGCCCTGCGCCGCCACGGCGCGGGCGACAAGCAGATCGAGGTCGTCCGTGTCCCGGGCGCCTGGGACATGGCGCCGGCGGCGCGCCGGCTGGCCCAGTCGCGGCGCTACGACGCGATCGTCGCGGTCGGGGCGGTCATCCGCGGCGCGACCGCCCATTTCGACTACGTCGCCGGGGAGTGCTCCGCCGGCCTCGCGCGCGTCGCGGCCGACACCGGGGTGCCGGTGGGCTTCGGCGTCCTGACCACCGACACCGCCGAGCAGGCGATGGACCGCGCCGGCGGCAAGGCGGGCAACAAGGGCGCCGACGCGGCGCTCGCAGCGCTCGAGATGGCCAACCTGCTCAGGCGACTGGAGGCCTGAGATGGCCGACGACCGGCGCCGGGAGAACCGCGCCCGGAGCGTCGCGCGCCGGCTCGCGATGCAGGCGCTCTACCAGTGGCAGCTCGGCGGGCAGCCCTGGCAGGACGTGCACCAGCAGTTCGCGGGCGACCCGGACTACGGCAAGGCGGCCCCCGACTACTTCCGAGCGGCGCTGATGGACGTCGCGAGCGGCCGCGAGTCGCTCGACCGCGAGCTCGCGGCTTTTGCCGACATCCCCATCGCGCAGCTCGACCCGGTGGAGCGCGCGGTGCTGTGGGTAGGCCTGTGGGAGCTGATCCACCGGCCGGACGTGCCCTACCGGGTGGTCATCAACGAGGCCGTCGAGCTGGCGCGCCGCTTCGGCGCCACCGATGGCCACAAGTTCGTGAACGCGGTGCTCGACCGCGCCTCGCGGGTGCACCGCGCGCCGGAGCGCGGCGCGGCCTGAGGCCGCCGCCGGCGAAGCGGCCGTGCCCGCCGGCGAGTTCGAGCTGATCGGGCGCTACCTGCGCGACCTCGGCGCCCGCCGCGGCGACGTCCTGCTCGGCGTGGGCGACGACTGCGCGCTGGTCGCGCCGCCGGCCGGCCGGCATCTCGCGCTCGCGGCCGACGCGATCGTCGAGGGCGTGCACTTCCCGCCGGGAATCGCGCCCGAGCACGTCGGCCACCGCGTGCTGGCGGTCAACCTGAGCGACCTCGCCGCGATGGGCGCAGAGCCCGCCTGGGCGCTGCTGACCCTGACCCTGCCGCGCGCCGACGAGGAATGGCTCGCGCGTTTCGCGGCCGGCCTCGGCGCGCTCGCCGCGCGTCACGGCACGGCGCTCGTGGGCGGCGACACCACCTCGGGGCCGTTGACGGCCAGCGTGGCGGTGGCCGGCTTCGTCGAGCCGGGCCGGGCCCTGACGCGGGCCGGGGCGCGGCCGGGGGACGGGCTGTTCGTCAGCGGCTGGCCGGGGGAGGCCGCGGCCGGCCTCGCCGTGCTGCAGGGTCGCATCGGTGGCGGGGACCCTGGCGCCCGCGGCCGGCTGGCGGCGCGCTTCCTGCGGCCGGAGCCGCGCGTGGCGCTCGGGCGTGCGCTCGGCGGCTCGGCCAGCGCCTGCATCGACCTGTCCGACGGCCTCGCCGGCGACCTCGCGAAGCTGTGCGAGGCGAGCGGGGTCGGCGCCGACCTGCTGGGCGAGGCGCTCCCGGTGTCGGCGGATCTCGCCGGCTGCGCGGGGACCGGCGAGGCGCGACGCCTGCTGCTCACTGGCGGCGACGACTACGAGCTGCTGTTCACGCTGCCGCCCGGCACATGGGCGCCGGACGAGGCCGCTGCGGGCGTGCGCGTGACGCGCATCGGCACCGTGCGGGAGGGGGCCGGGATCTCGCTCGACGGCGCGCCGCTGGCCCGTGACCTCGCTCACGGTTTCGACCACTTCGCATGAGCCGCCACCGGCCCGCGGCGAAGCGCGATCCAGTTCACGGTCGCCGGCGGATTTGACCGAATAACCTGCCGCGGTCGAGCGTCGCGGCCCGCGCGGCGCCGGTCCCTGAAAGGCAGGCCTGAACTTGAGCAAGACGCTGCCGATCCTGCGCCCCGGGCGCGAGGGTCCCCCTGCCGACCGCCCCGTGCCGGAGCGCATCGGCCGGTACGACGTGATCCGCGAGGTCGGCCGCGGCTCGACCGGCTGCGTCTTCCTGTCGCACGACCCCGAGTACGGCCGCGACATCGCGATCAAGGTCTACCACGTCAATGCGCTGGACGATCCGGAGCGGGCGCGGGTCGCGCGGAAGATGTTCCTGTCGGAGGCCCACATGGTGGGCATGCTCCAGCATCCGAACATCATGCCGATCTACGACGCCGGCGAGGAGAACGGCCTCTACTACGTGGTCACCGAGTTCGTGCACGGCGCCCGCACGCTCGCCGCCTACACGCGACCGGACAACCTGCTGCCGGTCGACGACGTCGTGGGCATCGTCTACAAGTGCGCGAAGGCGCTGCACTACGCGCACGTGCGCGGGGTGATCCACAGGGACGTCAAGCCCGGCAACATCATGCTCACGATCGACAGCGACGTGCGGCTGATCGACTTCGGCATTGCGCTGCTCAAGGACGCGGACTTCTCGCGCATCCAGGGCATCGCGGGCAGCCCCAGCTACATGTCGCCCGAGCAGGTCCAGGGCGGCGAGATCACGGCGAGCTCGGACCTGTACTCGCTGGGCGCGGTGCTCTACGAGCTCCTGACCGGTTTCCGGCCGTTCCGCGGCGGCACGCTCGCCAAGCTGCTTCAGCAGATCGTCAACGCCAGCCCCGCGCCGGCGACGACGTTGCGCCCGAACCTGCCGGTCGAGCTCGAGGGCATCCTCTCCATGGCCTTGCGCAAGGAGCCGGAGCGCCGCTACGCGAACGGCGCCGAGTTCGCCGCCGCGCTCGCCAAGCTGCACGGGCACCTGCGGGCCAGCTCCGGCCGGCCCGAGTGGCAGGAGCGCTTCGCGCGGCTGCGCAAGCTGTCGTTCTTCCACGAGTTCTCGACCGCGGAGATCTGGGAGGTCCTGCGCGCGGCGAGCTGGAGCCAGTACGAGGCCGACCAGGAGATCGTGCGCGAAGGCGCGACGGATGACCGCTTCTACGTCATCGTCGGCGGCGACTGCAGGGTCGAGCGGCACGGCCAGGCGATCGGCCGGCTCGAGACCGGCGCCTGTTTCGGCGAGACCAGTTTCGTGCGCGGCGCGAAGCGGCAGGCCTCGATCGTCGCCAATACCCCGGCGACCATCCTGCTGGTCAGCTCCTCGCTGCTCGAGCAGGCGTCGCAGGCCTGCCAGCTGCGCTTCCACCGGGTGTTCCTGAAGTCGCTGATCGGGCGGCTGCAGGGGGGGACGGGAGAAGAGAAGTGACCAGTGACCGGTGATCGGTGATCAGCCGGAACGCTCGACGAGAGGCGCTACCCGGTCTTGGCCGATCACCGATCACCGATCACCGGTCACGGCTTCTCCACCCGCGCATACGCCGAGTGGTTGTGGATCGACTCGAAGTTCTCGGCCTCGACGACGTAGGCCTCGATCCGCGAATCCGCGTTCAGCCGCACCGCGATGTCGCGCACGAGATCCTCGACGAACTTCGGGTTGTCGTAGGCGCGCTCCGTCACGTACTTCTCGTCGCGCCGCTTGAGGATGCCGTAGAGCTCGCAGGAGGCCTCCCGCTCGGCGACCTCGATCAGCTCCTCGAGCCAGACGTGGCCCTGGACCCGCGCCGTCAGCGTGACGTGCGAACGCTGGTTGTGGGCGCCGTACTCGCTGATGTCGCGTGAGCAGGGGCAGAGCGTCGTCACCGGGACCACCACCTTGAGCCAGGTCTCCGTGCGTCCGGCGCGGCGCTCGCCGATCAGCGTGACGGCGTAGTCCATCAGGCTCTCGACCCCGCTCACCGGCGCCTTCTTGTTGACGAAGAACGGGAACGTCATCTCTATGTGGCCGGCCTCGGAATCGAGGTACTCGGTCATCTCCCCGAGCATCAGCCGGAAGGTCTCGACCGAGATCTCGCGCTCGTGCCGGTTCAGGATCTCGACGAAGCGCGACATGTGCGTGCCCTTGAAGTCGTGGGGCAGGAACACGTACATGCTGAAGGTGGCGACCGTGTGCTGCTCGCCGCCGGCGCGGTCCTGGATCCGGACCGGGTGCCGGATGTCCTTGATCCCGACCTTGTTGATCGGAATGCGCCGCAGGTCCGCGCGGCCCTGCACGTCCTCGATGTCGGCGGTCTCGAAAGCCCCGGTTGCGATGCTCATGATGGGTTCCGCAGGCGCCGGTCGGCGCTCAGGCCTCCGCCTGCACGACGCGCGTCAGGCCGTGGCGGGACCAGAAACGCTCGACGGTGGCCCTGAGGCTCGCGTCGTCGAGGCCGGCTTCGCGCAGATTTTCGTCGCGCGAGCCGTGTTGGATGAACCGGTCGGGAATCCCGATCTGCAGCACTGGGGTCGCGAGCCCGAATGCCTGCAGGCACTCGAGGATCGCCGAGCCGGCGCCGCCGGCCACGACGTTCTCCTCGAGGGTCACGATCGCGCGGTGGCGGCGGGCGAGGTCCACGACCAGGTCCTCGTCGAGCGGCTTGACGAAGCGCATGTCCGCGACGGTGGCGTCGAAGGCCGGCGCGATGCGCAGCGCGGCCGGCACCATGGCGCCGAAGCCGAGCAGCGCGAGGCCGCCGCGCCCTTCGCGCCGCAGCACGCCCTTGCCGACCGGCAGGGCGCGCATCTCGCGCTCGGGCGCCACCCCCGTGCCCGGGCCGCGCGGGTAGCGGACCGCCGCCGGCTGCCCGAGCGTCGCCGCCGTGTAGAGCATCTGCCGGCACTCGTTCTCGTCGGAAGGCGCCATCACCACCATGTTCGGGACGCAGCGCAGGTAGGTGAGGTCGAAGGCGCCCTGGTGGGTCGAGCCGTCCCCGCCGACGAACCCGCCGCGGTCGATCGCGAACACCACCGGCAGGCGCTGCAGCGCGACGTCATGGATCAGCTGGTCGTAGGCGCGCTGCAGGAAGGTCGAGTAGATGGCCACGACCGGCCGCTGGCCCTCGCAGGCGAGTCCCGCGGCGAGCGTCACCGCGTGCTGCTCGGCGATCGCCACGTCGAAGTAGCGCTCGGGGAAGCGCTGCTCGAACTCGACCATGCCCGAGCCCTCGCGCATGGCCGGGGTGATGCCGACGATGCGCGGATCCGCCTCGGCCATGTCGCAGAGCCACTGGCCGAAGACCTGCGAGTAGCTCGGGCCGCCGGCGGCCTGCTTGCGCATCTGCCCGCTCGCCGGGTCGAAGGGGCCCGGGCCGTGCCAGGCGATCGGGTCCGCCTCGGCCGGCGCGTAGCCCTTGCCCTTCTGGGTGACCACGTGCAGGAACTGCGGGCCTTTCAGCTTGCGCATGTTGCCGAGGGTCGAGACCAGCAGGCCGACGTCGTGGCCGTCGATCGGGCCGACGTAGTTGAAGCCGAGTTCCTCGAACACGGTGCTCGGCAGGATCATGCCCTTGGCGTGGACCTCGGAGCGGCGAACCAGCTCCCAGGCGACCGGCATCTTGCGCAGCACCTTCTTCGAGTTCTCGCGCAGGTGGTCGTAGGTGCGGCCCGACAGCAGGCGCGCGAAGTAGTTGGACAGCGCGCCGACGTTGCGCGAGATGGACATGTCGTTGTCGTTCAGCACGACGAGCAGGTCGTTGTCGAGGCTGCCGGCGTGGTTCATGGCCTCCCAGGCCATGCCCGCGCTCATCGCGCCATCGCCGATCACGGCGACCACCCGGCGGTCACCTCCGACGCGCTCGTTGGCGATCGCCATGCCGAGCGCCGCGCTGATCGAGGTGCTGGAATGACCGACCCCGAAGGTGTCGAACTCGCTCTCGCCGCGGCAGGGGAAGGGCGCCAGCCCGTCCTTGAGCTTGATGGTGGCCAGGCGGTCGCGGCGCCCGGTGAGCACCTTGTGCGGGTAGGCCTGGTGGCCGACGTCCCAGACCAGCCGGTCGCGCGGGGTCTCGTAAACGTAGTGCAGTGCGACGGTGAGCTCGACGGTGCCGAGGCCCGCGGCGAAGTGTCCCCCCATCCGCGAAACCGTCTCGACCAGGTACTCGCGCAGCTCGCGGGCGACCTCGGGCAGCTCCGTCTCGGGGAGCTGGCGCAGGTCGGCGGGCGAGGCGATCCGGGACAGCCGGGGGTAGCGGTCTTCGGCCATCGCGAAAGTGTACCCGACTCCGGTGCCCAAGGGCCCGGGCCGGTCGTGACGGCCGCCGCTACTGGTCGCGCGTCGCGACGAAGCGGGCGAGCTCCCTGAGGCCTTCGGCCTCGGGTCCGAACGCGGCGAGCGCCGCGAGCGATTCGGCGAGCAGGGCCTCGACGCGCGCATGGGCGGCCGCGCAGCCGGCGACCGCCGGGAAGGTCGGCTTGCAGGACTCTGCGTCGGCGCGGACCGGCTTGCCGACCACGGCGACCTCGCCCTCGACGTCGAGCAGGTCGTCGACGATCTGGAACGCGAGCCCGAGCGCGGAGGCGTAGCGGGCGAGCGCGGCGTACCGGGCCGGCGCGAGCCCCGGGCAGGACTCCGCGGCCATCAGCACGCTGGCCTCGATCAGCGCACCGGTCTTGCGCCGGTGCATCTCCTCGACCTCCGGCAGCGCCAGCTGGCGGCCGACCGCGGCGAGGTCCATGGCCTGCCCGCCGGCCATGCCCGCCGTGCCGCTGGCGCGGGCCAGCACCCGGATGACGGCCATTCGGGCCGCCGGCGACTCGACCATCGCCGCGTCGGTCGAGAGGATCTCGAAGGCCAGCACCTGCAGCGCGTCGCCGGCCAGGATCGCGGTCGCCTCGTCGAAGGCGCGGTGGGTCGTCGGACGGCCCCGCCGCAGGTCGTCGTCGTCCATGGCCGGCAGGTCGTCGTGCACCAGCGAGTAGGCGTGGATGATCTCCACCGCGGCGGCCGGCGCGTCGAGCCGCGCCGGCTCGACCCCGACCGCCTCGCCGGTCAGGTAGCAGAGGATCGGCCGGACGCGCTTGCCGGGTCCGAGGACCGCGTAGCGCATGGCCTCGTGCAGGCGCGCCGGGGCCTGCGCAGCCGGGGCCAGGTATCCGTCGAGCGCCGCCTCGACCCGCCGCCGGTAGGCCTCGACCCGCCGGTGGAGGTCGTCCCCGGCCGCTGCCGCGGGGGCGCTCAGGCCTCCTCTCCCTCGTCCGGCTCGAAGTCCTCGAGCACCGGCTCGGCGCCGGGGCGCTGGCTCAGGACCTTGACCTTCTGCTCCGCCTGCTTGAGCGCGGTCTCGCAGCTGCGCGTCAGCGCGACGCCGCGCTCGAACTGGCGCAGCGACTCCTCGAGGGGCAGTTCGCCCTGTTCCAGGCGCTCGACGATCTGCTCGAGCTCGGCCATCGAGGCCTCGAAGTCGGTGCTGCGGGTCTTTCGGGACACGGCTGCTCGCGATTGCGGCGGACACGGGTGGGCTAACTCTTGCAGGTCGGCCACGGCCGGTCAACGCGGGCGCGCCGCGCGCCCGGCCGGTCATTTGACTTGCCCCGGATCGCGGCGGAACATCCCGGACAGGCGCCCGACCGGGCCCGATCCGGCATCGGCGCCCGGCAATGACCGCGCCATCCGATGCAGCAAACGAGGAGGGCATCCTGTGAACCTCAAGGGCAGCAAGACCGAGGGCAACCTCAAGGCCGCTTTCGCGGGCGAGTCGCAGGCCAACCGCCGGTACCTCTATTTCGCGCAGAAGGCCGACGTCGAGGGCTACAACGACGTGGCCGCCGTGTTCCGCTCGACCGCGGAGGGCGAGACGGGCCACGCCCACGGCCACCTCGAGTACCTCGAGCAGGTCGGCGACCCGGCCACCGGGCTGCCGATCGGCGGCACCCCGGACAACCTGAAGGCCGCGATCGCCGGCGAGACCCACGAGTACACCGACATGTACCCGGGCATGGCGAAGACCGCGCGCGACGAGGGCTTCCACGAGATCGCCGACTGGTTCGAGACGCTCGCCAAGGCGGAACGCTCGCACGCGAACCGCTTCCAGAAGGCGCTGGACCAGCTCGCCTGAATCCCGCCGGACAGGTCGCGCGGCGCGCGCGGCGGAGCGCGATCCGCCCGCCTCGCGGCCGTCCCGCGGCCGGCCGGTCCCGCCCATGAGCGAGCAGACCAGGTCCCCGCGCGAGGGCAGCCTCGAGGCGCCGACGCGGCACCCCCTCGACTGGGAGAGCGCGGAGTTCCGCGACGAGTCTTCGCTGTTCGCGGAGCTCGGGCGCGTCTTCGACATCTGTCACGGCTGTCGCCGATGCGTCAGCCTGTGCAACGCCTTCCCCGCGCTCTTCGACCACGTCGACGGCTCGCCGACCGGCGAGCTCGACGGGGTGCCGCGGTCCGCGTACTGGGACGTCGTGGACCACTGCTACCTCTGCGACATGTGCTACCTGTCGAAATGCCCCTACGTGCCGCCGCACGAGTGGAACGTCGACTTCCCGCACCTGATGCTGCGCGCCAAGGCCTTCCGCTTCCGCCGCGACGGCGCGAGCCTTCGGGACCGCATGCTGGCTTCGACCGAGCTGGTCGGCTCGATCGCGGGCATCCCGGTGGTGGCCGGCCTCGTCAACGCCGCGAACCGCAGCAAGGGCGTGCGGCGGCTGCTCGAGCGCAGCCTCGGCGTCCACGCGGAGGCGCCCGTCCCCGTGTACCACGCGAAGACCTTCCGTCGCCGCGAGGCGGGCCGCGCCCGGCCGGCGCTCGACGCCGAGGCCACCGAGGAAACGCGCGGCAAGGTGGCGCTGTTCTCGACCTGCTACGGCAACCGCAACCTGCCGACCCTCGGCGAGGACCTCGTCGCGGTGTTCGAGCACAACGGGATCGCCGTCGTCACCATCGAGGGCGAGCGGTGCTGCGGGATGCCGCGGCTCGAGCTCGGCGACCTCGAGGCGGTCGAGCGGCTCAAGGAGCGCAACCTGCCGCGGCTCGCGCAGTGGGTGGAGCAGGGCTTCGACATCGTGGCCCCGGTGCCGTCCTGTGCGCTGATGTTCAAGCAGGAGCTGCCGCTGATGTTCCCGGACGATCCCGCGGTCGCCGCGGTCCGGTCGCGCACCTTCGATCCCTTCGAGTACCTGATGCTGCGCCACAAGGCCGGCAAGCTCCGCACCGAGTTCCCCAACCCCCTCGGCAAGGTCGCCTACCACGTCCCCTGCCACCTGCGCGTGCAGCGCATCGGACTCAAGACTCGCGATGCCCTGAAGCTCGTGCCCGGCACGACGCTCGAGGTGATCGAGCGCTGCTCCGGCCACAACGGCACCTACGCGGTCAAGCGCGAGTTCCACGAGCACTCGGTGAAGATCGGGCGGCCGGTGGTGCAGCGGGTGGCGGCGGCTGGCGCCGACCACTACGCGAGCGATTGCCCGATGGCCGGCGAGCAGATCGCGCATGGCCTCGCGGACCGGGGCCGCGGGCCCGAGCACCCGATGAGCCTGCTGCGCCAGGCCTACGGCATCTGAGGGAGGCCGCGGCGGCGATGACGAGCCCGAGGATCGTGCTGCGCGGCCCGCTTCGGCCGCGGGACCTGTTGAGCCTCGAGCAGTATGCCCGCGAGCGAGGCGACTTCAGGCGCCGGGTGATCGCGCACAAGCAGCCGCGCACGATCGCCGTCGGGCCCCACTGCACCTGGATCTTCGAGGACCCGCTCACGATCCAGTACCAGGTGCAGGAAATGCTGCGGGTCGAGCGCATCTTCGAGCCGGAGGGCATCCAGGACGAGCTCGACGCCTACAACCCGTTGATTCCCGACGGCGGCAACTGGAAGGCGACCCTGCTGATCGAGTACCCCGACGAGGCGGAGCGCAAGGCGGCGCTCGCGCGCCTGAAGGGCGTCGAGTCGCGTTGCTACGTGCAGGTGGCCGGCTTCGAGCCCGTCTTCGCGATCGCGGACGAGGACCTCGAGCGCGAGAACGAGGAGAAGACCTCGTCGGTCCACTGGCTGCGCTTCGAGCTGGCCCCGGCCGTGCGTGCGGCGGTCAAGTCGGGCGCGCAGGTCAGCGTCGGCGTCGCGCACCCGGCCTACGATCACGCCGCGAGCCTCGGCGCGGAGTCGCGCGCGGCGCTCGCCTTGGACCTCGACTGAGGCCGGCGCGCCCCGCCGGGTCGCGCCTGCTAGAATGCGCCCGCCTCCGGCGGGCGTTTTTTCTCGAGAGGGCCACCCACCCGCGATGACGCAGTCCTACACCGCTTCCGACATCGAGGTCCTCACCGGCCTCGAGCCCGTGCGCCGCCGCCCGGGGATGTACACCGACACCCGCAGCCCCAACCACCTCGCCCACGAGGTGATCGACAACAGCGTCGACGAGGCGCTTGCCGGCCATTGCCGCCAGATCGCCGTCACGGTCCACGGCGACGGCTCGCTGTCGGTCGAGGACGACGGCCGCGGCATGCCCGTCGACGTCCACCCGAAGGAGAAGATGCCCGGCGTCGAGCTGATCCTCACGCGCCTGCACGCCGGCGGCAAGTTCTCCGATCGCACCTACCAGCAGTCCGGCGGACTGCACGGCGTCGGCGTGTCGGTGGTCAACGCCCTGTCGCGCAACCTCGAGTGCTGGGTCCGCCGCGACGGCCGCGAGTACAACATCGCCTTCAAGGACGGCCGGACGGCCTCGCAGCTCGAGGCGGTCGGCAGCGTCAAGCGCGGCGTGACCGGCACCACGCTGCGTTTCTGGCCCGATCCGAAGTTCTTCGACTCGCCCGTCTTCTCCGTGCCGCGCCTGCGCCACGTGCTGCGCGCCAAGGCGGTCCTGTGCCCGGGCCTGCGCGTGCGCCTCGCCCTCGAGGCGACCGGCGAGGTGGAGGAGTGGTTCCACACGGGCAACCTGGCGGACTACCTCGTCACGCAGCTCGCCGGCGCGAGGACGCTGCCGGCCGAGCCCTTCGCCGGCAACCTCAAGGGCGGCGACGAGGCCGCCGACTGGGCCTTCTGCTGGGCGCCCGACGCGCCGGCACAGGTCTCGGAGAGCTACGTCAACCTCATTCCCACGCCGGAGGGCGGCACGCACGTCAACGGGCTGCGCGCCGGCGCTACCGAGGCCGTGCGCGAGTTCTGCGAGTTCCGCAACCTGCTGCCGCGCGGCCTCAAGCTCGCGCCCGAGGACGTCTGGCAGAGCGTCAACTTTGTGCTCTCGGTGCGCATGCGCGAGCCGCAGTTCGCCGGACAGACCAAGGAGAAGCTCGCCTCGCGCGAGTCGGCCGCGTTCGTCTCCGGGGTGGTCAAGGACGCCTTCGCGCTGTGGCTCAACCAGCATCCCGAGGCCGGCGAGAAGATCGCGCAGTTCGCGATCGGCAACGCCCAGGAACGGCTGCGCGCGGCGCAGAAGGTCAGCCGCAAGCGGATCGTCAGCGGCCCGGCGCTGCCGGGCAAGCTCGCCGACTGCACGCTGCAGGACCCGGCGCGCTGCGAGATCTTCCTGGTCGAGGGCGATTCCGCCGGCGGCTCGGCGAAGCAGGCCCGCGACCGCGAGTTCCAGGCGGTCATGCCGCTGCGCGGCAAGATCCTCAACACCTGGGAGGTCGACTCGGCCGGGGTGCTGCAGTCGCAGGAGGTCGCCGACATCGCCACCGCGCTCGGCGTCGATCCCGGCTCGGCCGACCTCGCGCGCCTGCGCTACCACAAGGTCTGCATCCTCGCCGACGCCGACTCGGACGGCGCGCACATCGCGACGCTCCTGTGCGCGCTGTTCCTGCGCCATTTCCGGCCGCTCGTCACCGCGGGCCACGTGTTCGTGGCGATGCCGCCGCTGTTTCGCATCGACGTGGGCAAGCAGGTGTTCTACGCGCTCGGCGAGCACGACCGCCAGGGCATCCTGGACCGTCTCGCCGCGGAGGGCGTCCGCGGCAAGCCCGTGGTGACCCGCTTCAAGGGCCTCGGCGAGATGAGCGCGCTGCAGCTGCGCGAGACCACCATGGCGCCGGAGACGCGCCGCCTCGTGCAGCTGACGGTGGACGCGAAGGACGAGGCGGACCGGCTGCTCGACCTGCTGCTCGCCAAGAAGCGCGCCGCGGACCGGCGGGAGTGGCTGGAGAGCAAGGGGAATCTGGCAGAGGTGTGAGCCGGAAAGTGACCGGTGATCGGTGACCAGTGATCGGCCAGAAGGCCCAATTCAGGGCACTGCCTGGCTTGGCCGGTCACCGGTCACCGGTCACCGGTCACCTTCGCAGGCACCCCGCAGGAATCAACGGAACCGCACATGCAATCCCAGGAACTCGACTTCGAAGGCATCGAACAGCGCCCGCTGACGGCCTTCACGGAGAAGGCGTACCTCGACTACTCGATGTACGTGATCCTCGACCGCGCGCTGCCCCAGCTCGCCGACGGCCTGAAGCCCGTGCAGCGGCGGATCATCTACGCGATGAGCGAGCTCGGCCTGTCGGCCGGGGCCAAGCACAAGAAGTCCGCCCGGACCGTGGGCGACGTCATCGGCAAGTTCCACCCGCACGGCGACTCCGCCTGCTACGAGGCCATGGTGCACATGGCGCAGCCGTTCTCGTTCCGCTACCCGCCGGTGGACGGTCAGGGCAACTGGGGCTCGACCGACGACCCGAAGTCCTTTGCGGCGATGCGCTACACCGAGTCGCGGCTCACCGCTTACGCGCAGGTGCTGCTGACCGAGCTCGGCCAGGGCACCGTCGAATGGCAGCCGAACTTCGACGGCACGCTCGACGAGCCCAAGCTGCTGCCGGCACGCCTGCCGAACGTGCTGCTGAACGGCGCCGCGGGCATCGCCGTCGGCATGGCGACCGACATCCCGCCGCACAACCTGCGCGAAGTGGCCGCCGCCTGCGTCCACCTGCTCGACGATCCGGAGGCGACGACCCGCGACCTGTGCAAGCACGTCCGCGGGCCGGACTTCCCGACCGGCGCGGAGATCGTCACGCCCAGGAACGAGCTGCGGGCGATGTACGACGGCGGCAGCGGCAGCTTCCGCGCCCGCGCCGTGTACGAGGTCGAGGACGGCGAAGTGGTGGTGACCGCGCTCCCGTACCAGGTCTCCGGCGCCAAGGTGCTCGAGCAGATCGCCGCGCAGATGCGCGCCAAGAAGCTGCCGATGGTCGAGGACCTGCGCGACGAGAGCGACCACGAGCACCCGGTGCGCCTCGTGATCACGCCGCGCTCGTCGCGGGTGGACGTCGAGCAGCTGATGGCGCACCTGTTCGCGACCACGGACCTCGAGCGCAGCTACCGCGTCAACATGAACGTGATCGGGCTCGACGGCCGGCCGCGCGTGATGGGCCTGAAGCCGATGCTGTCGGAGTGGCTGCGCTTCCGCGAGGGCACGGTCCGCCGGCGGCTCGAGTGGCGGCTCGGGAAGGTGGACGCCCGCCTGCACGTGCTCGACGGCCTGCTGGTCGCCTTCCTGAACCTCGACGAGGTCATCCGCATCGTCCGGACGGAGGACGAGCCGAAGCAGGCGCTGATGCGCCGCTTCGAGCTGACGGAGATCCAGGCGGAGGCGATCCTCGAGACCAAGCTGCGCCACCTGGCGCGTCTCGAGGAGATGAAGATCCGCGGCGAGCAGGCCGAGCTCGCCGCCGAGAAGGCCGAACTCGAGAAGACCCTGGGCAGCGACGCGCGGCTGAAGAAACTGGTGCGCGCCGAGCTCGAGCGCGACGCGGAGCAGTTCGGCGACGCGCGCCGGACCCGGATCGTCGAGCGCAGCGCCGCGCAGGCCATCGACGAGGCGGACCTGGTGGCCAGCGAGCCGGTCACGGTGGTGCTCTCGACGCTCGGCTGGGTGCGCTCGGCGAAGGGCCACGAGATCGACCCGCGCCAGCTCTCCTATAAGACCGGCGACGGCTTCCAGGCGGCGGCGCGGGGGCGCAGCACCCAGCAGGCCGTGTTCCTCGACTCGACCGGCCGCGCCTACAGTCTGCCGGCGCTGGGGCTGCCGGGCGCGCGCGGCCAGGGCGAGCCGCTCTCGGGGCGCCTCGACCCCCCGGACGGCGCGACCTTCGCCGCGGTCCTGCTGGGCGAGCCCGGCGACCGGTGGCTGCTGGCCTGCGACGGCGGGCAGGGCTTCGTGGCCAGGCTCGAGGCGCTCTACGCGCGCAACCGGGCCGGCAAGACCGTGTTCAACCTGCCCGAGGCGGCGCGGGTCCTGCCGGCGAGCCCGCTGCCCGCGGGCGGCGAGGCGCTCGTTTGCGCGGCGAGCAGCGAGGGCCGGCTGCTGGTGTTCCCCGTCGCGGACGTGCCGGAAATGGAGAAGGGCCGCGGCCACCTGCTGTTCGGCATTCCCGGCAAGAAGGCCCGCAGCCGCGACGAAGTCATGGTCGCGGTCTCGGTGCTGCCGGAGGAGGGCAAGCTCGCGGTGTTCTGCGGCGAGCGCCGCATGACGCTCTCGGCGAAGGACCTGGAAGCCTACCGCGGCGAACGCGGCCAGCGCGGCGCGCTGCTGCCGCGAGGCTGGCGGAAGGTGGAGCGGCTGGAGGCGGAGTAGACCTCGACCTCGAGCCACTATCGGTGATCAGTGATCGGTGATCAGTGATCGGCCAAACCGGGCAGTGCCCAAGCTCGCGCGCTCTGGCCGGTCACCGGTCACCGATCACCGGTCACCTTCTTCGGCTCACGGCTCACGGCTCACGGCTCACCCGATCGTCACCGCCTCCGGCGCGTTGACGAAGAAGCCCTGGACGTACTCGACGCCGAGCTGCCAGAGCACGGCCATGGTGTTGGCGTCCTCGACGCGCTCGGCGATGGTGATCGCCTTCGCGCCGCGCGCGAGCTCGACCAGCTGCTTGACGCGCTGCTGGTTCTCCTGGTCCATCGCGAGACCCTGCATCAGGCCGCCGTGCACCTTGACGAAGTCGGGCTTCAGGTGCGTGAGCAGGCGCTCGGTGTCGCGGCTGCTGCCGAAGCCCTCGAGCGCGAAGCGGAAGCCGAGCTCGTGCAGCTTGGCCTGCATCGCGCCCGACTCCTTGATGCGGCTGCCCGCCGCCGACTCGCTGATCTGGAACACCATGCGCCCAGGCTCGATCTTGACGGCCTTGAGCTGGTTCGCGAGCCAGATGGGCAGGGTGCCGTCGCCGACCGATTCGTCCGACAGGCGCACGAAGAGCGCGCCGGGCCTGCGCGAGGCGCAGAAGCGCATCGAGGCGCCGATCACCCAGCGGTCGATGTTCTTCATGAGGTCGTTGCGGATCGCCACCGGCATGAACTCGGACGGCAGCACTTCCTCGCCGGTCTCGTCCAGCATCCGGACGAGCACGTCGAACATCGCGCGGTCGTCGCCCAGCAGGCTCGCGATCGGCTGCTGGACCAGGCGGAACCTGTTCTCCATCAGCGCCGCCTTCAGGCGCTTGACCCACACCTTCTCGGAGTCGGACAGCCGGATCATGGTGTCGGTCTGCTCGAGGGTGTGGACGCGGTTGCCACCGGCCTCGCGGCCGCGGCGCATGGCGTTGAAGGCGTCGGTGGCCGGGCCGGCCGGGTCGGTCAGCGACGCCGGCACCTGCGCGAGCCCGATGGTGCAGGTGCTCGAGAAGGAACGATTGCCCATCTGGAAAACTTCCTGGGCGACCTTTCTCACGACGTGGTCGCACCAGGCCTCGACGTCCCGGAGGTTGCCGCGCTCGATCATCACCAGGAAGCCGTTGCCCGCGAACCGCCCGGCGAGATCGCCCGCCTGCAGCTGGTCGCGCAGCGCGCCTGCGAACTCCACCAGGAAGTCCTCGCCGGTGAGCACGCCGAGCTGGCCCAGGATCTCCTCGTACTTGTCGGGCTCGATGAACGCCAGGTAGCGCAGGCCGGCGCGCGGCGGCTCGGCGAGCCGCTTGCGCAGCTGCTCCAGGAAGTAGCGGAGGTGCAGGAACCCCGTCGCGGGATCGCGCTGCACGGCGTCGGCCAGCTGATCCTCGAGGAGCCGGCTGTCGCTGCCGGTCGCGGCGACCAGCAAGCGGACGCAGGGTTCGCCTTCGTACTCTCCCCGCGACAAGCGCAGCTCGACGCCGTGGGCGCTGCCGTCGGGCAACAGGGCGTCGACCTTGATGCCGTGGTCCTGCCAGCGGCCCTGCAGGCAGGCGACGAGCGCCCCCTTGAGCGCGGCGTGCGAATCCGGGTGGAAGACGTCCATGACTGGTTCGCCGACGGCCGAGGCATCGCCTTCCTGCCCGAACAGGCCGAGCCATGCCGGGTTGGCGTCGACGAGGATGCCCTCCTGGACCTGCGCGATCGCGTCGGTCGAACCCTGCAGGAAGTCGTTGAGCTGGCGCTGGTACTCGTTGGCGCTCTCGAGCGTCGACTTGAGGGAACGGCCGAGGCGGAACGCGGCCAGCTCGCGCCCGACGACGAGTGCGAGCCGCGGCAGCTCGCGCAGCGTCACCGCGTCCTGCGCGCCGAGCTGGAGGGCCTCGCGGATCGCGGCCTCGTCCACCGATTCGCGCACGACCAGCACCGGCACCTCCGGCGCGAAGCGGCCGCGGAATTCCATCGCCAGCGCGAGGTCGACGATGCCCTCGTCGGCGAAGATCAGCAGCATGTCCGGGTCGATCTGGGTCAACGCGTCGCCGAGGTCGGCCGCCGTCGGCAGCCAGTGCAGGTGCACGGCATGGCCCGCGTTGCGCAGCGTCTTGTTGACGGTCTCGACGTGGTCCTGGTGGCGGGTCAGGACGACCATCGGCACTGCGGCTGTCGGGCTCAAGTGGTGCCTCCGCTAGTTGATGGCGCTCGGGGACCGCTGGATTCTACCACCCGGTTTTTTGTCAACTATGCGACGGGCGTCTTGCTTCCGGCGCCGGGCTCCTCGCGGACGAGGCGCGGCACCAGGTAGCCGGGCAGGCGCTGGCGCAGCGACTCGACCAGCGCGACCGCGGTTTCCTCCGCGACCTCGAAGTGGGCGGCGCCGCGCACGCGGTCGAGCAGGTGCAGGTAGTAGGGCAGCACGCCCGCCGCGCCGAGCCGCTCGCTGAGGTCGGCGAGCGCTTCCGCCGAGTCGTTGACGCCGGCGAGCAGCACGCTCTGGTTCAGGAGCAGCGCGCCGCGCGCCGCGAGCGCGCCGAGCGCCCTCTCGACCGCGCCGTCGATCTCGGCCGCGTGGTTCGCGTGGATCACGACCACCACCTTGAGCCGTGTGCCCCCGAGCAGCGCGAGCAGGCCGGCGTCGACGCGCTCGGGCAGCACGACCGGCTGGCGCGTGTGGATCCGCAGCCGGCGCAGCTGCGGCAGCGACTCGAGCTCTCCGACCAGCGCGCCGAGGCGCGCGTTGCCGAGCGAGAGCGGATCGCCGCCGCTCAGGATGGCCTCGTGGACGTCCGGATCGGCGGCGAGCGCCGCGACCGCATGGCGCCAGCGGCCGGCGGCCGCGGCCTGCGCCTCGTAGGGAAACTCGCGGCGGAAGCAGTAGCGGCAGTGCACCGCGCAGGCGCCGGTCGCCACCAGCAGGGCGCGACCCGCGTACTTGTGCAGGACCCCGGGCGCGACGGCGCTTGCGAGTTCGCCGACCGGGTCGGCCACGAAGCCAGGCACCTCGTCGAGCTCGGCGCCGAGCGGCAGGACCTGGCGCAGCAGCGGATCGGCCGGATCCCCGCGACGCATCCGCGCCACGAAGCCGCGCGGCACGCGCAGGCCGAAGCGCGCCGCAGCGCGCCGGGCGGGCTCGACCAGCGCGGGGTCGAGGCCGAGCAGCGCGACCAGTTCGGCCGGGTCGGTGACGGCCTCGGCCAGCAGACGCTGCCAGGCTGCGGAGTGGTCGGCGAACGGGGCAGCGGCTATCATAGCCGGCTATTTTCCACTACTGCGGACCGCCGCGCGCGGCCGAACCACGGCGGAAGCAATGTCGACCTACAGCACCAACGAGTTCAAGTCGGGCCTCAAGATCCTGCTCGACGCCGACCCCTACGTGATCGTCGAGAACGAATTCGTCAAGCCCGGCAAGGGCCAGGCCTTCAGCCGGGTCAAGATCCGCAACCTCAAGACGGGGCGCACCATCGAGCGCACCTTCAAGTCGGGCGACACGGTCGAGGGCGCCGACGTCGTGGACGTGGACATGGAGTTCTCCTACAGCGAGGGCGACTTCTACCACTTCATGCAGGCCGAGACCTACGAGCAGCACACCGCCGGCCAGGCGGCGGTCGGCGACGCCGCGCAGTGGCTGAAGCCTGGCCTCAGCTGCATCGTCACCCTCTGGAACGGCCAGCCGCTGTCGGTCGCGCCGCCCCCGCACGTCGAGCTCAAGGTCGTCGAGACCGATCCCGGCATGAAGGGCGACACGGTCACCGGCGGCACCAAGCCCGCCAAGCTCGAGACCGGCGCCATCGTGAAGGTGCCGCTGTTCATCAACGAGGGCGAGGTGATCCGGGTGGACACCCGCAGCGCGGCCTACATCGCGCGCGCCAAGTGACCGGGCGCGGCCGGCCTCAGTAGCCGTCGATCCCGGCGACACGCCAGTCGCAGCCCTCCGCCAGCAGCCGCGCTACCCGCTCGAGTCCCGCGGCATCGGTCGCGTCGAAGCGGCCAGGATCGGGGCTGTCGAGGTCGAGGACGCCGACCAGGCGTCCGCCGTCGATGATGGGCACCACGATCTCCGAGTTCGAGGCCGCGTCGCAGGCGATGTGGCCCGGGAAGGCGTGCACGTCGGGAACCACCAGTGTCCGGCGCTCGGCCGCGGCGCTGCCGCAGACGCCCCGGCCGAGCGGGATCCGCACGCAGGCCGGGCGGCCCTGGAAAGGCCCGACGACGAGCTCGCCGCCGCGCAGCAGGTACAGCCCCGCCCAGTTGAGGCGCGGCAGCAGCGCGTGAATCAGCGCGGCGACGTTGGCGGCGTTTGCCCAGGGGTCGCGTTCCCCCTCCAGCAGGCCGGCGGCCTGCGCCGCGAGCGTGTCGTAGAGCGCGGCGGGCGACAGCCCGGTCGTGTCGGGGGCGGCGTAGGTCACGGTTTGCACCTCATGCGCGGTCGGCGGTGAAGGCCATCGCCTCGGCGAGCGAGCCGAGCCCGAGGCCGACCATCACCAGCCGGTCGAAACCGAGCGCGACGCCCGAGCAATCCGGCAGGCCCGCCGCCAGTGCTGCGAGGAATCGCTCGTCGAGCGCCGCCACGGGCAATCCGCGCCGGGCGCGTTCGGCGAGGTCGGCCGCGAAGCGGGCCCGCTGCTCGGCGGGATCGGCGAGCTCGTGGAATCCGTTGGCGAGTTCCACGCCGTCCAGGTAGAGCTCGAAGCGCTCGGCCACCGAGGAATCGTCGGGATCGAGGCGCGCGAGCGCGGCCTGCGCGGCCGGATACGCGTGCACGAAGCAGCCGCCGTCGCGGCCGAGCGCAGGGCCGACGACGGCCGAGACCAGCAGGTCGAGCAGCGCGTCGCGGTCCGCCGCCGGCGCGACGACGCCCTGGGCGCGCAGCGCGTCGGCGAGGTCGGCGACGCCTGCGGTCATCGGGTCGAGGCCAGCGTGGCGGCGCAGCGCTTCACGATAGGTGACCCGCTCGAATCTGCCGAGCGCGCGGTGCGGCGCCAGCACGGCGCGCACCAGCACCTCGACGTCGTCCATCAGGGCGTCGGTGCCGAAGCCGAGCCGGTACCACTCGATCATCGTGAACTCGGGGTTGTGCCAGCGGCCCGCCTCGCCGTCCCGGTAGACGCGACACACCTGGTAGCAGTCGCCGAGGCCCGCGGCCAGCAGCCGCTTCATCGGGTACTCGGGCGACGTCTGCAGGTACATGCGCCCGAGCCCCGCGACCTCCGCGGGCACCGACGCGAGGTGCACGTCGCTCGCCGCGGCGCGGGACAACGCGGGCGTCTCGACCTCGAGCACCCCGCGCGCCGCGAAGTGGGCGCGCGCCGTGGCGAGCATGGCGGCACGCGCGCGCAGCGCCGGCAGCCCGGCGGTGGGGCGCCAGTCGGGCGCGGTCACGGCAGGATCGTGGCGAGGCGCTGGCCGACGCGCACGGCCGCCGCGGCTGCGAGGCCCGGCTCGAGCCGCACCCGGCCGCGCCCGAACATGACGACGACCGTCGAGCCCATGTTGAAGCGGCCGAGCTCGGCGCCCTTGTCGAGCGCGACCAGCGGGTCGGTGACCGGCAGGTCCCTGATGGTGCGCGTGCGCTCGGCGGTGACCTCGCCGGCGAAGGACAGCGACATGCTGCCGACGAACAGGGCGCCCACCAGCACCACGGCCATCGGCCCCGCCGGGGTGTCGAACGCGCAGGCGATCCGCTCGTTGCGCGCGAACAGGCCGGGCACGCCGGCGGCCGTCGCCGCGTTGACGCTGAACAGGTCGCCGCCCACGTACCGCGCACGCCTGAGGGTGCCCGGCAGCGGCATGTGGATGCGGTGGTAGTTGAACGGCGCGAGGTAGACGGTGGCGAAGACGCCGCCCTCGAACTCGCGGGCGAGCGCCTCGTCGCCGCCGAGCAGCGCGGCGACGCCGTAGTCGATGCCCTTGGCCTGCAGCAGCCGGTCGTCGCGGATCCCGCCGGCCTGGCTCACGACCCCGTCCACCGGGCAGGCGACCGCGTCGGGCGCGGCGTCGATCGGCCGGGCGCCCGGCTTCAGGGCCCGGGTGAAGAAGTCGTTGAAGGAAGCGTAGGCGGCCGGGTCGGCGTGCTCCGCCTCGGCCATGTTCACCGCGTAGAGGCGCAGGAAGCTGCGGATGATCAGGTTCTTGACCGGCCTGGCCCGGGTGCGCGCGAGGGCGTGCATGCCGCGCGACAGCGCGTGCTGCGGCAGCAGGTGCTGCATGCCGACGAACAGGCGGTCGCCCAGGCCGCTCACGAGGCCGCTCCGCGCATCTCCAGGATGCGGCGGTAGTCGTGCGCGATGCCGTCGGGCGTGTGCGGGGTGCTCAGGATGCCGACCAGCGCGCCGCGCGGGTCTACGAGGAACAGCGCGGCGGTGTGGTCGACGTTGTAGTGGCCGGCCTCGTCGGGCGGCCCCTGGCGCACCGCGACGCCGAGTCCCGCCGTCAGCGCGGAGATCGTCGCCGGGTCGCCGGTGACGCCGGTGAAGGCCGGGTCGAAGAATCTGACGTAGTCCCGCAGGACCTCGACGCTGTCGCGCGCCGGGTCCACGGTCACCAGTACGACCTGCGGCTGATCGGCCATCGGCAGGTCCGCGAGCTCGCGGCGCGCGGCGGCGAGCGTGGCGAGCGTCGAAGGACACACGTCCGGGCAGTGCGTGAAGCCGAAGAAAAGCAGGCTCCAGCGCCCCTGCAGCCGTGCATTGGCGAAGGGCAGGCCGTCCTGGTCGACCAGGGCGAAGCCGGGCACCGCACGCGGGGCCTCGAACAGCGTCGCGGTCTCGAGGGTGGGCAGCGGCGCGGGGGCGGGCTTGCGCCCGACGAGATAGCCGGCGGCGAGGCCGGCGGCCGCGACGGCGACGACCAGCAGGATCTGCAGGGAACGGGACATGGCCGCAATTATCCCACAGGCCTGCCGGCGCCGCCGCCGCAGCGGCTAGAATTGCCGCGCCGCGGCGCTGGCCGTGCGAGGAGGGGCCGTTTGCCGAAGGTCAGCCACGCCAGGTACGTCGGCGAACTCGTCGGGCAGGCCGCCCGGCGCCTCGCGCGGGCCCCGCTCGCCTACGGGCACGGCACGGACAACCCGCTCGACGAGGCCGCTGCGCTCGTCTTCCACGCGCTCGGGATCGCGCACTCGGCGGCGCCGGCCGCCTATGGCTGGGCCGTGGATTCGCGCGGGCGCGCCCGGGCACAGGCGCTGGTCGAGCGGCGCATCCGCGAGCGGCTGCCGTTCGCCTACCTCACCGGCCGCACCTGGTTCGCGGGACTCGAGTTCGAGGTCACGCCGGACGTGCTGGTGCCGCGCTCGCCGATCGCCGAGCTGGTCGAGCGGCGCTTCGAGCCCTGGGTGCGCCCGGCGCGGGTCGGCCGGATCCTCGACATCGGCACGGGCTCGGGCTGCATCGCCGTCGCCTGCGCGCGGGCCTTCCCGGAGGCGCGGGTCGAGGCGACGGACGTCTCCCACGCGGCGCTCGCGGTCGCCGCGCGAAACATCCGCCGGCACCTGCTCGATCGGCGCGTCCGGCCGGTGCTCTCCGACGTCTACGACGGCTTGGCCGGCGCCCGCTACGATATCATCGTGAGCAATCCGCCCTACGTGCCCGAGCGCGAGGTGGCGAGGCTGCCGGCCGAGTACGGGCGCGAGCCGCGCCTCGGCCTCGCGGCGGGGCGCGACGGGCTCGACGTGGTGGCGCGCATCCTCCGCGGCGCCGGGGCGCATCTCGCGGCGCAGGGGATCCTCGTGGTCGAGGTGGGCGAGTCGCAGGCGGCCGTGGAGCGGCGCTGGCCGCGCGTGCCGTTCACCTGGCTCGAGTTCGAGCGCGGCGGTGGCGGCGTCCTGCTCCTGACCGCGGCGCAGGTGCGCGCGCACCGGCGCGACCTGCGCGGTCCGGCAAACTGAAACCGGGGAGTCCCGTGTCCGGCAACACCTTCGGCAAGCTGTTCTGCGTCACCACCTTCGGCGAGAGCCACGGCCCGGCGCTCGGCGCGGTCGTCGACGGCTGCCCGCCGGGGCTCGAGCTCGCGGAGCCGGACCTGCAGGCCGACGTCGACCGCAGGCGCACCGGCACCTCGCGCTTCACCAGCCAGCGGCGCGAGGAGGACCGCGTGCGGCTGCTGTCGGGCGTCTTCGAGGGACGCACCACCGGCGCCTCGATCGGCCTCGTCATCGAGAACACCGACCAGCGCTCGCGCGACTACGACAAGATCAAGGACCGCTTCCGGCCGGGCCACGCCGACTACACCTACCAGCAGAAGTACGGCTTCCGCGACTACCGCGGCGGCGGCCGCTCCTCGGCGCGCATCACCGTCGCGACGGTCGCGGCGGGGGCGATCGCGCGCAAGTACCTGCGCGCCGCGCTCGGCCTCGAGGTGCGCGGCTGGCTGTCGAAGATGGGTCCGTTCGACCTCGCGGCGGTGGACCCGGACGGCGCCTACGGCAACCCGTTCTTCAGCCCCGATCCCTCGCGCCTGCCCGAACTGGAGAGCTACCTCTGGGACCTGCGCAAGCGCGGCGACTCGGTCGGCGCCCGCGTGACCTGCGTGGCGCGCGGCGTGCCGCCCGGGCTCGGCGAGCCGATGTTCGACCGCGTCGACGCCGACCTCGCCCACGCGCTCATGGGCATCAACGCCGTGAAGGCGGTCGAGATCGGCGACGGGGTCGCGGTCGCCGGACAGCTCGGCAGCGAGCACCGCGACGAGCTGACGCCCGCGGGCTTCCGGTCCAACCACGCCGGCGGCACGCTCGGCGGCATCAGCTCGGGGCAGGACCTCGTGGTGCACGTCTCGCTGAAGCCGACCTCGAGCATCCAGGTCCCCGGCGAGACCATCGACGTGCACGGCGAGCCGGTGGAGATCGTCACGACCGGCCGGCACGATCCCTGCGTCGGCCTGCGCGCCGTGCCGATCGTCGAGGCGATGGTCCTGCTGGTGCTGATGGACCATCTCCTGCGCCACCGCGCGCAGTGCGCCGGCGTGAGCTCGCCCACGCCGGACATCACCCGCCCGCGCTGACTTGGCGGCGTCCCGGGCCCGGCTGGCGGCCGGCTTCTTCTGGTACTTCGCGGCCGTCGGGGTGTTCGTCCCGTACTGGCCGGTGTACCTGGACGCGCGGGGCCTCGACGCGCTGGCGATCGGATTCCTCATGAGCGTGTTCGCGGCGATGCGCGTGGTGGGCGCGCCGCTGTACGCGCACTGGGCCGACGCGTCGGGCCGGCCGCTGTCGCTGCTGCGCTTCGGCGCGGCCGCCTGCCTCGCCTGCGCGCTCGCCTTCCCCTGGCTCGGGCCGCTGCCGGCGCTCGCGCTGGCGCTTGCGCTCTACAGCGCGCTCTGGAACGGGATCGTGTCGGTCTACGACGCGCACGTGCTCGACCGGCTCGGCGCGGAGTCCGGCCGCTACGGCGCGCTGAGGCTGTGGGGCTCGGTCGGCTTCATCGCGACCTCGATCGCCGGCGGCGTGGCGCTCGCCGGGGAGCGCGTGGGGCTGCTCCCGTACCTGCTGGCGGCGCTGATCGGCTGCACCTGGCTGTCGTTCGGCGGGCAGGGTGGAGGCGCGGCGCCCGCGCCGCGCCGCGAGGCGCCGCCGCTCGGTCCCCTGTTGCGCGACCGGCGGGTCATCGTGTTCCTGCTGGTGTCTTTCCTGATGCTCGCGAGCCACGGCGCCTACTACGGCTTCCTCTCGCTGTATCTCGCCGAGCACGGCCATTCGAGCTTCGCGATCGGGGCGCTGTGGGCCTGGGCCGTGGCCGCCGAGATCCTGGTGTTCCTGTGCGGCCGCTGGCTGCTCGAGCGCTTCAGCCTGCACGCGCTGGTCGTGGCCGCCGTCGCGGCGACGGCGCTGCGCTGGCTGCTGATCGCCACCTTTCCCGGGAACCTGGCGCTCGTGGCCCTGGCGCAGGCGGGCCACATGGCGAGCTTCGGGCTGTTCCATCTCTGTTCGGTCAACGTCGCCCGGCGCCTGTTCCCGGCCGGCGCGGCCGCGCGCGCTCAGGCGCTGCACGGCAGCGTAGGCTTCGGGCTCGGCGGCATGGTCGGCGCCGTCGCGGCAGGCTGGATCTGGGAGGCCGTCAGTCCGCAGGCGGCGTTCTACGCTTCCGCGGCCGTGGCGGCGCTCGCGACCCTCCTGGCCGCCGCGGGGCTCGGCGGCTTGCCGCCAGAGCGTGACGGCTATCCAGATTTTGGTAAATCGCGCGTGTAAGCTATATTCCGACGGTTCCTCGACTTGTGATTGATTTCACACCGATTTCGGCTGCCCGGGACGATCCTTCGGGCTTGGGGACGGCCGCTTGGGAGTCAAGATGAGCTGGAAATTGCGCGCCGCGATGTCGGCGCTGCTGCTGGCGCCGCAAGCGGCCTGGGCGCTCGGCCTGGGGGACATCCGTCTCCAGTCCGCGCTGAACGAGCCCCTTTCGGCCGAGATCGACCTCGTGGCCCCGACCGCGGACGAGCTCTCCACGCTCTCCGCCCAGCTCGCATCCCGCGACCTGTTCCAGCGCTACGGACTCGACCGGCCGGCCTACCTGGACTCGGTCAAGTTCCAGGTCGGGCGGGGCCGCGACGGGCGCAGCGTCCTGCTCGTGTCCTCTGCCGCACCCATCGCCGAGCCGTTCGTGACCTTCCTGGTCGAGGTCAACTGGCCGCGCGGGCGCCTGCTGCGCGAATACACGGTCCTGCTCGACCCGCCGGTCTTCGCCCCGGCGCCGGCCGCCCCGCCGGCTCCCGTCGCCGCCCCGCGCGCCGCGCCCACCGCGCCGCGTCCGGCCACGACGGCGCCGCGCCCGGCCCCCGGGCCGGCCCGCGAGACGGCGGTTGCGCCGGGCGGCAGCTACCCGGTCAGCGCCGGCGACACGCTGTCGCGAATCGCGGGCGAGCTCGGCGACGGCACGCGCTCCGGCACCAACCGCATGATGATCGCGCTGTTCCGGGCCAATCCGGACGCGTTCGCGGGCAACATCAACGTCCTCAAGGCCGGCGCCACGCTGCGCGTGCCGGGCCCGGAGGAGGTGCAGTCGATCGGCGCGGCCGAGGCCTCGAGCGAGATCGGCCGGCAGATGGGCGCCTGGCAGGGCGGCGGCGCGACCGAAGCGCCGGCGCGGCTGCGGCTCGTCACGCCGCAGGAGGCGCCCGCCGAGCCGCTCGCCGCGGATGCAGGTGCGAGCGAGATCGAGGCGCGGATCGAGAGCCTGAACCGCGAGATCGGCGAGTCGCAGCGGCTGCTCGAGGTCCGCAGCGCCGAGCTGGCCGAGCTGCAGGCGCGCCTGCAGCGGCAGCGCGCCGCGGAACAGGCCGCGCCGCCGCCGGTCGCGGAGGCGCCGGTCGCAGAGCCGCCGGCCGCCGAGGCGCCCGTGGCCGAGCCGGCGGAGCCCTCGGCGGCCCCGCCTGCCGCCGAAGCGGCCCCGAAGCCTGCGGCCGAACGGCCGGCCACCGAGCCCAAGCCGGCCAGTTTCTTCGACAGCCTGACCGACAACTGGACCTACGTCCTCGGCGCGGCGGTGCTGCTGCTCGGCGGCGGCCTCGCCTTCGGCTACGCGCGCCGCCGGCGCGAGCAGGACCTCGACGAGGCCCTGAGGACCTTCGACCCGCCCTCCGGCGCGCCGATCCCGTCCGAGACCGCGCGCCTGCGCGCGATCGCGCTCGGCTCCGACGACGCCGGGCTCGAAACCTCGACCTCCACGATGGAGGTCGAGGAGACGCCGCTGCCGATGCCTCGGCCGGCGATGCCTGCGGCGCGGACCGAGGCGGCCAAGCCGGCGCCTGCGTCGGCGCGCGCCGTCCGCCCGGACGACACGATCAGCGCCGAGGGGCCGATCGACCTCGACCAGGCCGATGCCATGGCCGAGGCCGACTTCCACATGGCCTACGGCCTGTACGACCAGGCGGCCGACATCGTGAAGCTCGCGCAGGAGCGCGAGCCGCACCGCAACGACCTCAAGCTCAAGCTGCTCGAGATCCACTTCGTCTCCGGTAACAAGCAGCGCTTCCTCGAGGCGGCGCGCGCCCTCGACAAGTCGCGATCGCCCGCCGACAGCGCGGACTGGGAACGCGTGGTCATCATGGGCAAGCAGATCGCCCCGGCGGATCCGCTGTTCGCGGCGGCACGGGTCGCAGGCGCGGGTGCCGCCGCGTCGATGGTCGACCTGAACCTGGAGGGCGGCGAGAGCCGCGTCGACCTCGAGCTGCTCGGCCCGCCGGTCGGCGACGAGGACATCGACCTCGACCTCGGCCGCGCGCTCTCCCGGTCGAAGCCCGCGAGCGACACGATCGAGAGCGAGGCCATCGACTTCGATCTCGGCGAGACCGAGACCCCGACCGCGGAGATGCCGCGCTCGGACCGCACCGCGGAGGTGCCGACGGTCGAGCTCGACGCCGGCGACGCGCCGACCGTCGAATCGACCCGCCTCGACCTCGGCGAGGAAGCGACGCTCAGGGCCAAGGTCGAGCGCCTCGGCGACACGGTTTCGCAGCCGGGCGTGGACGCCACCGCGGAGATGGCGGTGGACGAGCTCAACATCGACCTGGGCGACTTCGGGGCGCTGCAGGAGATCCCAGACGAGGACGACGTGACGCTGTCCGCCGCGCCGGACGAGGGCGACGACCGCGGCACCGCGATCCTGCCCGAGCTCGTCGCCGGCGAGATGGACTTCGACCTCGGCGAGGAGCCGGGCGAGGATGCCGCGCCCACCGTGTCCGTCGACACGCGCGACGTGGACCTCGACATCGGCGCGAGCCTCGCGGGACGGGAGGACGAGCCCTCGGTCACCGAGAAGCTCTCGCTCGACCAGCTGTCGTCGACGATGTCCGACCTCGAGCCCGTCACCATGAGCGAGGTCGGCACCAAGCTCGACCTGGCGCGGGCCTACGTGGACATGGGCGACCCGGATGGCGCGCGCAGCATCCTCGAGGAAGTGCTCAAGGAAGGCAGCGTCTCGCAGAAGCGCGAGGCCCAGCGCCTGATCGACGGCCTGCCCGGGGCCTGAGCCGGCCGCGCCCCGGCGCGGCCGTCGGGCCGGACCGAGTCGCCGCATGCGCATCGCCGTCGGCGTCGAGTACGACGGCAGTCGTTTCCGCGGCTGGCAGCGGCAGGAGCGGGCGCCGAGCGTGCAGGCGGCGCTCGAGGAAGCGCTCGGCTTCGTCGCAGACCATCCCGTCGCCTTGACCTGCGCCGGCCGCACCGACGCCGGCGTGCATGCCACGGCGCAGGTGGCGCACTTCGACAGCGACGCCCCGCGCAGCGCGCGCGCCTGGGTGCTCGGCGCCAACACTCGCCTTCCACCGGAGATCGCGCTGCTGTGGGCGGCGCCCGTGGAGCCGGGCTTCCATGCCCGGCATTCTGCGCTGTCGCGCAGCTACCGCTACGTCATCCAGAACCGGCTGTCGCGACCGGGCCTGTACCGGCGGCGCGTCTGCTGGGTCCACGAGCCGCTCGACGCGGAGCGCATGCACGAGGCCGCGCAGGCGCTGGTCGGTCAGCACGACTTCTCGGCCTTCCGCGCCGCCGAGTGCCAGTCGCGCACGCCCGTCCGGCGCGTCGAGCGCATCTCCGTGCGGCGCGCGGGCGAATTCGTCGCGCTGGACGTCACCGCGAACGCGTTCCTGCACCACATGGTGCGCAACATCGCGGGCACCTTGATCCAGGTCGGCTGCGGCGAGCGGCCCGCGAACGCGGTCGCCGACGCGCTCGCCTCCCGGGACCGCGCCGCGGCGGGCCCCACCGCGGATGCGGCGGGCCTCTACCTCACGCGGGTCCGCTACCCTCCCGAGGCCGGACTCGCGATGGCGGAGCCGGCCGCATGGGCTATGATCCCAGGCGTTTGATCCCGCGCCCGCAGGACCGCCCATGACCTGGTTCGAGAAGATCATCCCCTCGCGCATCAAGACCGAGCGACGGACCCGCTCGGTGCCCGAAGGCCTGTGGATGAAGTGCCCGACCTGCGACTCGGTGCTCTACCGGCCGGAGGTCGAGCGCAACCTGCAGGTCTGCCCCAAGTGCTCGCACCACATGCGCATCGGCGGCCGCGACCGGCTGCTGCGGTTCCTCGACCCGGACGACGTGGAGGAACTCGGCACGGGGATCCTGCCGGAGGACCCGCTCAAGTTCCGCGACACCAAGAAGTACCGCGACCGCCTCGCCGCCGCGCAGAAGTCGACGGGTGAGGGCGACGCGCTGATCGTGATGGCCGGCCGGCTGAAGGGCGAAGGCATCGTCGCCACCGCCTTCGAGTTCGGGTTCCTCGGCGGCTCGATGGGCTCGGTCGTGGGCGAACGCTTCGTGCGCGGCGTGGACCACTGCCTGCGCCACCGGCTGCCTCTCGTGTGCTTCT
This sequence comes from uncultured Steroidobacteraceae bacterium, assembly GCA_964406445.1. Classification (GTDB taxonomy): domain Bacteria; phylum Pseudomonadota; class Gammaproteobacteria; order Steroidobacterales; family Steroidobacteraceae; genus SG8-30. The sequence continues at coordinate 68,505 of CAYORU010000012.1, forward strand.
CGGCGAGCGGCGGCGCGCGCATGCAGGAGGGCCTGCTGTCCCTGCTGCAGATGGCCAAGACCAGCGCGGCGCTGGCCGCCCTGGCGCGCGAGCGCCTGCCCTTCGTCTCGGTGCTCACCGACCCGACCACGGGCGGCGTGTCGGCGAGCCTCGCCATGCTCGGCGACGTGAACATCGCCGAGCCCAAGGCGCTGATCGGGTTCGCAGGGCCGCGGGTCATCCAGCAGACCGTGCGCGAGACGCTGCCGGAGGGCTTCCAGCGCAGCGAGTTCCTGCTCGAGCACGGCGCGATCGACATGATCGTCGATCGGCGCGACCTGCGCGACCGGATCGCCGGCCTGCTCGGCATCCTGCTGCGACGCCCGGCGGCCGCGGCGGAGCGGCCCGCGGGGTGAGGTTCGACAGCCTGCCGGGCTGGCTGGCGTGGCAGCAGGCCCTGCATCCCACCGCGATCGACCTGGGGCTCGAGCGCGTCGAGGCCGTGCTGGACGGGCTCGCGCTCGCCCGCCCGCGCGCGGTGCTGACGGTCGGCGGGACCAACGGCAAGGGTTCGGTCGCCGCCATGCTGGACGCGATGCTGCGCGCGGCCGGCTACGCGGTCGGCTGCTTCACCTCGCCGCACCTGCGCCGCTACAACGAGCGCATCCGGATCGGCGGCGTCGAGGCGACCGACGCGGCTCTGCTGGAAGCCTTCGACCGGATCGACCGGGTCCGCGGCGACACCAGCCTCACCTACTTCGAGTGGAACACGCTCGCGGCGCTGCTGCTGTTCGAGCGCGCGGAGGTCGACGTCGCCGTGCTCGAGGTCGGCCTCGGCGGCCGGCTCGACGCCGTGAATGCGGTGGATGCGGACGTGGCCGCGGTGGTGTCGATCGGCCTCGACCACACCGAGTGGCTCGGGCCGACCGTCGAGCACATCGGCCGCGAGAAGGCCGGCATCTTCCGGCCGGGCAGGGTGGCGGTCTTCGGTTCGCGGGCCATGCCCAACTCGGTCGGGGAGGCGGCCACCCGCATCGGCGCCCGGCTTCGCCGCCTCGGCGTCGACTTCGATTTCGTCGAGCGGCCCGACGGCTGGGACTACGTCTCGACGCGCGCGCGCCGTCCCGACCTGCCGCCGCCGGCGATCGGCGGGGCGATGCAGCTGGCGAACGCGTCCACCGCGCTCGCCGTGCTGGAGGCTGCCGAGCCCGCGCTGCTCGTGCCGGACGACGCCGTCCGCGCCGGGCTGTCGCGGGTGCGGCTCGCCGGCCGCTTCCAGGTGGTCGAGGGTCCGCCGCAGTGGATCCTCGACGTGGCGCACAATCCGGACGCGGCGCGCGCGCTCGCCGCGGCGCTGGCGGCGCGACCGGTCGCCGGGCGCACCCGGGCGGTGTGCGGCATCCTCGGTGACAAGGACGTGGCGGGCATCGGCGCGGCGCTCGCGGCCGTGGTCGACGAGTGGATCGCGGTGCGTCTCGAAGGCCCGCGCGGGCTGGCCGAGGGCGAACTCGCCGCGCGACTGGCGCCGGCCGTGGGCCGGCCCGTGGGACAGGCGCCCTCGGTCGCGGCGGGGATGGCCACGGCCGGCGCCCGCTCCCAGCCGGGCGAGCGCGTGCTCGTATTCGGTTCGTTCCTGACCGTCGGCGGGGCGCTCGACTGGCTCGACCTGCCCGGCTGACGGCCGGGGTACAATACGAGGCCTGCCCGCGGCCCACGGGTTTCCCTGACCGATGGAGAGAGCGACCCAGGAGCGACTGGTCGGCGCCGTGATCCTCGTGGTCGCGGTGATCGCGATCGTGCCGGCGGTGCTCACCGGGCCCAAGTCGCCGTCCGAGCCTCCGCCACCGCGGGCCACTACGGCGATGAAGAGCCTCGAGATCGACCTGGCGCCAACCCCGGCGCCGTCCGCGGCGCTGATGCCCGAGCCGATCCCCCCCACGCCGCCGGTGCAACCGGCGCCGGAGCAGGGCGCCGTACCGGTTCCGCCGAGCAGCGTGCCGGCGCCGGCGCAGGCGGCCGGGGCCGCGCCGGCCGCCACGGCGCCGCCCGCCCCCGCGAACGAGGCCTGGGCAGTCCAGCTCGGCGCCTTCGCGGCCGAGGCCGCGGCGCAGAAGCTGGTCGCCGAGCTGCGCGCGCGCGGCTATCCGGCCTTCATCGCCGAGCATCGTGCCGACGGCAGGGTGCTGCACCGCGTCCGGGTGGGGCCCGAGCAGGAGCGCGCGCGCGCCGACACGCTGGCCGCCCGCCTCGGCAAGGACGGCTATCCGGGCACGGTGGCCCGCCATCCCTGAGCGAGGGCCGCGCTGACCGCGTTCGGGTAGAATTGCGGCCTGCCCGCCGGAGCCCGCCCACGCATGAACGGTGCCGACTACCTCTTCGCCGCGATCGCGCTGTTCTCGGTGGCGGCCGGCGCGCTGCGCGGCTTCGTCCGCGAGGCGATCCTGCTGCTGGCCTGGCTGGTCGGCCTGTGGCTCGCCTGGCACTACGCCTACCTCCTGCACCCGTACTTCGGCGGCGCGCTCGACTCGCCCACGCTGCGCGAGTGGGCCGGCCGCATCGTGCTCCTGGTGGCGGCGGTCTTCGCCGGCTCCCTGCTGGCCTCGTTCGTGGCCTGGCTGCTGCATCGCAACGGCGGTCTCGCGGCCACCGACCGCGCGCTCGGCGCGCTGTTCGGCGCGGCGAGGGCGCTCGTGATCGTCGGCGTGGTGGTGCTGGCGGCGCGCGGTCTCGGCATGCAGGGCGCCGAGTGGTGGACGTCGTCGCGCGTGATGCCCTACGCGGAGTACGTCTCGAACTGGCTGGAGCGTTATGCCGAGCCGGCCGTCCGGCCGCTGTTCGGAGTGCCGTCGCAAGCTTCCCGCGGGTGATGCCATGTGCGGAATAGTCGGAATCGTCGGGCACTCGCCGGTCAACCAGCGGATCTACGACGCGCTGACCGTGCTCCAGCACCGAGGCCAGGACGCGGCGGGCATCATGACCATGCGCGACGACGAGCTGTTCGTGCGCAAGGACAACGGGCTGGTGCGGGACGTGTTCCACCAGCGCCACATGCTGCAGCTGGCCGGCAACATCGGCATCGGCCACGTGCGCTACCCGACCGCGGGCTGCGACAGCGTCGACGAGGCGCAGCCGTTCTACGTGAACTCGCCTTTCGGCATCGGGCTCGCCCACAACGGCAACCTGACCAACGTCGCCGAGCTGACCGCCGCGCTGGTCCGCGGCGACCGCCGGCACCTGAACACGAGCAGCGACTCCGAGGTGCTGCTCAACGTCCTGGCCAGCGAGCTGCAGAAGAACCCGGCCGGGCACCTAGAGCCGGCCGACCTGTTCGCCGCGCTCGAGGCGCTGTTCCGCCGCTGCCGCGGCGGCTTCGCGGTGGTGACGCTGATCGTCGGCCACGGCGTCCTCGGCTTCCGCGATCCGCACGGCATCCGGCCGCTGATCCTCGGCCGGCGGGAGTCGGCCCGCGGGCCGGAGTGGATGCTGGCCTCGGAGAGCGTGGCGCTCGACATGCTCGGCTTCCGCCTCGAGCGGGACGTCGAGCCGGGCGAGGCCGTCTACGTCGACAGGCAGGGCAGGCTCCACAGCCACCGCTGCGCGCCGGCCGAGCGGCACACGCCCTGCATCTTCGAGTACGTGTACTTCGCGCGCCCCGACACGATCATCGACAACATCTCGGTGCACAAGGCGCGCATGCGCATGGGCGAGCGCCTCGCCGACAAGATCCGCCGGCTGCGCCCGGGCCACGACATCGACGTGGTGATCCCGATCCCCGACACCAGCCGCACCAGCGCGATGCAGCTCGCTGCCTCGCTCGGGGTGAAGTACCGCGAGGGCTTCGTCAAGAACCGCTACATCGGCCGGACCTTCATCATGCCGGGGCAGGAGATGCGCCAGAAGTCGGTGCGCGGCAAGCTGAACGCGATCGACCTCGAGTTCCGCAACCGCAACGTGCTGCTGGTCGACGACTCGATCGTGCGCGGGACGACCTCGGCGCAGATCATCGACGTGGCCCGCGAGGCCGGCGCGCGCAAGGTCTACTTCGCCTCGGCCGCGCCGCCGGTGCGCTTCCCGAACGTGTACGGCATCGACATGCCGGTGGCGGCCGAGCTGGTCGCGGCGGGGCGCAGCGAGGAGGAAGTCGCGCGGATCATCGGCGCCGACTGGCTGGTGTACCAGGACCTCGACGACCTCGTGGCCGCCTGCCGCCACGACAACGCCCACATCGAGGAATTCGACACGTCCTGCTTCTCCGGCGAGTACGTCACCGGCGACGTGGACGAGGAGTACCTCGGCCGGCTCATCCGCGAGCGCGCCGACGAGGTCAAGGCGCAGCGTCGCGACGAGCCCGGCGCGCGCCGCCCGGTGCGCGTGGTCTGACGCCGGCCGCCGCGCCGCGATGCGCGACGCGGACCCCCGGCGGATCCTGCTGCTCGATCTCCTGGCCCGCGGCCTCGCGGCGGTGGACGGGCGCACGCGCATGCGCGAGGCGCTCGCGCGATCGACGGTGCGTGGTCCTGCCTGGGTGCTCGCGGCCGGCAAGGCCGCGCCGGCGATGGCGCTCGGCGCGCTCGACGCGCTCGGCGGGCGCCTCGAGCAGGCCCTCGTGGTGGCCGGCGAGAGCAGCTTCGGGCCCGAACTCGAGCGCGATGCGCGCGTCGCCTGCCTGGCGGCCGGGCACCCCGTGCCGGATGCGCGCAGCCTCGCCGCCGGCGCGGCGGCGCTTCGCTTCGCGGCCGAGGTGCCGCCGGGGGCGCGCGTGCTGGTCCTCGTCTCGGGCGGCGCCTCGAGCCTGCTCGAGGTCCCCGCCGGGGACGTCGGCCTGCCCGACCTGCGGCGGTTCAACGAGTGGGCGCTGGCGTCGGGCCGCCCGATCGGCGAGATCAATGCGCTGCGGCGCCGGCTGTCGGCGGTGAAGGATGGCCGGCTGCTCGCACGGCTGGCGCACGCCGCGGTCGAGGGCTACGCGATCTCCGACGTGCCGGACGACGACCCTGCGGTGATCGGCTCGGGCCTGCTCGCGGGCTCGGCGCCTGGCCCCCTGCCCGCCGGTCTGCCCGACTGGCTCGACGCGCTGCTCGCGCGCGCGGCGCTGCCGGCGGGCGAGCCTGCCCGCTGCCCGGTGAAGCTGGTGGGGCGGCTGGAGGAGGCGCTCGGGGCCATCGAGACCGCGGCGCAGGAGCGTGGCCTTGCCGTCCGGCGCGCCGCGGCGCGCCTCGCCGGCGACGCGGCGGCGGCGGGCCGGCAGGCGGCAGCGCAACTCGCCGCGATGCCGGCCGGCCTGTACCTCGCCGGCGGCGAGACGACGGTCGAGCTGCCGCCGCGACCAGGTCGCGGGGGGCGCAACCAGCACCTCGCGCTCGCCGCGGCCTGCGAGATGGCGGGCGACGACTCGCGGCTGCTGCTGGCGGCGGGTACCGATGGCAGGGACGGCAACACCGAGGACGCCGGCGCGCTCGTCGGCGGCGGCACGGTCGCGCGGGCGGCGGCGCTCGGTCTCGATGCGCGCGCGCACCTGTCGCGGGCGGACAGCGGCAGCCTGCTCGACGCGACCGGTGACCTCGTTCACACCGGGGTCACCTCGACCAACGTCGGCGACCTCCTGCTCGGCCTGCGATGCCAACCCGGTCACGGTCCGGCTGCCAGCCGCGAGGGGTAAACTCCCGCTTATGTCGCTGCGCGCGCTGATCATCGAGGACGAGCCGCTGTACCGGCGGCTGCTCGCCCAGCACGTCGCCACCGGCTTCGAGGACCCCGAGGTCGCGGAGCTCGACCCGACGCACCTCGAGGATCCGCCGGACGACCTCGATCTGGGCGGCGTCGACGTGGTGCTGCTCGACGACTCTCCCGGTCCGGGCTCGGGCATCGGCTGGCTGCGCGACCTGCGGGCGCGGCGCGGCTGCCCGCCGGTCGTCTACCTGCTCGGCGCGCCTTCGCCCGAGATCGAGCGCGAGGCGCTCGCGGCCGGCGCGCTCGCCTGCCTGTCCAAGCGAAAGATCGAGCACGCGCGCCTCGTGCGCGCGCTGCACGAGGCCCGCGAAGTGCGCCGCGCCGAGCCTCCGCCCGGCGAGAGCACGCTGGAGCTCTCCACGGGGGACCTCCGGTCGCGCTTCGGCGAGCACGTCATCCGGGGCTACAGCTTCGTGCGCAAGCTCGCGCAGAGCCCGCTGTCGAGCGTCTACCTCGCCGAGGACCAGAAGACCGGCCGCGAGATCGTGCTCAAGGTCCTGCAGCACGCCGCGGACGGCGGGCAGCGCGGCGGCGACTTCGACAGCTTCCTGCGCGAGTACCAGATCGCCTCCGCGCTGGAGCATCCCAAGGTCGCGCACATCCACGACTTCGGCGCCAACGACAATTACGCCTTCATCGCGATGGAGTACTTCCCGGCCGGCGACCTGCGCGGGCGCATCCGAGCGGGCCTCGCGCCGGGCGAGGCGCTCGGGTTGCTCGGCGACATGGCCGAGGCGCTCGGCGTGCTGCACCGCGCCGGGGTCCTGCACCGCGACCTCAAGCCCGGCAACGTGATGCTGCGCGAGGACGGCAGCGTCGCGCTGATCGACTTCGGGATGTCGAAGCAGTTCGAGCTCGACGCCTCCAGCGGCGGCGAGATCTTCGGCACGCCGTACTACATGAGCCCCGAGCAGGGGCACGGCCGGCCGACCGACGAGCGCAGCGACCTGTACGCGCTCGGCGTGATCTTCCACGAGATGCTGACGGGGCAGAAGCCGTTCTCGGCGGACACGCCCATGAAGGTGATCTGGCAGCACGCCAACGCGCCGCGGCCGGTGCTGCAGCCGCCGCTTCGGCGCTACGAGCGGCTGCTGCACCGCTGCCTCGCGAGGGATCCTGCGCAGCGCTTCGCAAGCGCGGCGGAGCTCGCCGCCGCGGCCGCCCGGCTGGCGCGCCCGCTGTCCGAGGCCGAGGCGCCCGAGGACCTGCTGTTCGCGGCCACCCCGCCGGCCTGGTTCGACGCGGCCGCGGCGTCGCGCGACGCGCTGCTCGTCGACCATGCCAACTGCGAGAAGAAGGCGGCCTCGACCGCGCTCGCGATGATGTTCGCCTACGCCGAGGACGCGACGCTGACGCGCCAGCTGTCGCGGCTCGCGCGCGAGGAGCTGCGTCACTTCGAGCAGGTGCAGCGCCACATGCAGGCGCTCGGCGTGGCGCCGGAGCGCCAGCGCCCGGGCCGCTATGCGACCGGCCTCAGGCGGGCCGCGGCGAGCACGGAGCCCGCCCGGCGGCTCGACCTGCTGATCTGCGGCGCGCTGATCGAGGCCCGCTCCTGCGAGCGCTTCGCCGGCCTGGGGCCGCGGCTCGAGGCGCCGCTGGCCGGCTTCTACCGGGGACTCGGCGAATCCGAGGCCCGCCACTTCCGCGTCTACCTCGACCTCGCCCGCGAGCACGCCGCGGCCGCCGGCCTCGACCTCGAGGCGCGCCTTCGCGCGCTCGCGGAACTCGAGTCGGAGCTCGCGACGCAGCCCGACCCCGACTTCCGCTTCCACTCCGGCCCGCCGTAGGGGCCGCTCCGGCGTACGCTAGCGCCGCGGCAGCGTGACGAGCTCGAAGCCCGACTCGTCCCAGCGCAGGTAGCTTCCCGCGGCGTGCCAGTCGCCGAGCACGATGCGGGTGCACGAGCGCCCGTCGACTTCGAGCGCGTGCACGCCCGGCCGATGCGTGTGGCCGTGCAGCAGGATGTCGGCCCCCGCGCCGCGCAGCACCGACTCCACCGCCGCCGGCTCCACGTCGGTGATGTACTCGCCGGCCTGCTCGAGATGGGCGCGGCTGCCGGCGCGCGCCTCGGTGGCCAGCGAGCGCCGGGCCGGCAAGGGCAGGGCGAGGAAGGCCCGCTGCACCGCTGGGTCGCGCACCAGCGATCGCAGCCGCTGGTAGGCGCCGTCGGCGGTGCACAGGGCGTCGCCGTGGGTGACGAGCGCGCGCCCGCCGGCGTGGCTCAGCAGCACCGGGTCGGGCAGCAGGGTCGCGCCGGCCCGGGCGCAGAAGCCGTCGCCCAGCAGGAAGTCCCGATTCCCCTGCATCACGTACACCGCCGTGCCGCGTGCGGCGACGGCGGACAGGGCGTTGGCGACCTCGGCGCCGAGCGGGTCTGGCGCGTCGTCGCCGAGCCAGGCCTCGAACAGGTCGCCGAGCAGGTAGAGCGAGGCCGCCTCTGCCGCCGCGCCGCCGAGGAAATCGAGGAACTGGCGCGTGATCTCCGGCCGCCCGGGCTCGAGATGCAGGTCCGAGGCGAAGAGGGCCGTCACGGCTGCGGCGGTGGCTCCGCGCCGGACCCGGTCGCGGCTTCGCCCTCCGGCGGGGCCCCGTCCTCCGCAGCGCCGCTGGCGATTGCGTCGGGCGGCGCCGCCACCGGCGGCGGCCGCGGCTCCGCCGCCTCTTCGGCGGGCTGGCGTTCGCCGACCACGCTCGCCCGTCGCAGCACGACGGGCTGCAACGGCGCCTCCGCCCCGAACGGGCCGACCGCGCCGGTCGCGACGGTGGAAATCCGGTCGACGACGTCCATTCCCTCGACCACCTGGCCGAACACGGCGTAGCCCCAGCGCGTCGGCAGCGGATTGAGGCCGAGGTTGTCGACGACGTTGACGTAGAACTGCGAGGTGCCGGAGTGGGGCGAGTCGCCGCGCGCGAGGCCGACCGCGCCGCGCCGGTTCGAGAGGCCGTTGCCCGACTCGTTGGCGACGGGGCCGCGGGTCGGCTTCAGCGCGTAGGCGCGGTCGAAGCCGCCGCCCTGCACGACGAAGCCGGCGACGACCCGGTGGAACACCGTTCCGTCGTAGAAGCCGTCGCGCACGTAGCGCAGGAAGTTCTCCGCGGTGAGCGGCGCCCGCACCGCGTCGAGCTCGACGACGAAGTTGCCGACGCTCGTCTCGATGCGCACGCGCGGCGTGAGGGGGTCCACCGCATGGGCGAGGCCGGCGACCGGCAGCAGCGCGAGCAGGAACAGGAGTCGCTTCATGGGCCCACAGTCTAGCGCAACGGCCGCCGTGAGCCGCGCGCGGCCATGCCTTAGACTGTCGGCCCCATGTCGCGCGTCCCCACCACCCGCTTCGCGCCGAGCCCCACCGGCCTGCTGCACCTCGGCAACGCCCGCACGGCGCTGTTCTCCTGGCTGCTCGCACGCTCCCTTGGGGGGCGCTTCCTGCTGCGTGTCGAGGACAGCGACGCGAGCCGAAGTTCCGAGGAGTTCCTCGCTGCGCAGCTCGAGGACCTGCGCTGGCTCGGACTCGAATGGGACGCCGGCCCGGGCCGGGAGGACGCGGCCGGGCCGTATCGCCAGTCGCAGCGCGGCGCCGTGTACGCGGCCCACTACGCGCGCCTCGAGCGCGACGGGCTCGCCTATCCCTGCTACTGCTCGCCGGAGGCGCTCGCGGTCGCGCGACGCACGCAGCTCGCCCGTGGCGAGCCGCCGCGCTACCCGGGCACCTGCCGCGACCTCGACGCCGCCCGGCGGGCGAGCCACGCCACCGAAGGCCGGGCGCCGGTGTTGCGCTTCCGGGTGCCGGCAGGCGAGACGCTCGCGTTCGACGACCTCGTTCGCGGCCCGCAGCGGTTCGCGACCGACGAGCTCGGGGACTTCGTCCTGCGCCGGGCGGACGGCGTGCCCGTGTTCTTCTTCTGCAACGCGCTCGATGACGCGCTGATGGGCGTCACGCACGTGCTGCGTGGCGAGGACCACCTCGCCAACACGCCGCGCCAGCGCCTGCTGCTCGCCGCGCTCGGCCTGGAGGCGCCGGCCTACGGCCACTTGCCGCTGCTGGTCGGCGACGACGGGGCGCCGCTTTCCAAGCGCCGCGGGGCGCAGAGCGTCGGCGCGCTCGCCCGGCGCGGCTACCTGCCGGGCGCCGTCGCCAACTACCTGCTGCGCCTCGGCCACGCCGGCGCGCCGGACGGCTGGCTAGAGCCCGCGGACCTGCCGGCCCACTTCGCGCTCGAGCGGGTTGGCCGCGCACCCGCCCACTACGATGAGTCGCAGCTGCTCCATTGGCAGCGCGAGGCGGTGAAGCACCTCGGCGAGGCGGCGCTGTCCGCCTGGCTCGGCGCGGCGCTGCCCGCGGCGCTGGATGCCGGCCAGCGCGACCGGCTGGCCGCGCTGCTGCGGCACAACCTGCTCTTCCCTGCCGACGCCGGTCCCTGGGCCGAGGTGCTGTTCGGCGGCGTCCCCACGCCCGGCCCCGAGGCGCACGGCGAGCTCGAGCGCGCCGGAGCGGCCTATTTCGCGGCGGCGCGCGCCGCGCTCGAGTCCACCGGGCCGGACCTCGCGGCGCTCGCCCGCGAGCTGCGCGCGCGCACCGGCCGCAGGGGCGCCGAGCTCTACCTGCCGCTGCGCGCGGCGCTGACAGGCCGCTGCGACGGCCCCGAGCTCGGGCCCTTGCTCGCGGCGCTGCCGATCGACACCATCCGCTCGCGGCTCGCTGCCGCGGAACAGGCGACGGGAAGCAACTGATGCTCTGCATCCACGATTCGATGACCGGCGGGAAGCGGCCGCTCGAGCCGATCGAGCCCGGCCACGTCCGGATGTACGTCTGTGGCATCACCGTCTACGACTACTGCCACGTCGGCCACGCGCGCTCGCAGATCGTCTTCGACGTCGTGCGACGCTGGCTGCTGGCGAGCGGCTACCGGGTCACCTACGTCCGCAACATCACCGACGTGGACGACAAGATCATCCAGCGCGCCGCGGAGCGCGGCGAATCGACCGAGACCCTGACAGCGCGGTTCATCGCGGCGATGCACGAGGACTTCGACGCGCTCGGCATCGGCCGGCCCGACGCGGAGCCGCGCGCGACCGAGTACATGCCGCAGATCATCGACATGATCTCGGTGCTGGTGGACAAGGGCTACGCCTACGTCGCCGGCGGCGACGTCCTCTACGCCGTGGCCAGGTTCGCGCCCTATGGGCGCCTGTCGGGCAAGAAGCTCGCCGACCTGCGTGCGGGCGCCCGCGTCGAGATCGGCGAGCACAAGCGAGACCCGCTCGACTTCGTCCTGTGGAAGGCCGCCAAGCCGGGCGAGCCCGCCTGGGACTCGCCCTGGGGCCGCGGCCGTCCCGGCTGGCACATCGAGTGCTCGGCGATGTCCACGGCGCTGCTCGGGCCGCAGTTCGACATCCACGGCGGCGGCATGGACCTGAAGTTCCCGCACCACGAGAACGAGATCGCGCAGTCCTGCGCGGCCTGCGACGCGCCGTTCGCGCGGCTTTGGATGCACAACGGTTTCCTCAACGTCGACGACGAGAAGATGTCGAAGTCGCTCGGCAACTTCTTCACGGTGCGGGAAGTGCTGCCCAGGCTGCGCCCCGAGGTGATGCGCGCGTTCGTGCTGGCGAGCCACTATCGCGGGCCGGTCAACTACAGCGAGGAGAACCTGCTGCAGGCCGATGCGGCGCTGTCGCGGCTGTACCTCGCGCTGCGCGACGCGAGCCCCGTCGAGCCCGCGCCGCGCAGCGCCTGGAGCGGGCGGTTCGCCGAGGCCATGGACGACGACTTCAACACCCCCGAGGCGCTCGCTGTGCTCCAGCAGCTGGCGCGCGAGCTAAACACCGCCAAGGCCGCCGGCGATGCCGCGCGGGCCGGCGCGCTCGCGGCGGAACTCGCTGCGCTCGGCAGGGTGCTCGGCCTGCTGACGCACGATCCCGGCGCCTGGCTCGCAACCTCGTCGCCGCTCGCGGCCGGCGCCGCCGTCGGAGCAGCGGCGCTCGCCGACGCCGAGGTCGAGGCGCGCATCGCCCTGCGCAACGCGGCCCGCAAGGCCAGGCAGTGGGCGGAGTCGGACCGGATCCGCGACGAGCTCGCGGAAGCGGGAATCATCCTCGAGGATGGTGCCGGGGGGACGAAGTGGCGGAGGAAGTGATCGGTGACCAGTGACCGGTGACCGGCCGGAACGCTCGACGAGAGGCACTGCCCGGTTCGGCCGGTCACCGATCACCGATCACCGGTCACCGGTCACCGTTCCTGCCTCTTCACCGCCACCTCCAGCGTGTTCTTCATCAACGCGGCGACGGTCATCGGGCCCACGCCGCCCGGCACGGGCGTGATCCAGGCGGCGCGCTTCGCGGCGACCTCGAACTCGACGTCGCCCACGAGGTGGCCGTCCTCGAGGCGGTTGATGCCGACGTCGACGACCACCGCGCCCTCGCGGATCCACGCGCCCTGGATGATCCCGGGCTTGCCGACCGCCGCGACGAGGATCTCCGCGGCCGCGACGTGCTGGTCGAGCTGGCGGGTGAAGCGGTGGCAGACGGTGACCGTCGCGCCCATCAGCAGCATCTCGAGCGCCATCGGCCGGCCGACGATGTTGGAGGCGCCGACGATGACGCAGTGCTGCCCCTTGGGGCTCACGCCGATCGCCTCCAGCATCCGCACGATCCCATAGGGAGTGCAGGGCCGGATCAGCGGCACGCGCTGGGCGAGCCGGCCGACGTTGTAGGGGTGGAAGCCGTCCACGTCCTTCTTGGGCGAGATGCGGTCGATGACCGCCGCGGGCCGGATGTGCTCGGGCAGCGGCAGCTGGACGAGGATGCCGTCGACCGCCGGGTCCTCGTTGAGGCGGTCGATCAGCTGCAGAAGTTCCACCTCGGTGGTCGAATGCGGCAGGTCGTGGGCGATCGAGACGATGCCCGTCTGCTCGCAGGCGAGGCGCTTGTTGCGAACGTAGACGGCGGAGGCCGGATTGTCGCCGACCATCACCACGGCGAGGCCGGGGCGCCGCCCGCCGCGTGCCGCCAGCGCGTCCGTCGCGGCGCGGATCTCGGCCTTGAGCGCCGCGGCGATGGACTTGCCGTCGATGAGCTTCGCTGCCATCCGCCGCTGCGCCTCCGCCGAAATTGACGCCTCCGGGACGCGATCGTACACTCTGCGCCCCCGCAGGGGCGTAGGCCGCGGCGGGTGCATCCGGCAGTTTCCTGGCGGGGCATGGCGCAGTCTGGTAGCGCATCTGCTTTGGGAGCAGAGGGTCGGGGGTTCGAATCCCTCTGCCCCGACCAACGGACCGGCGGCGTCGCGGGCGGTGATGCGAGGCGCCCGTAGCTCAACCGGATAGAGCACCGGCCTTCTAAGCCGGCGGTTGCAGGTTCGAGTCCTGCCGGGCGCGCCACACCGACGGGCCGGAGCGGGAACAGTTTTGACTTTGGCGGGCGTAGCTCAGTTGGTAGAGCCCCGGATTGTGATTCCGGTCGTCGTGGGTTCGAGTCCCATCGCTCGCCCCAAATTCGCGGGCCATTAGCTCAATTGGTAGAGCTGCGGACTCTTAATCCGTAGGTTGTAGGTTCGAGTCCTACATGGCCCACCAATGCCGGGGGCCCCGGCCGGCCACGGCCGGGGCCCCGTCCTTCTCAGAAGCGGTAGCCCAGCGCGAGCGTCGCCGACAGCGGCGCGTAGTCGCCCTCGAGCCTCGCCGTCTCGCCCCCCTCGCCGCGCAGGTCGAGCGAGGTCGCGCGCAGGTAGCGGACCGCCGCCTCGAGGAACAGGCGCTCGCCGACCTCGTAGCGCGCACCGGCGAGCAGCTGCAGGCCGAAGCCGTCGCCGCTGAAGGAACGCTCGTTCCCCGCCTGCTCGAAGTCGATGTCCACCTCCGTCAGCCAGACGACCCCGGCGCCGAGGAAGGCGCGCGCGCGCGGACTGCCGAACAGGTCCGCGCTGTAGCGGGCGTTCGCCGCGAAGGCCGTGGAGGCGTAGTTGCCCTCGTCGAAGGGCCCGAAGGCCTCGGGCCTCAGCCGGTCGACGTCGACCGTCTGGTAGGTGAATTCGGCCTCCAGCTGCCACGGGCCCTCGAACTGGTAGCCGACGGCCGCGCCGGCGAGGAATCCGGGATCGAATCGGGCGGTGGCGGCGGGCTCGGCGGCGCCGGCGAGGGAGAAGTCCTGGCTGCCCTGGGAGGTCACGCCACCGATGGCGGTGGCATACCATCCCGCCTGCGGATCGGCCGCGGCCGGGGCGGCCTGCAGCGCGAGCGTGGCGGACAGGGCGGACAGGGCGGACAGGGTGGACAGGGTGCGCGGGAACGGGCGGAACTTGGTCACGGGTCTCTCCAGGGTTGGGCGGCCGCGGGTGCGGTCCGCCGGCGTTTCGTGGAGCGCCCAAGTGCTTGATTCGGAAAGCCCGCCGTTCATGCACGAACGGTCGGAAATCTGCACGAGCGGCAGCCTCCGCGCGCCCTGCGTGACCGTCGGGTGATCCCCGGGGGCGCGAGCGACCGGGCGTTCACGCGCGGCCTGGCGCTCGCCGCCGTCGGGCTCGCGCTCTTGCTCGCCGTGTTCGAACCAGGCCCGACCCGCCACCTGGGCTTCCCGCTGGCCCTGCTTCACTGGCTGCTGCACGTCGGGATCGGGCTCCTCATCGCCACCGCCGTGGCCCGCGGGCTGCTGGCGTTCCGGGCCGGCTGGCGACCCCTGCCGCTGGTGCTCGTGTCCGGGACCCTCGCCGCCTGGCTGTTCGCGCCCCTCGCGGTGGGGCTGGAGGCCCTGTTCCCGGCGGCGCCCGCAGCGCTCGAGACGGACTGGCTGGACAGGCTCGAGGCGCGCGGCGGCGCCTCGCGGGTGGCGGCCGAGGCGCTCCAGCTCTGGCCCGAGTTCCTGCTGGCCTGGGTGGTGATCAACCTGCCGCCCGTCCTGCTGGCGCCGGCCGGCGGCCGCGGCCCCGCGACGCAGGCGTCGCCGGGCGACGATCCCGAGCCGCGGGCGCGGCCGGGCGAGGGCGGCGCGGCCCGCAGCCTGCTCGAGCGGCTGCCGCCGGCGCTCGGGCGCGACCTGGTCTCGCTCAGCGCGGACCTGCACTACCTGCACGTGCACACCCGCGAGGGGCGGACGATGCTGATGGGCAGCCTCGCGGAGGCCGAGGCCGCGCTCGGCGAGCGGGGGATCCGGATCCATCGCAGCCACTGGGTCGCGCTGGCGCACGTGCGACGCGTGCAGCCCTCGGCGAACGGCTGGGTGTGCGAGTTGTCCGATGGCCGTAGACTGCCGGTGAGCCGTCGCCGCCTCGGCGAGGTCCGGCGCGTGCTCGGCACGGGCTTCGTCCGGGCCCCCGGCTGAGCCGCCGCACAGCGAGGACGCCCCTTGAATCGCCGACCCGAACCGAGCAACCCGTTCCGCGACCCGAACTACAACCTGCCCTCGGCCGCGGGCTTCGAGCACCTGGCCACGCCGATGGAGAGGGCGCTGTCCGCGCTCAAGGTCGGCGCGATCCTCGCCGCCGTGGTCACGATCACCCTGATCTACGCCGGCGCCTATGGCGGCGCCCGCGGCAACCAGGAGTGGGTGAGCGTCGCGGTCCTGGTCGCGTTCGTGCTGCCGAGCGCCGTGGCGTATGTCCGGGCGAGGCGGGCGAGGTTGAGGCATAAGAGGAGTGATCGGTGACCGGTCACCGGTGATCGGCCAAACCGGGCATCCCCACCGATCGCGGGTTCTGGCCGGTCACCGGTCACCGGTCACTGGTCACCGGTCCCCGATCTCCCCCGCCGGCCCCAGCGGCCCGCCATCCGCTATAATGCCCGGCTCGACGCGTGCTCCCGCCGGCCTTCGGTTGCGCCGTGCGAAAGTGGCGGAATTGGTAGACGCGCTGGATTTAGGTTCCAGTGGGGCAACCCGTGAGAGTTCGAGTCT